>JBFRWI010000149.1:0-17983 GCA_051439505.1 Hormoscilla sp. | reverse complement strand
TGTCTGTAACCGTTGCGCCGCTGTCTGTAACCGTTGCGCCGCTGTCTGTAACTCTTACATGCTTGTGGCGGCCTGGGCTATATGTATCATCAATGCACCCGGCTATCAACTACTTTTGACCACACCCCTGTGGTAGGGCTCTCCTGCGCATTTTTAAATAATTTTGAACCTACGAAGTATTAGAACCGCTGCTTCCAATACTTCAAGGGATACAACCTGTCATTGCGAGGGGGGCTGACAAACAAACTATTTGTCGATCCCCGAAGCAATCCCCCCGTCCTATATGATATGAAGAGCGATCGAACGCATCGTCGGTGAGATTGCGGGCGCTCCTCTGGCATTATCATTACTCATGAAAAATACCACCCCAGCAATTAACCATTGACAATTAACAATTAGCAATGAACGAACCATGCCAAAAATCCGCATTCTGGTTGTCGATGACTCCGTTCTAGTGCGGCGGATGGTATCCAATGTCCTTTCAGAGGATCCAGAACTAGAGGTAGTAGGGGTGGCCGCAAATGGTCGGATCGCCCTGGCCAAAATTCCCCAGGTAAATCCCCACCTGATTGTACTGGATGTGGAGATGCCGGAAATGGACGGTCTGGAAACCTTGGGGGCGATCCGGAGAAACTATCCCAAGATGCCGGTGATTATGTTCAGCGCCCTCACGGAACGGGGTGCCTCTATTACCCTGGACGCGATCGCCCTAGGTGCTACAGATTATGTCACAAAACCAGCTAACACCAGTAGCAAGGAAGCAGCGTTGCAGTATCTGCGCCAACAACTGATTGGGAAAATTAAAGTATTCTGTACTAGGGGGGGCGATCGGCCTCGGACCCGAGTGAGGCCACCGCTATCGAAAGTACCAGCAAGAGGACCAGCAAAAGTTCTCGAACGAGTGGAGATAGTAGCGATCGGGGTATCCACGGGTGGTCCCAACGCCCTCGCTAGTCTGTTGCCCGCCTTGCCAGCAAATTTCCCAGTACCGGTAGTAATCGTGCAGCACATGCCACCACTATTCACAAAACGCTTAGCACAGAGACTCTCACAAACCTGCCAACTCCAGGTAGCCGAGGGTTTTGACGGTGCTGAGATCCGGGCGGGGCAAGTATGGCTAGCACCAGGAGATTTCCACATGGTAGTGGAGCGAGAAGGGAAAAATGTCCGCATTCGCACCCACAAACGCCCACCGGAGAACTCCTGTCGCCCTGCGGTGGACGTACTTTTTCGTTCCCTAGGGAACAGTTATGGTGCGGGGACCCTCGCCGTCGTGCTAACCGGCATGGGACAGGATGGACTTGCTGGTTGCCAATGCATTCGGGAAGCTGGCGGTCAAATTTTAGTACAGGATGAAGCTAGCAGTGTGGTGTGGGGCATGCCCGGAATGGTGGCCAACGCCGGTCTGGCCGATCGGGTATTGCCGCTGCACCAAATTTCTAGTGAGATTATCAAGCGATCGGGTAAGTAGCACCGAAATAATATTATACTTGACATTACTGGGAAGGTTGGGGGAGCTGAAAATGTCACAGAAAACTTTTGAGATTACTAAGTTATCTGAGAACTTAATAGATTTATTGTCTGATATTCAAAATCAGACCGAGGTGCTGTTGTGCGTATCGGGAGTGCCTTTGGCCAAGGTTATGCCATTGCCAGTTGAGCAACCAGTGACATCCAAGGTCGGGTTAAATTATGGGGCAATGGTGATGAGCGATGATTTTGATGAGCCTTTACCTGACGCTTTTTGGGGTCTATGAAAGTTTTATTAGATACTCATGCGTTTATTTGGTGGGATAGTCAGCCACAACAGTTATCAAATGAGATTGTGGAGTTTTTGATGCAACCGGATACAGTGTTGTCAGTGTTGTGAGTTTGTGGGAAATTCAAATTAAAAGTCAGTTGGGAAAGTTAACCGTCAATCAACCTTTAGAAAAAATTTATCAGAGTCAAAGTCAAAATGGAATATCGTTTTTAGCGGTGAATCCTTCTCATGTTTTGAGGTTGGGACGGTTACCGTTGCACCATAAAGACCCATTTGACCGGCTGTTAATTGCTCAGGCTATGACAGAAGGGTTAACAATTTTAACGCGGGATAAGATATTTAATTTATATGGAGTCCCGTTGTTATCGATTTAGCTGAATAATACCAGTGCGGCATTCGTGCGGAAACAAAACCGAGGATTTGCTAATATGTTCGCCAGTACCCCAGAAACCATGTTTTTACAAAAAACCGATCTACTACTTAATAGGTAATGCCTACTTTTTCTAAACCAATTTATTTAATTCTGATCGCCTGTGAGTCTGACATAGAACGTCAGAGGCAACGTGTCGCGTTGCAAGCAGAAGAGTATGTATTTGTGGAAGCTAGCGACGTATACAAATGCCTGGATATTGCCGAATGTCATCATCCTGGATGCGTGGTGCTAGATTTCTCAATGATTGAGAATAATTATTTGCTAGCCATTCAATTTCTCCATTTTTTGGATGTCCCCATAATCATCATCGGTGAGAATATCCCCGGAAATCTGAGTCAGTATTTTATCAATATAGGGATATTTGCTATTATTAACAAACCTCTCAAAAAAATAGAATTGCACCGCACCGTTGAACTGGCGATCGCTTCCCGGCAGATCCAGGAAGTTGTCGCACCCATGCCTAATTTTGAGTTTAATTTAACCGACTCGCAAATATTTGACAAAACTAGCTTGCAGTCGAGCATTAGCTCCGCCCTCGCCATGGCGCTCGAATATTTGAGTGAATTAATCTCCTGCGAAATTGAATTTGCCGAACCCGTGAATGAAGCATTTCCCCCACTGCTGTTGCAAAAAAAACTAGCAGTCCTGTTAGGAGACCACGAACTATCTGTAGCCCAGCTTGATTTTTCTGGTAATTTTTCTGGCTCGGCCCAGATATTATTATCAATAGAAGCAGCAGACGCCCTAGTATTGAACTTCATTGAAGAAGAATGTTCCCCTGAAGAATTTACCCAATCTAAAGCTGATATTTTAGCTGAAATCGGTAATGTTGCCATCAATGGTGCGATCGGGACTTTAAGCAATGCGTTTAACTATCAAGTGCAATATGCAACTCCCAAACATAGAGAATGTTCGACAGCAGAAATATTGTATTTACTGGATTTGAGTTATAATTCAACCATAGTTCTATCACGGTCACATTTCCAGATAAAAGACCTGGAAATCGATGGTAACTTTTTCCTCTTTTTTCCAGCGAGATTACTCCTAGATTTGTTATTTAAATCTGAAAAGAAATAATGAAAGAGAAGAGAAAATAGTCGAGCGGCAATAACAATTGACAATAACCAGTTGACAATGAACAATTTACAAATAGCGCCAATGTCGATAAATGGAACAGATTTTCAGTACATTTGCCAACTGGTGCGCGATCGGGCAGCAGTAGAGCTGGGGTCGGACAAAAAGTACCTAGTAGAGTCCCGTTTGACAGCATTAGCGAGGAAAATAGAAGTGGGTTCCGTGAGCGAACTGGTAGCGCAACTGCGCCTGCAACAAGGGAAGAATTTACAACAGCAGGTAGTCGAGGCAATGATGACCACGGAGACATTATTTTTCCGCGACAAGCATCCCTTCGAGGCGCTGAAGAAATCCATTTTGCCAGAACTAATAAAACAGCGAGAAAGCAGTCGTAGCCTGAGTATTTGGTCCGCCGCCTGTTCCAGTGGCCAGGAACCCTACAGCATCGCCATGCTACTGAGAGAAAATTTTCCCCAGCTAATTACATGGAAAGTGCAGTTGCTAGGGAGCGACATTTCTGAGGAAATATTAGCCCGTGCTCGTGAGGGACGCTACAATCAGCAGGAAATTAGCCGTGGACTGCCACAAACACTATTATTAAAATATTTCCACTACTCTGACAATAAGTGGCAGATGGACCCAGAAATCCGCAGAATGGTAGAATTTAGCCAATTAAATCTAGCTAAAGCTTGGCCACCAGCAATGCCCCAAATGGACATTATCTTTCTGCGGAACCTCCTGATCTATTTCTCAGTTGAGACAAAACAGGCTATACTAGGTAGAGTGCGGCAGTTGTTGCGACCGGATGGCTACCTGTTTCTAGGGGGCGGGGAAACCACCCTGAATCTGGATGATGGTTTCAAGCCAGTACAATTAGATAAAGCTGTATGCTATAGAATAAAAAAATGACGGGTTTTGGGGGTAGATGAAAGAGATTGAGATAGCAGCAAGCAAGTTGAGGATGCTGGATCACGTGCCAGTGGGCTTGTGTCTGCTGCGGCAAGATTTGGTGGTGCTGTTTTGGAACCGCTGCCTGTCGGACTGGACGAAAATTCCGACAGCGGAAATTCTCGGCAGGCCCCTTGACGCCAGTTTTCCCCATCTGCAAGCACCTAAGTATAAGTTGCGCTTGCAACAGGTGTTTGAGAAGGGGTTTCCAGCGGTGTTTTCCTCCCAACTGCACCAGGCGGTGATTCCCGCAGAAATGCCCAATGGTCGGCCCCGCATCCAGCAGACCACCATCACGGCAGTGCCAGCATTCACCGATGACCCCGGTTTCTACGCCCTGATCTCGATCCAGGATGTGACAGAACTGACCCACCGGATCCAGCGGTACCAGGCAGAGATTAAGCAGCGGAAGCGGACAGAGGCAGAACTAAAACGTTCTAATGCCGAATTAGAACAGTTTGCCTATGTGGCCTCCCATGACTTACAAGAGCCCTTGCGGATGGTGACCAGCTTTACTACACTATTAGGACAGCGGTACTCTGGCAAGCTGGATGCCCAAGCAGACCAAATCATTAATTTCGCAGTGGATGGGGCGACCCGGATGCAGGCGCTGATTAATGATTTGCTGATGTATTCGCGGGTGGGGAGGTACGGGAAAGACTTTCAGTTGACAGACTCGGAAGCGGCCTTACAGAAAGCGATCGCCAACCTCCAGTTTGCGATCTCACAGAGTGGTGCCGATATAAACGCAGACCCCCTGCCGACATTGCTAGCAGATGAAGGACAACTGGTGCAGCTATTTCAGAACCTGCTCTCCAACGCGATTAAGTACCGCCGGGAAGAGGACCCAGAAGTAAATGTAGGATCCTCACGCCAGGAGGGTGAGTGGCTGTTCTGGGTGAAGGATAATGGTATAGGTATCGAGGAAAAGCAGCAAGAGCGGGTATTTCTGATCTTTCAGCGCCTGCACACGCGACAGGAATATCCCGGCACGGGCATCGGACTGGCGATCTGCAAGAAAATTGTCGAGCGTCATGACGGACGCATTTGGGTAGAGTCAGCACCGGGCATAGGATCGACATTTAAATTTACTCTCTCAGATAAACCTAATCAAGAATGAATAGTAATCAACTCAGTCAAAGTCTGGAAATATTATTGGTAGAAGATAACCCAGGTGACGTATTTTTAATCACCAGTACCCTGAATGAAAGCCCGGTGCGCCACAGCCTGCATCAGGTAGCGGACGGCGAGTTGGCGGTGAATTATCTACGTCGAGAAGGAGAATATACTCGGGCACCCCGTCCCCATCTGATCCTGCTGGATCTAAATCTGCCCAGGAAAAATGGCTTTGAGGTGTTGACGGAAATAAAAAGGGATGAAAACCTCAAGGAAATTCCCGTGGTAGTGCTCACATCCTCAAGGGCGGAACAAGATATCCTGAATAGCTACAGGCTGTACGCTAGCTGCTATATTACCAAACCATTTGAATACAATGATTTCCTGAAAGTCGTGAATTCGATTGAAAGCTTTTGGTTCAATATAGTTCAGCTACCATCAGAGTGAATAAAACCGTGAGGAATAAACAAGAAAGATAAGTGGGGAAAGGGAATATGGGCGAAAGGAATGGTGCGAAGATAATTAGAGTCCTGTTGGTGGAAGATAACCTCGGAGACGCTTTCTTGATCGAAGAGAAGTTAAAGCGGGACAACAATAGTTTGTGGTTTAAGCTGACTCATGTGGAACGGTTATCAGAGGCGATCGCCCGCCTGTCAGCAGAGAAAATTGACGTCATATTATTGGATCTTTCCTTACCAGACAGCCAAGGACTGGAGACATTCCTAACCCTGCAAGAGCAGGCATCGAGTTTACCAATTGTAGTGCTAACTGGGATGGATGACGAACAGCTAGCGAGTCAGGCGGTACGGCAGGGTGCCCAGGATTATCTAGTCAAGAACACGGCGATCGCGGAACTGCTAGTCCACGCGATCCGCTATGCCATTGAGCGTAAGGGGACCCAAGAAGAACTAAAAAAGCGCAGTTTACAGTTAGAAGCGGCTAACAGAGAACTGAAAAGGCGTACTGAGCAACTAGAAGCCCTAAATAAAGAACTAGAAACCTTCAGCTACACGGTATCCCACGACCTGCGGAACCCACTGCAAACGATCGATGGTTTCAGCTATATACTGCAAGCAAAATACGCCAACCAGCTAGAGGGGAAAGGCCAGCATTATATTCAAATGATTCGTGAGGCGGTCGGGGATATGGGGCAGCTGATCCAAGACTTGCTGAATCTATCTCTAGCGGTTCGCAGCGAGCTAAAATGGGAGCCAGTGGACTTGAGTGCGATGCTGTTCGATATTACCAAATCGCTCCAGATGAGGGAACCGGAACGACAGGCAAAGTTCTCGATCGCCCCGGACATCATCATTCAAGGGGATGAAAATATGCTGCGGATCGCCCTAGAAAACTTGGTAGGGAATGCCTGGAAGTATACGTCGAAGGAAAAGCAAACTGCAATAGAATTCGGTGTTTGTAATGTTGCAAATTGCCCAGGAAAAAAGACCCCTGACGATCTGGTATATTTTTTGCGCGATAATGGTGTAGGCTTTGATATGGACAGGGCGGATAAACTATTTACTCCCTTTCGGCGGCTGCATAATGCGTCTGAGTTTGAAGGCACAGGCATTGGTCTGGCCACGGTGCAGCGGATCGTTCACAGTCACGGAGGGCGTATCTGGGCAGAAGCAGCCATAAACCAGGGGGCAACCTTCTACTTTACCCTCGCCCAGGATGCCGAAAATATTGAATATGAAAGCTCAATTGAGTACCAAACTAGCTAAAATAACTTTGGTCGCGATAGTCCCACAGAATGTATAGGAAAAATTCCCGAAAATGGCATTAATTTTAATTACCGACGATGCGGCGTTTTCCCGCCGGATGATAAAAAAAGCAGTGCAAGCAGATAACCATGAGGCGATCGAAGCAGGCAATGGGAATGAATGCCTAGAGATGGTGGCGGCCCATAGCCCTGATTGTATTCTGCTGGATCTGTTAATGCCGGAACTGGACGGTTTTGGCACGCTCCAGCAGTTGCGCGATCGGGGGTCAAAAATTCCGGTAATCGTGCTCTCAGCAGACATCCAGGAAAGCGCCCGTCAGCAATGCATGGATCTGGGAGCCTTTATGATGCTGAATAAGCCTCCGAAAGCGCCGGAAATCACCGAGGCGATCGGCAAAGCTCTAGGTGGAAAATAGGAGAGATTCAGTGAAGCTAACAGCCGACCAATTGGATGCCTTGAAGGAGCTGATCAACATAGGTGTTGGTCAAGCGGCTGGGATGTTGAATGAAATGATTGAATTCCGCATCCGATTGCAGATTCCCGTGATCCAGCTATTCTCCCCTATGGAGTTGCAAGAAGAACTAATAGGACGCCTCGGTAAAGATCCCCTTTCCGCAGTGCAGCTGGACTTCACGGGCTCTTTTGCGGGGACCGCCGAGCTAGTTTTCCCCACGGAGAGTGCTGCAACCCTAGTAGCAGTGCTCACGGGGGAGGATCCCGAAAGTCCAGAACTGGATTCCCTGAAGATTGGCACCCTCACGGAAGTAGGCAATATCGTGATCAACGGTGTGATGGGTTCAATAGGGAATGTGCTAGATAAGCCTCTCACCTATGTTCCTCCCACTTATATAGAGGAGGAAGTGGAGCATTTGATGCCAATCAAGCAGTCTGATGCTAACACAACTGTGCTCTTGGCACAAGCGCGTTTTGATATCGAGGAACTGCAAGTTCAAGGAGACATCGTGCTGTTTTTCGATGTCGGTTCTTTCGATGCCTTGCTCGCGGCGATCGAGGAGGTAGGATAACGTGAGGGGTGGAGTTCGGAGTTCGGAGTTGAGGATCTCTTGAACGCAATCATGGGGGTTTGAGCCATTTTCAACCCGACGGGAAGTAAGGGAATGATGCAATCTTTTGCAGGATTGCCTGTTTGCTCATTCCCTCTAGATCGTCGATAATTACCAAAGCATCGTCATAGCGTTCCTCAAGGATGCTGGTTCTTAAGTCCATTAGTTCCTGAGTCATGATTATCCTCCCAGTCCCAAGGTCATTGTTCCCGATAATTTGATGATATCACAAAATACGGGCGATCGCATGTCGTTCTAGCAAAATGATAATTTATCGTTTCCCGTTCTTCCAGTCTGCACCTCCAGGTAACTGACTTAAATAATCATTAATAACAGAGGGTAACGCTCTTTTCGAGTGACGGTAAGTCAGATCCAATAGACTCTTAGCAGTCAGGATTAACTGATTTTTTTCCACCATCTCCTCAAGTTGAAATGGAGTGTAAGTACCATCCATTACTTCCACACTCGCCTCACCTATAGCAAGTTCTAATGCATCTGCAAGCATTTCCTCCCATTCATCCGATTTGACGTAATAAGATGTTTTATTGTCTTTGAGATTCAGCTTTTTTATTTCTACCAGCGAACCGCGAATTGAAGCCGCCCAAGAATTAGTTAATCGCCGATCGACTTGGTTTTTAATCAACGGCATCAGCATCCTGACTAAAAATGATTCGATATTTCGCAGGATTCCCTGTTTGCTCATTCCCTCTAGTTCATCTACAATTAGCAAAGCATCCTCATACCTTCCCTCAAGAATGCTAGTCCTTAAGTCCATTAGTTCCTGAGTCATAATTCTCCTCCCTGTCGGAGATCGTCTCCGCTCATTTCATTATAGCGCCAAATCCAGGCGATCGCATGTCGTTCTGGCAAAATGATAATATGTCTCCGTTCCTTCCAGTCTGCACCTCCAGGTAATGGATCTGTGGAGAGTGGAGCGAATCAGTTGGGAAAACTATAACGAAAGTAGAGACATAAAAATGCAAGTAGAGATATATAAATTATTAACATTTAAAATATGCGGGTACACTGCATATTTGCAAAGATACCTGTAGGAGCGGAAGCATTTCTATTCAGACAAAGAAAGAGTCGTCAAATAACATAAATTCTTGCATGGTTTGGTGCCGTCTAGATCGTAGCGAAGCGTGCGTAATCGATGCATAATTCCGGTCGAATGGATTATATTGTTCGTGGTTCATGGCTGACAATTAACCATAAACCATGAACCAATAATTAACAACTAACTAACAGCTTTCTCAGCTAATTTGGGTTCAACGGGCACCAGACGGCCTGCCACTTGCTTGACAAAACCCTGAAAAAAGGCCATGCGGTTATTTTGTTGAAACACATTTTTCAGGGTTTCTCCCAGCTTGTCAAGATTGAAACCTTCCTCTACAGTCAGATCCTGAGCTTGGAAATATTCAATCAAGCTTAAACCAGCCAATCGAGTCAAATAAGCAGCACTGACTCCCTGGGCGACTCCACCCGCAACGTAGGTGACGGCATGACTTTTCAGGATGCCGCTAATGGTTTGGGTGGTAAGTTCAACTAAACCCAGTTTCAGCATCAGACTGCCGATGGTGCCCGCAGCTTTCTGGGCCCGATCGAGGTCAAATTTTTGCTGATAAACTGCTCCCAAATCCATCACCAACTGACCGTTAATGGCCCCAGTTGCCAGTAAATCTAAGGTGGGAATGGGGTTCGCAAAGGCAGCAGCAGCAGCAATGTACTGATATTGCTCGATAATGGGCAGGGCCCGATCGCGCCGCAGTCCATTGAGGACTTCCTTTACCTCACCCTTGAGGATATCTGCTTGGCGCATAGTTGTGGCCCAGACCAGCTGTTGAGCTTCCGTTTCCAGGATGTGACTTAACCTTTCGGTTAGGGGTGCGATCTGTGGTTGTTGGTTTTCCATCCATTCGGAAACCTCACCATCTTCCGAATGCTTGCGCACCTTCATGGCATCGGGAGAGGCGGCGATCGCCACCACATCTTTTGACTCCAATATTCCTGCTGTCCGCTGCCGCAGCTGCTCCAAGATCACCGGTTGTTCCTCTGGCAAATACTGGTCTTGCTTGTTGAAGGCCAATACAGTCCGCTGGTGGACTGCTGCGAGTTGCTGCAAGGTTTGAAACTCCGAGTCAGTCAGGTCTCCCGCCGTCACAAACACCACTAAATCAGAGTTGGACAAGATTTCCTCTGCTGCTGTTTCGCCATCGTCAACCACAAATAAGGCGGGTGTTTCCTGAATTTCCCAGCTTGAATCAAGTCCTTGGATCAAGCTGGTTTTACCCACGCTTTTACCACCGGTCACCGCCAGGCTAATTTCCTTCCGGTCTAACTCCGCCGTCAGCTGTTCGACCCCTTGGCGCCAGGTCGAGACATCTTGCTTTTCCGCTTCTAACTGGTTAATGGCCCCGTTGATTTTGGCGATCGCCTTTTCCACCTTTTCTTTATCCACCGGTTCCGTTCCTGGCCAATTCAGAGTCTTGGCAGCTTTTTGCTTGAACCACCAGAGTCCAGTTAAGGCGATCGCGCCCATCATCGTCAACTCTGACAGTTGACCCATTTCTTGCTGGATGCTTTCCCAGAACCATAGTGCCATCGATAGGCCCACTCCGCCGATTAAAATCGGGCGTTTTAATTTAATATCCATTTTTTCTCTCTCCTGTTAATGTCTTTACCTACTTATATCTATGCTATCTCCTCAACCTCTTTTTCGGCGCTATTCATGCAACCAGATCTAATTATTTATTGATTTCATTATAGCATTAATTTCCTCGATCGTGCAACTAGATGATAATTATTTTGCAATTCATGTTCTCGATACCCTTGTCTCTTAATTACCATTATTTGTTCCCGGTCAAAAATAGATTGTCCTTCTACATCTACATCATTTAGGATTTATAAAAATATCCCTTGTTCCCGAGAACTTTGTTAGTTATCACCGCGAACAACCGATAACTGATAACCGATTTCGACCAACTTTTTAAGACAATGATTGTGTGGGATAATTCTGCCAAACCCTGGTTTTGGGTTCTCCTGTCTTCTCCACCCTACCCGAGATAAACACCAACAAATATTGCGCTTATGCCTGGCAAGGGATTTACGGCACGCTTATGTAGGGCGATCGCGCCATCACCGGCACCTTCTACCGCCCACCAGACGCTACCAGCACAGTATCGTGGGTGTGGTCAAAAGTAGTTGATAGTCATTTGCTGCCCTTCGGCTCACGCTCAGGGACCACTCTCGCACCTGCCTACTTTCGGCAAGAAAAGTTAAGCAAAGATAAAAAATATACCCCCGCGAGCGAGCTGACCCCCGCGCGAGAGAGCGAGAGATTTGTTTACAAAAAATACGCGAGGTTGAAGTTTTTTTAAAAAAAAGTCAAAAATACTTACCATCCCACTAACACCCACCCATCCACCCTTATGGTACTGATGGACTGACCACTTTGTCTACGTAGAAAATACGAAAATTTTGGACATTTTTAACAAAAACTCCTCAAATTTTGGACATTTGAGCGCGGGATTTAATTGGGGAGGGTGTGGCTCATTTCCCGTCGATCATTTCCGATCCGGACCAGTTGTCGTATACCCCTGTAGGAGCGTAGCGCAGCGGCTGCGCAGCAGCTAGTTAAGGATAGATATCCTTCCCGAATGCAACGCAGAGCGCAAGGTCTCGGGTGTATCAACTGTTTTTGACCACACCCCAGTATCATCAAGTCCGGGTAATTACTCACAATTTGTGAAAACCCGACTCTCACCATCTAGATCGTCAGCGAAACCCAACAACCGGTTGGGTTTCGTGCTCCAGACCCAACCGGCAGTTTCAGCGAAACCCAACAACCGGTTGGGTAAGTAGCGGAAACCCAACCTACAGTTGATGAAATTTTTATTATGGGCATTCAATCAGATTTGATATAACGCACCAGGCCGACGTACCAGTGAACGCTTCCCCGCTGACAACGGGTGCGCTCACTTGTAGTTGATAGCTAGCGGCATTGATTATGCATGTAATATAGCCCGCGCAGGCGGGCTTGGTTCGAGTAGCCGGACCCTTTAGGGTTCGGGCGGGGAGGCCGAGCACTAGATCGACAAAACCCTGCAACCATTTCTGATTGCAGGGTTTTGTTTAGATTGATAATTTGGTAGCGGGGAGCGGATTTGAACCACTGACCTTCGGGTTATGAGCCCGACGAGCTACCAGACTGCTCTACCCCGCGTCGATAAATCTAATATAACTAAAAAAAACAGATCTGGCAACCTTTTTTGAGAAAATTTTGGGAAAAATTTCGCAATCTTCTCTTCAATAATCCACGAAAGCCTCTCCCTGACTGAGTTTGAGAGATTTTGTCTGTTGAAAAAATTTTTCAGATCGTCAATTCCCCAATCACCTCCAAGCGCTTGAATTCAGTCAATGTCATGAACTTCTCGGCCAGATTTTCCGATACTGCCGGCGTTATCCAACCTAGCTGCTTCAGCAAATGAATCGCCACAGCATGTTTGGCCCGTTTGGATCCATCCATCACTTTAATGGCTAATCCCATGCCCTCGCCGACCTTACCAATGCACTGAACTCCTTCTGCACCGGCTTTGCTGACCAGTTCTCCTGAACTCGCCGTCATCAGTTCGCTGTCAAACTCGCCCACTCCAGCTATCAGAGTCGGGTGATTGATCATCGCCCGGACAATGCGCTCCATATCCAGATTGTCACCGGAGGTCAGCTTTCCGTACAAACTAGCCATTTGTCCCAGTTCCATTACATAGGTAGGGGCACCACAATCATCCCGAGCACCGATAAACTCATCAGCTGGCATCCCTAGCAGATCTGCGACTTTGTTCAAGATCTGCTGCTGCACGGGATGATTGCGCCGCAAGTAAGTTTCCACTCGCCAGTCCCGTTGCCGGCAGACAGCTAGCATCCCCGCATGTTTGCCAGAACAATTGTGTTGTAGGGGACTTTCTTTCCCTTCAGGGATGGGACATTGAAGTATGGAGGCATCCACATCACAGCGCCACAGCACGTTAAATGCCTGCCGCGCTTGCTCTGTTGTCCCTTTGTGAGAGCTACAAATAATCGCTAAATCTCGCTCTGTGAGATCGTAGCGTTCCATCGTGCCGGTTGTTGTCACGGCTAGGGCTTGAAAAGGCTTCAGCGAAGAACGGATGAAGGTGGCGGTTTCTTTGTCACCGGCCACGGAAAGAACACGTCCCCTGTGGTCGCAGACAACCGCTTGGACGCGATGAGTCGATTCTGTAATTCCTTCGCGCAGCAGTCTGACTTCCAGTTCTGCTGCTTGAGTTCGTTTTACTCTAGTCATGGCTTTGACTTTAGGACCTCCGGGACTACCGACGATCGAGATCGAGCAGTTTTATCTTTCAACTGTATAAGTTCGATAGTAGCGACAAACCAACCCAAATTATCATCTCCCCCAGCAACAATAAAGCCAGGAATGCCAAGATTCGCATCACCCGCCGGAGAATAGGTTGGACTTGGTAGGTGAATATCAGCCGGTCTTGAGCCAACATTTCGGGAGTTTTCGCCCAGGTTTGACCGTCATACCAGCCCGATTCTTCATATAATACTGTCTCGCTATTGAGCCGATCGCCCACATATTTCCATCCCAGATAAAGCCTCAGCAGCACCAAACTCAAGCACAAGCTAGCGCCACCCGCACCACAAAGCAGGAACTGGACTGGATACTTCGCCGGTGCAAAGCTTGCTGCTGCCACCGGTCCTGTTATCAGCCAACTGATACCCCAAACTACCGCTATTTTCCTCAGATAGCCTGGCAGTTCGAGAGTTGCCCAGTCAAAAAAACAAGAGTCACTCAAGTTTTTATACTCATTGATTGGTTGCTGTTCCCAGGGTACGGGGCAAGCTGAGATGGGAGGTGGCTCTCTCACGGGTATCGGTCCTAATTCAATTAGCACTACTGTTAAATTCTATCCGTTCGGCATGTCCCCAGAAGGCTTCTAGGTTATAATACTCCCTTTCTGCGGGCATAAAGATATGAGCGATCGCATCCGAGTAGTCCAGGAGTACCCAACTTCCTTCTGCTTTTCCTTCCGTGCGTGCTGGATAGCGATCGAAAGTATCAACTACTCTATCTTCGATCGAGCGGGCGATCGCCCGCACCTGGACTTTCGAGAACCCCGTAGCGATCACGAAGTAATCTGCCAGATAGGACACTTCTGACAGGTCGAGGATGACAATGTCTGCTGCTTTGCGATCGTCCGCTGCCCCAGCTATGATCCTCGCTAGTTTTAAGCTATCTTCTAACAATTCCATTTTTTCGCTAGCGCTAGCAACCGGTCTGTCGGGTTAGGTATTGATTAATTTTATCATCAAACCTCAATGTCGGTCAAGTATGCTCGTAAACTCGGTGTCTTCTGGGCGGTATCGATATTTGCCCCAAGAGCCACCGGGTTTCTTGACATACGCTCATGAGCGTCAACTTTCACTACTCCTTTCTAGCAGTGGATGCGGCTTTTTTTCCGTCAGCGCGGCAAACACCTCTTCATACTTAGCCAACGCTTGCTCGAAGGCGTAGTGGGCCACAGCATAGTTTCTGCCTTGCTCGCCCAGCTTAGAGACCAGAGCGCGATCGCGGTATAGTTTTTCTATTTGGTCCGCTAGGGCTTGGGGGTCTTCTGGTGCCACAACAACGCCGCCGCCACTGTTCTTAATTGCTTTGGCCGCCGTCCCCCTTGCTGGCACCGAGCCCACAATTGCCCGACCACTGGCCAGAAGTACCGGTATTTTGGACGGCAGGTTAAAATCTGTCACCCGATCCTTTTGCACTACTAACCCCAAATCTGCCGCCCCCAGCATTTCTGGCAACTTTTCTCGCGGTTGAAACGGTAGCAGATGGACGTTTTCAGCTTCGTGGGTAGAGCGAAACTCCTGCAATGTCTCCAGGGCCGACTCTTCTCCGACGATTACAAAAGCAATTTCCCGGTACTTTTGGAGCTGAGCTGCGGCCTGAATCGCCGTTTCCAAACCTTGGGTGAGGGCAATGTTGCCAGCGTAGAGCACTACAAATTTACCATCAAGTTGATTGTCCCGGCGGAATTGGTTCTCCCGATCCTGGGGCCAAGGTCGGATAAAATTAACATCCACCCAATTGGCAATGGTGACAATTTTGTCGGCGGGGACTCCTTGACTGGCCAATTTGGGTTTGAACCCATCATCAATCACGCTTACTCTCTGGGCTGTCCAGTAGGCAAATTTTTCTAAAGCGTCCACCGCGCGACTCAGCAGACCACTTTTTTTCAGCAAACCTACGCGAGACCCTGCTTCCGAGACAATATCCTGAATGTTGAGTACCACAGGCACTCCACGCAACCAGCCGCATAAAGCTACCGGTACGCAAATGGGTAAGGGAGGACTGGTGGATAAAATCACGTCCGGTCGCCAACCCTTGAATGTGAGGGGGAAGCTTGTTACCATAAAGCTGCCATCCAGTAGCAAGCGATCGAGTAGGCTGGGGTGAGGGCCTTTGATCCGAACATAGCTGCGATCGATCGTGACACCGTTTCTTTCTTCTGTCAGATAAAGCTTGCCCTGATATTCATCATAAATGCGGCGCTGGGGATAGTTGGGCATACCGGTGACCACCCGCACCTGATGACCTCGTTTCACTAGACCCTCTGCCAACTCAGTCATGAGAGGGGCGATGCCAATTGGCTCTGGATGGTAGTTGTAGGAATATATCAGAATACGCATAGATTTTTGTAGGTGAGGATTTATGAGTCTGGTCGTGACCGGCTGCTGCTTGCTGCTGACCTAATTAAATTATCTACTACTATATTGCCCAGAACCCTGGAAATTCGTTCACTTCAGACAATCTTCATCTTGCATATTGCGATTGTCAAGATTTGGTCAAATATGACCAGTTGATGCTGGCAATCTGCATATTAGGCCGCCGGTAATGTCGTTATTCGGGCCTAAAACCCATTTCCCCAAAAAAATCCTCAAATTATTGCAGATGTAATTTTTTTTTGTTATAATCTCAAATATAGATAAATATCAGTAAAAACTCGGTAAACTAGCCTAGTCAATAGCGCGATTTGACCGAGAAAATCAGGGATAGTCAGGTAGACGGGAAAATCTCTCTCATTGATGGGCATCAGGGCATCTACTAGAAACAGGTCAGGGGTATTGGGCATCCGGCAGGGAAACTGTCAATCGGGTGTGGTCACTGGCGCGATCCAGAAATCTCATAGAAACCCAGAGATAAGCATCACGGCTTGATTTAGCGAAAACTGGGATGTTAGGTATTAATGGCCGGGAATTATCGGTAGGCCCGATCGCCTCTTTGACCATACCAGACGATATTATCCCACTGGCGCAAGCCAATTTACTGGGAATGCAGTCTACCTACGAAAAAAATTTTCGACCTTCACAAAAAAATCACAAACATGAGTTCAAAAAAGTAAGATAAAAAAACAAAAAATGAACATTACCATTACTTCTGAGTTAAGAAAGATCGATACAAAAGAGCAAGTTGCAGTACCCGAGACAAAGGCGATCGCCTTCATTGATGCAGCAGTTGAAGACAAAGAGCAACTGGTCTCCGGTCTGGAACGGTCAACCGAAGTGGTTATATTGGACTCGGACAGGGATGGCGTGGCCCAAATAACCCAATATTTACAAGCATATATCAGGCAGAAGGGAGCAGGTGGGAACGTTCACATTGTGTCTCACGGGGCCCCAGGATGCCTGTATCTGGGCAATGGCCAACTGAGTCTCGATACATTAGAGCAGTATGGGAGTGATTTGCACCGGTGGAATGTGACTCATCTGCTCCTCTATGGTTGTAATGTAGCAGCGGGGGATGCGGGAGCAGAATTTCTCGAAAAATTGCAGGCAGCAACCGGAGCAAATATTGCGGCCTCGAAAACGCGGACGGGAAATGCGGCCAAAGGGGGGAACTGGAACCTGGAGGTGACCGTAGGAGAAGTTTCCAGTCCCCTGGCATTTTCAAAGGTGGTACAAAATGCTTACGCGGGTGTGCTAGCAGATGTGAATGTTTCCATCACTAGCGATCCCCGGGATGTGTATGCACGTACTAGCAGCATTAGCGCCCTGATAGATAATCCTGGTATGGATGGAAAGATTAGTTTGCGGGAAGCAGTTATTGCTGCGAACAACACTGCTGGAGATGACATCATTATCCTGACCAGCGGCATGACTTACAGCCTGACGTTGGGTAGTAGTGCAGAAGACGCTGCTGCTGGGGGCGACCTGGATATCCTCAGTGGTGGCGGCAAAATTACTATTCAGACTGATGGTTCTGGCCAGGCGACTGTTGACGCAAGTGGGATTACTGGGCGCGATCGGGTATTTCATGTTCTCAGCAATGCCGATCTGAAGTTGGAAAATATTATAGTTACTGGTGGAGAGATCAATACCTCTACGAACAAATTTGGTGGTGGCATTTTTGTGGAGGATGCCAGCTTGGAGTTGACGAATAGCATAGTTAGAAACAATGCGACGAACAACAACGGCGGTGGCATATACAACAAGGCAGGCACAGTCACCTTAACTAACAGCAGCATCAACGACAATACAGCAACTGATGCTGGCGGTGGCATCTTCAACATTAACGGCACAGTCAATGTGACCAGCAGTACGGTCAGCAGCAATCAAGCAAATTTCGGCGGTGGCATCTACAGCAGAGATTCCTCAGCCAATATAACTCTCAAAAACAGCACCGTCAGCGGGAATTCATCAACAGGTAACGGCGCTGGCATCAACAACTTCGATAACGCCACAATTGACATTAATAGCAGTACCATCAGCGATAATACGGCGAGTGGCGGTAACACTAGCGGTATATTCAATAGAGGTACAGCTA
>JBFRWI010000148.1:0-65375 GCA_051439505.1 Hormoscilla sp. | reverse complement strand
CGGCGCAACGGTTGCAGACAGCGGCGCAACGGTTGCAGACAGCGGCGCAACGGTTGCAGACAGCGGCGCAACGGTTGCAGACAGCGGCGCAACGGTTGCAGACAGCGGCGCAACGGTTGCAGACGGGTGTGGGGGTGCGGTCATGCGTCAGTTGGTAGAACGTGAGTTCGACAGCTACTCAAACCCTGATGATTGCGTTGACTAGAGATTCCTAACTCCGAAGGACGAACGGAGAACTCCTTCCCTCGCGTTGTAGAGCAACATTGCCCAGGGAATTGTCTAAAATCTCCCCATCGTCAGTGCTGATAATGTTTTTAATGCCTAAATTGGGTTAATTTTAGGTAACAGTTTGAGTGATTTGACATATTGGCATTTCTTTGAAGTTGGCCAGTTGCTCCCAATCTAAAATTGCCTAAAATGATTATCGGATCGCCCAAAAATAGGCAATAATTATAAGACTTTGAGTAAATTCTTATGAGGCTCTAACTCATGCAACAAGGAATCAGAATTAATCAATTTGTCCTCAGCGGCTTTGGCATCATTGTCATATTCACCGGGATCGCCACCATCACTTCTCACTTCACGAACCAGACCTTAAGGGAAACGAGCAACTGGGTTGAGCATACCCATGGAGTAAAAGCAGACCTGAAAAATCTCGAAAAGCTACTCGTGGATGCTGAAACGGGACAGCGCGGGTTTGTCATCACCAAAGAAGAGCGCTATTTAGAACCTTATAACCGTGCGTCAAGCACTCTCAAACAGGTGTTTGCGGATCTCCGAAGCTTAATTTATGATAACCCCGAACAGGTGGCAAGACTGTCTAAAATTGAGCGGTTAGCGGATGATAAACTAGAGGAACTTCAAGAAACGATCGCGTTAAAGCGCCAAGGACAAGAAGAAATTCTACTCGCTTTAATTAAAAGCGACAAGGGCAAGAACATGATGGATGAAATTCGGGTGCAATTAGCTGAGATGGTTGCCGTTGAGGATCGACTGCTCGAAGAACGCAAACAACAAGCAAGCCAAACCGAAAGACTCGCCACTTGGGTCAATTGGGCGGGCTTCGGATGCATTGCGATCGTTGCGATTGTCATTTCCATTGTTATCAGCCGATCGCTCGTCCGCTCCTTGAGCCAATCTGTGCAAAGGGCAGCCAACGTTGCCTCCAGGGTTGCGGACGGCGATCTCACAATCGTCGTTGAGGAGGAGAGTAATGATGAAATTGGGAGGCTGATGACCACCCTGAAGCAAATGATCGATCGCCTCACCCAGTTGATTAGTGGGGTGAAGGGATCGGCTATTGAAGTGACCAGTTCGACCACTCAAATTGCCGCAGAGGGCAGGCAGTTAGAAGTACATATGCAAGAACAAACGGCTGCAACCCAAGAGACCACCGCCAGCGCTCAAGAGATTGCCATGACCGCTCAGAAATTGGCCGCAACGATGGACGAAGTCACGAATCTAGCCAAATTGACGACGGTTGCGGCCTCCGAAAGCCAGACAGATCTCAAGCAGATGGAAAGTACGATCCGCCAACTGATGGATGCCACCAAGGCGATCGCCACTCGATTGGGAACGATCGGCGAAAAGGCCAATAACATTAACGCCATCATCACCACCATTACCAAAGTCGCGGATGGGACCAACTTGCTGTCTCTCAATGCCGCGATCGAAGCGGAGAAAGCCGGGGAATATGGAGCCGGGTTTGCAGTGGTTGCGAGGGAAATTCGCCGCCTGGCCGATCGCACTGCCGTTGCCACCCTAGAAATCGAGTCGATGGTCAAGGAAATGCAGTCTTCGGTATCTACAGGAGTCATGGAGATGGATAAATTTTCTACGGAAGTGACTCAAAGCGTCAACACCGTATCCAGAATTAGTGGCCAAGTAGCGCAAATTATTCAACAGGTGCAGGATCTTGCCCCCCGATTTGAGACAGTAAATCAGGGGATGGACTCCCAAGTCCAGTCAGCAGAGCAGATTAGCGAAGCGATGATACAGCTCAACAACGCTTCCCAGGAAACAAACGACTCCTTTAAGGAAATTAATTCTGCCATCAACCAGCTCAATCAGGCCGCCCAGAATCTCCAGCAAGAGATGGACCGATTCAAAGTTCGCGAGATGTACGACGGATACGACAACGGACGCGCAATACCTTGGCAAGACCCGCGATCGCAATATATCCAGCCCCGAGATTCTGTCAGTTACCTAAGGTCGAAACATTAGACTCAGAATATCCTCGGCACAAGCAGGCACCGGTGACCTCTAGTTGCCAACCGATCGTCACCAGTCAGCAAGAGTAGGGGGCCGGCGATCGCCTCATCATTGCCCAGGGAATTGTCTAAAATATCCCCATCGTCAGTGCTGATAATGTTTTTAATGCCTATCCGGTTCACCGAGTCTGGTAATATCGTTCAGACAAGGTTTAACCGGATAAGACATAATGCAGGATATCCTACCAACTAATCCTCACTCAGAAGTTGTTTGAGCAGACTGGGTGCAACCCAAAAGCCAACTTCTTGCAGACGTTCAAAAGTTACCTGCAAATCTACCAAACCAGTTCTCGCAGCATCTTTCAAAATCCCAATAAGTCCGATGATTTTCAATGTTCGTTCTCGGGCTATACGTCTTGCTGCTTTATCATCCAAGATAACTAATTCAGCCTGCATTTGTTCTGCTAATAAAATCGCCTCCCGTTCGCCGATGTCAAGTTTTTCTAATCCGGATATCTCAGCCGTATCAATGGTTTTAACTTGAAGCCATTCAGGGGGGTAAGCAATCCAATTTCGGATTGCCGATGGTGAATAAGGTGAATTTAACTCATCATATACAGCCTGGGGAATTAGGACGAAGCTGTACAGTTCTGGTAATATATTAATCTGGTCGATTAACAACAGGTAGCAAATTGGTGAAGTATCAGATATGACAATCATTGAGAGCGTAATTCTTTCAGGGTTTGGATATCTTGTTCTAGTTCAGCTTCGTCATAGTTGAGATAAACACCCATTCGCTTTAGGAATGCGTGAGTTTCTAGACGAGAAGGTAACTGAAGCATCCTTCGTACTTCAGCAGTACTAATTAAATCAGAACGGTAAGCCTCAGCAACAGCCATTTCCAGCAGCCTGCGAGATAGGCTTCCCAATGGCTGGTCTAACTCTTGAGCAATTTCATCAGGAATCTCTATTGTAAGAAGCATGTCCTCTTGTCAGTGATTTAATGAACTATTTCTATTATATCCCTGCCTCGCTATATATTCGGAAAATAGAAAATATACCTCCGCCACAACCAATTTCAACACCCCCCAATCGCCAGTGATCATTGGTTAACAGACATGCACGACTCAGAATATGCATGCACCGGTGATCTCTAGCTAGTTGCCAACTGATAATCACCAGCTAGCAAGAGTAGGGGACCGGCGATCGCCCCGAGATATTGAATAAAAAATCAACTTGACAAATCGTTTTTGAGGATTTATGATAGACAAAGCGCGGTCAGGGCAGCATTCCCATAGCTGGAAAACTATCCGGCACCGGTTATGCGCGATCGCGAGTTTCCCGATCGATGCTAGGAGTCAATAGCCATTGAAGCATTTGGCTCGGGATGCAGATGGAAGATCAAAAGGAGCAAGATATGACAACGGAAGAAGCGTCTAAAGAGCAGATACTGATTGAGTTCCAAGATTTACTCGATCGAAAATGGATTAATACCAAGGGTGCTTTTGAAGCAGCTGATGAAAATGGTGACGGAAATATTACCATTGATGAATTCAAGAAGTTTTTTGAGCAGTTCGGGATAGGAGATTGGTTAGAAAAGCATGGGGAAGACTTGTTTAAGATAGTTGATACCTCTGGAGATGGAGATCTAGATCTTGAGGAATTCAACAAAGCTATAGAAGGAGCGGTAAAATCTCAAAAAGAAGAGCAGGGACCAGTCCCTGAAATGCCCCCCGTTGAGGTTGATGACAACACAAAATATATCTCCCTCGTTGCTCATAATGAAATGAAGAGTGCCCTGAAAAAGTTTGTAGCAGAACATAAGGATTTTTTCAGTAAAGTTCCACTTGTAACAACAGGAAGTACGGGCAGGACTCTGAAGAAATCCCTGGGTATTCCTGTTGCCAAACTTGTTGCGAGCGGACCGCTGGGTGGAGATCAAGCGATCGGCGGGATGATTTCTGAAGAAAAGATTTCTGCGATTTTCTTTTTTAAGGATCCACTAAGCTCTCATGCTCATGCTGCTGATATTGAAGCCTTAACTCGTTTGTGTGATGTCCACCAGATTCCTTATGCTACTAATCCAGCAAGTGCAATAGGGATTTTGATGCTACTTAAGGAATTCGGAACAGATTGGGAGTTAGAGTCTGATGAAGGCTCAATTGTTGACAAATACAAAAAGGCTCAATCAAAAGTTATTCAAAGTGTGAGTAAGGAGTAAATTGGCGATCGCGGTAGTGGGTAAGCAGTGATTGTCGCGCCTGAAACCACGGTCTAAATGTAGTGATATCACTACATTTAGACCACTACCAATAACAGATAATCCCTATTCCTTAGCCAACTCAACCCAGTGTTCAATCCCTTTTCGGGTCGGTTTACCTGCATCCGTAAAGGTCCAGATATCTCGCTTGTGCTGAGGTCCGTAACTGATATGTATGGGTCGGTTTTCTCCATAATAGTAGATCGAATCAAAGGGCAATTTCTCAGTTAAAATCCATTCCATCACTTGACTACTTGCTACATCCTTAATATAAAAGTCACATGCTGCCCCCAGTCTTTCACAATAAGATTTCCCATTTTTATTCACCTCATGGCACATATGTTGGTCCAGATGAGGCGCTACTCGACCATTTTTCAATCCCGTCACCGGATCTTTCTTTTCCAGATACTTTTTTAAGTCCCGAGAGCAAAAACCATAGGTCAGCTCAAACTTCTCTCTGCCAAAATACTCGATCGCCTCATCTATAATAAACTTGTTTAAGTCCTGGAGTGCGGGAATTGTTTCTTCTGGGTTTTGCGGAAACGGGTTAATGCGATCGGGATACTTTTGATAAGTAGAAGTGCAAAGACAAAACTCTGCAAATGTCAAGTATTTCCCAGTTTTATTGCTTTCATCTTCTGCGTGAGGGAAACCTGCGGCTAGAAGGCGAATAGATAATGATATTACTGTCAATTACATTATTTGATTCTACCCGGAAGTGGTCGATCGCGGCGCACCTCGCGCTGCCATTCTACTGGATCTACAGAGCGCGAAAGCATTATTTGCTGCCAGTTTTTCTAGCGCCTCAAGCCTTCTCTTACTGCTTTCATGCAAGTCTTTGCTTGACTCTGAGGAGACAATAATAACATGAACATTCACAGGGCGATCGCCCTGTAAAGGAGCATCCTCCAGCCACTCCAAATAATTACCCTTCAGTACAGCTTTGAATGTGCGTAACATTTTTAATCCGCCCATTTTCAATTCATTATCAAGCGCTACCAGACCATTTTTTATCCTTTCATCTTCTGCGAGAGGGAAACTTGCGACCAGAAGGCGATCGCCCCTTAAAGCTAGTGCGATCGATCCCGACCGCCTCAGCTTCAGAACTTTCCCGGGCCACGCGAAGCAGCAACCCTGCTGCCAGCAAACTCGCAATCATGGAATTACCACCATAGCTAAACATCGGGAAAGGCAACCCCGTAGTCGGCAGTACACCAGTAGCAACGCCAATATTTAACAGAGACTGCCCCACAATTAACACCGTCGCCCCTATAGCCACTAGCTGATGGATCTTGGGGCTAGCCTTCAGGGCCACTGCCAATCCCAAGGTAGCATAGGCAGCTAGCATCAGTAATAGCAGGCAACTGCCAATCAAGCCAAACTCTTCAGCATAGACAGCAAAAATAAAATCCGTGTGTTGAATGGGCAAATAAAATAACTTTTGCTGAGACAGTCCATAGCCCGTCCCCCAAGTACCACCAGATCCGATCGCCAGCAGACTTTGAATCAACTGATAGCCGTCCTGCTTGGGATCTGCCCAGGGATTCAAAAAAGACATGATCCGACGCCACTGATACTCATTGAAGCTGATGCTGATTATCCCTAACAGCAAACCGCCACCAGCAGTTGCTCCCAGATAAACATAAGGCAACCCTGCTGCCGTCGCTACTAGAAATAGGGTCATGCCGCAGAAAGCCGCCGTACTCAAGTTAGGCTGAAGCAAAATCCCCACCAGGATCGCCACAAAAACCCCCAGCCACCGCCAGCGAGTCTTCACAGTCAACTGTTCCCAATTACCAAACACCTTCGCACTTTGCAGCACCAAGAATGGTTTAATCAACTCAGAAGGTTGCAGGGGAAAAGAACCAAAAAATAGCCAGCGAGTCGCACCATTAATTGTCGTGCCCAAACCGGGAATTATCGTCGCCCCAATTAACCCCAGTCCCAAAAACACCAGCCACTGGGCTATTTTCAATAGATATCGCAAAGGCGTGTTGACTGTCAGGCTGAATCCCACCAAGCCAAATCCTGCCCATAGCAACTGTCGCTTAAAATAGTACAGTCCATCACCATAGTCGGCATCGCCTACAGGATAAGACGCACTAAACAACACCGCCAACCCCACCAGCAGCCAGAGAAATGTCAGCCACCGCAGCAGTCGGGCTTCCATTGCCCATTCCTCTGTCGAGGGATTGAAAAAATGGATTAAGCGACCCAGCATTATCAATTAAACTTAAAACTTAAGGCGTTGCACATTCTCGTATGGGAAGTTGATAATTTTCACACTTTTGCTAATTGATAATTGCTAATTGTGAATAGACAAAACATCAAATATATATACAGATATTACTGTTAATAATCACTCATCAACAATCCCTATCATCCCCTAATTATGCAACGCCAAACTTAAAAAGGCAAAAGCCAAGGAAGATTTCCTGCTTTTGCCTTGCTGAATCTGCCGATGATGAAAATGCTTTATCGGCGTTGCACGCCGCAGGCGGGGACGCCCGCGCCACCGCGCCACGGGATGTAATTGGTTTCAAATTGAAAATTGTGAATGGTCAATTGAAATCGTTATAAATGTTCATAAATAGACAAATAATGGATTTTCAATTTTCAATTTTCAATTGGCAATTTGCAACCATTGAGTGCTATCATCCCAAAAATTTGCAAGCCGCTTTATCTACTTCAGCCCCGTGTTCGTCCCCACTTTACCAGTAGCCAGTTCCACCTTGAGGATTTTGCCTCCCATTTTCATGATCCGTTGCTGTTCGGGAAACCAGTTGTCGTAGGCAACTACCTTGGTAAAGTAGGTGTTTTGCAGTTCCCGCTGGGTGCGAATCCGACTTAGGCTGGGAACGCAGGCTGTAATTTTAAACGTCCGCATGGGTCTATTTCTCCTTATTTCTTGCTGAAAAGCTTAAATCTAAAGAACTTATTAAATTTTACATCTTAAAGTCTGGGAGTCAAGAGTAAATCCTAGACCGATCTAACCCATTTCTTTAGGCTAGTAACGGGCTAGGACTCACTTTCGACTTCCCAGACTCAATGAGTGGCTAGGCAGTCAGAAAAATTCCTAGCTCAAGCCAGAGCAGATGTAGTCAAAGTAGACGCCCATTTCCTTACCGGCATCCGGGCCCACCAGACTAGCTGTGACTTCTTTCATCGCTTGAATGGCTTGCACTGTAGTGCTAATGGGCACACCCAAGGAGTTGTAGGTTTCCTTCAAGCCGTTGAGCACCCGCTCATCCAGGATGGAAGGATCGCCGGCCAACATGGCGTAGGTGGCGTAGCGCAGGTAGTAGTCTAAGTCGCGAATGCAAGCAGCATAGCGACGGGTGGTGTACATGTTGCCACCGGGACGGGTGACGTCTGAGTACAGCAGGGCTTTGGCCACAGCATCTTTGACGATCGCGGCTGCATTGGCGCTAATAGTTGTGGCTGCACGCACGCGCAGTTGACCTGTTTGGAAGTAGCCTTTCAGCTTGTCGAGGGCAGCGGAGTCCAGGTACTTACCTTGGACATCAGAGGAATTAATTACAGCGGTAATTGCGTCTTGCATTGTTTTGCTTCTTTGAAGTTACCTAAATTTTGTGGACTTTCTTGGGCAGCGGGTAAGGGAAGGAATATCTCCTATTGCAGACCACCGACCACGTAGTCAAAGTATGATCCTGCTTCCTCAGCATCGTCACCAGACATCATGCCGGTGGCGACACTCTTCATGCAGCGGACGCTTTCCGCCAACGCATCCAGGGAAGTTCCCAAAGACTTGTACATTTCCTTGGCACCCACCAGACCGATTTCTTCGATCGGGGTTACATCTCCTGCGACAATTCCGTAGGTAATCAGACGCAGATAGTAGTCCATGTCCCGCAGGCAGGTAGCGGTCATTTCTTCACCATAAGCATTACCACCGGGAGAAACCACATCTGGGCGCTTTTGGAACAGTTGGTCTCCTGCTTCCTTAACGATCCGTTCGCGGGAGTCTGTCAAAATTTGAGCGATCCGCAGACGCTGTTCGCCTGATGTGATAAAGCTTTTGATCCGGTCTAGTTCACCAGGGCTGAGATAACGGGCCTCAGCATCTGCATTCACGATTGATTTCGTGACTATACTCATGCGTGGATTCCTCCAATAATTAATGTAACCAAATCGGTCTTCACTTGGCTGGCGCCAATGCTAACAGAGAGTTTATACTCAGTTATTTCTTTTGGGCCTGCTGGAGCAACCTCAGTTGGATTTCGGTGCGCCGCAACTAACTCAGCTTTTATTCTGCTGCATTTCGGTTGCTTTTTCAATCTCTTCTTCACAATATTTAATATTTCTCCTCATTTTTCTGCCCTCAGCCGCAGCTGTCGCAGTTCAGGGGCCTCGATCTTGCCCCCGAACTGCCGCTCCACACCGGTGCTTTAACGCTTGTAAGGCACTACATCGGCGCCAAAGTAACGTCCATACTCGGGGCTATCGACGAGCGCATCTACAACTGCTTTCAGTCCCCAATCGGCTAGCAAATTCCGATATTGCTGACTTTCTGCCGTTGCCGGCACACGTCCCAGCAAATGCCGGTACATTAATTCCACTACCTTCATGCTGGGATAAGGGGTGTAGAAGCGATCGCGGTATCCTGCAGAGCTTGCCAGGGCCCGGACGAACTCCCGCACTGACATTTCACCGCCCAGCAGTTTGGCCTCCAACTCTTGCAAGCGCAGGTTTTCTGGCACTCGGGCCCCATATAGATCCAGCACCTGAGAGTAGATCCCATCAAGCACCGCTACCTTTTCTGCTGCTGTCGCGCTTGCCATCATCCGGTAAATCCGGACTGTCTGGGGGCTTTTAGAAGCCACCGGTTGCATGCCACTGTTAATCGAGCGACCCACCTGTGCTACCAACTCCTTGGTCTCTGCTAGCTTCCGTGCTGCTGCTGCCTGATCCGCGATCGCCTTACCGGTCAGGGGCAACTTCGAGGGATCCATGCGGGCTTCCACCGGTTCAAAGCTGGGCACCACCAGGCGATCGTTCTGCTTGGTGAGCTGGTTATACAGCTTCTCGCTATTGGGGAAGTTTGCTGCTGGCAGAGTCTCATAGCGATAGTAAGGAACCGTATCTTCGCCAAACAGCTGGAGATACTCCATGCTGTTGACCATGGCATTAATGAAAGCACGAATTCCTTGAGTGGCCAGAATCTGATTGTACTTGCGAATTTCCGCTTGGTTCAGGGGGGCGCGTCCCAAAAAGTGCTTCGTTCCCAGTTCGATCGCCTTAGTATTGGGATAAGGCGTGTAGAACTCCTTAATGTAAAGGTCCGAACACCCCAGGCCCTCAATGAACTCCTTGACATTGATTTCCTGGTTGCGTAGCTTGCTTTCCAGAGAGGTGAATTCATTTTTGACCACAAAGGCAGCAATATCCCGCTCGAAGATTTGCCGGTAAGCAGCCCCCACCAGGATCTTAAAGGCCACCGGATCCTGCGTCTGGGTCAGCTTGAACACCTTAGTCTGTTCGCGCTGCTTGCTGACGCCTTGATCGATCCGGAATTGCACCTCCGGTTCCGTCCGCATTTCTACAGCACCCAATTCCACAAACCGTGGCGTTTCCGACTGCTTGGGTATGGTACCGAAATCTGACCGCAGAGCACCTACCCGCAGAGAACGCTTGGCCAAGCCTGCTGCCGTCACGTATCGCTCGTAGGGTACGGTATCTTCTCCAAAGCTTTCGCCGTATTCTGGGCTATCGATAATTGCGTCCACCAAGGCGTAGAAACCTTGCTTAGCACAGATATCGAAATACTTGTTCGTTTCCTGACGGCCATAGGTTACCCGTCCCAGCAGACGCCGGTGGATATATTCCACTGCCTTCATCACGTAGAGGCTACTCCAGTACATGTTGCGGAATACGTCCGATTTTGCCAGCATGCGGATGAACTCCCGAACTGTAATATCCCCGTTCTCCAGCCGGTTCTCTGCCGACTTCAGCCGCTGACCTTCGTAAACATCCCGACCAAATACCTGCAAGTAGCAAGCCCGAATGATTGCTTGGGTGGAAGTTTCGGTGAACTTGATATTGCTATTCGCTGCTTTGATCTCTCCTAGCTTTCCTTGCTTTGGTTTGATGTTGGGAATTTGCTCCAGCTTGAACACTTTCGGTCCCAGGGAACCAGGGGCTTTCCCACGGGCTGCGGGGTTGCTGTTTTGGTTTTCTATGCCAGCACCGCGACGGATCAGCAAGCGTTTGGTATCTTTGCCAAAGAAAGCTGGGCTGCTGCTGGGGTTGCGGGTTTCTTTGGGGAAGATCGCCCCAAATTGATTTTCCAACTGGTCGTTACCGGAGCCATAGGGGTGTTGGTCTGGTAGGGGCTGAAGGTAGGAGGCAAAGGTGGTGATGAATTGAGGAATTTTCCGGAAGGGGGCGCTGTAGTTGAACAGATCTTGCTGCGGTCCCCAGTTCCGACATTCTTGGGCCTCTTGTCCCAACCCCCGCAGGTAGGGGACTGTTTCTTCGCCGAAGTAGTCGGAATATTCTTGAGAGTCTACCAGAGCGTCCACCAGTGCTGGCAGTCCTCCGTCTGAGACGATCGCGAAGTATTTTTGGAATTCTTCTTGACTGGAGACCCCACGACCGAGTATATGGCGAAATGCCAGTTCTACTACCCGGCTGTTAACGAATGGTTCGTAGAATTGTTTGCGGTAGAGGGGAGATTTTGCCAGACGACGGATAAACTCCTTGGTGGAGATGTCACCGTTTTTGACCTGGGATTCCAGATAGGATACTGACTGGGAATAGGCCCGGGTGATGTCCCGCTCGAATACTTGCCGGTAGGCGGCTTTGACTACTTCTTGCTTTTCCGAGGTGGACAGTCCCGGCTTCATGACAAATTTGGGGCGTCGTTCGGCAGCATTGAAGTATATTTGCGGCAACTCCAGACCTTGTAGGTCCGTGCTGGGTCGCTGGCGCAACTTGGCCGATGGAGTGGAGCCTTTGAATTCGGTGATTAAAATATCGAAGTATTGGGTGACGATCTCGGCTGCATCTGGATCCTGTTTGAAATATTTGATTGATGAGGCTCGCATCGATTGCAGGGCCACTATTGTCGCATCTGTAGAGCAAGCCCCTTCGATAATTTCCTTCAGTCCCCGCACGTTCACCTCGATGATGCTGGGGTCTCCGGCGACGATCGCGTAGGTAACGTAACGCAGGAACCAACTCATGTCCCGCAGAGACTTGGTCATATTTGCCGGACCGTAGCGGGATACATTGATCGGTCGGAAACCTACTGGCACGCGACCGATACCACCGCCGCCCAAGCCAACGCGCGGTCCTGAACTACCACCACTGTTGCTTCCCACATATGTTTCAGTTCCCGGTTGAACTGGCTTTTTTTTCTCACCAGCAGTGATCGCAGCCGTTGTTGCCATGGTCATCATCGGTTCTGGTGGTTTTTCCAGATAAGACAGGGGCGAACCGCCGGTGAAAATCCTGTTGGCTGCCTGGGAGACTATCAGTTCTGAGTTTTTCGTCAGCAGTGCTGCGATCTCCAGGCGCTTGAGACCGGAATCAAAATAGGTAGATAGTTCGCTTAATTCCCCCTTTGCCAAGAACCGGTCTTGCTGTTCGGCTTGGGAAATGGTCGAAACTGCGACGGTTTGATACAGTTGCGGGCTGGCCACTGAACTGCCACCACTTGCCTTAATACTCATGTTTCCTAATTAGCTCCCTTCTTATTTTTGTTCTCTTCCTGACTAAGCGTGCCACTGGACAACCCTGTTTCTACCACATTTTGCCAGCGCTTATACTGCTATTCACTCTTACCGACTGCCTGTGGCCGATCGCGATCGGGCTCTAGATTAATCTGGGTTGACCACGCCGTTTATTAAAAAGCGTAACGATTTTTATCTTAGGCTACCTCTGTCCGTATCTGAGAAAACTATAAGTTTTGTTACATTTCTCTGGTACTGGCCAGGAACTGGTGTCAGCTGCCATGATAGGGGGACCAGTCCCTCACAAGGGTAAGTTTTGAGGCGATCGCGGTCTGGGAGGTTATTGCCTTAACTGCGGAGAACGCCGGTGGCGTTCATCAGGCCCTGCCCAGGCACGGGAGGGCGATCGCCTGTTATCGGCATCTGTACGGCCTCAGTATGAGAATAAATTAATTGATGCCTTGTCCCAGACTGCTCCTGCACCCGATCGCCCAGAATTTATGCACCCGATATCGCCCGCCTCTCCTTCAAAAGAGAAAATGTTTTCATATTTAGTTAGCCATTAGCAATTAGCCATTAGCAATTAGCCATTAGCAATTAGCCATTAGCCATTAGCAATTAGCCATTAGCCATTAGCAATTAGCCATTAGCAAATTGTGCTTTCGATAGCCAAAATTGGCGTATTTCTGGGGACATGGGCAGGTAGTTTAAGAAAGCCTCCATCTGTGCTAGACTCCATTCGAGAGGTGGGATGGGGGGTATCTCCTCCTCTGCTTGGGCCCGACGCAAGATAGCTTCTATTAAACTAGCGGCTGCGAGAATTGGCTGTTCCTGTTGCCAAACAGGAAAAATTCGCGCTTCAAAGGTATGCTTGTCTGGAATTGAGTGAATGAAATTTTTCAGGTTAAAATCGCAGTATTTGGAGAGTTCGAGCTGTTGGAGACAAGCGGATGCTTCTGGCCAAGGAAGTTGGCGAAATTCGGGCATCGATACGATCTCCCAAAGTTCTGGAGGCCAACTTCCCAGTCGGCGGCATTTGGGGTTGGTACCCACCAGTCGTCGCAGGTTGGCTCCGTGAGTCCAGAGAAGACAGACCAGGTTGGCCAGGACGGGAGCAGCACATAATGGCGCAGCATCGAAGTGCAGGTGACAGGCCCCTTCCGCAGGCACCCCGAACCCTAGGGAACGGGCGATGGCGAGGAGTTCTCCCAGGCGATCGCCGTGACGGGTATGGAAGGGGGGGGTAATTAATTCGCAGGGGCGTTCTCGTTCTCCTGGTAGGGGCGCTGCTATGGCGATGGGAGCGCCAGTACGATCTTTGACCCGTATCATCCCTTCAGATCCTGTTTCAGTTTGAGTGCCAAATAGCCGGGCGATCGGCTGAAGAACTGCTGAGATTTCGGCTGCGGGATCGGCCTGTTGAATAATTAATTGCAGCAGTCTGGGATCGTCGCTGAGGATGCGATACCATCCCGGTTGGGGCGGGCAATTTTTGTCGAAGTCGTCCTGTAGAGTTAAGTCATCTACACAGCGAGCTATAACTTGCCCTTGGGAGTCTGTGACCTCGAAGCCGAGAGTGAGATTATGGAACAGGGGAGTACCCGGAACTTGGCTGGGTTCCGTTTGGGGATGAAAGAAACGGCTAACTGAACCGCTACATTTTTGGGCGATCGCCTCTGCCAGATCGCGCCTACTCAACCCCAAAGGTGCCATCAGTTCAATTTCAAAGCCGATTTTCCAATTGAGATCCGCCATTCCCCATTCCCGATTTTTACCAATTTATCCCCTATGGGCGATTATTAAGCAGACGCAGAGTCTGTTGAACGATCTGCTTGTTGCCCAGTATCATGTTTCTCTCAATGCGTAACTTCGCCTCCCAGGGAGTGCGATCGCCCCAAAATTCAGCCAGGACCACTGCATCATTGTAGGTATATTTATTTTCCTGGAAATAGCAAAGTTCCTCTGGGTTTTGCAAGGCGCGGACGCGAGCATCTACCATAAACTGTTCCAGGTACAGAACGTCCTTCTTTCCCCAAATGATTTTGCGACCGATGCGAGCTTTTGCTTCCACAACCGACTGTCCCCAGTAGTTTGCCAGGATTTTGGCATCGCAATAGCTATACTTGCCGCTGGCGAAAAATGCGTTCAGCTCTCGCTCTCGATCTGTTTGTTTGTTCTGTAATCCCGGATCCACCTCTTGGGGAATAGCACTTGAGTTTTCCTGACCATTGGGCTTGACATTTTGTTGGATCCCTGTTTTGCTATCAACCGCTTGAGTGCAAGCTGCCATGACTATACTCGATATGGCGATCGCCGCGAATATTGGGATTGTTTTAGCTTTTAGCATTGGTTGAGAATAATGTCTTTCTCTATTGTACCTGAAAATTTCCGGTTCTACAAGCCCCGCAACAATAGCAAGAAGGGTGCATCTCATATTTTTTCATATTTGCGCGGCCCGAACCCTAAAGGGTCCAGCTACAGATACAAAGCCCACGCTCCGGGCCACCTCCGCTGCGCAGGGGCTAAATTACTATACACCAGATGCTACCCACGCGATCGCCCCTAATTCCGGCACGCGATCGCCCGCCTCTCCTTCAAAATAGAAAATGTTTTCATATTTGATTAGCCATTAGCCATTAGCCATTAGCCATTAGCCATTAGCCATTAGCCATTAGCCATTAGCAATTAGCCATTAGCAATTAGCCATTATCAATTATCAATTTTCTGTGAGAATGCCCAGGATAATAGACATAACATCTTCCAACTTATCGGGCACATTGTATAGGGATAAATCTTGAGTAATGGTTTTACTATGAGAATCTAAGAAACCAAATCGCCAGATTTCCCCAATGGTGACGGCACCATAAAGGATTTCTTGCTCTTCCATTTGCGCCAGGGCGATCATTTGTACTGCTAGTTGGGTAAACCCTCGCGTCAGATCGTCCCGTTTCGCTTCAATGACTGTTACGGTTTGGCGGGAAGATCGCAACAAATAATCCAAATCACCTTTTAACCAGGAACTGACATTGACAGGATATTCGATGCGCAGTTGACAATGGCAGAGTCTGACTATTTCCATTATCAAGGGAGCAACTAATAATTCCCGCCTTGCGGTTTCACTGGAAAGACTGACAAATGGGAGAATCTCTTCCAACAGTTGTTTAAGATCGTTCAGGCGGGGTAACTCGATCTCGGAACGAGGTAAGGATAATCTCTGGATTTGGAATCTATAGCCTAATTCGGCTAAGATATCATCGGTGTCATAGGGAAGCTCAAAATAAGAGCGAAAGCTATAAGATTGATTCTGTTGCAGGATTTGGGGACGTGACATAACGTTCTGAGTGACTTAATCTATTGAGCGGACTCCATAATAGCCTTCGGATCGGTCTCGACAGTTACGGTAGTGGGATCGAGGTCGATATCTGGCTGTAATTCTTTTGCTCTTTGGAAAATGGCCAGGGCTGTACTCTTATCTTTGGCATTGTCCGATTTTGCCAGTTTTACAGCTTCATACAGCACGCTGCGGTGAACGGGGAGCTGCGGACAAGTTCGGCGATAATTTTCTAATTGAGGCTTTGCCTTTAGATTAGTAGTGGGCAAGTGCTCATCTCCACCTGCCCTCGACAGGAAGTTACCGGTGGTGGGGTCATGGATGGTGCCCTACTAACGATCGAGTATTATCTGGGTACGGGCACGAAATCGTAGCCAGTCCCAGAGCGAGAACCACCAGACGGAGCAATAATTTTCACCAGTTGAACGGAACCATTGCGATCGCCCGAAGGCTGAAACAGGATTGTTCCGGTGGCTCCGGTAGCTGAGAAATCTGGGGCAGAGAGTGCTTGTTGGACCCCAGAGCGAGTAGGATTTCTCTCGATCGCTGCTATCAAAGCTTGTGCTGCATCATAAGACATTGCTGTGAGCCAGTTGACATCTGCGCTCCAAAGCTTTCTAGAACTCCGAGGAAAGTTTGAGTTTGGATCGCCATCAATGTGCCAGAAAACAGCTAGTACCATGTTAACCGCTTCTTCTCCACCAACCTGTAAAGTTTTAGGCGCATACATAACATCTCCCCCCAACAGATATAACCTTTTTCGATTAACCGTAACGACCTGCAACGCTTTATCTAGAGAAACGGGAGTAGGGGCTAGCATTAGCACTTGTGCTCCCCGGTCAATTGCCCGTTGCACAAGTTTGAATGCATTAAAATTTTTATCTGAGAATTCAATCTCGTCAACAACTTGTCCTCCCCCTAAAGAAACAGCCGTGACAAATTCAGATTTTATAGACTGGCTGTAGATACTTTCAGGATTGAATAAAACTGCTGCCTTATTTTGCTGTAGCTCCGTCATCATATAGTTCGCTAACGCTCTGGCAGCAAAAGCATCACTTGGAACGGTACGAAAAACGTAGGGACTAAATCCTGACAGCTTCACTGAGGTACTTGCAGCAGAGATTGTTACAAGTTTACCTGAATCATAGACATCTCCAGCCGCTATGGTTACCCCACTAGAATAATGACCTACTACACCTAATATTTCTTCTTTTACGAATTCTGACGAGATTTTTTTTGCAATTTCTGGATCGTCATCATCATTAGCAATTATCACTTTTAGCAGCACACCATTAATTCCTCCAGCTTGATTTATTTCGTTTTGGGCTTGAGCAACACCCCGCAGCATTGCTAAGCCTGTATCCGGGTCTGTACCAATTGGTGCCGACACTGCAATGCTGTAGAATTTATTGGCACCAATGCGGGCATTATTCAGATAAATTAGGGTTTCCGGTGCATTACCGTATTTGCTGATTGCCTCTTCAAAGTTTCTAGCTGCTTTCTCGTAATTTCCGTCAGCCATTGCCAATATTCCTCTTTTTTTTGCATCTTGAAACTCTTGATTTTTATTGCGGATTTCTTCTGTTTTGACTATAATTTTATCCCCAAAACTAATTCGATCCCCAACATCTTTTTCTTGACCATTTGTATTTTCTAATAGTGAGGACCTATCCTGCGGATTATCCAGGTTTTTCGGCTCTTCGAGTAGTTGGAATAATGAAAGTCCCCCAATACCTAAAATAGCAACGGCTATTATAATAGAAATTGAAAGCAATACATTTTCTTGTTTTTTGCTCATTTTGATTGACCTCTTAAATGCGCGAACTTAAAAAGTTATAAATTAGCTGAGATAAAGCCATTAAAGCAAATCCTAGCACCCCAGCTAAACTAGCTAACAACAGTATGATGAGGATAGGAGCGCCACTAGCAATCACAGTTTGCAGTGCTGGAACGAACATAACAAACATCAGGGTGATGACTGCAATAATCGGCAACGCAGATCTTTTAATCAAGCGGCGGGTTTGAGCAAATATCAAGCCAGCTAAAATTAACAGCCAGATTCCGGTGCTAATCAAAGTTGTTCCTAGAAGACTCGCTAAGCCGATCGCCAGTAAGCTTCCCTCAAATCCTGTAAATGCCCCCCTTATTAACAACTCTATGGTATCAAACTTTTGTCTATAAGAATTAGTTAGTGGATTGTCTGTCGAGAGCGCTCCAATTGGTCTTGTAACAGCTATAGGTTTCGTTTGTGTCTTAGGTAGGTTGTTATTTAGTATATCTTTTGGAGAGGAAGCGAGTGCAGCTATGACTTCCTCCGCTGACTGAAACCGTTCCTGCGGTTTGGGTAACAACATTTGGTTTAAAATAGCTGCGAGATGATCGCTCACTCTGGCGTGAGGTCTCCAGTCCCATTGGTTGGTAAATGAATCGCGCATAGATCTCAGAAGCTCAATATTGGTCAGTAAGCAAAGGCAAGTCACTGCTAGGGAGTACAAATCTGTGGACGGGTAAACTTGCCCCCCATTTATCTGCTCTAGCGGCACAAATAGCTGCGTCCCGAAAACAATTGAACTCTCTTTGGTATCTTTTCCTGTTGTTACCTGCTTAACCGCGCCAAAATCTATTAGGTAAAGTCTACCCTGGTTAGAACGCATGATATTACCAGGCTTAATGTCCCGATGAATAGCACCGTTCTCATGGATAAATTTCAGTACCGGGAGCATTTGTTGCAAAACCTCTAAAACCTCATCTTCTGAAAACCTGCCTTTCTGCTCCAGCTCTTCAGCCAAATTTTTGCCTTCTACATATTCCTGCACTAAGTAAAAAAACTCTTGCTGATGATTAGACCCTGGATCTGCAACTTGCATACTAAAGTAGGCGTACAATCTGGGAATCTGGCGGTTTTCTTCGCCTAAATTCTCCAGAACCTCTGCCTCGCGCCTAAATGACCTTTTCACTTTTTCCAGCAGATTGTCGTCAAGGTTATCTTGAGGCTGCAATCGTTTGATTACACAATTTCGCCTCCTTGGAGTATCGAGATCCTGTCCGAGAAATGTCGCCCCAAATCCTCCAGCACCCAGTTCTCTTAACGGCAAGTAGCGACCCTTTAAGATCAGCGGCATTGTACAAGCGCTACAATACCTCTGCTGTATCGTAGAATTAGATAGGGTGTTCTCATCGAGACTTGGAACAGAGTTAATCGGGTCTGGGCATCCCGGACGAGTACAGTAAATTTCCATTTTAATTCAGGCAAAGGCGATTTTCAAGTCTCTAAAATCATATTACTGCCATTATAACCACGATAGGCAGTTAGGTCGAGCGCCAAGCATTCAATAATTTCACGCAGTCTGGCTCGCAAGAGGAAATGACCTCGGTTCCCGAACCAGACTCTCTCTCTTGAGTATATAGGGTTTGAGTGCTTGCGGCGTCACCTCCTGTCTGTTGAAACGTAAACAGCTTGGAGGCAACCAGGCTTGATTAGTTACGTCCGACAGGAAGTTACCGGTGGTTGGCAATGGATGGTGCCCTACTGCTTTATAATCCTCAGATAAACTGCGATCGTCCCATACCGTCACACCAGAATCCAATCATGACCGACAGCGATACCACCAGCACGATCATTTCCCTAATTATACCACCGAATTGCCAAGTAGAGCGAGTGCCATCTGCTACTTACCGCATCACCTGTCCCGATCCAGGCACAGCCAGAGGCGTGTGGGAAAAGCGACACAGCATCAGTCCTTTACTTCATCCCGGTGACATTCTCGAAGTTATGGGAGAAGAATACCACGTTCGCAGCCATCCCAGATCTTAGGCGATCGCCAACCAACAGCCGGGTGCATCTGGACCGCAAGCGAATATATCTGTAGGGGCGTTAGCGCAGCGGCTGCGCAGCAGCTAGCATTTGGGCGACAATATAAGTCATAGGTAGACAAATTTACTACCCAAATGCTTCGCCCGAGCCGCACCCGAGCCACACCCGAGCCATACCCGAGCCAATACCTCTCGGTTAGGGGTTTAGGGGTTAAAGGCAGATTTACTTAGGCTTCCAAATACTCGCAGATAGCTGTCGGTTCACCGAATGGGAAAACCCTCTTCTTTTAAACCGTCCAAATGAAAAGCGATCGCCTCTTGAATATGCTGTTGTGTCTCCTTTATAGTTGAGCCCGTGGCCACGCATCCGGGCAAGTCAGGAACGTAAGCCGAATAGTTACCTGCTGCTTTTTCAATCACAACTGCATAACGCATTAGTTTTCGCCAATTTCAACTGGTGGGGATAAACAGTTTCCACCTTATATCGGTAACGTTCTAGTTAGTCAAGAATGCCGCATACTGGAGGGCTTGACGAATATCCTCTGGTTCTAAATCGGGATATTCCCAGATAATTTCTTAGGGTTCGGGCTGTGTACTTAATGCCAATCGCCGGTCATAAACAAATCGGATTCTCAGAACAGACCGGCACCGAACCAAAGCCTCATAAATCACCGGCTGTACTAGAAGCGATCGACCAAAAAAAATCCCCATACTGCATAAACTTCCCGCTCCCCAGCATCCCTCTAAAGCCAACCACGAGCCACCCATGAGCCACCCATGAGCCACTAAAAGGGGTCAAAAGCCCCATTTTTTCACCAATGACTTTAATCACATGCCTATACGGAAATAACCGGGAAAGCCTTATTTAAGCACCGGTCCCATCCAGAAAACAGTCTCCACCTACAGGCGGTTAGCATCGCACCGGTATTGGTACAGACCCAAAGTATTGTTAGTGTTGTAGGTAGCAGCTCTCGATCGCCGGAGAACGAGGTACAGAGGTGCTCTCTGGAGCCGGCACCTGGGCAGCATCTCATCTGCGGTCAGCACATCTCCCCACCCCAACTATCTTGAAGTTTATCCACCTCCCACTGGGCGATCGCCGGTAATCCTCTGACCCGATTCTTCTCCAGAAATCGGGGCCCCGGGCACTTCAATGCCTTCTTTGGCAAGTCGATCCCTTTGAGAATATCACCTTCTAACCTCTAACCCGGTTTCCAGCTTCTATTCGATGCTCTAAGCTGTCGCGCATGGGTGTGGTCATGCATTTGTTGTAAAGGATCCCCCCCAAACCCCCCCTTCCAAAGGGGGGCTTTCCGGAAGCCCCCCTTTTTAAGGGGGGTTTGGGGGGATCCGGCGACTGGTCTGGCCCATAAAAGATCAACGGGTTTTGACCACACCCGTCGCGCATTTAAATTGCATAGACTGAAACACTGAAATACTTGCGAGCAATCGGTTCGTTAATTTGTAATTTGTAATTTGTAATTTATAATTTTGAATTGCTTAGGTCGTGCCTGTAGTCAAGCATTCCCTGCTATAGTCTAATACGACCTACGTAATTATATTTATATTGCTCTCGTCTCAGAAAATTTACTATTGATTCCGACCAATAAATTCAGAACTAAATTCAGAACTCAAATTATTTATGTAAATTTACAGATACCAGAAAGTAGCGACAATATTTTGTGACGGGAATTTAAAGTTAATGTAAAGCTGACTGGCAATGCAGCCCAATTTTTGTAAAGATTCTGTAAAGTAAACCCGAATGGGTTGCCGCCGATTTCATCTGAAGTTAAATTAGATATATAGCAGATTAAATAGCGGTTCTCAAATAGATGGAGTCCTGCGGAATATACGCAGGGCAAAGATATTTAAGTTTAATGGTGCATCTTATTGAGCTGAGAAACGCTATGTTTCACACAACAGATAAGACTATGAACAAGCTACAACAAAAATCAAACCGCCGGTTCTATACCTTATTGTCCCAAGGGACAGTCGCCGCACTAGGGTTACTGGCGATCGCCGGTTCCCCAGCCGAAGCCAGCTCTATGATATCGGGCAACTTCAGCTTGTTTCTGGAATGCAACAACGATATCATCATACAGACATTCGATCCGAATAGCAGCGCTGCTAGCGGCTGGCACTACACCGACGATGCCAAAGGCGACAACACTGATGGTTTCCTATACGATATCTTGGGCATGGCCACCAAGGAAACCAAGACAGGGGATGTGGTGGTGGTGCTCAACAGCAATGTGCCCTTAGAAGGAACGGGTTTCGATAAGCAGACGAACCCAGTTATGTTCGGCGACCTGTTCTTCTCTAGCGGGGATGCCGGTCAGAGCTTTACCGAAGCCATGGAATCTGGCAAGCTGTTTGGGATTCACTTCGCGGAAAATAATGAAGCCAAAGTTGACGATGCCGGGGTCTATTCTCAGGTAATTGCTAAGGGTGTGGGAGTGAATAACTTCGGTCACAAGAATTACCAGAACTACATGGATTTGGTGGATGATACGCTTGACAATTTCTGGGGCGACCTTGACAATCCCGATCCTTACTTAAACGTTACCGGACCTGGCTACAACGTGATTGCTCAGGGGAACAAGGTCAAGGATGATGGCTTTGAGTTGCTCGACATGGATAATCTTCTATTGGCGGGCTTCGATAAGGATGAATTCGATAACATTGGCACGGAACTGATTGCCTTCAAATTCAACAAGGAAGCCCTCGCATATCAACCTACATTGCAGGAACAAGCAGCCGATCTTGGCGTTCCATGGAAACCGGAATGGGACGAGGAATTTGCAACTATTGATGCAGAGAAGACGCACTTGAGAGAGTTGAAAAAGGAAAAGAACGCTACGGTAGCGGCAGAGCGCGAGAAGATTGGCTATTTACAAGAAGCATGGGAACGCAAAGATGCTAACAGTACTCTGAAAAGGAATAAGGAGAAACTGAGCGCAGCCAAACCGGTTCTAGCCTATCTGCAAGACAAGAAGGAGAAGTGGGATGCCATGTCTCCAGCCCAGCAGGCGAATGCTGCTTCAGAAGACGAGTGGACCCGCAAAGATGAAAAAGACTTGAGTTTCCAAACGAGGAAAACCCAGCAGTACGAAGATGAAAACGCTAGTATTTTGGCGACATATACTGAAGAGGAACTAGACAATGGTGCTGCTGATTTCAAGACGAAGAATAAAGAGGCAAAGAAAAACTATCCCGACTACAAAGATGCACTTGACGATAGCAATGCTGTGTCAAAGCTTCTGAAAGAAAATAAACAGGAGAAGGAGGATCTGGAAAATGAGATTTCCGAAATCCTCTTAGCAGCCCGCAAGGAGCAGGTGGAAGAAGTAGTGGCTGCTGCCGAGGAGATAGAACAACAGTTAGAAACCGAACGTGGCGGACCTCGTACATCAGCAGATTCTGGAGGAATACCCACGCTCCCCGAGGGGACGACTCCTATGGTATCTGTGCCTGAATCTTCTAGCACTGTGGGTTTGGTGGTTCTGGGCTTGGGCTTAGTTGGCAGCCAATTGCGTAAGCGTCGTTAGCATTGGGGCCCCAGATCCAACCAATAGCACCAGTAGGTTTTGTTGCACCTTTTGAAATTGCCTGACAACTAGCGCCGGGATGCTACCCTTGCATCCCGGCGCTTCAGCTCGGAAATGAGAAAACTCTCTTCTTTTAATCAGTCCCAGTGAAAAGCGATCGCTTCAGAGATCTGCTGTTCTGTCTCCTTGATAGTTGAGCCTGTGGCTACGCATCCAGGCAAATCGGGAACGCAAGCAGAATAGTTACCTGCTGCTTTTTTAATGACTTGCGCATAACGCATTAGTTTTCGCTAATTTTAACTGGTGGGGATAAACAGTTTCCACGCCAATAGTTTCCATAAAGACACCGGGTTCGTTCTCGGCAGCAGGAACGAAATCACTTCCCACTTCTGCCTTCACCCACCAAATAACTCAACCATATAAGCTTCACCATCATTAAATATCTCAACAATTGCTGCTGCGGTTCCGGCGGGTGCGACCCCTCCTTCTGTCAGGGCAATTTCGGAGGTTAAATTTACAGCATCGAATAGCTGGAATTTGCTCATTGTGGCTTTCTTTTCATCAAGAGTCAGTAGATCCAATTGGCAGGCGGCGCAGTCGGTAGCGAGTATCTTCCACAATTGCGATCGCCCCTGTTGTCAGATCCTCCGCACGCTCTGCCAGAATTTCCTGCAATCGAGCCCCCACAAATGCTGGGGTAGTATTTCGCAATCTAAAAATAACTACGCTTGGCAGATCATCCCCACTACTGGCTAAAAGATCGCCAAAGTCGAGGTCAAACGTCAATATAATGCTTTCTTCCCGCCTTGCCTTTTGCAGAATATCAGGATCGGGCAAACGTTGTAACCCCTGCTCGCGCAAATGAACTGCATTATATCCAGATGCGCGGAGGAGTTGGACGACAGTCCTAGAAACGCCCATATCAGCTATAAATTTCACGCTTTGCTCCCTACGAAAAAACCAACTTCCTCATTAGTCAAAAATGCCGCATATTGGAGAGCTTGGCGAATATCCTCTGGTTCTAAGTCTGGATATTCCCAGATAATTTCTTCCACACTCATCCCATTAGCTACCAGACTCACTACTAGGGACGCGGTAATCCGCATCCCGCGAATGCAAGCACGGCCTCCCATAATTTGCGGATCGAAGGTAATGCGATCGAACATAAATTTACCTGACCTCAACTTATCTAGATTCAATATAACCCGTCCGACTCCATCCCGCCTGTCTTAAAGAGAAATCCTCCAGCAGGCGATCGCCCCCCAAGCAGGTACAGAGGTATTGATAATGCTTGCGTTCAAATTTACCTCGATGTTTTCTCCAGCGTTGCGCAGTTGCGAGCACCTAGCGCAGTACAATAAACCCTGGTGGACAGCATCCACCCGACCAACTTAGATTCCCAGTAGGCAAACCATACAGTCCATGTCAGACAACCAGGCGATCGCCGACTCCGTGGCGAAACTCTACGACACCTATCCTTTTCCGCCGGACCCCCTGCTAGACGAACCGCCTCCAGGGTACAACTGGCGCTGGAACTGGTTAACAGCCCATCACTTTTGCACCGGTCAAATACCCCAAAAACAAGATATCCGCATCCTCGATGCCGGTTGCGGCACCGGCGTGAGCACGGAATATCTCGTCCACCTCAACCCCCAAGCATCCATTATTGGCATCGATCTCAGCGGACAAGCTTTGGCCAAAGCCAAGGAACGCTGTCAGCGGTCCGGTGCCGACCGGGCGGAATTTCATCATCTCAGCCTCTACGATCTCGACCAACTCCCTGGTAAATTCGATCTGATTAACTGTGTCGGCGTCCTGCATCACCTACCGGACCCCATCCGAGGCATCCAATCTCTGGCCCCTAAGTTAGCCACCGGTGGTATCCTGCATATATTCGTCTATGCCGAACTGGGACGCTGGGAAATTAGCCTCATGCAGCAGGCCATCTCCCTCCTGCAAGGCGATCGCCAGGGAGACTACCGGGACGGCGTCCGGGTCGGTCGGCAACTGTTTGCCGCATTACCAGAAAACAACAGAATTGTCACGCAAGACAAACAGCGCTGGTCCATGGAAAACCATCAGGATGAATGCTTCGCCGACATGTACGTCCATCCCCAGGAAATCGACTATAACATCAATAGCCTGTTTGAACTGATCGACGCCTCCGGTCTAGAGTTCATCGGTTTCTCCAACCCCCCATACTGGAATATCGAACGACTGGTGGGCCAGTCCCCAGAACTAATGGCCCGGGCATCACAGTTGGGCGATCGGGCCAGATACCGGTTAATAGAACTACTAGATCCAGAAATCACCCATTACGAGTTCTTCCTAGGCCGTCCCCCCCTAGTCAAAGCCGACTGGTCTTCCGACGAACAGCTATTAGGGGCCCATGGACTTGTAAACCCTTGCATGCATGGATGGCCGAGTCAGTCTTTCCTGAATCATGACTACCAGCCGGTGACGCTAGCAGACGAGGAGTTCGCCTTTCTGCAAGCATGTGACAGCACCCGGACAGTAAGAGAAGTCTTGACAGAAGTGGAGTTAGGGCTACCGGCAGTACGCCAACTCCACAGCCAACAGCTACTACTGCTAACAGCTGGTTGAGCGCAAAAAAAAATAATTTTTTCTTTAGATGCGCTCCCGATACGTGATATGATTCCCAATGGTCTGGTATGAGATAGGTTAAGCATATACAGTAGACCAATATGGTGAAAGCAGACCACCAAGAAACCACACCAGGAGCACATCCGCAACCGGAGCACCTCCCAGGTGAACTCAACCCCTCCATGGAAGAGTACTACCGGTTACAACAAGAGTTGTTGACGGTGACTCTGATGATGACAGGGGTGATATTTATCACGGTCTGGATTTTCTACTCCCTCAACATCGCTCTGAATTATTTGCTCGGGGCATGCACGGGTGTGGTTTACTTAAAAATGTTGGCGAAAAGCGTAGAGGGCATCGGACGCGGAAAAAAAAGTCTGGGCTATACGCGCCTCGCGGTGGTGGGGATGCTGATTATAGTGGCAACCCAATGGGACCAGCTGAAGTTGCTCCCGATCTTGTTGGGATTTCTGACCTATAAAGCCGCCGTGATCGTCTACATGCTGCGCACATCCTTGCTCCCCGAGGAGCATGGTAGTTAAGGTGGGTGTAAAAAGCTTGCCTGTTGTAGCCCGAGGAAGAATGGAAACTAAAGCTATGGTTTTCGCATCGAATTGGCTTTGGCTTGCCGAAATTGAAATAGGTAAGCATCTATACTGGGAAATTGGAAATCTCAAAATCCACGGGCAGGTGTTACTGACCTCATGGTTCGCGATCGCCCTTTTAGCGATCGCATCACTGCTAGCAACGAGAAACGTCCAGAGAGTGCCCACGGGAATGCAAAATTTCATGGAATACGCTCTGGAGTTCATACGAGATATAGCCAAAACTGGCATAGGGGAAAAAGAATATCGCCCCTGGGTACCATTTATTGGTACATTATTTTTGTTCATCTTCGTATCAAATTGGTCAGGAGCACTGGTACCGTGGAAAATAATTCACCTGCCAGAAGGAGAGCTAGCGGCTCCCACTAGCGATATCAACACGACGGTAGCACTAGCATTGCTGACTTCATTGGCGTACTTCTACGCGGGTTTAAAAAAGAAGGGGTTAAGGTACTTCGCTAATTACTTAGAGCCAGTGCCGTTTATGCTGCCATTCAAAGTGATAGAAGATTTTACCAAACCCCTCTCCCTGAGTTTCCGTTTATTTGGTAATATTCTGGCAGATGAATTAGTGGTGGGAGTGCTGGTGCTGTTAGTACCTCTGTTTGTGCCCCTACCAGTGATGGGACTAGGCGTGTTCCTCAGCGCTATTCAAGCCCTGATTTTTGCCACCTTGGCAGCGACATATATCGGGGAAGCCCTTGAGGACCATCACGAAGAAGAACATGGTTAAGGATTTGGATGCGGTTCGACTACGCTCACCACAAGCGGTGACGCTCCGGTGAAAAAGGGTGGAGACTGTAGGAAAATCGTAAGCACAAAAGTTTCGATAGTTTAGTAGAAAAAAGGAGAAATCTAAGATTATGGATCCCATAGTAGCTGCTGCGTCGGTTATATCTGCTGCTTTGGCTGTAGGTCTGGCAGCGATCGGACCTGGTCTCGGTCAAGGAAATGCCGCAGGTCAAGCGGTAGAAGGCATAGCCCGTCAACCAGAAGCAGAAGGAAAAATTCGCGGCACACTGCTGTTGAGCTTGGCATTCATGGAAGCACTCACCATCTATGGTCTGGTGGTATCTCTGGTGCTGCTGTTCGCTAACCCATTCAGTGGCTAAAAAGTGAGGTAAGCATTCAGCATTCAGCAGCCAGCTGAATGCTGAAGTAAAAGTAAAGCAAAGAGAAAAAAAGAGGGATTGGTCAGCAAGGGGACGAAGAATGTTTGATATAGATGCAACCCTGCCAGTGATGGCGTTACAGTTTTTGCTCCTGGCAGTAGTATTAAACGCCATTTTTTACAAGCCGCTGACTAAGGCAATAGAAGAACGCTCGGAGTACATTCGCAAAAATGAACTCGGAGCGAAAGAAAAGTTGGCGAAGGCGGAAGAACTGGCTCAGCAATATGAAAAAGCGCTCGCGAGCAGCATTAGACAGTCTCAAGAAATATTGGCAGCAGCGCAGGCAGAAGCCCAGAAAATAACATCAGGTCAAATAGCAGAGGCTCTCAAAGAAGCTCAAGCAAGGCGGGAAGAGGCGGCCAAAGAAATAGAACAGCAAAAGCTTGAAGCAATGCAACAGCTAGAACAACAGGTGGATGACCTCAGTCGCCAAATTCTCGAAAAGCTATTAGGACCAGAACTGGTAAGATAGTAGGCTCAAGGTAGGATGTTTATGGGATAGGAAACGAAAATGGAGACGGTGATATTGCTAGCCACAGAAGCTAGTCATGAAGGTGGTTTCGGATTTAATTTTAACATTTTAGAAACTAACCTGATTAACCTGGCAATTGTGATTGGGGTTCTGTTCTACTTTGGCAGTAAGGTGTTGGGGGAAACACTCTCTAAACGCAGCGGAGATATAAGCCAGGCGCTCAAAGAAGTAGAAACCAGACAGAAAGAGGCAGCGTCGGCCCTAGCAGACCAGCAGCAAAAGTTGGCGGCGGCCCAAACGGAGGCAGAAAGGATCAAAAAAGAGGCGGAAGCAAGAGCGGTATCGGCCAAAGAAGCAATCATGGCGAAGTCGTCCTTGGCGATAGAACGCTTGCGAGAAGAGGCAGCGCAGGATTTGAATAGGGAAAGAGAACAGGCGATCGCCCAACTGCGGCGTCGAGTAGTAGAAATGGCGCTGTCACGGGCAGAATCGAGAATAAAAGAATCGGTAGACGCTGGCGCTCAACAACAGTTGATTGACCGTAGCATCTCAATGCTGGGAGGTTAGTGATGAAAGGCGGGATGGTGATCGGAGAAATAGTGGAGCCTTATGCAGAGGGATTGATGTCCCTAGCGCAAGGGCAAAACTTGACAGACAGATTGGGAGAGGACCTGCGGGATATACTGGAGATGCTGTCAAGTTCTCCAGAGTTCAGTCAGTTGATAGCTAATCCCCTGATTAAAGCAGAGGTAAAGAAAGGAGTGCTGCGGCAGGTGGGAGGCGATCGGATGCACCCCTATACGATCAACTTTTTAATGCTGCTGGTAGACAGGCGTCGGATCCAGTTCCTAGAAGGTATTTGCAAACAGTACCAGGCAATATTGCGGAAGCTAAACCAAACGGTGTTGGCAGAAGTGACCTCGACAGTGGAACTGACAGAAGAGCAAAAACAAGCAGTGATCGATCGGGTAAAGGGGATGACATCTGCTGCTGCAGTAGAACTGGAAAGCAAAATCGATCCAGAAATAATCGGGGGCGTGATTATAAAAGTAGGGTCTCAGGTGATAGATGCCAGTCTGCGGGGACAACTGCGAAGAATCGGCATATCCCTGAATGCGGCAAGTTGATCGCGGCCCAGAAGAAAATAACGGAAACAGCAAGCAAATTGACGATTGAAAACAGAGAAAAGAAATGGTAGCAATCAGACCTGACGAAATCAGCAGCATCATTCGGCAACAAATCGAGCAGTACGATCAAGAGGTAAAAGCCCAAAATGTGGGTACAGTGTTGCAAGTAGGTGACGGCATTGCCCGGATATATGGTCTGGAAAAGGCAATGGCGGCGGAATTGTTAGAGTTTGAAGATGGCACAGTAGGCATCGCCCTGAACCTGGAAGAGGATAATGTGGGTGCGGTGCTGATGGGTGAAGGACGCCAAATCCAAGAAGGCAGTGCGGTGACTTCTACAGGCAAAATTGCTCAGGTACCAGTGGGAGACGCGATGCTGGGGCGGGTGGTGAACTCCTTGGGAGAACCAATAGATGGGAAAGGAGAAATCAACACCACAGAAAGCCGCCTGCTAGAATCGCCAGCACCGGGGATTGTGGCCCGTCGGTCAGTTTACGAACCGATGCAAACGGGAATCACTGCTATAGACGCGATGATTCCCATCGGACGGGGTCAGCGGGAACTGATCATTGGTGACAGACAAACAGGCAAAACAACGGTGGCGATCGACACGATCATCAATCAAAAAGAAGAAGATGTGATCTGTGTATACGTGGCGATCGGGCAAAAGGCGTCCACGGTGGCCCAGGTAGTGGCAACCCTGGAGGCAAAAGGGGCAATGGACTACACGATCGTGGTGGCGGCCAATGCTAGCGATCCAGCGACGCTGCAATACCTGGCACCTTACACGGGGGCGACCTTAGCGGAATATTTCATGTACAATGGCAAGGCGACCCTGGTAATCTACGATGACCTCTCCAAGCAAGCCCAAGCCTATCGCCAGATGTCACTGCTGCTGCGGCGTCCCCCAGGTCGGGAAGCTTATCCGGGAGATGTGTTCTATATCCACTCGCGCTTGCTAGAACGGGCGGCGAAACTGAATGACCAACTGGGTGGCGGTAGCATGACAGCACTGCCAATTATTGAAACTCAGGCGGGTGACGTGTCGGCCTATATTCCTACGAATGTGATTTCGATTACGGATGGACAAATATTCCTGTCATCTGACATGTTCAACTCGGGTCAGCGACCGGCAATTAACGCCGGGATTTCGGTGTCGCGGGTAGGATCGGCGGCACAAATAAAAGCCATGAAACAGGTGGCAGGGAAGTTGAAGCTGGAGTTGGCGCAGTACAACGATTTGCGGGCATTTGCTCAGTTTGCCTCGGATTTGGATAAAGCGACTCAGGACCAACTGTCGCGGGGTGAACGGTTGCAGGAACTGCTGAAACAGCCGCAAAATTCACCGCTAAACGTGTACGAACAGGTGGCGATCGTCTATGCGGGTCTGAATGGCTATCTGGATGATATCGCGACAGAAAAAGTAGTCGGTTTTGCCCAGGGACTGCGTTCTTATCTGACAAATAACAAGCCGAAGTTTGCCGAAATTATCGCTTCAGATAAGAAGCTGACAGATGAAGCTGAAGGAATATTGAAGGAAGCGATCGGGGAATACAAGAAGACGTTCTTGGTATCAGCTTAATTGGAAGTTGTTGCTGGGTAGGGTGGGCACCGCCCACCAGGTGCTGGGTAGGGTGGGCACCGCCCACCAGTTGCTGGGTAGGGTGGGCACCGCCCACCAGGTTGTAAGTGGTCAGTTGTAAGTGGTCAGTGGCGATCGCGCGATCGGGCAAGTAAGGTGGGCAGTGCCCAGCGGACAGGGAATTGTGGAATAGATTAGCAATTAGCAATTAGCAATTAGCGATTAGCAATTAGCAATTAGCAAGGATCGAGTAGGAAATATGGCAAATCTTAAAGCAATTAGGGACAGAATCGGTTCGGTAAAGAACACGAAAAAAATCACGGAAGCGATGCGCTTGGTCGCAGCAGCAAAGGTGCGTAGGGCCCAGGAACAGGTAATAGCAACTCGCCCATTTGCAGACAGGTTGGCCCAGGTGCTGTATCGGCTTCAGGGTCGCCTGAAGTTTGAAGATGTGGACCTACCCCTGCTGAAAAAGCGAGAAGTGAAAACAGTGGGACTGCTGGTGGTGTCGGGCGATCGGGGCTTGTGCGGAGCATACAATAATAACGTGATCAAGCGGGCAGAAAATCGGGCCAAGGAACTTAAGGCAGAAGGTCTAGATTATAAATATGTCCTGGTAGGTCGCAAAGCGATTCAATATTTCCAACGGCGGAATCAACCGATCGATGCAACTTACAACGGTCTAGAACAGATCCCGACATCAGCGGAAGCAACGGCGATCGCTGACGAACTGCTATCATTGTTCCTCTCAGAAACAGTGGACAAGGTGGAGTTAATCTATAGCAAATTTGTGTCTTTGATTAGCTCGCGACCGGTAGTACAAACATTAATGCCCCTGGACCCACAAGGTTTGGAAGCTCAAGATGATGAAATCTTCCGACTCACGACCAGTGGCGGTGATTTTAAGGTGACGCGGGAGAAGGTTACCCGTGCTACTCCCGATAGTTTGCCCACTGAGATGATATTCGAGCAGGACCCGGTACAAATTCTGCAAGCTCTTTTGCCACTCTACCTGAATAACCAGTTGTTGCGATCGCTCCAAGAAGCAGCGGCGAGTGAGTTAGCGGCGCGGATGACGGCGATGAACAATGCCAGCGATAACGCCAGTGAGTTGATCAAAAGCCTGACTCTGTCTTACAACAAAGCGCGACAAGCAGCAATTACCCAAGAAATTCTGGAAGTTGTGGGTGGTGCGGAGGCCCTGGGATAAAACCGTTTGTAGTGAGGACTTTAGTCCTCAACCGCGAGGGAGGGAAGGACTAAAGTCCGCCACGATCGAACGGGGGAAGGACTAAAGTCCTTAGGGACTTGCGGTTTAATAATGTACCATGCAGTGCAGCTTCTACAAACTTGATATGCCGATTTTAACGTAGGTTTGGCTCCTGCTCGACGTAGGTTTGGCCATTATCGACGTAGGTTTGGCCATTATCAGCATTCGTCTAACCAAGAACGACGTAGGTTTGGCCCTTATCGACGTAGGTTTGGCCATTATCAGCATTCGTCTAACCAAGAACGACGTAGATTTGGCCAAGATAGACATTCGTCTAACCAAAATAGACGTTTTTTGACCAATATCAACGTAGGTTTGGCCCTTATCAACATTCGTCTAACCAAGAACGACGTAGGTTTGGCCCCTTATAGACGTTTGTCTAACTCAGACAAATGCAAGTCTTGTCCAAATCAACGCTCGTGGAATTCAGATAAACTCTCTACGACTCCAGTAGTGGGTCACAAATCGTGTAAAGGATACATTAACATTACTTGTGACCGGAGCGAGCGTGATTATACTGTCGTGCATTCAAATTGCGGCAGGCAGATCCGCTCAAGTCCAAGTTCTGGCAGGACTTTCCCAATGCAAGAATTTTGAATGAGAGAATTTTGAATTGAATTGATTATACCTCGCCGCAGAGTGGCATGTAAGAGGTCTACTGTATAACTGGTACTCGATTTCGGCGCGAGTCCCCCAAATAGGAACAAACTGTATTAGATGTTGCAAATTGGCTGGAGATGTGAGGCTAGAATGAGCGACATCATCACTAGCTATGTCAAAAATTATCTCAATTGCTTGATATTTCCAAATTGCCAGCGGATGTTTGCCAGCTGGACAACGGCTTAACTGTTATTCATCAAGAAATTCCAGCAACTCCAGTTGCTGTGGTAGATGTATGGGTACGGGCAGGTGCTGCAGTAGACCCGATCGATGCCCCGGGAATGGCTCACTTCCTAGAACATATGATATTTAAGGGCACCGATCGCGTGGGGCCGGGCATGTTCGATCAGGCGATCGAAAATCAGGGAGGAGTTAGCAATGCCGTGACTAGCCATGACTTTGCCCATTATTTTATTATCACTGCGGTAGAGCACTTAGAAGCAACTCTCCCCTATCTGGCGGAGTTGCTGCTGCATCCTGCTATCCCGGACGACGAGTTTGTCCGAGAACGAGAAGTGGTGATGGAAGAAATTCGCCAATCAGAAGACGACCCCGACTGGTTGGGTTTCCAAGCTTTGATGGAGACGGTCTATCCACAGCATCCCTATGGTAGATCGGTGCTGGGAACCCAGGTGCAGTTGATGCAACAGACTCCCGCACAGATGCACCGTTTCCACCAGTGCTATTATCAACCGGAAAATATGACTGTAGTGGTGGTCGGTGGCATATCTCAGAAAAAGGCCAAAGAATTGGTCAGGCAAAATTTCCACGGATTTCGTCCCCGATCGCAGTGTCCAATGGCAGACCGCCTCTACAGATTAGCATCATCAGCACCTGCGATCGCCCAAATTGAACGTCGGTCCCTGAGTTTGCCCCGGTTGGAACAGGCCCGTCTGATGATGGCCTGGGCGGGACCGGGAGTAGAAAAATTGTCAAATGCCCACGGTTTAGACTTGTTGTCGGTGCTGTTAGCGGCGGGTCGGTCTTCCCGGTTAGTGCGCCAATTGCGGGAAGAGTCGGAATTGGTACAAGAAATATTAAGTGACTTTTCCCTGCAACGGGACTCCAGTCTCTTTACGATTACCGCTTGGTTAGAACCGCAATATCTGGTATATGTAGAAAAACTGATTTGCGAAGCGATTGGAGAGTTACAAAATACACCAGTATCAGAGTGGGAAATATCTCGCTGCAAGAGGCAACTGTGCAATGACTATGCCTTTTCTACGGAAACACCCGGACAATTGGCTGGTCTTTATGGATACTACAACACTATTGCCTCCGCCGAACAATCAGTCACCTATCCCGCAAGTATCCAAGCATTGCAAGCAGAAGATTTACAGCGTTTGGCGAACTCATATCTCTCGGTTGACAAATATGCGGTCACTACCCTCAGACCGCTGTGGTAAGATTACTAATATGTCAGTGGTCAGTAGTAAGTGGTGAGTGGTGAGTAGTCAGTAGTCAACGGTCAGTAGTCAGTGGCAAACTAACAACTAACAACTAACAACTAATACCATTGTAAAAAAAATGTTACAATTAGTGTAAAATTATCGTATTATTATCCTATTAGTCGGTTAAAACCGACTTTAGCTATTAGCCGTGGGTTTGAACCCACGGCGGGCTGACAGCGAAGTCAGAAAAGTACAGGCTACGAATTGTAGCAACATTTTTGACAAATAGGATAAAAACTGACAAAGGATAAAGTATTAAGGAAGATTGTGTGAAATTAAATGTGAAGCCGCGTCAAAGCTACCAAACTCATCGTACAGTTCTGGAAAATGGCATAGTAATATTAGTAGTGGAAAACCCAGCCGCTGATATCATTGCTAGTCGGATTTTTATGCGATCGGGGAGTCGCCGGGAACAAAAAGCAGGACTGGCACATTTGGTATCTTCAGTCCTGACTAAGGGTACGGATAAGCTATCTTCCCTGGAAATTGCCGAAAAGGTAGAATCGGTGGGTGCGAGTGTGGGCGCAGATGCCGCAGCAGATTATTTCTTGGTGAGTATGAAGACGGTATCGGCAGATTTTGCGGAGATTTTGGCCTTGGTAGGGGAAATATTGCTGACGCCTACTTTTCCGGAAGCGCAAGTGGAACTGGAGAAACGCCTCACCATGCAAGCTATTCGTTCTCAGCAAGAACAACCCTTTGCTGTGGCATTTAAGGCCCTGCGGGAAGCGATGTACCAGCAGCATCCCTATGGCAGATCGCCACTGGGAACTGAAGAAAGCGTATCGGGCATTTCGCGCCAGGATCTGCAAGAGTTTCACTCTACCTACTTCCGCCCAGATAATATGGTAATTAGTATCTCAGGGCGGATCTCTCCAGATGAGGCGATCGCCCTAGTAAAGGATGTCTTTGGAGATTGGCAGGCACCGGACATGGCCATACCGGAGGCCACTCAGATTACTATTACTGGAGAACCTCACCAGATCGCTACGGCCCAAGAAACTCAACAATCCGTGATTATGATAGGCTATTTAGCGGCTTCAGTTCACAGCCAGGACTACGCCTACCTGAAATTGCTGAATACCTACTTGGGGAATGGACTTTCCAGCCGCTTATTTGTAGAATTGCGGGAAAAGCGAGGATTAGCTTACGATGTCTCCGCCTTGTACCCCACTCGCCAGGAAACTGCTAATTTTGTGGTTTATATGGGCACGGCACCGAGAAATACCGCGATGGCAAAAGCAAGTTTACAATCGGAAGTGGAACGCCTGCGGAATGTGGAACTGACTTCAGAAGAATTGCAAGCTTGCAAGAACAAGCTGCTAGGACAGTACGCTTTAGGGAAACAGACAAATTCCCAGATCGCCCAAGTTCTCGGTTGGTACGAAACTATGGGGTTAGGAGTGGAATTTGACGTTCAGTTTCAGGAAGATATTGCTAGTGTAACTTCAGAAGCGGCCCAAGCAGTGGCGAATCGGTATTTTTCTGCCCCTTATATATCCTTGGTGGGACCGGCAGAAGTGGTAGACTTTTGCTAGATGTGAGGGGGCGCGAGCCCGCGCGCTAATATAGAGATAGCAGTGAAGATAGGATGCCCGATCGCATCTTCACACTCTATCCTTCTCTTCTTCTGTTTCTTCTGTAGCTGTCACGACCTCCAGATACTGACTATCCAGCAGGAAATTTCCCGATTCTAAGTGAATGCCCCAATAGCCTCCCGGATAACGATCGATCGCCACGCCCTCTTCTCCCAGTTTAATCACATTGGGGGGGCGTAGCATGGGCATTGGTTCCGCTGTTTTCACGTAAGGTGGTAACGCTATCACGCGCACCCGATCGCCTACCTTCAATTCTTTGGACATTGCTAATTGTGAATTGCTAATTGTTAATTGTAAGATGATATAAATCCTATCTTCGCTGTCATCCCGCCGGGGGTTCAAACCCCCGGCTAATAGCTAAAGTCGGTTAAAACCGACTAATAGCATAATGCGGTAAAATGATAGCTTATGGGACTTGCCAAATCCGCTGATGATAACTATCTAAATTAGCATAGGGATCGGCAGCTACCACATGGTCGTGACCGTGGTCGTGACTGTGGTCGTGACTGTGATTATGATTGTGGTGATGGTGTCCGTGTTCGTGAAGGTGAGAGTGACTGTCAGAAGGACGATCGCCGATCGCCTCCAGTCGAAATTTGCACATCTCGCAGTTCATCTGCACTCCTCCCAGTTGAGTTTCAATCTCTCGTTCCCTGAAAACAGAGAGTAACTGGGGATGAACTCCCATTTCGGGCAGACAAACATGGGCAATTTCGGGATATAGTTCTTGCTGTTGGGCCGTGATATCAAAAATCTTTTTCACCAACACCCCCGTAAACAAGAAATAGGGTAGCACAATAATCCTTTTCGGCTGATATAATCTCGCCCGACGAAAACCTTCTTCTAACCGGGGGTGGGTGATGCCGATAAAACAGGTTTCCACCGTTTGGTAACCGCTACCTTCCCAAATCATCCGCGCCAGTTTGTATACATCCCCGTTGGCATCCGGGTCGCTGGAACCTCGACCCACAAATAGTAACACGGTCTCGGAACGTTGGTATTGTGGTTCGTCTAACTCAAGAAGGCGATCGCCCCACAACTTCAGGATCCCAGGAGTAATGCCAAAATGCCGTCCGTAGTGAAATTTTATCTGGGGATGACGCTGTCGCGCCCGGTCTAATTCATTGGTAACATCAAACTTATTGTGTCGTGCCGCAAACAGCAGAATGGGTAAAGCGGAAATTTCGGTATAACCCAATTCCACGCAGCGATCGACCCCCTCTTGGATCGTCGGTTCCGTCAGTTCCAGAAAACATGGTATCACAGGTCTGGATGGGTCAAGGGCGTGATATGCTTCGGCAAAATCGATAAACGTCTGACGCCCCTGCCCGTCCCGCGTTCCGTGCCCGATCGCCAACAGCGGGCGTTGCAGCGGTAGTGGCGGTAATTCTAGAAGCGGTTTTGGGTTATTTTGAGTTGTGAGTTGTTGCATTAATACCATTTTCCCGTGCGAGGCAGGAAGTTTACAAGTAACAGCTAGGTATTCTGGCTGAGGATTTTTCCTTTACAGTTGCCGCACAGCCCCGGACTTGCACCGGTGTTTCCCTAGTCTGCCACAATTTGCGAGTGCTTTGATAGCTTAACCCATTCTCCTGCTAGTGTAAATGCCGGGAAGGGGGATATCTGTTGACTTTTGACCATTTTTTTCGAGAGAGCGATCGCCACCTGGGCCTGACATGATATAATACCATAAACTATATCCGATCTCATCTATTATGCAACGACGACCCTCCCGCCGGAAAATTACCCCCAAAATTAGCAGCCTACCCCGTAATAATTCGGAGGTATCGGACTATCTCCGCATGTATCAGATAACGCTGGAAAAGAGACGCCTCGAACAAGAACTGGACAACCTCGACTTACGCCGCGAACAGATTCACCAGCGCATCTTCATCCTGGAGCACGAGATGCGTGAGATTATCAACAGCACTAAATTTGAACTTGAAAACTCGCAAGTGAATCCACAAACGGCGGCGACCTCTCGCGGAGATCGAGTTCAGAGAATACAGAGGAAACCGACTCCTAAACCCCAAGAGTCTCAGTCAGATCAGTTTCAGGCATTCCTGCTGGAATATTAAATTATCCTGTCCTTCCCCGTTCGTAGTAAGGACTTTAGTCCTTCCCCGTTCGTAGTAAGGACTTTAGTCCTTTAATCATTATCTGTTTCGCTATCTTCCATTTCTTGAATTGCCAGCAACAACTCTTCCTCTTGCTCTTCAAAATCCTCCTCAGATATTTCCCCCATGTCAAAAGCTAGCTGCAGTGCTAACAGTCGCTTATGTAAATTTCCTTTATCATCCAATTCCGCATTCGCACGTTCCAGGATTTGCTCTCCAATCCACGTAACGCCCTCGATCGGGCCCATCAGCGGTAAAGTCAGTAAACGTAAAAGCATATTATTATTCTCGTTTTTCTAGTTGGGCAAAGTTAAAAGGAGCCGTATAATTATTATAGCGGATGCGCAAGCGCCCGTCAAACTTCTGGTCTAAGACTTCCACTTCCTCTGAGAAGTTCTCCTCATCATCCCAAGGAATTAGATAGGCAGCATTATAAATCATTTTCTCCATTAACGTATCATTTTCGACCACCTCTACTGCTAAGGGATTTAATGTCCCTTCAAATACCTCGATGATGCCCTCCTGTCGCCATCGCATTTCTCTTTCCAGGGTTTGCCCGATCGCGATCGTCTCATCCACGCTAATCACCTTTCCGGAAAGACTATCCCGTTTCGCCCTCAAATCCTGATTTTCTGCCAACAGCATTTGCAACTCAGCATCAGGATCCCAGAAAATTTTAATCCCCACCTCCCGGCGTCCCTCTAATTTAGCAAACAGTCGTTGTAACCCTTCACCTTGAGTTTTTGTCAACTGTTGACTCACCATTTCCCAATCTTCGACAACCAGTCCGAACTGCAAAGGTAAAAGGGTCCGATAACCCGCCTGCATCGCCGACTCTAACACCTTTTCATGACCCAGCAAATTGCGGCGACTCGCTAAATACTTCTCTTTTAATGCTTCCGAGTACAGAAAAACAAACCCATCCACCGACTGACTCTGTACCGGTTGTTTATCTAACCCTTGTAACTCTAAGTCAACTGGACCAGGAGGTGGAAAAATACCGTATAGATAGATAGATGCCATAAGCAATTCAAAATTCAAAATTCAAAATTCAAAATTGGGAAACTATTCGATATTCTTTGGTTTCAGCATTTCGATCCATGCAATTTCAATGCGCGACAGCGAAGCCAAGATATTTTTCAATTTGCAATCTAGGAACGTGGAAGCAGTTGAGATGTTAAGAGTAATCTTAACCGCAGGTGAATCAAATTTATATCTGCCAACCCCACATCGACATCACCATCGACCACGATACCAGTGTCTAGTAGTTGGTCAAGCAATTCTAAAATCGAAGCATTTTCTGAGGACTCTCCTGGATAATACTCTGATTTGGGCAGCAGACTACCGATTTCTCCCAAGTCAATGTTCAATTCTGCCGGGTCGATGTCAAACACCTCACATAATTGTAACACTTGTGCTTCTAACTGGCGCAAACTCTCAGCAGCGCGGTCTATTTCTGCCTCACTGAGATTTCCCGCTTCCATGCGGCGTATTACCTGCGCTTCCATCAACTGACGTACAAGTTCCACTACTGTCAGTAGCAACTGTGCTAAACCGGCATCCCTGTTGGTTGGATTTTGCGACAGGTCAAGGGGTGGTGGCATGAATATATGGCGTTGCTGATTAATGTCATGATTCGATTAGATCCTAGGAGGGGGCAAACTCGGCTGTTTCTCACTCATTTTTGGGTCTATTCTCCTGCCTCTGTCCGTTTTCCTTCCTGTTACTAGGTTCCGACTCTACTCGCTGGGGCAACTGCCTATTTTCCTTCTGGTTACTAGGTTCGGACTCTACTCGCTGGGGCAACTGCCTATTTTCCTTCTGGTTACTAGGTTCCGACTCTACTCCCTGGGGCGATGGTCTATTTTCTTTCCGGTTACTTTGTGCCTTTGCCACCCGAGGTGTAGTCTCCACCTTTTTTTCAGGTTTCTTTTCCACTCTCTTGCTAGGTTCGGTCTTTTGGGCCGCAACTTCTGACTCTAGTGGATGTAGCGACATTTCCGCGAGGAACTTCTTCTGATAGTCAAGAAAGTCCCTGTGCCATTCGGCAAAGCGGCGATCTGCATCTCGCACCAACCTCTGCCGATATTCTTCTGATGAGATATATTTTTTTACCATATCGCTATCCTCGTGGTCAAACTCAGTTACCTAACTTTTATCTCTACCCGCTGTCTAATCCCCCTTGTCAAAAATATTCATAATACAGGGGGTTTAACCCCCCGCCCGATCGCTTTATAGAGACATTTCATCAAGATACTTTTTCTGATAATCTAGGAATTCCGTCTGAGATTCCTTATTGCGGCGTTTGCGATCTTCTTCCCACTCCCGCCGACGGCGATCGTCATCTGCTATATACGCTGCTTTGCCCTTCAGAAATTTTTCTTGAAAGTTCAAAAAACCCCTGTGCCACTCGGCAAAGCGGCGTTTTCCATCTTCAACCCAGTTGCGTCTGCGCCGATCGTCATCTGCTATAAACTTTGCTTGATAATTCAAAAAAGCGCTGTGGGATTCTTGATAGCGACGTTTATCATCTGCTTCCAGCATCTTTCTATATTCTGATGAAAGTATTACACGCTTACCCATAATTTGAATCTCCTGATTTTTATCTCTATCTTACTTTCAACCTTCTGGATTTGACTCCGGCGATGCTTCTTTGAGACTGCGCAATTTATTTTCTAAACTCTCTATTCTATCTAGTAACTTTTGGTTATCCTCCTGCAACTGCTGCTGCTTGCTACTCAAATAGGGGTCGCTTTCCCACCAGTTAATCCCCAATTCCTTCGCTTTGTCCACCGAGGCAATCAGCAAGCGGATGCGAATATTCAGCAGTTCCGTCGATCCGACTGATACAGATACATCTCCAGCGATGACAATCCCTTTATCCAGAATTCTTTCTAGAACATCTGCTAAAGTCGAGCCACTGGTAGATGTAATTATCCTGTTTCGGTCCGTCACGATGATTCATCCTGTTGATCCTGTTCTTCGACAACGTAGAGGCGATCGTCCTTCAGCTTAATCCTCCCTTTGTCCATTAGCAATCGCAGGGCATTGACCGTTTCCACCCGATTCCATCCCATTGCCGATTCTATTTCGGACATTCGCGCCCCTTCATTTTGGTGCAAATATTGGTAAACTTCCCGATCGTTGTTGTTGCTAACAAACTTTTTATTCAGCACCTCCGACAGCTTAACTTTTGCCTCATCTGGTTTTTTACTTAGTCTAGACACCAGTACATCTGCGCATACATCCCGGAATTCATCATTGCCCAGCAATATGGGGATCTCATGATCCTTACATATCTTGGCAATCATTAAAATCGATCGCAGTCCCGAAGACTTTTCTGTACCCGTCTTCCCCCGAAAATCATGCACCAGAGATATCAGTCTCAAAGCCTCTTCCCTGTCGATGCCAATTTTTTGCGTCAGAATTTCCGTTTGCGTCAGCTTATCCGGTTCCGGTACATCCATCGTCACCAACCGGTCCATCAGCGCATCTTGGGTAGCATGAACGCCGTGGTATTCTGCGGGATTGGAAGTAAAGATGGCCCGAAACTCCGGATGTACCCGGATATATTCCGCACTTTCGTTACTCGGGGGCAAAACCAACAGTTTTTCTTCGATCACCGATAGCAGGACGTTATTTACTTCTGGTCGAGATCGGTTAAATTCGTCATATACCAGGGTAAATCCTTCCTTTGCGGCCAGAGTCAATCGGGAATCTACCCAATTTTGCCGCATTTCATCTTCCATTTTGACCACGGTGTGAATGAAGTTATCCACCACCTTTCTTCGGGAGTAACCCGTTTTATTGCCGATCAGATCCGATGTATTCAACTCATCATCACCAAAGATCAGCATCATCGGACGACCTCGCAGATCTGCTAGATGCAGGGCCAAGGTTGTCTTTCCCGTACCCGCCGGTCCTCGCAGATGCACTGGAAATCCCGATTTCAGATAACGCAGGGCCCTGTTTGCCAGGCTTTCTACCGCTGGGGTATTGACAAATCCTCTCGATCGTGCTTGTAATACTGTTGGCATAGTTAGCAATTATTACCGCAAGAAAAACATTTGATCCCGCTCTACTACCAGACCTTGTTGCATTAAAGATTTGACTGTATCAACTGCTTTGACCCGCGTTATTCCCAAAGCTTCCTCAATTTCTGTTATCCGAACACCTTTCCTGTTCTGGATGCATTCGTATACAAGTGCCTCTTCGTTAGTTCCCCAAACTGATATTCTTAAATTCCCACGATACTGATGCAGTTCTGAGTGTAATTCTGCCGAACTCTGAGACAGATCCGCCTGATTTTTCGCTCGCATTTGCTGAACTTCCGTCCTTTTCCGCGTTGAGAAGTCTTGCCGAAAATTTTGGACATAATCTTTCATTTCTCCCAGAAAATCCGCTAATTTCTGCTGCTGCTCTGCCGTCATCTGCTTACGTTCCTGGTTCGTCTCGGATAAGAATTCTTTAGTCTCCAGCTGAAGAGTGCGAACCTCTGAGGCCCGCTCTCTCTTTTCTTGCTTTCGCCGTCTGTGTCCCTCACGCCACTCAGCCGCCAGAGTCCTGTTAACGTGTTGAGAGATTGCTTTATTTGCTTCCTTGCGCTTTTTCCTAGCGTCGTTCCACTTACTTAAAAGAGTTGCCATTTTCACTTCCTTCTATCTTCACTTCCTGCTGCCTATCTTTTATGCTAGTGCTGCACGGCCCGAAATCATCCACCAGTAGGATAGTGGCTGAAAGCCTTGCTCCAAAAGCCGACTGAGAATTTTGAATTTTGAATGAAAGAATTCCGCGCAGCTGCACTAGGGGCCCAAAGGTATTGGATATCTGTGGTATCCCGGCGATCGCGATAGCTGGCTAATTTTGCCTGCCTGCCCCTAGCTTGCTGTCTTTACGCGCCAGCAACAGTCGGCACCGCCGCTTGAGAAGTCAGCCCTACGGCTTCAGCATACTTCAAGTAAGTTTCTACTGAGGCGATGACGATGCGAGCTTCTATAGCCAACAGTTCGATCCCTACCAGAGAAACACGTACCCAGGCATCGATCACGATCCCTTTTTCCAGGATCCGGTCTACCACTTCTGCCAAGCTTGACGACGAGTTCACTTTTTCTACTGCCATGATTTACATCTCCCCCAGTTTTCCCTGGGTAATCGGTTTACTTCATCTCTGACGCTATTTTACCTTTTTTTGTCAAATTTGACAACTCTTTCCTTTGGCCTCTAGCTTGCGTCCTGCTTACCAGCGCCTAGTTTCCCCCATCCAGTTTCCTGTCTGCTGCCGGTCGATCACCGGTTCTGACTTGACTGGAGTTGACGCCGGGTTCCGGTTCTAGAGCGCCAGTGCAGCAAATCTGGTTTGGTGCGCTCAAAGCATTGATCTTTCGTCGAGCGCTGCACGAGCGACAATGGATAGTGATTCTACTCTACTGACGTTCTAGCTGGCCATCGCCTTCTGATTATATCAAATCCTGCCCCAAATCCGATAATTTTAAGATTTTTTAAGATTTTTCCCCAAAAGTAGACAGAGATGCCTGATGTGATTAACTTGATGTTAAGGGGAGCCCGAGCGTACCAGATGCAACTGCAAATACAACTGGCAATTGGCGGACATCCGCAGGAAATCATTGGCGCTATTCCTCTCGGGGGACGCTGGCGAAGAATTTAATATGAGATAATAAGTTGTCAATTGTCAGTTGTCAATGCCAGAATTTTTAACAAGTGAAAGTCAGGGGAAACAGCATGGGCCAATTGCTAAATCAACGCTATCAATTTATCAGGACTATAAGTTCAGATCCGCTGGGACAGACTTACCTGGTAGGAGATACCTCTCTTCCGGGTCACCCCCCCCATTTAGTTAGGGAACTGAAGCTACCGATCGACAATCCCAGAACTCTCAAGTTTAGCATAGTTTTATTAAAAAAGAAAGCCGAAGCTCTGAAAAATCTTGGCGAGCATCCCCAAATCCCCAAGATCGTAGCTTGTTTTGATGAGAACCAAAGCTTTTATATGGTGGAAGAGTGGGTTCCAGGTCGTTCCTTAAAAGATGAGATAGCCCCTGGAAAACCAATGCCGCAAGAACAGGTGAAGAATATTCTGGGGCAGATGCTAGAGATATTAGATTTTGTCCACAGTCGCGGGAGCATCCATAGGGCAATGAAACCATCTAACTTGATTCGGCGACAGTCGGATGGTAGCTTGGTATTAACGGGGTTTGGGATTTTTAAGGAAATTGGCAATCAAGTGATGCGATCGCAGCATCAGGACTTCCAGGCAGAAACGAACTCTGAGGTTGTGTATGTAGCACCGGAGCAAGATCTGGGACAGCCTCAATTTAATAGCGATATCTATAGTCTGGGGATGATATGTATTCAGGCCCTGACAGGGAAAACAGTAGAAGAATTGTGGAATTTTAGACTGAAAAACAACCAGTCGGACTATTGGCACAAAGAGATAGAGGCAAATCCTAAATTGACCGAGATTTTGGAAAAGATGGTGCATGCCGATAGCAAGCAGCGCTATCAGTCGGTAGGGGAGATATTGTCTGACTTGGCAGGCTGGGAAGCGGGATCCCCAGAACAGGAAAAAACGGCAGGGATAGGACTGTTGCCGGATCTCAGGATCGGGAAGGAAAATCGGCCAGTGGTGGGGAGGTCGCTATGGCTGCGATCGGGCGCGGCTGTATTGGTGGCGGGCATGTTGCTATTGGTAGGATATAAGAAGAAACTGCCCCAACTGGCGATCGCGCATTACCTACTATACCAGGGAGCGGAAAAAGAGAAGCTTGGGGAAGAATCTCTGGCACTAGAATATTACACCCAGGCCCTGGAGTGGAAAGCAGATAACGGCCAGGCTTATTATAGTCGGGGATTGCTATACAGACGTTTGGGAAAGCGGCAAGCGGCGCTGTCCGATTTGACTGAGGCGATCGCACTGTCTGACAAGGCCGCTGCCTATTATCAACGGGGTAATATTCGTTTGTCCCTGGGCGATCGGCCCGGGGCCGAGGCAGATTATACTGAGGCTATTCAACTGGACCCAGATCTGGTGGCAGCTTATGTAAACAGAGGTACGGTGCGGGCAGATCTGGGTAATGACAAGGGGGCGGTGGAAGACTATACTAAGGCCATTAAGCTAGACCCAGATCTACCCGCAGCTTATCTGAATCGCTGTCTTTCCTGGTCTAATATCGGCGACCAAGAACGGGCGATCGCCGACTGCACCCGGGCGATCGACCTGAGACCAACCCATACTTTTGCCTATCAGAACCGAGGTCTGGCACGCCGCAGTCAGGGAGATCTGCCAGGGGCAATTGCCGACTATAATATCGCAATTAAGCTCGACCCGGACGACGCCGATCCCTATTATAATCGGGGACTAGCACGTCAGGAGTTGGGAGAACTTCAAGGGGCGATCGCTGATTTTACTGCTGCCATCGAACGCAACCCCAACCATGCCTTAGCCTACTACGATCGGGGTTTAGCCTATAGCAGTCAGTCAAACCGCGAACGGGCGATCGCCGACCTGCAAAAATCAGCTCAACTCTGCCTGGACTTGGGTCGAGGAGGCTGTTACGACGACGCCCAGTACCAACTTAAGTTGCTACAAGATGAGTGAATTGATTGAGCAATTGTTAATTAACAACTGGCAACTTACAACTGACAACAATCAGAGTGTGTAAAGGCCATAATCTCTCGCCGGCCAGTGCCGGTTCGCTGGCTTGTGCCCCGATCCCGATCGCTTCTATTGGGGCTGTCCTCCTGACTCTGGGCCAGCTGCACTGTTACTTCCGAATGTTCTGAGTTATTTGAGTGAGAGATAATCAATTGACTGCTGACGATCGCACTCAAAAATAGCAAAATAAAGGTGTAGAAACGCATATGGGGATATCCGCTGAAAAACTTCTATCCCTCTATACGGACCACAGCCCTGTCATCCGGAATTATTCAGGGAATGGTGAATTTGCTATGCCCAACTGAGAAGATCGAGGAATTCCTGCACCACTGCATCTGGGTTCTTGAAGCATTTGCTAGCATTATAATGCTTCAAAACATGAACGCCATAAGTCTTAAACAAATGGTCGCGTTCGGGGTCGTCAACTCCCGAATTGTTATCTGGAAGCCAAGGTTCGCCTTCGATTTCAATTATTCCACATTTCCCCTGGTAGAACACTAGAAAATTACATTCCTTATTCTCTTTGCCCGTGGTAGTATTGAGTCGCGCTTTGCAGTTGGGGTAAAAAAGCACGTCCGCCCGATCGAGGGCTTCGGCAATTTTAATCTCTGTCTTAGAATCAAAGTGAAAACCCTTCCATTCATGAGACTTTTTACTAATTGGAGCGTAAAAGGCAGCAGTAAGGGCTGAGTTACTTAATAGTTTTCTATTGAGTTTGGCATTAGTCAAGTCAGTGCCAGCCAAGTTAGCATCAGTTAAGTCGGCAGAAGACAAGTCTGATTCTTCAAACTTAGCATAAGCCAAATTAGCACGACTTAAGTTAGCTTTAGCAAAGATAGTGCCACTCAAATCGGCTTTAATGAAGTTACTACCACTCATATTTGCTCTACTCAAGTCAGCTTTAATCAAGTTACTACCACAGAAGTTAGCTTGAGCTAGGTTAGCTTGAGTCAAATTTGCAGCTTGCAGGTTAGCTTGAATCACGTTCGCAAAAATCAGGTTAGTACCGCTCATGTCAGCTTTTTTCAGATTGCAGCTAAACAGGTAGGCGCTACTCAAATTAGCAAAAATCAGGTTAGCATTACTCAGGTTGGCAACAAACAGGTCGGCATGAGATAGGTCAGCATGAGACAAGTCAGCATGAGACAAGTCAGCATGACTTAAGTTAGCATGATTTAAGTTGGCATGACCGAAACTGACATGGCTCAAGTCAGCACCGCTGAGGTTAATATGACTCAGGTCAGCACCGCGAAAATCTTTTCTGCCTTTTGCATACAGATCTAGAACTTGTTTAGCATCCATTGTTCTTTGTTATTTGGTAGGGGGGGCCGTGCCCACAGTTAGTCACTTGTCAGCACTATCTCATTGAGAGGTAATTTAGCCGTTGAGCCAAAATACTGATTTACCCCTGTTGGCATGCTCTTAGTATACTGACTCAAGCGCAAATCAGGGTCGATCGCATTGATTGGCAGCACGGAATAACCCTGATTTTGGAGTTGTTGGAGATCGCAATCTTCGCCCAGCACGATCTACCTATAGATGTACTATCGATTATTGGATGCACCCACGAGCGCAATAATTGGAAAAACGGTGACAACAGAAATCACACAGCGATCGCACTCATATGCTGTCACAGATCGCAGCACCGACCTCAGCGCTCAAGCAAACACAGTCGGTCATGCTGCTGATTGACATTATATCCGATTGAGAGTCTCCGGGCAAGTAACAGTTGCCCGATGGTCGATTCCCCCAAAAGATAGATAGGACTCAGACAAATTGCTTGGGAGGCCCCAAAAAACGGGTGTGGTCAAAACCCGTTGATAGTTCTAGGGCCTCGGAAGTCGCCGGATCCCCCCCAAACCCCCCCTTCCAAAAGGGGGGGTTTCCAGAAGCCCCCCTTTTTAAGGGGGGTTTGGGGGGATCCTCTACAACTACTTTTGACCACACCCCAAAAAACCTTTTGTGGCCAGCTGGAACGCCTCAATGGGCAATCCCAAAGCGGAGGTCACTAAACAATTCAAAATTCAAAATTCAGAATTCAAAATTCGGAAAGCCATTGAGAACAATGGTTTCGGCGTTTCGGCCTGTGCAATTTAAATGGGCGACAGCTTAAGCCCCCCCGTTAGCGCAGCGGCTGCGCTAACGGGGGGGGATTGCTTCGTGCCTCGCAACGCTGCGCGACTCGGTTGAGCATAAGTCCGAAGCGCTTGTCCCCCCCCTCGCAATGACAACCTATATTCAAAACCTACGAAGTATTGCAGTCAGTCCCATCTCCAGTAATCGATGAATGCGATCGGATCTTCATTGACGACTGCTGGGGCACGGCATCAATTAATTATCAGTTCCGATGATAATATTTTAGCAAGCCGTGCCCCGGTTACATGGGTGAATTGATGCGATCGCACATTGAAGGTGGACGGTGCATCTCACTACGCGCTGGGCGAAGCATTCGGATAATCAATTTATCAATTTATGTCGTTATTTGTTCGCCCGAATGCTAGCTGCTGCGCAGCCGATGCGCTTAACGCCCCTACGTGCATTTAAATTGCATAGGGCTACGCCTGAGAGCCTTGTTCTCAGGGACTTTCCCCATTTTTAATTCTGAATTTTTAATTTTGAATTGCTTATGGTGGGCGGTGCCCACCCTACTGGGATTTTTGACTTGCTAGCTGTTGATAGGCGCGACTAAAGTCTTCAGTGGTAATTTTAATTTCAGTGGGATTTTCTTTCCCCAGCTTCCGATACCGCCGAATTGCTTCTAAAGCCGCTTGATTGCTCAAAAGTGCCAAGTCCGCACCATTCCATCCTTCTGTTTGCACGGCGATGCTGTCTAAATCTACTCCTTCTATGGGGCGGTCTTGATTGTGGACTTGCAATATTGCTAATCTACTCTCGGTGTCTGGTAAATCGACTTTCAATTGTAGGTCTAATCTCCCGGATCTCAGCAAGGCTGGGTCCAGACTTTCCGGTCGATTGGTGGCACCAATTAATAATATATTACCAGAGGCTTTGATGCCATCCAGTTCTGCTAGCAACTGCCCCACTACCCGATCGCCCACTCCGGAATCGCCCATATGAGAACCTCGCGCCGGTGCGACGGTATCGATTTCATCAATAAAAATCACGCAGGGGGCTACCTGTCTGGCCTTGATAAACAATTCTCGCACTGCTTGTTCGGAGGCACCCACCCAGCGGCTGAGTAATTCCGAACCGCTAACGGCAATAAAGTTGGCTTTTGCTTGAGATGCAACGGCTTTTGCTAACAGGGTTTTCCCGGTTCCGGGCGGTCCCCAGAGTAAAATGCCCCTGGGGGCTTGGGCGCGAGTTTTGTGATATAGTTCTGGGTACAGTAACTGACCTTCGACTGATTCTTGCAGCTTCTGTTTGATCTCTGTGAGTCCCCCGATTTCCGACCAAGATACTGTCGGACTTTCAACTTCTACTGACCGCAGTACTGCAGGTTTTATTTCCCCCAGGGCCTGGTTAAAGTCCTGCTGATTTACTGTCATACTATCCGGTACTTCCGCTTCTAAGTTCGGCACTTGGCGGCGCAGGGCAATGTATGCTGCTTTTTGACATAATGCTTTTAAGTCCGCACCCACAAATCCTACGGCTACTGATGCGATCGCCTGTAAATCCACAGTAGCATCTAAGGGCATGGATGAGGTGAGAATCTGCAAAATCTGCAAGCGTCCTTTCTGTGATGGCACGCGAAACTGCACTTCCCGATCGAATCTTCCCGGACGCCGCAGGGCCGGATCTAAATGTTCCGGTCGGTTCGTGGCCGCTAGGACGATCGCCCCTTCAGCATGGGCAAAACCATCCATTAATGCCAATAACTGGGCCACGACCCGTTTTTCTACTTCTCCCTCAACTTTGCTGCGATCGGGGGCCAGGGCGTCTATTTCATCAATAAAAATCAAACAGGGTGCGGAATTGGCTGCTTTCTGAAAAATTTCCCGCAGGCGCCCTTCCGCTTCTCCGTAATATTTGCCCATTACCTCCGGTCCCGCGATCGCGATATAGTTGACGCCCAATTGAGCTGCCAGAGAACGTGCAGTCAGGGTTTTGCCCGTGCCCGGGGCCCCCACCAGCAGCACCCCCCGGGGCGGTTCTAAACCCAGTTTTGCTAACAGTTCCGGACGCTTGAGGGGTATTTCTATCAGTTCCCTCAGTTCCGCGATCGTCTCATCTAACCCGCCCACCTGATTTAGAGAATTTCCAGTGGTGCGATCGGGTGTAGGGTTTGGAGGAGGTGGAGTGACTATTACCTCCGGTGCCGGGCGGGAACTACTGCGAGGAATATTGCCTTGACGGGGAATGCTGCTCAAGGATCTGACCGTGAATTCGGTCTTAATATCTCCTTTATCAGCTTTCTCTTCTAGAGTTTTGGCCAGTTCCAGTAGTTGCTCGAACCCTTTAAATATATCATTCATTGCTGTTGAACTCCTTCACTTCACTTCGCTGTTAGCCCGCCGGGGGTTCACAAACCCCGCTTCTTCGTTGTTAGCCCGCCGGGGGTTCAAACCCCCGGCTAATAGCTAAAGTCGGTTAAAACCGACTAGATAGATAATTCAATAATTATAGCATTTCCCCTCGTTCCCAGTCTCTGGCTGGGAACGTTTTCTTGAGGCTCCGCCTCTAATCATATATCTAGCTTTTTTTTGTCTAAATATTCCGCGAACAATCCTCAAAAACTGCAACATAATTTATTTTGATTTTTTTTCTCCAATAACCGCGAACGAATTAAGCTAATATCTGGTTGAATGCTTGACAGCTTTTGACGCACTGATTCTGCTAACTGTTCGCGGCGATCGAGATAGGCATTTATGGTTTCTGGATGCCCGAGATAGTAACCGATGGTCAGATAAACATCTCCTAATGATAGAGTTGAGTATCGCTGAACGATCGACTCGGGAGACGCCCCATCTCGGAAAGCTTGAATCACTATTTCTAATAAAACTCTTGAGTTTCCTACTCTGATGGCCCCGGTCTCGTCTTCCCGTAGGGGGAGTGGGAGAGTTTTCGCTTCTAAAACTACACTCATAATTTACCTCAAAGTTATTATTTTACCCTGGTTCCCAGTCTCTGGCGGGGAAAGTTTTCCGGAGGATCCGCCTCTAGTTTACCAGATTTTACAATCTATATTATCACAATATTACCCCGATCGCATCGCTCGTTTTACCTTCTCAACTTGCTTGGGTGCGCCCATTCTCTCGAACAGTTTAATCGCCTCTTGGAAATTTTCCTCACTATTTGGCAATTCGCCCATCTTTTTATAAGTTAACCCCAACTGATAGTAAGCTTCTGCTAGATCGGATGTTGCACCTATTTTTTTCAATATGTCTATCGATTCTGAATGATTGTCAAGCGCCTTGTCAAATTCACCTTGTTCTCGATCTATCTCGGCTATCCCATAACATGCGATCGCGTAAATTCCCTGATAATTTATTTTCTTAGCATACTCAATTGCTTGGTTATAAAACTCCAAACCTTTTTCATAATCTCCTATATTTTTATATGTCATCCCTAGAGAGTATAACCTATAACCTTCATCAGCTTTATTCCAGTTTGTTTCCAAAACATCTGTATCTGTTGCATGACTCTCGCTTATTTTTGCAAACTCTGATGCTTCCGTTTCAAATCCTAAATATGAATTTATGAATGCCAGGGTAAATGCGGATAAAATTTCATAATAGATAAATTCCTCATTTTTATGAGCTATCTCGTATACTTGTTTCAAGCAATCTAATGCATCTTCTAGTTCCCATAAAGATAATTTAATATCACCTTTCCTAAATAAATACTCTAATTCAAATTCTTGGGAATTAATTGTTTTTGCAATAGTTGATATTTCTTCAACCAGCTCTCTTGCTCTATCTATCTGACCACTTATAAGATATAGATGTCCCAATATTTGATATATCGATATTAATATCTCATAATTATTTGTTTTTTGGGAAATATTTTTTGTTATATTAATCATTTTGTATAGCATACCTCCTTTATTAAAAAAACAGCGCATATATTCACCAAGTGATTGTTTAGATAAGTCAAAAATATTCCTCGGCTTGACAATTACAGTACCTGCTTTATCGAAGTCCTCAATCGCTACATAGTGATGATAAGCTTCTAAAGCTGTCAGGGCATGTTCTAGAGTTTCAACCGTTGTCACACTCTCCGTCCAATACTCTGCCGCTGTGCGATTTGCCCTTTCCCAATCTTCGCTTGACTTGAGCCGTGATTTAGCTTCTTCTAGCATCACTGGATGCAGAAAGTATTTGCCATTGTCACGTTTCACCAATCCCCGATCGCGTAAATCCAAAAGCACTCGCCGCGTCAGACCCTTTTCGGGCACCTCCCACAGCAAACATAGAATTCCCTCTTCCGGAACAAGCACATCTTGATAGCGATAACATCCCAAGCGGCAAAGCAGTTGATAAGCTTCCCAGTCATCTCGTTGCAGTTTATCAAACTGACCTTTAACTAAATTTTCCAGAGTGGGATTCAGCAACAAATATTTACTATATTTCTGCCAATACGCCTCTAAATCTCCTTCACACTCCCTTTGGATATCGCCTCTGAGAATATACATTACCTCGGCATTTCCCCCATAGGCGTGGTGCATCTGACTGAGGGCCGAGTCATCTGCTAATGGACCGGTGCCAGTATTGATGTTGCGATTTGTAAAATATTGATGCCATGCTTCTCGCCGCAACTCTTTCAACTGGTAATGCTCAACGCACCCTATAGTTGATTCGTGCAGTCGCTCCCTGCTAGTAATGATGGTCACGGATTTGACTTTTGGATCCGTCAGCACTGTCAATAGTTCCACATAGTTGCGATGGGCAGGAATAAATTTACCCTTTTGTAGTGCCGGTTCCAGGTTGTCAATCAGCACGCCGATTTTTCCCTGAGGATCTTGCAGATGTTTCCGCAGTCGTTCCTTGGCAATGCCAAACTCGCGCACCGGTTCTTCATCAAGGAGCCGCAGCCATTCCTCGACCACACTTTCTACCGGAGTGATATTCTGAGTTTCCTTTGCCATCCGGAGTTGCAGCATCCTGTACCCCCGAGTTTCCAGGTAGCGCTGAGCCAGGGTTGTCTTGCCAAGTCCCCCTTCCCCATGAATCAGGATGACTTGTTCCCCGTCCTCGACCCGCTGATCCAGGTCGCCCATTGCCTCATCGCGCCCGACAAAATTGGGGTCTACAGAGGTGCGATCCTCTGTGCGATCCTCTGTGCGATCGCCGGTGGTGTCGTCGATCCAGTAGGTATAGTCGCTTTGACGCCGTTCTAGATCCACAGCCTCAAACAAACGTTCTAGTGAGCTGCGGTAAACCGGTTTCTTACGTTTCAATATTTTCGAGACTGTATCTTTCGAGAGTTTATCGGTGTCTAAAGGAGCGGCACCGGTTCCTTCGGTGAGTTCCGATATATTTTCTCTGGTGGGTTTTCGCCCCTGGAGCTTTTGGTTGATAGCCTTTTTCAGTCTTTCCAGTCCTGACTCAGTGAGTATAAGACGGCGTGGGTCTGGGGTTCCGATCTGGTTCATCGATTGACGCGAGGTGAGCGAACTTCTGCTTTTGCCATATTATGACCTATTTTCAGGCATTTTTTCCCGATTTTCGGATATTCGCCAATTTAGGGGTAAAGATTCTCGGGGGCTGAAACGCCCGCTGGGTCTAGGCTTTAATTTTTTTTCAATTTTTTTTTCAAATTCGGCTTTCAAAACCGGAATATGGGTGGACGATTAATTTTGAACTTGCCATAGTGGATGTATGAACGCACGAGTTCAAACAACAACAAAGGAGTCAATTATGTCCACAAGTGGTTCTCACAAAGGCAAAAACATTAACGGTCAGCACGTCTACGTTTACAAGAGCAACGGTAAAGAAGTTGCACGGGGCACCGGTTCCACCCGCGAAGATGCCAAATCTGCTGCTGATGCAGATATGCGCCGGCGTAGTTAATCCTGCATTCCCATGACCATTATAACCTGTCTAGTGGTCAAGCAAGCAAATTGAGAAAACTCGGTTTGTAGTTGCGCTTTAGCGCTGAAGCGCAACTACAAACTTAGTCAACAAGCAGCTAATAACTGCCGTTGTCCGCTGTTCAACAATCAATCCACATGGAGGTACTGTTTTATGTCTGGCGAAAAAGGTTTATTTTTTGGTGGAGAAACTTTGAAGAAAAGGCAGCAAACAAACATAGAGCAAAGGAATGCAGAGCAGGCCGGTCGAGAGCCCAATAACAAAGCTCATAGCAATTTTACTAATCGGAAGCCAACTCAGCAATCAACTCAGCGCTCAACTCAGCCATCAGAGTATGCTCAACAGCGAATAAAAGCAGCGCAGCAGCACAAAGCAGCGCAACAGAAAGCGAAGAAAAATAAATAGCGTCTACTCGTTGTGCGAACAGGCGGAAACTATGCAGTTTCCGCTAACAACCAACCACAAAAGATTCGCGCGAGTGCGACAGTAAACCCGATCTGGTCCCGAACTCGGCTGATTTGTAGCAGCAAAATTTCCAAATGTTATTAGTCGGTTTTAACCGACTTGAGCTGTTAGCCGGGGGGTTGAACCCCCGGCGGGATAACAGCGAAGTGAATGATTTTTAATGCATCCATTAAAATGCATTAACTACAAAATCGTCAAATATGTTTCTGTTGGACTGATGGGCAATGGCTTCAAGGTTTGATTTTTCAAGTCTATTTCTAAACCCAAAAATTCTAAAGGAATTACTCCCAAAAGCGGATCGCCACTTGACGCCAACTCTAAGCACTCAAATGTTCCTTCCCGCCCAAACAAAGATATGCTTGCATCTCGAAAAATTCTGGCTTTGCCAATGCCCATTGCCGTTGCTACGTCTACTTCTTTAAGGAGTTTTAGTCCCAGTTTTGCGATCGCATCTCGTGGCAAACACAAAGTAGTTGCTCCCGTGTCTACCAATACATTATTGAGGGTTATAGACCTGATTTTGTCTGGTGAAATCGTGCCATCTTCTGCTCGAATTTGGTCGGCGCGATTAATGACAGTCAAATTGGTGAAAACTTTTCCCATTTCCTTGTTGCTTGGATTTTGCATATTTACCTCCTACTTAAGAGTTGGAGCTATTCCCTTCATTTATTATAACGTAAGTTAGACTGAAATAAGAAAGTGCTATTAATCTGAGATTTGGCAACATAATCAATTTCAACTAAATGAAAACCTTATCGAGAAACTATTTAGTCCACTTTAGTGGACTTGAGCTATTAGCCGGGGGTTTGCAACCCCCGGCGGGCGATCGGGAAAGGTGCGCTATTCAATTCCTTCACAAAGAGTCCGATCGCCCGTTTCCACATCGGGGTTATGCTGAAGATAATCGGACAGCCAATCGCAACCGTGCTTCAGCAGGCTTTCTAATGTAACATCGGCCAAATCCCACAAAATCACCGTCCCGTCAGCACTAGCAGAAGCTACTCGACCCTTGGGACCGAAGCTGACGCTAGTCACTCCTTTATTATGTCCCTTCAAAGTATGCAGCAGTTGACCATCAATGGTCCAGATCCTGACCCTGTTGTCATTGCTTGATGTGGCGATCGCCCGACTATCGGGACTAAAGCTGATGCCCGAAACCAAATCTGTATGTCCATTCAAAGTAGAAAGCAACTGGCCATCGCGACTCCAGATTTTGATACTGTTATCCTCACTAGCAGTGGCAATCAGTTGACCGTCAGGACTGAAATTAACATCCCAGACTCCATCAGTATGCCCTCCTAATGTGTTAAGTAACTCACCATCTAGACTCCATAATTTCACAGTTTTGTCTTCACTCGCAGAGGCAATATACTCGCCATCGGGGCTGAAACTCACCCAATTGACTGGTTTTTCATGTCCTGAGAGAGTGTGGAGTAACGTGCCATCAGCAAGCCATAGTTTCACAGTTTTGTCCCGACTTGCAGAAGCGATATACTCCCCATCGGGGCTGAAACTGACACCCAAGACGGAATCTTCATGTCCCTCAAGGGTTTGCAACAGTTGGCCATCTCTCTGCCAAAGCTTGACTGTTCGATCGTGACTAGCACTGGCGATCGCCCGACCATCAGGGTGCCAAGCTACTGCATTCACCCGTCTAGCATGTCCCTTGAGAGTATCGATTAAAGTGCCGTCCCGTTGCCAAAGCTTGACCGTTTTCAGAGTTTCCGCAGTGGCAATCATCTCACCATCAGGACTCCAACTAACTCCATTAACCGCACCTGCTTTCCCATTCAAAGTAGTCAACCAGGATTTATCCAGAGTCCAAAGCTTGATACTGTTGTCCCGACTGGCCGAAACTAAAGTTTTACCATCGGGACTGAAGGTGACGCTACTTACCCAATCACTATGTCCCATCAAGGTGTTCAGCAACTTACCCTGAAGACTCCAGAGTTTCACCGTGTTGTCTCCACTCCCAGAAGCGATCGTCTCCCCATCCGGGCTAAAGGTAACAGAGAATACCGTATCATCATGACCGTTGAAGGTGTCCAGCAATTCTCCCGACCGACTCCAAAGCTTCACCGTTTTATCCAAACTAGCCGAAGCAATGCGATCGCCTCTGGGGCTCCATTTTACACTCGTGACCTGATTTCTATGGCCTGCTAATGTCTTCAGCAATTCGCCGTTACGTCGCCAGATCTTAACTGTATTATCCGCACTTCCCGAAAGCAGATACTGCCCGTCGGGACTCCAACTGATACTGGTCACGGGTCCGGTATGTCCTTGGAGGGTAGTCAATAGCTGACCGTCCCGCCGCCAGATTTTGACAGTGCCATCCCGACTGGCCGTGGCTATCAGCCGACCATTGGGGCTGAAACTAACAGACAAGACTTCTTCTTTATGCCCCTCTAGCATGGTAAAAGGCTGTAGTTTTTTCCGTGCTTGCAGCAAAAAAGACCGCCGCCAGATCTTGACAGTCCCATCCCAACTGGCCGATGCTATCAGTCTACCATCGGGGCTGAAACTGACGCTACTGACTCGGTCTTCATGTCCCGACAGAGTTGTAATCAATTCACCGTCAGTCCCCCAAAGTTTAATCGTATTATCGGCACCCGCCGAAGCAATCAGGCGATCGTCCGCACTCCAGCTAACACTATAAACTCCATGAGTATGACCCTGCAAACGGTTGCGCTCTTTTACCTTATATACTACCTCTTGGAGAGCCGTTCTCACTCGATCCTTTGTCTGGGCATCTGCCCAGTTGCTGGCGGACAGTTTCTTTGCTGCCCGTATCCCTTCTTGCAATCCATCCAGTTCTTTATGGGAGGCAAATAATGCTTCTGAGGATGCCGTCACTGCTTTGATTTCGTTGATTACCGCTTGTCTAAATTGATATCTGTTTTCAAATGTCAAGTATGCGAAAGTCAATATTCCTATCACCGAACCAGCTAGGGCTATGCTGAGAAAACCCTTGAGCTGTTTGTCTCTTTGCCTGTGCCTGTGCTTCTCGTCTGCCAGGGCGGCCAGTAATTCTTTTTCTTGGCGCAGCTGTTCCAGCCAAACATAGCTCAGTTCTTCCCGCTTTCGCGCTGCAGATAATTCTGCTACCGACCCATTTTTCTCGTTCCCTTTACTCTGGGGAATATATTTTTCTATGTCCTCTTGCACTATTTGATAGCGGGCCTCAGCTATTTCGGCCAGCACTGCGTTTTCCTCACGCATTTTCTCTATATACTGATTATTTTCTTCTTCTTTCCGCCTTAATTCATCCCGTTCTTTCTTTAACACTACCTCTTCTTGCTTGCGGATAAATTCCCCTAAATAATCATGCACTAGCTGATAGCGCGGCGCTGGCAATTCGGGAATTAAAGATACTAAACCAGACCCCACTAAAATATCTAAGATTAAATTTAGTTGCTCGGGATTTGCCAAGTCTGCGGCTAACTCGGCCCGACTTTTCAGAGGACGATTGCCATTTTCATCAGTCAGCAAATATAATACTCGTCTCGCCAGGGGTTGATTTTCTATGCCGCAGTCCTTGACTACCTCTTCTAAAAATCGCTCCACCAGTCTTTGCTTCGGTCCCGATCGCCGATACTTGTCGAGGGTGGTAATGTTCTCTGCTTGCAGTTGATATCCCACTACCTGCAATTCTATGGGGCGGACTTCCCCCGTTTCTTTTGCTAAATCATCAACCAATTCTTCGATCAGAGAGTCTTCTAATTCAAAATTGGCTTTTTCGGTTAAGCTTTCGATCACTTCATAGGCATCCCGTGGCGAGAGATTCCCCAAAGGGTATCTATTGCTTTTATCCAGCAAGTTGCCGTTGATTTCCTCTAAGTCTATCTGTCTTTCAAACTCTAACAGTTGGTGCAGATAATCTTCCCTGATCGATATAATTACTTTCAGAGTGGAAATATTTAAGCATTCCTGAAAAAACTCGGCAAAATATTTTTTCGCTTCCTTGTCCGAGCAAACTACGAAAAATTCTTCAAACTGGTCGAAGATGAGGACTGTTAACAGATTGCGCCGTTCGGTCTCTCGTAACAGTTCCAGAATCCCTGATGTCGAATATAATTTGTCGGGCAATTGGATATCAGAAATTTTACTCAGGACGGCCAGCAGATTGCGGCCCAATACTCCCACCCAATCTCTGTAAACTCGCAGGACTAGAGGCAAAGCGACCCGATCGCCCACAGGATTGGACTTGAGGGTAGGGACTAATCCGGCGGTGACGATCGAGCTTTTACCGACCCCTGATTGACCGTGAATGACCGTGAGTTTATAATCCGATCGACCGATTCTTTCCAGCAAGCCGTTGATATCTTGCTGGCGATTGGAAGCCGCGATCGCTTCAGCCACGCTACCTCGGGGTTTCATCGCTGGTGCCAAGGTCGGGTTAATAGCATGTCTGGCGGGCAGCAGCTGACCGGCACCGATGAAAGCCCGAAATCCATACTGCTGTTCGATGGAACGCTTTTTTTGCTTGATCTCAAAGGCTTCTCGATAGCGACCTAACTCAAAATAGAGCAGGCGCAACTCTTTTAACAGGCGCAGGTAACGATCAGGGCCGTAGCGGTGTTCCGTGCCCGAGATCGCGTTTTTCAATTCCCGACAAGCCAATTCCAGGTTATCATCAGCAGCTTGAAAATCAAAGTTGCGCTTTTGGGCCTGGACCAAAACCAATCGTAAGATTTGCTCCCATAGCAAGCGATATAATTCGTGAGGCTGGGCCAGCAGAGAGATTTGCTCGACTACTGGCGCGTCAGCTAGGAGATCCAGGGATTTCTGGGCCAGTTCGCTAGCTACAGCCCATCGAAACTCTCGAGCAGCGATCTTAGCCAGATATCCGTAGTCCAGAGCCAGTTGCAACTGACAGCCATAGGTACGATGCAAGCTCAAAGACTTGTAAGTCCAAGCTGACAAGGCTTCCCATTTCCCCAGACTTTGCAGCACCTCCATCAGCCGATCGATAAACTGAGCCACCAAATCCTGACGCCCGGCCTCTTCAAACACCTTCACTGCTTGGTTGAAATAATTCCAAGCTTCCTCCCATTGGCGGACTGATTCTGTAGGAGATCTCTGAGCCTTGCGGAAATGACAGCGCCCCAGATAATATAGCAGCACTCCCGATTTTTCCGGAACTCTGCGCTCTAGCTTTTTGATCTTGCTTTTGCGCCAATACCGTAAACTTTGACGGTAATGCTCTATGGCTGCATCTATCCGGTCATTGGCCAAGTCATCCTGACCGAAAACAAATTCCAGACTGGCTTGTAGTTCTGGGGACAAGTTTACCGCACGACGCTGCAATTCTCGATGGGCCGCATCCAGTTCTAACCGCTGCTGTCCTTGCACCAGTCCACACCGCTTTTCCCCCGTCTTTTGGGTCTGTTTCTCGCTATGATTTGGAGCTAAAACGTTCGCAAATAGGAAGTTGGCTTTTTGGACAATTAAATCCTGCAACTGCTCGGTAGTCAGATCGAATTTAATCGGGTTAGCGGCAAAACTGGCGAAGTCGGGGGCAAACCGACGCAGTTTTTGCAGCACCTGATCGTTCACCCACAATACCAGGGGAAATGTCAGCTGCTTTCTCAACTCATCCCGAACAAAATTGGTGGCAAACAGCAGCTCGTCGATCTCTTTTACCGACTCCAAACCCAGCACCATTAATGCCGATGGCTTTCTTATCTGTATAATTTCCCCCATGCTTGCCCGGATCCGATTATAAAGACTGGTTGTTTCCGGGAGCAGCTCTATAGTTTTTATTTCCCCCAGTTCCTTGACATCTTCAACCTCCTCACCCAGTTTAGCTAGCATGCGCTTGCGCAACTGGGCATAGTTGCAGCGGGCAAAAATTAAGGAAAATTGCCCCTGTCCCAGGACTATGGTTCTGGACAGACTCTTTAACGAGTGCTGATTATCGACTGCGTGATTCTTCTTGAGTTTGCGTTCAGCCATTGTTGGAAATTTTTCGCCTCTGCTAAAGCTGGATTGATCCAAAACCAGGATCCTTCCCGATCGCGGTATTCATAGACAAACATACTCCGCAACAGGGTTTGATATTCTTCATCACCGCTGACATTTTGCCTGGTCACCAATTTTTTCAGCAGTTCCCACTCATCATCTGCGATCGATGATATCAGATAATCGCGGTGTTCGCGAATGACCGTTTCTAAAGATTCCCGGTCAAAGGGGGGGTCCGCTTGCTGGAGACAGCTATAGAGCAATCCTAGCAAATTTCGCACGTGACCGCCACTGATCCGGCACAGCCGATCGAGGGTTTCGCGACTGTCAAATACTTCTGCAATCAAACCCTGCCGTTCGCTGGTATCTACCTGGGGAAAAGCCCTGGTCATCACCATTTGCCGGAGGAGATTCATGCCCGCCAGGCATTCGCTACCATCACGCATTTGCACTGGCACCATCGGCAATACCTTGGGAGGTATCCCACCCCCCAAGCGATTTTTGAGTCTTTCCGAATCATTAGAGAACACCAAGGACAAGGGGATACTGTACACCACATGGCAGTTCAGTTGCCGTAACTGCTGTCCCCGATCGATAAATAAATATTCTGGCAGCAAGGAGCCGCTGGACGTGCGTTTATTATGCACCCTATCTAGGTTATCTACAATCACGACAAGTCCTTTTTTCCCCAAGTTCTGAAGTTCCCTGGTGGCCCGATCGAATATTTCTTGATTGATGGCTTGCAAAATCGGATTTGTACGAGGTTCCAGCCAATTCCGGAGACGCTGCCTCAAGGTAGGACTTTGTTGAGTTTTTGCTGTAATCGTGGCAATTCCTCCTGGTAGAGAAAATCCCAATTCATCATTGCTAGCTGTAATCTCGCCAACTCCGGGCACTTCAATCGAACCGCTCAATTCTATTGGTGTTTGCAAAAAATCTGCCGCTTCCTTGAGAATTCTCTTGAATCCTCGGGGCTGCAAGTTGATTTTCATCATCTCTAGGTTTTCGCTTACCTGACGGGCGATCGCCAGTAAGATATCGGTAACATCTACATCCGCCATGTCCAAATCTTGAGAGGACTCAAAATAAATCACGTGGAAACCCCGTTCTTCTAATTCGGCTTTCAGCCGCAACAATTCCGTCGATTTACCACAGCCGATATGTCCTGTAAACAACTGGCAGGTGGGTTGGTCTGGGGCGAGGACCGCGATCGTTCGGCTCAATGCTTCGATGATCTTACCACCTCGCACTGAGGCAAAATCGATATAATATTGTCGTTCGTCGGCATTCCCCATAGCTAGGGGTTTGCTCGGATTACATGCGGCATAGAATCTTGGTAAATCTAATCCCATAACTACTCCTTGCTGTTAAATCACGCTCCGTTGCACCCATGCCACCTATTCGGGCTCCGGACAAGTTCCCAACCAGCGACATTGTTCTGTCTGTTCGTCTCTAGCAGCGATCGTCGGGGCTACCAGTTGCAGGGGGGCTTCGGCGGCGGCGTTTCTTGAACTGCTGGTCTCCCTGGTGCCCTCGCTGTCGCCATGAGTCCAGGTTAAATTAGCACCAGTCACGAATAGAGGTAATGCCATAAGCACCATCAAAAGAGTTCTCTTATACATATAACCTTCACCGTGAATATTAGGGGCTCCTAATTCTTTCATGATTTTTCTTTTCTGCTAACCTTCCTGTTAATCCGGACAGGTATTATTATCTAAATTGTTTCTTCAGAGAGCCTGTTATAAGCAATTCAAAATTCAAAATTCAGAATTCAAAATTGGGAAAGCCTCTTATAGCAAGGATTTCAGCTCTTGGGCCGTAGCAATTTAAATACGCGACGGCTTAGGGGTTTCCCCAACCAAGAAAAAGCAGCGCTAAGGGTAAAATATGTTAACCTAATTTCATTATGTGGGCAGTCCCGGAGTTACCCCGATCTGTGGCACTATCAAGAACAGTTCACCTTTATCGCAGCCGAAATCTATGCACCATTACGATTCTCTCCAGCTTGTCATGTTTAGCGGCAAAGGGGGTGTGGGGAAAACCACCCTATCCAGCGGGTTTGCGCGTCGATGGGCCCAGCAGTTTCCCGACGAGCAGATCCTGCTACTGTCTACGGACCCGGCCCATTCCCTGAGCGATGTGTTGCTGCTGACGGTTGATAATACCCCTCGTCCCGTAGCAGATTTGCCGAACCTGACTGTCAGGGCCCTGGATGCCGAACAGTTATTGGAGGAGTTCAAAGACCGCTACGGAGAGGTTTTGCAGCAACTGGTGGAACGGGGCAGCTTTGCGGAAGCCTCCGATTTGACTCCAGCGTGGGATTTGAGCTGGCCGGGACTCGATGAGTTGATGGGGATTTTGGAGATTCAACGCCTGCTGACGGAAAAGGTGGTAGACCGAGTGGTGGTGGATATGGCTCCCAGCGGTCATGCGACTGCTTTGCTGGGACTGATGGATTTTTTGGATACTTTGTTGCAGGCGTTGGACCTCTTTCAGGAAAAGCATCGCTCGATCGCCAAGGCTTTCACTGGGCGCTATAACCCGGATGCAGCGGATGATTTCCTCCAAGATATGCAGCAGGAGTTAACCTCTGGACGCTCGCTGTTGCAGGACGGACAGCGTACTGCCTGCTTAATAGTTAGTATAGCAGAGCAGATGAGCTGGCTGGAAACTAAGCGCTTTCTTGCTTCCCTAGAACAGCTACAGATTCATGCTGGGGGCCTGTTGCTCAATCGGATTGTCTCTCAGGGCCTATCTGCGAGAGAGGGCGATCGCTACAGCGAACAGCAGCAGCTCTTACAAGAGTTTATCACTCTGGCAGAGGAGCGCCCGGTCTTTAGCGCACCTCAGCAGGCTACCGAACCCTTGGGAGGAGAAGCGCTAGACCAACTGTTCGGTCAAATTCAAGCCATCGAGGCGGGTATTTCCCTGCCAACAGCAGCCCCCGTGGTGGAATGGCCGGAAAAAATTCCCCCTGGTTTGAGCGATTTTGTCGCTGAAGGTCGCCGCTTAATTATTGTCGGCGGCAAAGGTGGTGTTGGCAAAACTACCGTATCAGCCGCGATCGCCTGGGGCCTGGCCCAAGGGCATCCCGACAAGAATATGCGGGTAATTTCCATCGACCCGGCCCATTCCTTGGGAGATGCCTTTGGGCTCCAATTGGGCCACGAACCCACCCAGTTGACGGATAACTTAAGTGCTGCGGAAATTGATGCCGAACAGATGTTGCAGGATTTCCGAGAAGAGTATTTGTGGGAACTGGCAGAAATGATTAGTGGAGATACCGGTAACAGCGACAGCAACCTGCAACTCCTCTATATTCCCGAAGCTTGGAAGAAAATTGTCGATCAATCTTTACCGGGAATTGATGAGATTCTCTCCCTGTTGGCAGTGATGCAGTTGCTAGAAAAGCAAGAACAAGATTTAATTATTTTGGATACCGCACCCACGGGTCATCTATTGAGCTTTCTGGAAATGCCTGGGGCCCTATCCGACTGGTTGGCCTGGATTTTCAAACTCTGGATTAAGTATCAAGATGTGTTAGGTCGGACGGAGTTTATGGGCCGCCTGCGGACTTTGCGCAAACGGGCAGTTAACGCCCAGAAGCAGTTGAAAGACCCCGAACATACCGAGTTTATCGGGGTTTTTCAAGCCCGAGGGGCGATTATTGCCGAGCAGTTGCGATTAAATGAGTCTTTAGAGGAATTGGGTATTTCTCAGCGCTATGTGGTACATAATGGCTTTGATGCTGCCGACCAATTGCAGAAGGGCGTTTTTGGCGATCGGGCGATCGTGCGTTTGCCGATTTTACCTCGTTCGGTGACTCCTTTGGAACGGATTGAAGGAGCAGCTAATTTGCTGTTAGCATAAATTTCACCAAACCCGGCTTGAGGGTTATACCGGGTTGGGAAAGGGCGATCGCTACCGATCGGGCGATCGCAGTTGTTTTTCCAATTCCTCTATTCGTTTCAGGAGTTCTTCCTTGGCCTGTCGCTCACGGAGAACTTGTTGTTCGGCTGCTTCCCGGGGCCCGATCGCTCATGCTTGACTTGTTGAATCGTTAATAGCCGGTTATGATTGAATAACCAGCCAGCGATCGGGTGTAGATTTTGACCCTCTCACGCGATCGCCGCTGGATTGTCGTTACTGGTGCAATAATGGATATTACACGATTTAAACGAGCTACCGTTCATTTTACCTCACAGCTTTCTGTTGATGGCTACAAGCTCCCATCTGGAGAATATCGGGTTGGGTTAAGCGGAGCGAGTGAAGCTGTAGGTTATTCCGATCGTTGGCTTCGTCAGCTTTTACAGCGGAACAATCCCGAACCAAAAGCGCTGAAAGCCTTGCGGGACTTAGGTTTTACAGCGGAACAAATAGAGGGACAGGTGGCAGAACGGGGTGAAGGCGTTCGCGGCGCTTCCCGTGTCAAGACCATTTCCCTGCGCGATTTCAGTTTCCTGATTATCTATGCTGCTGCTAAAGGCAAGTCACAGGCGATCGCTCTCAACCAGGCGCTAGTCGAAATGTCCCTGCTCGATTTCTTCCGCAGCGCTTTCGGCGATCGCCCCCTGACTTTTTCCGAAAAGCGCGAATTGTTCTATCGGTCTTATGCTGAGACTATCGATTGGTTGGCCGAAGACCGGTTGGAGATTGAGGCACTGTGGCTTTGGGGCGATCCAGAGGAACTGATCGACTGGAATGCCAGTCGGTTATAAGCCGCCAACCATGTCGGCGATCGCCCAGCGAGGCGTTACAACCGTCTAAACCCGGTACGAGACTCACGAGCGATCGCCCCCCGTCGCGACCCGACCAGAAACCTGGTTTCTCTGAGAATTTCCCCATTCTCACTGAGGTATAGGCCAACTACCGGTGGGTCCGCCAGCAGGCGATCGTGGACCGGTTCCCAAAGGATCTGCAAAATTTCCGTCTCCAAGGGCCCCTAGGGAAAGTTGCTTGGGAGAATAATCGGGTAGGGGATCGTGTCAGGATCGAAAATATGGTATATTGTGGGTTATACTTCCATTGAACCACTGCACGTGGTTTTTGTCCATTTAACTAGAGGAGAACAAAATTGAGAAAGCTAGTTGCAATCATTCTGCTGGCCGTAGCCGTTTTCACCTTTGGCCTGAGCAGTCCCGCCTTTGCTGTTGCTACTCTTTCCGGTGACAAAGTGTTCAAGCAAAACTGTGCTGCTTGCCATGCTGGGGGTAAAAACACCGTCAAGAAGAATAAGAGCCTCAGTCAAGCTGACCTGGAAGTGAACGGTCGGTATTCAAAAGACGCTATTATCAAGCAGGTGACCAATGGTGGAGGTGGCATGGCTAGCTTCAAGCGGTTGGGTAAGCAGAATATCGAAAATGTTGCTAACTATGTGCTAGAACAAGCTAAGGCAGGCTGGCCGAAGAAGTAGCTCAGGCTATATCACTAATGGTGAAGCTCTCAGCTAAGGCTAACTTCATCGCTGTTGACAGGAGGGTTGACAGTTAACCGGCGAAGGCCGTAAACGGTTAACTGTCAACCCTCCACTGTTTTTGACCACACCCGTGTCTCCCCGGGTGTGGTCATGCATTTGTACCGATCCGATCCCCCCCAAAACCCCCCCTTTCGGAAGGGGGGGCTTCTGAAGCCCCCCTTTTTAAGGCTATGCCTTACTCACATAATTCTTTACAATCTTGAAAGCCTTATGGAGCAAAGGTTTCGAGGTTTGAATCTAGCCCGGGTGTTGACTTTTACCGCCATCTATGCTGTCTACTCGATACCCCCCTCT
>JBFRWI010000147.1:0-48133 GCA_051439505.1 Hormoscilla sp. | reverse complement strand
TTACAAACATTTTATAGCTCTTTGATTCCAGAACTAGCTTAATTTCAGGTTCCGAGTCCTCATGCTCCCGGTCTCCGAGCCGATCGATGTAAAGAAACCCTGCAGACGCTCTCTACCGGGTTTCTGGGCTACTGGGGTTGCCAGTCGGGGTCCGATCTCTGAGATCGGAGGTATAGTAGTTTGTAGTTTGAACTTGCTTCGTGCCAGCGCTAGGCGCACTAGCTGCTGCGCAGCACTACGTATACATATACGCAACTCTACGCAGTTCTTAGTCCAAGATTGCTTAGTTCCTCGCAACAGGGCTGCCTGTCCTGCGCGGTGATTTTCAGATCCTCCGATCTCCATTGCTAAAGGGTTTCACCCTGTATGACAATATTACAGCATGTGCATTGAAAATGCACGACAGTTTATCTTCCCCTACCCTGCCTGAGACACAAGGGATGTCTGTAAAATTATTTTTTAGTAGATAATGGTTTGATTAATTTTTTATTCTTGCCTAAATTATCAATTATCCCTGATTTTTTGTTGCTTACCTAATTAAGATGCACCCACTGTTGTCGATCGCCCCATTTACTCGATTTCGGACAATCTTATCTTCTCACTGCCTTACCACTGCCAGTAACTGTAATTATCTTTGACTTGGCATTAGTTTTTTCCTCTTTCTTCGACCACTGAGAATGGCCTTTGTGACGGGCGATCGCCATTGTTCTCGGCAATACTCCCACTAATTGCGCCAATACTTCATCTGGGATATTTATCGTTTTTGCCAGACCAAAATATTTTTCCAGTAAGTACAAAATCCCGATCGCGCGTTTGATTGGCACTGGGTTACTCGTCACTTTCATCAGGGCCTCGAACCACTTTCTGCGCCTTTGATAAGCTTTTTTTCTGTCTTCGTAAGATTCTGGATAATCCAAACTAAACTCTCCTATAGGAATCACTTGGCGGACATCCAAATCAGCTATCCCTCCTACCGCCGCGCCCCATCCTGCCAACTCCGCATGATGGGATTTACATAGAATCAGTCCAGTCCCCTGGCGAGGCCCTATTCTCAGCATCTGTCCCGATTGGAACTGGAGTAAAACTGGATTTGTCAATTGGATCTTGTTCATGATTAAGCCTTCGAGATCGATTTTAATTGTTAAGAGGTTTTCCTCTTGCTCTCCTTTTTCCCTCATGCTATCTTCCTTTAAGAGAATAATCATCCCTATTTTTACGCAATTCCGTCACTTCTTAACAAATTTTAACCCCCAACTTCCGGGTGTGGTCAAAACCGGTTGGTAGGAGCCGAACCCGTTCCCAGGCAGAGCCGTGGGAACGAGGGGTCCGGCTACATGAACAAAGCGATGTCATTGCGAGCGCAGCGCGGCAACCGCCTGCGTGGGCTATATACATGTTACATTTGTGTACCCGCTATCAACTGTTTATGACCACACCCGAGGTATTGGCTTCAGTAAAAATACTTCTAAAAATTTGGCTGCGTCCGGTGCGTCCCTCCGTCCGGTGCCCCACTCCCCCCCCCGACGAATTTCGCGGCATACTGAGAAGTATTGGGGGCGGTCAGTGAGCGGAGCCGAACTGTGAGGGGGTATAAAAGGTAATCAACATTGCGCCTCGGATAGACAATTATGACAAAAAGCCGCTCCCTCAAGGGAAAAATTTCTTTTCTCATAGCGGAAAAAATTTTTTCTCGGCGAGGAAAGGATCTTCTCTCGGCGAGGAAAGGATCTTCTCTCGGCGAGGAAAGGATCTTCTCTCGGCGAGGAAAGGATCTTTTCTCGCCGAGAAAAGGTTCTTCTCTCATAGCGGAAAGGGCGATCGCCCGGATGACCACCGGCACCTACCCCGCCTTTGAGGGGAAAAAGGGGACAGTAGATAGCATTGTGATGGGCGATCGCCCGCCTGTAGTCTCGGAAAAAGACCAATGGCCAGCAGCAGCAGAAGAGGCTCACGCCCCCGTAACCACCGGCACCAACACCGCGTTTGAGAGGAAAAAGGGGACAGTAGATAGGGAATTTATGATGGTTTGTGATGGGCTCACGCCTAGGTGGAGTCTCGGAAAAAGCAACTGACGACCCCCCACCCGAGGGTTCCAAACCGGGTTTGGACGAGACTATTCTAAGTAAATACCCCCAGGATATCACCGCAGAAACTCGGTTTCTTGAGGGATAAAGCGCCACAGTTGCGCCAAACCTTAAGGTATTAATGACCCTTCCGATCGGAGAAAACAAAAAAGGCCATTTTGTGAAAACAACCCATTTTTAGGGTCTAAGGGAACTGCTAAAAATAAATTCTCCAATTTTGCGGATGGAGTCTGCAAGTTTGACTCTCTATTGCTTCATTGCAAAACTTGTCCAGTGGTGAAGTTATGTAAAAAAATCGTAAAGTCATGCAAACAATTGCATAAGATACTTAACTTTTCTGCCCAAGACTAGCCGAAAGATTTATGCTAGTGGACGGATGGAAAAACATTGTTCTTCCTTGGCCTACAGGCGATCGGGCGAGGATGGTTGAGCCAAAGATGCCGATGTTATCTGCGCGACAAATTAATCGTTTGTCTTGAAGTCAAAAGTCAATAGAGGATGTAAGATGGCTAACATTTCTTGGATTGCGGAGAGTGGCGACTGGTACAATCCTGCTAACTGGAGTAGCGGAACTGTACCAGCAGAGAGTGACAACGCAACTATCGATATATCTGGTGCAAGCGCCACTATCACTTTTTCTGGCGGTAACCCTACTGTCGATAGGATCTCTTTATTTGCTCGAAATGGCGGTGAATTAACCCTAAATGGACTTCAGAGTTTTACTGGCAGAAGTGAAGTCCGCGCGGATGGCACTGGCAGCAGCATTAACCTCCCCGACTTGACTAGCTTTGTAGATGACACTCCCAATAGCGTTGTCCCGGCTGTCATCGAAGCTATTAATGGGGGCAGTATCCAAGCGGAGAATCTCGACAGTCTCACAGAAGTAGACCTGACAATCAACGGCAGCACTGTCACATTACCATTGACAACATACAATGGCGATAACTCGGTCAATGTCAGTAATGGTGGTGTATTAACCATCGGTGGACTCCAGAATATTACTGGTGGCACAGTTATTAAAGCTGACGGAACTAACAGCGTCATCAACCTCTCAGGTACGATTAGCTTTGTAGATGACACTCCCAATAGCGTTGTCCCGGCTGTCATCGAAGCTATTAATGGAGGTTCCATCCAAGCTGATAATCTCAACAGCATCACAGCAGTTAATCTGATTAGCAACAATGGTGGTGAATTAACCCTTAATGGGCTCGAAACTATTATCGGCAGTAGTAATAGCGGTAGTTCCATCAGAACAGAGGGGACTGGCAGCATCATTAACCTCCCCGACTTGACTAGCTTTGTAGATGACACTCCCAATAGCGTTGCCCCTGCTGTCATCGAAGTTATTAATGGGGGCAGTATCCAAGCGGACAATCTTGACAGTCTCACAGAAGTAGACCTGACAATCAACGGCAGCACTGTCGCATTACCATTGACCACATACAATGGCGATAACTTTATCCAGGCTGTTAGCAGTGGTGAATTAAGACTAAGGAATCTTAGGACAATCTCGGATGGTACCCTCAGCGTGTTAGCTGATGGGCAAGATAGTATAGTTGAAATATCGCGTCTATCTGAGAATAATGATTCGTTGGAGCTTGAAGAGCGCAATAATGGCAGAATTGTGTTCAGCGATTCAGTTGATTTATCTGGAGTCACCATTACCCAATCCAGCGGCAGCACCAACATCACAGAAGGCGGTGCCACAGATGACTACATGGTGGTGCTTGATGCCGAACCCACTGCTGATGTCATCATCTCCATTGCATCGGACGACCAATCTACCACCGCACCTACTAGCGTTACCTTCGCTCCCGATAACTGGAATGCGCCGCAAACCGTGACAGTAACAGCGGTTGATGACTCAGCGGTAGAGGGAACCCATACCAGCACGATTTCTCACACCGCTAGCAGCGCCGACTCCAATTACAATGCCATCCAGATAGCCAATGTGATTGCTAGCATTACAGACAATGACAGCGACTCCCCACCCGATGCCATTAATCTCGACATAGACGGCAATGGGCAAACAGATGCCTTGACAGATGGTGTTGCGGCAATACGTTATCTCTTCCAGTTTCGGGGCGACGTTTTAATTAACAATGTAATTGGTATAGGAGCAACCCGTACTACTGCCTTAGAGATTACCAACTACTTAGATATGGCGCGCTCAACAATGCTAGATGTAGATGGCAATGGGATGGCAGATGCGCTGACAGACGGCATAATGATGATACGTTATCTGTTTGGCTTTGGAGGCAACGCTGTAATTGATGGAGCACTCGGTCCAGATGCTACCCGTACCACTGCTGCTGCAATTATAGACCACCTGCAATCCTTCGATATCGGGTTCTAATTAGGAGGCGATATCGCAATGAATTGACCATCTCAAGTTCCCAGAAACCCGGTAAGTTAAGAGTTACCGGGTTTCTCATATCCCACAAATGTTTTTTGGCGATCGGGGGGAGCAATGTGCATCTCTAAAATGACACTGCCGTGGCCATTGGTTGTTAGAGTCAAGCATCTCAGTTTCTAATTGCGATCGGGGACCGGAGCAGGAAGGCATTTTATCAGCCCAAAACACAGAGAATATGTTAATTTTCGGCGCTATGCACAGATTATAAATTTGTCAAGTATCATTAATTCACTGGAGGCTCCGCCTCGAAAACTCGTTCCCAGGCGGAGCCTCTTAACGAGGGTAAAACGCTTTATAGACAATGTTTCCAGTGGGTTTTAACCCACTTAAGCTGTTAGCCGGGGGTTTTAACCCCCGGCGGGCCAGGAGACATATTGATTAATTGACAATGGTGCAAGATGTCAAATTAATACAGACCATGCTCTCGGACACTCCCAGGGTGCTAAGAAGCGACTTTAGCAGTAGGACGGGTACGAGTGCGTCGAGTCTTAACTGGACTGTCAGTTTCCACAACAGTAGACAAAGTTGGAGGGACATCCGGAAAATCTACTTTTTGGAGCAATAAGACCAGCATAGGCTTACTTTGCAGCAAACGTCGCACCAGCTTACCCAATGTCGTCTCCAGTTGACCTTGGAGTTTTTCCCAGTCAACTTCAACTTCCCCATTCTCGAAGCAATAAGAGAACTCCGAAAAGCGATCGCGCAAGATCGTTTCCATCGACTGAGTCACGGAAGCTTGTAAATGCTTACTTTCCAGGTCAGTGACCACACCCCGCAGATGTAACTGAGGCTGAGCGAGCAACTTACCATCCCAACCGATCGTAGCAGCGATCGTGACCACCCCATCTTCTGCCAGCTGCTGGCGTTCCTTGAGCAGGCGATCGTGGAATAGTCCCGCATTATCCACCAAAACAATGCCAGAAGAGACCTTACTAGCGATGCGGATCGAATCTGCCGACAATTCTACCACATCTCCATTATCAACTATGACCATATTTTCTTCAGGAATGCCCAGACTTTGAGCAGTTTGGGCATGTTTAATCAACATGCGGTGTTCGCCGTGAATCGGCAAGAAAAACTGAGGCCGAGTCAGACCCAGCATCAGCTTTTGGTCTTCCTGACAGCCATGACCGGAAACATGAATGCCTTTATCTCGCCCGTATATTACATTAGCACCCAGCTTCATCAATTTATCAATCGTGTTCACCACCGAAATTGTATTTCCCGGGATCGGGTTCGCCGAGAATACCACCGTATCTCCCTTACGGATTTTAATTTGTCGGTGAGATTTATTCGCGATCCGAGTCATGGCCGACAGAGGTTCCCCTTGAGAACCCGTAGTCAGAATCAAGACTTGATCGTCGGGCAGACTGCGTATAGCATGTAAAGGTTGCAGTAAACTCTCCGGGCACTTAATATAGCCCAAATTGCGAGCGTGGGCAATCACATTCAGCATCGATCGTCCCAGGATCGACACCAACCGGTTATTCTTCTGGGCCAGTTGCAAAATTAGATTAATCCGATGCACCGAAGAAGCAAAAGTCGTTACCAGCACCCGTCCGGGGGCTTGAGAAATCACCCGATCCAGATTAGGATAAACAGAACTTTCACTAGGAGTGAAACCCGATACTTCCGAGTTAGTCGAATCACTCATCAAGCAGAGAACGCCCTGTTCCCCATGTTCTGCCAACCTATGAAAATCAAAATATTCCCCATCTACTGGCGTATGATCGATCTTAAAATCCCCCGTATGAATCACCACGCCGATCGGGGTATGTATCGCCACCGTAAAGCTATCCGCCATTGAGTGAGTATTGCGAATAAACTCCACCAAAAAATGCTTGCCAATGCGCACCATGTCCCGGGGTCCGACCGTTCTCAACTCCGTGCGATCGGCCACTCCCGCCTCTGCCAGTTTATACTCCAGCAAGGCCATCGCCAAGCGAGGACCGTAAATCACCGGAATATCAAACTCTCGTAGGTGATAGGGAATACCGCCGATATGGTCTTCATGACCGTGAGTAACGATCATCCCCTGAATGCGGTGACGATTTTCTCGCAGATAGCTAATATCGGGCAAAACAATATTGACCCCATGCATTCCCTCAGTCGGAAAACCCAGTCCGGCGTCCAGCAGCATAATTTCCTCATTAAACTCAAACACGCAGGTATTTTTCCCGATTTCGTGCAATCCTCCTAGGGGAATAATTTTCAGTTTTGGTTTCGATCCATTTTTAGTCATAAACACCTCGACATTCATTAACTTTAAGCCATTAGGAGTCCGTGTCATTAGTCTTTTGCTGATTACTAATGACAATTGTGAATTGTTAGTTGTTAGTTGTTAGTTGTTAGTTGACTACTTGCAACTGACTACCTACAACTAACTCCCTGCAACTGAATGCTTGCAACTGACTACTTTCAACTAACAATTCCCACTATTCAGTTGTACTCAAAACCTTGCGCTTAGTAAATTTCGTTCAGTTAGAACAGTTTTTATGGTTTGATTGACATGTTCTGGCGGTTCGGCAAGGGGAAGACGAGTCGAACCTACCTCCCAACCTTGCAGTCTGAGTGCCGCCTTAACGGGGATCGGGTTCGTCGTGATAAACAAAGCTTTGAATAAAGGAAACAGTTGCAGATGTATTTGAGTCGCCTTTTGAGTCTGACCCGCCCCAAAAGCTTGAATCATCTCTTGTAACTGATTTCCCACCACATGGGAAGCAACACTGACCACCCCTTTCCCCCCCACAGCTAACAGGGGCAAAGTCAGAGAATCATCCCCTGAGTATATCTCAAATTCTGGCGCAGTCATACTTCTGATTTGACTGACCCGATCGGACGAACCACTCGCCTCCTTGATTGCTACGATATTATCTATTTCCGCCAGACGCGCGATCGTCTCTGGTTCCATATTCGTCCCAGTCCTACCGGGAATATTGTAAAGCATCATCGGCAAGGAAGGGCAACTATCTGCGATCGCCCGAAAATGCTGATAGAGTCCCTCTTGAGGCGGCTTATTGTAATAAGGTACCACCTGCAAAGAACCATCTAATCCTAGGGATGCCGCTTTTTCCGTAGCCGCGATCGCCTCCGAAGTCGAATTCGAGCCCGTACCAGCGATTACCAACCCCTTGCCTGCCACTGCCTTCTGCACCACCTGAAACAACTCGTGTTCCTCATCCCAACTTAAAGTCGGAGACTCACCCGTCGTACCGCAAATCACCAAACTATCCGATCCGTTTTCCACCAACCAGGATGCCAGCTTTTCAGCAACAGCGTAATCCACCTTGCCATCTGCTGCGAAAGGCGTCACCATAGCAGTGATAACTCGTCCAAAATCTTTCACAATTCACTCCTCATCGCTAATTCCCTCTTGCCGTCGTTGCTAGTTCTCGTTCGTACCTAGCAGATTTTGTTCCACCAACAACTCCGCAATTTGCACCGCATTCAAAGCTGCCCCCTTCCGAATTTGGTCGCCACTCAGCCACATATCCAACCCACAGGGGTGAGAAATATCTTGACGAATGCGACCGACCAATACCTCATCTTTACCCGTCGCCTCCATCGGCATCGGGAAATAGTTAGCCTGCCAATCTTCTACCAGACGCACCCCTGGTGCTGCTTTAATAATTTCCCGCGCCGCTTGGACATCAAAAGGCTGGGCGAATTCCAGATTCACCGCTTCCGAATGGGCCCGGAGTACAGGCACCCGCACGCAAGTTGCTGCTATTCTCATCTCCGGTACCGCAAAAATCTTTCGCGTCTCCTCGACCATTTTCATTTCTTCCGCACAATATCCCCGATCGTTCAAGGGGGAATTATGCAGGAACAAATTAAAAGCCAAGGGATAGGGAAACACCTCCCCGGTGGGTTCTTCACCATTCAATATCGCTTGGGCCTGAGTTTTCACCTCTTGCATCGCCCGCGCACCGGCACCGCTAGCCGCTTGGTAGGTAGCCACCACCAAGCGCTGCACCGGTTGCACCTGATGTAGAGGCCAGACTGCCACCGCCATCAAAATCGTCGAACAGTTGGGGTTGGCAATAATTCCCTGATGTTTTGCGACTGCTTGGGGGTTAATTTCTGGAATTACCAATGGCACTTGCGGATCCATACGGAAAGCACTAGAGTTATCCACCACTACCGCCCCAGCAGCTACTGCTTGGCCCGCCCATGTTCTCGAAATCGCACCTCCTGCTGAGGCTAGCACCAAATCCACATCTGAGAAACACCCATCTGCCACTGCCTCTACTGGCCAGTCCCTGTTCTGAAATCTGATGGTACGACCGGCACTCCTCGGGGAAGCTAGCAGCTTCAGATCGGCAAGGGGAAAATTTCGCGATGCCAATAATTCCAGGATCTCCGTGCCCACGGCACCCGTCGCTCCCAAAATTGCTACTCGGTATGTTCTAGACAAATTCCCTCCTTTTATAGACAACTATTAAGTTTGAGCACCGAACAAAAATCAAAAATATGAACGAACTATAGGTTTTCAGATTCTAGCAGGTCAGGGAGTCCGATGTAATCTATCTTAATCCAACTTAATAGCTAGTTTACACCTTGGCGTCGGACATTTTGGAGATGATGGCTGCCAAGATCGGAGGAAAATGGCTATAGCTAGATATAAATACTTAGGCGTTGCACGGGGGATGATTGGTGGTCAGTGGTCAGTGGTCAGTGGTCAGTGGTCACAAGTCATTAATAATGGGCTACCGTCAAAGCGTGGCAAGGGTGGAAGTGGTCGGGAAATCATCGGTGTCGAAGTGCAACGCCACCGAAAGATATACTGGTGATGCTATCTGTCCATCTCGCGGACAGGAACTGTATGATAGGAAAGCAATGTCGGTCAGCAACTGCACCCAGCTCGGTAAATAACCGGCAAGAGTCAAGACGACTGCCGGCGATCTAGAGGTGAAACCGATCGCCAGGGCCACCAAGGCTGACCGATGAAAAACAAGTAGGAAATATCAGTCAAGAACAGATGAAAGTAACCCAGGAAAAGCGTCCAAACAGCCAGATGGGTCTGGAAATAGAAATAACACCCGAAAGGTCAAAGCAGGCATACGAGCAGGTGCTGGCAGAGTACAAGCGGAAGGTAGACATTCCTGGGTTTCGGAAAGGAAAAGTGCCGCGTCAAGTGTTGATCCAGCGGTTGGGGTCGGTGAACCTGAAAGCAGTGGCCCTGGAAAAGCTGATCGAACAAGCAGCATCGGAGGCGATCGCCCAAGAGAAGATCGAGGCTTTGGATAAGCCCGAGCTAATATCGGAGTTCGAGGCATTAGTCGGCGAGTATAAGCCCGGACAACCCCTGACATTCAATCTGGCGGTTGACGTACCGCCAGAAATTCAAATCAAACAGTCTACAGGCTTAACCATAAAAGTAGAGGAAGTAAAGTACGACCCCGCTACAGTAGATGGAATATTGGAAGAGCAACGTCACAAGCAAGCGACTCTGATACCAGTAGAAGACCGTCCGGCCCAGATGGGAGACATCACGGTGATCGATTTTGCCGGACGGAAGGCGAAGACAGAAGGGGAAGAAGGGGAAACAGAGATTCCCGGAGCCAAAGCGGACGAGTTTGAACTGGAACTGAAAACGGAAGGATTTATCCCCGGATTTGTGGAGGGCATTGTCGGGATGCAGCTGGGGGAGACTAAAGAGGTACCGCTCCAGTTCCCAGAAGAGTATCCCCAAAAGGACTTGAGAGGTATAGAGGCGGTGTTCAGCATTACCCTCAAGGAGATTAAAGAACAGGAGTTGCCAGAATTAGACGATGAGTTCGCCGCAGAAGTTAGTGAGTTTGAAACCCTAGCAGAATTGCGAGCCGATCTGGAAAGCACCTATAAAGATCGGGCCGAACGCCAAACAGCAGCTAACAAGTCCCAAGCGATACTAGAGGCCCTGGTAGAACAGATGGAAGTGGAAATTCCTGCAAGTACCATCTCCTCTGAGATTGACGAAATAGTCACATCGGCAGTATACGATCTGGCCAGGCAAGGGGTGGACGTGCAAAAGATGTTGACAAAAGAAATGGTCACCTCCATGCGCCAGAACTCGCAGCCAGAGGCGATCGCACGGATTAAAATCAACTACGTAGTGGCCGAAATAGCCAAACGGGAATCCCTGGAAGTCTCTCCAGAAGCCATAGAGGCGAAAAAGACAGAGATATTGGATCAATACTCTCCTCAGGACAAGGAGATAATTGACCGCGAAAAACTTACAGAGGCGGTGAGAATAGACCTGCTGCAAGAAAAAGTCCTCGCCTGGGTTGAAGAACGTAGCACGATCGAACTGGTCGAGGAAGGATCTCTCAAACCACCAGCAGAGTCGGAAACCTCCTCAGACCAGTCACAAGCAGAAGCAACTGGCGAGGACGCGGCACCAGCAGAGGCAAGCGACTCAGAACAGTCGCAAGAGCAAGAGTAAAATATTTGTGAGATTTTCACCCACAGCCCAGTAGATTAGGTCATAATGGTCTAGTAGTGAGACTGACCGCTGACCACCGCTGACAACTAACCACTGACCACTGATAGCTTTATGCTTGTATCTCAAACCAAAAATTACTCCCTGGCAAGCTTGGCTTACTTTGATACCTACTCTGTCAATACCTCGGGCGTCATCCCGATGGTAGTCGAGCAGTCTGGTAAAGGAGAAAGGGCCTTTGATATCTACTCGCGGCTATTGCGCGAGCGGATTGTCTTTTTGGGAACGCCGGTGGACGATAATGTCGCGGACTCCCTAGTAGCCCAATTGCTGTTCCTGGAAGCAGAAGACCCAGAAAAAGACATTCAGCTATACATCAACTCTCCGGGAGGGTCTGTGACAGCTGGGATGGCAATATATGACACAATGCAACAGATTCGCCCAGATGTGGTGACGATATGTTACGGTTTAGCTGCGAGCATGGGCGCATTTCTGCTGACAGCGGGGGCCGCAGGCAAGCGGATGTCCTTGCCGAGTTCCCGGATCATGATTCATCAGCCCTTGGGCGGGGCTCAAGGACAGGCGGTTGACATAGAAATTCAAGCCCGAGAAATACTCTATCACAAACAGACTCTGAATGAATTGCTAGCGGAACATACGGGTCAGCCGCTGGAAAAAATAGCAGCAGATACGGAACGCGACTTCTTTATGTCGGCAAACCAAGCAAAGGATTATGGTCTCATAGATCGAGTAATCTCCCGGCAAAATGGCTCAACTAAGGTCAAACCGATCGCAGTAGTGAAATGAGAGGCAGAATATGTCAAAGTATGACTCCCATCTAAAATGTTCCTTTTGTGGAAAGTCTCAGGAGCAAGTGCGCAAATTGATAGCTGGGCCGGGAGTATATATTTGCGATGAGTGCGTGGAACTTTGTAATGAGATTTTAGACGAGGAACTGTTTGACGCAAGTGCGACAGCAGGACAGTCGGCCCAGCGGCGAGAACAACCGGCGCCCAAGCGGCGGAAAAGTTCAGCAGTATCGTTGCATCAAATTCCTAAGCCGAAAGAGATAAAGAAGTACCTCGACGACCATGTCATCGGTCAAGAGGAGGCGAAGAAGGTACTATCGGTAGCGGTATATAACCATTATAAGCGTCTCAGCTTTATCCAGACGAAAAACAACGGCAAAGGCTCTAAGGATGATGCTGTAGAATTGCAAAAGTCGAATATCCTGCTGATCGGGCCGACGGGCTGCGGAAAAACCCTGTTGGCTCAAACTCTGGCACAAATGCTGGATGTGCCCTTCGCAGTGGCAGATGCGACGACGCTGACGGAAGCAGGATATGTAGGCGAGGATGTGGAAAATATCTTGCTGCGTCTGCTGCAAGTGGCAGAGTTTGATGTAGAAGAAGCTCAGCGGGGAATCATTTATATAGATGAAATTGATAAGATTGCCCGTAAAAGCGAAAATCCGTCCATCACTCGGGATGTATCGGGTGAAGGGGTGCAGCAAGCTTTGCTGAAGATGTTGGAGGGAACTGTGGCAAATGTGCCTCCCCAAGGGGGACGGAAGCATCCCTACCAAGATTGCATTCAGATCGATACGGGTAATATCCTGTTTATTTGTGGCGGCGCGTTTGTGGGCCTGGATAAGGTGGTATCCCAACGGACTGGGAAAAAGTCGATCGGGTTTATTCAACCAGGAGAAAATACGCCTCGAAAGGAACAACGGACAGCAGAGGTGCTGAAAAATCTGGAACCTGATGATATGGTCAAGTTTGGCATGATTCCAGAGTTCATTGGCAGAATACCAGTGGCCGCAGTGGTGGAACCTCTGGATGAAGAGGCCCTGATGGCAATCTTGACGGAACCGAAAAATGCTCTGGTTAAACAATACCAGAAACTGCTCTGGATGGATAACGTTCAACTGGAATTCCGACCGGAGGCGGTAAAGGCGATCGCCAAAGAAGCATACCGGCGGAAGACGGGAGCCAGGGCCCTGCGGAGTATCGTGGAAGAACTGATGCTGGAGGTGATGTACGAGTTGCCATCCCGCAAGGATGTGACTCGCTGCGCGATCACGAAGGAAATGGTTGAGAAGCGATCGACTGCTGAGTTGTTATTACATCCTTCTTCTCTGCCAAAGCCAGCTTCTGCTTAACTTTGTTGGGGATAGAGTATATAGTGAAGGGTGAAGTCTAAACCGATTTCACCCTCGATTGTTTGAGAGGATTATGGCAAAGATTGAGGTTCGTGGGGTAGAACATTATTATGAATGGGTGAAGGGGGATTCGACTTCTAAGAGTAAGCCAGTGATGGTGTTTATCCACGGGTGGGCGGGTTCGGACCGGTACTGGGAATCCACGGCTAGAGCGATCGCAGATAAATTTGATTGTTTGCTGTATGATATGCGGGGGTTTGGCAGAACCAGATTGCCAGAACAACCGACCCAGATCGGCTACGAAGTGGAAGAATATGCGGAAGATTTGGCAGCATTGCTGGATGCTTTGGGGCTAGAAAAGGTGTATATTAATGCCCATTCGATGGGGGCGTCAGTAGCGGTGATGTTTATCAATCGCTACCCGGAATTGGTAGAAAAGGCAATTTTAACCTGTAGTGGTATTTTTGAATACGACGAAAAGTCATTTACGGCTTTTCATCGCTTTGGCGGGTATGTAGTGAAGTTTCGCCCCAAGTGGCTGACGCAGATTCCCCTGATGGATAAGATGTTCATGGCCAGATTTCTGTATAGTGCCATTCCCACTGCCCAAAGTCAGGCTTTTTTGGAGGATTTTCTGTTGGCAGATTACGAGGCGGCATTGGGTACGATATACACTTCTGTAAGCAAGCATGCAGCGGAAATTATGCCAGGGGAATTTGCTAATTTATCTGTGCCCTGTCTGTTGGTTGCTGGCGAGTACGATAAGATAATTCCAGCCCAGATGGGGAAAAAGGCGGCTGAGTTGAATGATATGGTAGAATTTGCGATGATTCCCAAGACTGCTCATTTTCCGATGTTGGAGTCTGCTGATAAATATCTGCAACGGGTACAGGAGTTCTTGTCAAAGTAGGAATGCTGAGGCGAATTGACTTCGGAAAGTAAATTTTGGGCTGCTGGTGGATCGGAACGGGACGATCGCCCCACCTTGTGTTACGCTATGGGGTGCATCTCACCTTGGCAGGGGCGAAGCATTCGGGGCGAAAAAAGTTGTCTTATATTATCATTTGTCTGCCCGAATGCTAGCTGCTGCGCAGCCGCTGCGAATGGCGCCCCTACAGATGGATCTGCTTCTATGCAGTGTACCCATCGTTTATGTAGTAGAGACTGCTGACAAAATGCACTCTCTCATCATATCTACGTAATCAATTCCTCTCAAGGAAGCTGCTTCTTTCACTGCTTCTACTTCCGTGGGCTTAAAAGTAATTTTCACCACCATTCTCCTCTCAAAAACTGGCTCTGTAACCTCTTCTAACTGGTCTTCAAAGTCAGTTAGATCGTGAGTGTCCCAGAATTTAGCTAACTCTGCAATCGAATCAGTATTGGGAATTTTTGGCACGTTCATCTGTTTCTCCATTGCTTGTATCGCTTTTTTTCTTTATCGGTCATTTCGCGAGCTGTTACTGGATATCCTATGCCATAAGGAAATAGTATTATAACACAAAAGAGATAGCGTCCATCACTGGTCTGATTAAACACGTAGTAAACGGGATTTTCTCCTTCAGACTTGGCGCGTTGAACTAATGCTACCCCAAAACATGCAACTTCTGCCTTCCTCGGGTCTTACTCGATGATTGGCAATGTGGTCGATTTGTTCTTCGTTCCAAATCAGCTCATAAATCTTCATAGATGCAAACGCTGGCATCCGGTCCAGCAGGGAGACAGTCAACTTTTTACAGCCGGATTGTAGCAATAAATGGATTATACCTCATATCTTGTACCATTGTAAACTAGAGGCTCCGCCTCTAGAACACGTTCCCAGGCTCCGCCCAATACTTCAAGGGATACAAGCTGTCATTGCGAGGGGGGAAACCTAAACCGATAATTCAGGGATCTCCGCCTTTATCCCCCCCCTCGCAATGACACTCTAAAGCAAAACCTACGAAGTATTGAGGCGGAGCAATCGAACGTGGGTAAATATAATCTAGCCCGCACAGGCGGGCTTTGTTCGTGTAGCCGGACCCTTTAGGGTTCGGGCCCCCGCGCGGGTTCGGGCCCCTATTATCTGGTAGCACCGGTGGCAGGGAACTGTCGGCGGCCCGACGATCGGGCATTCTCCGAAAAGGATGGATTTGAGCTAAACTAAGCTAATCGGTACTATCTCTCTATGGGAACTGCTATGGACGCGCTGATCGGCAAAACATTGCAGGGAGGCAAATATACTCTCGCGAAGCAACTGGGACAAGGTGGTTTTGGCGTCACCTTCAAGGCGACTCATCATTACCTAAATCAGGTGGTGGTGATTAAAACTCTCAATGAGTCGGTGCGCCAGCATCCCAAATTTGCTGATTATCAGCGCAAGTTTCAGGATGAGGCCAAACGTTTAGCTAAATTTAAACATCCCCATATTGTCCGCGTCAGTGACTTTTTCTCTGAAGATGACATTCCCTACATGGTGATGGATTACATTCAGGGTGAAACTTTGGGATCTCTAGTTTTTCCCAATCATCCTCTACCAGAAGGGACGGCTATTCAATATATCCAGCAGATCGGTTCTGCATTACAGGTCGTTCATGATAATGGCTTGCTGCATCGGGATGTGAAGCCGGATAATATTATGCTACGCCAGGGTACTGATGATGCGGTGTTGATTGATTTCGGTATTGCCCGGGAATATCAAGCTAATTTTACCCAGACTCATACTAGCTTCGTTTCTGATGGTTATGCCCCGATCGAGCAATATATGCCCCAGGCAAAACGCACTCCCGCTACCGATGTTTATGCTTTGGCCGCTACTCTCTATGCTATCTTGACGGCAAAATCACCCGTCTCCGCTGCTTTGCGCGATCGCCAACCCCTTCAGTCCCCCAAGGAGTTGCGACCCGAGTTAAGTGATGCTGTTTCGGAAGCGGTGATGCAGGGTATGGCAGTAGAAGTGGGCGATCGACCTGCTACTATTGATGCATGGCTGCAATTGTTGGCCGATGTAACAGCAGGGGCGACGAGAGTCCAAATACCAACACCCGAAGAAGCAGCTAGCTTAAAAGAGTCAAACGCCACGGAAAGCGCTACTACTGTCAGATTTGCCAACCACCAAACTGGACCCCAGACAGTCCCCCATGGTCAACCCTCAAGTTCCTCTCGCAAAGGGCCTGGCTTGGTGCCGATCTTTGGTATGGTAGCTACGGGGATATTCCTAGTCATGGTGGCGGTTAATTTATTCAAGCCCCAAGATCCTGAACCCATTGTCACATCCCCAAGACCCGTCCCATCTAATCCCACCAGAGAAACGCCCTCGGAAAGTGGGTCTCCTCTAGCAGAGGAACCGACTGAGGAACCAACTGAGGAACTAACTGAGGAACCGACTGAGGAACCGACTGAGGAACCCACATCTCCTGCTTCCCCGATCGCAGAAGAACCGACCATATCAGAACCAGAAGTTCCAAAAAAACAGCCTACTCCTCGACCCCAGGAACCAAAACCTACTCCGAAACCTCCTACCTCTCCTCCGGCGATCGAGGTTCCCCCAGAACCAGTTCAGCAAGCAGAAATTCCATCACAACCTGCAACTCCGGCAAAGAAACCTGAACTACCAGAAATTACCTCAGCGACCCCGAATACAATCAAAGTTGCGCGAGGCTATTACATTGGTATAGATGAAAGTGAGATTATAGAGGATCTGGGTCAGCCAACTCAAATCTCTGCTGGTGAGGGGAATACCCGCGCTTTGATTTATCAGACAGTGGATGGGAAAATAACTTTAAGGTACTCAGTTGACCCCAATTCTGGGCAAATGCGCCAAAGTGAGGTATTCTTTTCTCAATACGTAGACAAATTGACGATGAGCACGGTTGTTAATGGGATCCTGCTTGGCAGTGGCGCACCTGGGAGAAAGGTTGATAGGGAACTAAAAAATGTGCATCAGCGTAAGTCCGACGCTTTTGACTTTACAGGCAGAAACTTAAAAGGCGTCATCCAGAGGACCGATGGCGATCGCATTTACTTCGCTGTCTGGGATACTAACTTCAAATAAATTGTGGGAGTAAATTGTTCGTAGTAAGGACGAACGTCCTTGCTTGTGGGGGGGGGGTGGCGGCGACAACCGGTGGCCAGAAACCGGGTTTCTTTTACCATCTCGGTGGGGAGACGAAAATACTCGTAGAAACCCGGTTTCTTAGTCTTAGGGTGAAGGGGGCTGATGGGCGGGAGTTGAGAAACCGGGTTTCTTTTACCATCTCGGTGGGGAGACCAAAATACTCGTAGAAACCCGGCTTCTTGTCTTCTCGCGATCGGGGGTGATGGCGACTTGTGGCTTTTATGGTTCAATCCAATCACGAATAAACACGACCTGGTTGACCATTTCCTCTGCTGACCGACGCGCCATTAAAGTCAATATAGCACGCATCTCGATCAATTCAAAATTAAAAATTCAGAATTAAAAATTGGGAAAGTACCTGAGAACAAGGAGTTCGGCGGATCGGGCGTGCAATTTAATAGCACGACAGCTTAGAGATCGTGAAATTTAATCCTCATCCATATATAATCTAATTTGGCTCATAAAGTTCTCCACTTTTATGTAAGGCATATATGCGATCGGCTTCCGCCTCCTCTGCGGCAATGTCAGCATCAATTTCATTTTTGTTCATATGGTAATATGTCAAGGCTGCATAAACCTGTCCCAAGGTCAGATGACCTATCTCATCTGCAATCTCTTCTGCCGTTTACCCTTGTTGGTACCAAATAACAATTCGTCGCACCGTTACTCCAGTGCCAGCAATTATCGGACAACCGCCATGGATTTCTGGATCGCGATCGATTAAAGTGCCAATATCAATGACTGTTGACATAGTGTTAGGGATGTGGTATTTTTTCTATTATAGCAAGGTGACATTGGGTCTCAACCCCCATGCCAGAAACCGGGTTTCTTTGACCATCTCTCACGCAGGGATGTAAAATTGTCTCAAGAAACCCGGTTTCTACAATGGTCGAGATCGGGGTGGCCAGAAACCGGGTTTCTTTTACCCTATCAGCGCGAATGATGCCAAAATAATATCAGAAACCCTGTTTCTCCTCAACCCGTCTCCTCTGTGGGCGATCGGTTGAAAGAACCAGTTAAAAGTGCAGCTTCAGCAAATAATTCCTTAAAAGTGCTGACTGTCAACTTTTATTCTAATAGCCAAGCAAACAAATCTCCCACTGTCAGCAGGTATTCGCTGGCAAATGCTGGTACCGGCAGTCGATCGCCTGGTTCATCGTACATTTTCATCTCTTGTTTGGGCAGATAGACTAAAACTGTTTTCTCTCGTGGATCGATTAACCAACCCATTTTAGTCCCATATTTCAGACAGTGCAGAATATTTTTGGTCACTCTTGTTTGACTTTGTTCCGGCGACAATATCTCAATTGTCCAATCAGGATGGGCATGAAACACATTAGCAATTTCTCCATTGCGAACGCGCGGAATTCTCTGCCAAGCAAACAGGGATACGTCTGGAACTGTCGATCGCCCAGCAAAGGTACAGCGCAGTTCTGGAAAAGCGCGTGCTATTTGCTGAGACTTGACTACGGCGTTGATAGTCGTAACCAGTTCACCTTGAATTGTGCTATGTTGTCCTTGGGGCATGGGCTTCTGAATGATTTTCCCATCAATATACTCGCTGGCTGGTTTGGTTTCTGGTAGCTTCAGAAACTCTTCTAATGTCAAGGGTTTTGATAATGTCTGTACCATTTAATTGATCTCCCCAAATTTCATGAATGATTTTTCCGGAACGGTACATTGCGAATTTATGAATTGGGATTATGCTATCATAACTACTTAATTTCCAAGAAACAGATGTGGAAAAATATTGTCGTCTCAGCCGAGCAAACGCAATCTGATAAGCTAGTTACTTTAAGTAGGAGGACAAAAAAATTTACACATTCACTCAACCGTTGGCTAAACCGCTCCGGGGGGTGGGAGGTGCTAGTGGTGGGCGGTGCCCACCCCGAGGGCTGACAGCGAAGTGAGAGAATTACATCGGGGCGGGTGCGGGTGCTTTAAGAAATGGTATAACATGAGATGGTATAATTATATGATGTGAAGTATAGCAAAAGAGGAGTCCCAAGTGGTTCAAGCATCGTTATCAACTTTAACTGATTGCTCTTTTAGCACTGCCCAAGGCAAGTCATTGCGATCGCAGCTAGCTGAACTGGCAGAAGAGATTATTGCCGGAAAGCGGCTAGACAGAGAAGAGGCGATCGGGCTAACAGAGATCTCAGGGGAAGAAAACATCCTCTCGCTCTGTGCAGCAGCTGACGAAGTGAGACAAGCATGCTGCGGCAATAAGGTAGACCTGTGCAGCATCGTGAATATAAAATCAGGGAATTGCTCGGAAAACTGTAGCTTCTGCGCTCAGTCAGCCCATCATCCCGGAGAGAGTTCTCCCATTTACGGACTCAAACCCACCTCCGAAGTCCTGGCCCAAGCCCAAGCAGCAGCATCTGCCGGTGCCAAGAGATTTTGCCTGGTAAGTCAGGGACGGGGGCCAAAATATAATAGCCCCAAATCAGGAGAATTCGATCGCATTCTGGAAGCGGTGCGGCAGATAATGGCCCAAACCGATATTAAACCCTGCTGCGCCCTGGGAGAAGTGACAGCTGAGCAGGCCCGGGCATTAGCAGCAGCAGGGGTGACGCGCTATAACCATAATCTGGAGTCCTCGGAGAACTTTTTCGAGAACGTGGCCAGCACTCACAGTTGGCGCGATCGGGTGGAAACGATTAAGCAGGTCAAAGCTGCTGGCATGCAAGCCTGCACGGGGGGGATAATAGGCATGGGAGAAAGCTGGTCAGACCGGGTGGATATGGCCTTAGAATTGCGAGAATTAGAAGTAGAATCAGTACCCCTGAACCTGCTGAATGCTCGACCCGGAACGCCGATGGCATCCCAGCCAAAACTGGACCCCTATGAGGCCCTCAAGGCGATCGCGATCTTCCGATTAATACTACCCGAGCAGATTATCCGCTATGCTGGAGGACGAGAAGCGGTCATGGGCGAACTCCAGGGATTAGGACTGAAAGCAGGCATCAACGCCATGTTAATCGGTCACTACCTGACCACCCTAGGTCAACCTCCCGAACAAGACCAGGCTATGCTGGAATCATTAGGACTTCAAGGGGGAGAAGCCCCCATTCCAGGGGAGTATAACGTCTAACCTCTTCTTGGTTGCCTGGCTTTTGGGTATTTTAGGGCGACCATTACCATTTACCATTGACTAAAGCGTGATTGCTCCAGTAGAACTACTTTGGGCCTTGATCGGCTTAATCCTGACGATCGGCGGTACCTTTATAGAAGCATCGATCGCGACTCCGACGTGGAACTGGAGTCAGCATGGGATTGCAATTCGCTCGTTAGAAGTATCATATCAGGTAGGAGCAGTGCTGCTGGTGAGTTGTGCGGGAGGGAAAAATGCTGGAGCCTTATCGCAAATAGCCTATTTAACATTAGGCTTAACCTGGCTACCTGTATTTTCACAGGGAGGAGGCTTCAGCTATTTTCGGGAACCAAGCTTTGGCTACTTAGTGGGATTTATTCCCGGGGCCTGGATATGTGGGTTTCTAGCATTTAAGGGACGACCCCGACTAGAGACATTAGCATTTAGTTGTGTCTGTGGCCTAGCCTGCATTCATCTAGTCGGCCTCAGCTATCTGCTAGTGACTAACCTGTTTAACTGGGCGCCCGGATCGACAATACCCCTAATGGATGCTACTCTGAAATATTCTGTATATCATCTGAGAGGGCAGTTAGCCGTAGCCTGTGCGGCAACAGTTCTAGCTTTTGTCCTGCGAAAAATATTGCTCTATTGAAAAATGGTCAGTTGTCAGTGGGTAGGGTGGGCACTGCCCACCATGTCAGTGGGTAGGGTGGGCACTGCCCACCATGTCAGTGGGTAGGGTGGGCACTGCCCACCATGTCAGTGGGTAGGGTGGGCACTGCCCACCATGTCAGTGGTTAGTCGAAGTTTATCAATTATTAAATGAGAATTAAGAACCGCTTTTTATGGGCGATCGCCATCATCAGTCTAATTTTAGACCAACTGACCAAATTTTGGGTGGTAGGAAACTTCGTAGAGGACGAAAGTCGGTTAGTGTGGGAGGGAGTGTTTAACCTCACCTATGTCAGAAATCCCGGTGCCGCCTGGAGTCTATTTAGCGATAACGGCTGGTGGTTGCGCTGGCTGTCCTTGGGGGTAAGTATAGGCTTAATGGCACTGGCCTGGTACGGACCCAAGAAGAACCGTTGGGAACAAGCAGGCTATGGTTTCATCTTAGGTGGTGCGCTGGGAAATGGCATCGATCGCTTTGTTGCCGGTGATGTCGTCGATTTTCTTGATTTTCGACCGATTGGATTTCCTGCCATATTCAATTTGGCAGATGTGTTCATTAACGTGGGGATGATTTGTCTATTTATTGCTATATTTCGCAAAAAAGGCCCTGAAGAAAGGGGTTAAAGGCGAGAAAAGGAATTATATGACTCAATAGAATGTATGTCAATAAAAAACGTCCGATTCCACCGAAGTAGCCTAGAATTGGATCTCCGGAACTATCATTTTCCAGCAAGGGAAGATGCCGACCGCCGCAGCCAAGGGTAAGTAAGCTAATGAGTTCACCGCAAAATCAAAAAAAGCCACCGAGGACAATTTTGGGAGTCATCACCCAAGCAGCACAGACGATGCCAGCTAAGGTGGTAAATTTTTCCCAGCTAGCGCTCAAGCAAAAGGCAAGAGTACCGAAACTGCTAGTACAGGAGGCGGATGGTTCCAAACCAGAAGTATATCCCCTACTGGGCGATCGCTTCCTGCTGGGAAGGAGTTCGAGTAATTGCGACATAGTAGTGCGCAACACGAATGTCAGCAAGATACATCTATCTTTGTCTCGGGACTCCAAGCGGGGCACCCCTTTTACAATCAAAGACGAAAGATCTACCAATGGCATCTATCGGGGCAAGCGGCGAATTAGCCAGAAGAAGCTGCGCCACGGCGATCAGTTTACTCTCGCACCACCAGAACTAAAGGATGCCGTCACAATTAAGTATCTGGATCCAGCACCCTGGTACATCCGGGGGGCGATATACACCGGTTACGGTATAGGCGGAGTAACTGCCTTAGTGGTAGCGTTAATTCTCAACGAATGGCGGAAATTTGACGTTAACCCACTACCAATCTCCGTGCAAGGACCGGTAATAGTCTATGCACGGGACGGGCAGACGCCCCTGGTACCGCCTCGGAATGACGCTCACAGAGAATTTCAGAAATTATCAGACTTTTCTCCCTACCTGCCACAAGCTGTGGTAGCATCGGAGGATTCGCGCTACTACTGGCACCCCGGAGTTGACCCCGTGGGGATTATCCGAGCGCTCGTGGTCAATTGGCGCGGGGGTGAAATCAGGGAAGGGGCGAGTACGGTGACGCAACAGTTAGCTCGCAGTTTGTTTAGAGATTATGTAGGCACCGAAGACAGCGCGGGCCGCAAGATTCGCGAAGCCCTAGTGGCCCTGAAGCTAGAATTCGTTTACCCGAAAAAGTACCTGATGCTGGCTTATTTGAACCGGGTATACATGGGCGGTGGCAACTATGGATTTGAAGATGCGGCTCAATTCTACTTCGGCAAGTCAGCAGGGGAAGATTTAACCTTGTCAGAAGCGGCGACTTTGGTGGGAATGTTGCCAGCACCCAATAGTTATAACCCGGCCAGAAATGAAGAGTTAGCTCGCAGGCAGCGAAATGGGGTGATCGAGCGGATGCTGGATTTGGGGATGATTACCCAGGAAGAGGCCAGGCGGGCCAGGCGATCGGTAATAGAAGTGAGTCCGAAAGCCAAACTAGAGTTTCAATCCACGATCGCGCCTTATTTTTACGATTACGTGTTCAGCGAACTGGAGGATTTATTAGGCTCGGAGGTAGCCAGAGAAGGGAATTTTATTATCGAAACAGGTCTGAACCCTTCGATGCAAGCCCAGTCGGAAGTAGCGCTGCGGAACACGATCAACAATCAGGGAAAAGATCTGGGATTTGACCAAGGAGCGGTGGTTACCCTTGATGCGAAAACAGGCGAAATTCTGGCAATGAACGGCGGAGTAGATTATACAAAAAGTCAGTTCAATCGCGCCACCCAAGCCCTGCGACAGCCAGGCTCGACATTCAAAATATTTGCATATGCAGCGGCGATCGCCCAAGGAATTGACCCCAGGAAACGCTATTCCTGCGCTCCCTTACCCTGGGGAGGAGTAAGTTATAGTGCCTGCGAACGGAGTTCGGGCTTTATAGATATGTACGCGGGAATGGCCCTGTCAGAAAATGCGATCGCCCTGCGAGTGGCCCAAGATGCCGGTCTAGACAAAGTGGTGGAAATGGCAAGACGACTGGGCGTGCGATCGAAACTGAAGCCCGTACCGGGTCTAGTATTAGGTCAAAGTGAAGTGAAGCTGCTGGAGATGGCAGGGGCCTATGCAGTCTTAGCAAATAGGGGTATCCGCAATCGTCCCCACGCGATTAGAAAGATTTTCGATAGTAGTGATTGTGCCGATCAGAACAATCTCAAAACTTGCCGAGTAGTTTATGAGTACAACACCCGCGACCCAGAAGCAAACCAGAAGGTCATAGAGCCGCAACTTGCTTATACCATGACCAATATGCTCCGGGGAGTCGTGCAAGGGGGAACTGGTAGCGCCGCTTATATCAAACTGGGAGAAGAAGCAGGGAAAACCGGCACTACGAATGATGCTGTGGATTTGTGGTTTATTGGCTACCTAGCCAATCGGCGCATTGTGACTGGCGTCTGGCTGGGCAATGATAACAACTCTCCCACCAACGGCAGTAGCGCGATATCGGCCCAACTCTGGGGCCAATATATGCGTAAGTTCTTCCCCCCACCCAAAAAACCTGCACCTTCGTCACCTCCATCGGTAGAGTAGAATGGGCACAGCTCCTGTCGTCCCAGGGACTGGGCATCATCTGGCCCGGGTCGGGAGTGTAAGGATAGCACCGGCGATAATTGTAACAAAAATTCACATAGTTGGGGCAAGCAAAACCCCGATGCCTTGGCTATCATAAGTAAATAGCTGTTAATGACAGCCAGCCTGTATAAGGAAAATTCTAGATTGTTCTGGAAATACCTTCGGGCGTGTGCTAGAATATTGAGTAGGTGCAAACACACTACCGTTTTAAGCAAACGTTGAAGTATCAAGCAGCTAAATATGGCTGTGTTGTAGTAGGCGTGACGGAAGAGTACTTGGCTCTTCGTGTGGGCACATTCACACAAAGCTAGTCCGAAACAAGCCTATAGAATGTCCCTCCTGCGGTCACACTATTGGGCGTGACATCAATGGCGCTTTCAACGTTTTGTTGAAGGCTTTGAGAGATACCTCCGCATCTGGAATGGCTTCATTCCAGATCGTGCCATACACAGAAAATTCCGGCAATTGCCTGATTTTTCCGGGTTAAATGTATCTGTGGGATAATGTCTATACAGTCAAGGAAGTAAAGTTCGGCAACAGAGCAAACGAATTGCTAGTAATAGTAAATGTAGGTTGGCTAGGGACCGGATATAGCGCAAAGCGCAGTAGGTAAACGAGAATCAGTTTGGAGAGAAACGTGACGATTTACATTGGGAACTTGTCCTTTCAAGCGGAGGAAGATGACTTACAGGAAATATTTAAAGAGTACGGTACGGTAAAGCGCGTGAGCATGCCGACGGACCGGGAGTCGGGAAAGAAGCGAGGTTTTGCTTTTGTGGAAATGCAATCAGACGATGAAGAAGAAAAGGCGATCGAGGAACTGGATGGAGCAGAATGGATGGGTCGGATCATAAAAGTAAATAAAGCTAAGCCAAGGGAAAATCGCCGCTAGGGTGGTGGCTTTTCTACCAGAGAAATAACTGTTGGCTCTCTTGAGGGCAAAAGCAATTAGCTTCGAGAACTGGCACTGGTCTGGGAACGAAATTAGCATCGTTCCCGGGCACTGGCCAGGAAAAGGAATTAGCCGAGAAAACGACTGGCAATCTTCCAAGCGTCAGCAATATCAACATCACCATCGCCATCGGCATCCAAGCTGACAAAACGACTGGCCATTTTCATAGCGTCAGCAATATCAACATCACTATCCCCATCGGCATCCAAAAAGCTGGTAAGTACAGAATTGCCACCTTCGGGATTATCAGTTTCGTTGCCAGTTTGCAGCAGATTGAGGACCAAAGGGAGCACGGTCGGCAGCATAGATTCAATAGTATCCTCTGGCAGCCCAGTCTTTTCAGAGGCAACGGCGATTATCTGTTGCACTTGTGGTAAGGAAAAAAGTGCCCGAACGGCTAGGGGGTTGGATAAAGTACCGCTAAATTGATTGACAAGAGACATCACTTGGTTATCGCCTTCGGTATCTCGTTTTTCTTTTAAGGAAGAGCGGGTAAAGCTGCCGACAACGGACATCAGAGATTGAACTTGATCGAAACTGGCACCAGAGTTGCCAGTGAGCATTTGTGCGGCGCCGAGAATGCCACCCAGCTGAGACGGACTAGCTTCGGCGGTGGGGCTGCTGATGGCACCCATAATACTGTCGAAAAGTCCCATAAATTTTACCTCCTGTTGCGGTTGACTCAATGTGTTTGGGGGCGGACTGCACTCTCTTGCGGGATGGGGAGCGCAATCATTACTAAGCACGAGTATTACTTCCCCACAATAGCGAGTAGAAGAAAATTATACAGTTAGAATGTGCGAGATCGTCTCTTGCTAATTATTGAAAATATAGGGAGTAAACTCGCAACAGCTCTCTGCTATCATGGCTGGCCTGAATTAGGGCTGTAACTGGACGGCAGGGATTATAGCTAAAATATATTATAGATCCCCGATCGCCCGCTGCACGGCTGCTGCGCGCACCCAATCATGAAACTGTCTCGCCTGTTGACGCTGATTATCGGCCTGACTGTAATCTTAGGGCTAATGCTGTGGATGATCGATACCCTGCGTTGGTTCTACTGGCAGATTTCCTATTCATCTCCCCTGCTGGGCAGTATTGTACTGCTGTTGCTGATCCTGTTGCTAGGATTGGTAATTGCAGCTTTTGTCTATTACGTGCTGCTGTTTGGAGGTGCCGGTAGCAAAAAGGGCCGGCGCTATGTGAAGCCGAAAGTGCCTCAAGCTAAGAATGAGGCAGCTTCGGAAACTCTCCGGGCGGTGCGCAAACAGGCGGAGCAAATTCACGATGAGGTGGCCCGACAGGCTTTAATCGAGCGATCGCGCCAGATAGAGGGTAGCCTACAAGCTGGGGTGTTGCGAGTGGTGGTGTTTGGCACCGGTTCAGCGGGGAAGTCTTCGGTGGTGAATGCGCTGATGGGCCGGATGGTGGGGCAGGTGTCGGCACCCATGGGAACTACAGAAGTGGGGCAAACCTACAGTCTCCAGTTGAAGGGGTTGGACCGGCAGATTTTGATTACGGATACTCCCGGGATTTGCGAAGCAGGTGTAGCGGGAACGGAGCGGGAACAGCAGGCCCGAGAGTTGGCGACGGTGGCAGATTTACTGCTGTTCGTGGTGGATAATGACCTGCGCCAGTCGGAATACGAACCTTTGCGAATTTTGGCCCAAATTGGCAAGCGATCGCTCCTGGTGCTGAACAAAACGGACCTGTATCCCCCGGAGGAAATGGAAGCGATTCTGGGGCGTCTGCGGGAACGGGTGCAGGGGTTGATTCCGAGTAATGATGTGGTGGCCTGTGCGGCAAATCCTCCAGAGGTGGTGCTGGACAGCGGTAGTATATTTCAGCAGGAACCGGACGTGATGCCTTTAATCCGCCGGCTAGCTGCGGTGCTGCGAGCGGAAGGAGAAGATTTGGTCGCGGACAATATTTTACTGCAAAGCAGCGCCTTGTCAGAGGAAGCGAGGCGGATTATCGATGCCCAGCGCAAGCGTCAGGCGGATAAAATTGTCGAGCAGTTTCAGTGGATAGGTGGTGGTGTGATTGCGGTTACACCATTACCTGTGGTGGATGTGCTGGCAACTGCGGCGGTGAACGCTCAGATGGTGGTAGAAATTGGCAAGATCTATGGTTGCGAGTTAAATATGGAACGGGGACGAGAACTGGCCTTGTCTCTGGCGAAAACTATGGCCAGTTTGGGCATTGTTGAGGGCGCGTTAAAGTTAGTGACCACGGCATTACAATTGAATGTGGCTACTTTTGCGATCGGGAAGGCGATTCAGGGGGTGACGGCGGCTTATCTGACCAGAATTGCGGGTAAAAGTTTTATCGAATATTTCCGTCACGATCAAGATTGGGGTGATGGGGGGATAACTGAGGTGGTGCAGCAGCAGTTTCAGCTTAACCGCCGGGATGAGTTTGTTAAGGTCTTTATTCAAGATGCGATCGCGCGAGTGGTCCAACCTTTGGCCGATCGATTCGATCTCGTAGAAGAGGAAAATGAACCCGAAGAAGCTGCTGCGCCTGCACCGATAAAAAGGTTTGAGCCGTTGGATGATTGGTCCGAACCGCCACAGATTCAGGATGATTGGTAGCAGAGATTCCGCACGACAAAAAGTAGCAAGTTATCATTATAAATAGCTTGTGATTTTACGAACACATGATTGAACGATCGGGATTTAATTTCATAGGCATTACGATTAACAACTATTCCCAATCAACAATCAATTAACTATTGCTCAATTAACTATTTCTCCTGATTCTGAGTCGATATATTCTCCAAATCTGGGAGTTTCAGCAATTCTTTTTCAGTTTCCTTAACAGTTATAGGCAACTGTAGGGGTTGTGGTTCTTGCTCTAGTACGCGGCTGGCCACCGGCAGAATTTGATCCAAATCATCTAGGGGTCTGGGAATCACCGTCACCGCATTCAACTCGCCAATTCGTTGCGCTTCATGCACCCCCGCTTGCACTGCTACAGCCACATCTGCCACAGAACCTCGGATAATCGCAGTACACAAACCATCCCCGATCGTTTCATAAGCAGTCAGTTCCACCTCAGCCGACTTCAGCATCGCATCAGCTGCTCCCACCATTGCCGGAAAGCCTCGCGTTTCCAGCAGACCCAAAGCTTGCTTGCTGACTCGACTGTGACGGTTCTGTTGAGCCAGCTCGATCAGCCGAGACCCGATCGGGAAAATTACTTCCAAATTGGGGAGCGGTCGCGGAATCACCGATGAAGAGACCAGCATACCAGACTTTTGGGCTTTCCGAGCACCCGCTTCCACCGCTAACCTAATATCAGCAATTCGACCCCGGACCAGCACCGTGCAGTAACCGCCGCCGATTTTTTCAATCCCCACCAAAACTACCCCAGCGGCTTTCACCATCGCGTCAGCAGTATCAATTATCGCTGGAAAGCTGCGGGTTGATACCATACCCAGAGCACTTTGCTTGAGACTTTCTAGTCTATTCATCTAATCCGCTCAATCAGGACACACACTTCCTTCTTACTTCATCATCATATATCCTGATTTTAATCCATAAAAAAATCCTCTTGCACCAGTAGCTCTCTCAATCATCGTTTTACAATTTTTTCCTCCAGGATTTATTGTGGGGAAACAAGGTTCCCATTAGCTGCTCTAGCTGTTCTTGCCCATAAACTATAGCTTGATTTTCCTCATCTGACTTCTGAGCTGGTGCTTCTGCTGGGCTCACTGATGGGGTATCGCTATTAGAGTTATCATCTGCTGATGTGAGGGCCACCTCTGCCTGGGTGTTGCCCACGGGATCATTAATCGGCGGCTTGTTAGCAGAGGCATTTCGCGCTACCGCTGAGTTGATCGACGCCTGCACCGCTGGCGTGTTGGCGTGAGTGTCCTCTTTTACTTTCGCCTCTGCTGTCTCTGGGGCATTGGGAGATCCTGCGATCGCAGTATCCTCTGCTACGGACGTGACAACAACATTTTGGGAATCTTTTGAGAGTTTGCGACTGTCGTCTCCCAGCAAGGAGCCTGGAGCCACAACTTTTCCCTGTTCAATGTCACTATTGATAATCGTCGTCATCGAGCCCACACAGGCATTAGCTCCAATCTTACTGAAACCAACTATGAGGACCCCTGCTCCCAAAGAAGCCCCATACTCCACTGCCACAGTTCCGGCGATCGCATGTACTATTGTGCCCATGCCTATACAGACACCCGCCGCGATCATAATCCGACTATCTAGTTCTGCTTGCAGTAGCACCCCTGGCGCGATCGCGGCACTCGGATCTATCTTGACATCGCCACTCACATGATACTGAGAGTTATTGAGCGGTTGTAGTGGCGGAAAATACATAATTCTTACAACCTAATTTAGTGTTTAATATCTCGCAAGGGTGAAGTAAAAACTGTTTGAGGATAAAGGAAAAAGTATGAAGTCAGTCTTCATATCATGCATCCTCTTCACACTTCATCCTTTGTACTTCACAATTTACACTTCACTCTTGAGAGAGTTTCGATCATGCGGGTCGTTGGATAATCGTCTCCAGTACCCGCCGTTTCGCCTTCGGATCGATGCCAAGTAAACGCACGTACTCCCCGCTATGCTCCGCCAGACATCCTTCCAGGGCCGCAATCACCTCTGACTCCCGCTGGGACTCGATCGGGCTGCAACTCTGCCAGGAACTCGTCTTAAACCGGCGCCGATCCGCATGTTCCGTGCCAATCTTGTGCCCTTGAGCCAGAATATTGCGCACTTGAGCCAAGGCTTCCGGGCTCAACTTGCTATCTGATGCTAGCTGCTGGCTGCTGCTTGCAGTGAGCGGAGTCGAACTGCTACTCCTGGCCGTTGCTGGAGCCTGACTAATCGCTGGTGGCTTGGTACCGACAGATGTTGCCTTTCCATCCGGTCGTTGGATAATCGTCTCCACCACCCGCCGTTTCGCTCCGGCGTCAATGCCAATCAAGCGGACGTACTCCCCGCTATGCTCCGTCATACATCCTTCCAGGGCCGCAATCACCTCTGACTCCCGCTGGGACTCGATCGGGCTGCAAGTCTGCCAAGAACTCGTCTTGAACCGGCGCTTATCAGCATGTTCCGTGCCAATCTTGTGCCCTTGACGGAGAAGACTGCGCACTTGATCCAATGCTTCCGGGGTCAACTTGCTATCCCCTGCTGGCTGCTGGCTGCTATTCGTTGCTGGAGCCGACTGACGACTAACTGACCGGCCCGGTTGGGAGGATCCCTTTCCATCCGGTCGTTGGATAATCTCCTCCAGCACCCGCCGTTTCGCCTGGGGGTCAATGCCAATCAAGCGCACGTACTCCCCGCTATGTTCCGCCATGCTCGCTTCCACTGCCGCGATCGCCTCCGACGCACTTTTTGCTGCGATCGGGGCTCCACTCTTCCAAGAACTCGTCTTAAACCGGCGTTGATCCGCATGTTCCGTGCCCACCTTATAACCTTGAGCCAGTAGTTGGCGCAGCTGCTCCGCCATTTCCGCGCTTAAGCCGCTACCGTTTGCCGACGCCCTCGATGCTGGCTGGACTACGCTGCTAGACATGGTGGCAGTGGTTGCAGAGCGACCCTCGGGTTTATCATCCGGTCGCTGGATAATTTCTTCGAGTACCCGTCGTTTTGCCTTTGGGTCAATGCCAATCAAGCGCACATATTCCCCCACATGTTCCGCCATATAAGCGGACACCGCTGCCATCACTTCCGACGCCTGCTGACTCTCGATCGCAGGGCCACTCTGCCAGGAACTCGTCTTAAACCGGCGCTTATTCGCATGCTCCGTGCCTATTTTGTAACCGCCCGCCAGTAGTTGTCGAACTGTATCGTCCATCTGATTGCTTAAACCTATAATTTCTACCGTCCCTTTGCCATTAAATCCATTATCTGATTTGCCCAGCTCGTCTCGTACATTAGTCATGCAGCTAGCCTCAGATGCACAGAGATAACCAGTGACCAAGGCATCGTTCACTCCTACCACGTGACGGGCAAATTCCGTATCTGTCTGGGTCACGTCTGGTAAACGGTCAGCTTGCTGCTGATTTGTGATCACCAAACCGCTAGGCACGTACTTGCCTGGGGCAATTTCCACATCTTTGATCAACGAATGCATCATCACGATGCAACCCTTTCCCACTCTGGCGTTAAACACCGTCGAGCGAAAACCAATAAAGCAATCATCCCCTATATATGCTGGTCCGTGAATCAAAGCCATGTGGGTAATCGAAGCATGCTTGCCAATCCAGACAGAATAGCTTTTGCCGTCATCTCCAACTACCCGACCTTCATCTAGACCGTGAATCACCACGCCATCTTGTACATTCGTTCCCTCGCAGATATGGAAGGGGTAGCCTTCATCCGCTCGGATCGAAGTCCCCGGTGCTACCAGCACGTGAGCACCAATGTAAACATCTCCGATCAGGTTAGAGAACGAGTGGACGTATGCCGTTTCATCTATTTCCGGCTCCGCCAATTTTTTTGACCAGGGGGTGGGGGGAGCCGCGTTACTGCGGACCATGATTTTTATCCTCCAATAATCGCTATTCCTTTGTCTTTAAGCGTGACATCGGGAGCATGTCTGGAGCAGTTTCGAGCGTATTTTTGCTCTCAGGCTGACTTACCTCTCAAGGGCCGACTGACAACTGGCAACTAACAACTAACACAGACCTTGCTCCCTAACCAATTCCTACTAGCGGTATTGGTCTTTTTTGCTATATATGGGGCGATTTTCCACTGTCACCGTGTCTATGATCGCCACCACCATAGCATCAATCGGACGCTCTTCACTTCCTTGTACGATCCGAGCGGCGCTGCCACGGCTCACCAGAACCCATTCATCAAAACCAGCTCCTACACTTATATCTGCTGCTACCTCGTATTGCGGCAATAGTTGCCCTGACTCATCTATAAACTGCAACAGCAGTAGCTTTGCTCCTCTGAGACTCGGATCTTTTTGGGTACTGACCACCGTGCCCCGCACTTTCGCAATTTGCATTTACTCTCTTACTGTCTGGAAGGGCGAATTGCGTTCGTACTCTCAGCGAACTGCTGCACGTCTTCGGTGTAGCGAATGGGCAGAACGTACTCCAAGTTTTCGTGGGGACGGGCAATGATGTGGGTTGACAGCACTTGTCCGCCATTGACGCGCTTGATGTTATCTACCCCAGCTGCTACAGAAGCTTGCACTTCCGATACATCTCCCCGGACTATTACCGTCACCCGACCGCTACCGATTTTTTCATACCCCACCAAGGTTACCCGCGCGGCTTTCACCATCGCGTCTGCTGCTTCCACTACTGCCGGAAACCCCAATGTTTCTACCATTCCAACTGCAATTGACATTCTGTCACTCCTTGATTTTTCTCAGACCACCGCTCCTCTATCACCGGTCCCTAGTAGCTGCGGAACTGTTCCACCGCTTCGGTGTAACGAATCGGCAAGACATACTCTAGGTTTTCATGGGGACGGGCAATGATATGGGTTGACAGCACCTCACCCCCATCCACCCGCTTCGCTGATTCTACCCCAGCTGCCACAGAGGCTTGTACTTCCGATACATCTCCCCGGACGATCACCGTCACTCGACCACTACCGATTTTTTCATATCCCACCAAGGTGACGCGGGCTGCTTTCACCATCGAGTCTGCTGCTTCTACCACAGCCGGAAACCCTTTAGTTTCAATCATTCCAACAGCGATTGGCATTTCTCTTCTCCTCTGTTTTGCGTTCGCGCCAGCTTGCTATTGCTATAAGGGCAAGCCATTGCGCTCATGCGCTTCTCTTTATCAGCATATGGGAACGCTGACACTTGCGCCAAGATAATTCTACATAATCTTTTTTAATTTTGCTGATTATTTTTGTCGAGCTTATTAATATAATTAAACATTTATTAAAAAAACTTCATATACACAGGAGTGTCCACTAAAACTCAAGTTTTTGCGCTCTGTTATGGTGCGGGGGCACATTTTGGGGTATAAGGGACGAGAGCGGCTAGACAACGCCACGAGCAGAAACCACTTTCATTTTGACGGCTAGCGCCAGGCGCTCGCGATCGGCTACAGCCAAGAGTCGATGGGTGGGTGCCGGCCCAAGTGGGACTAGCACCCACCCACTGACAGCCGCTCTAGGCGATTCAATCTTTTTAGGAAACGATCGATGAATGAATTTTTGATCGCCAATAGTTGGTGGATACCTTTATATGGGTTAATAGGCGCACTCTTGACCCTGCCGTGGTCGGTGGGAACGGTGCGTCGGACCGGACCGAGACCAGCGGCATACTTTAACCTCTTGATGACCTTGGGGGCCTTCGTGCATGGTTCGCTGCTGTTCGGACTTACCTGGAACCAGCCCCCAGAATATATCACATTCCACTGGTTGACGGCAGCCGATTTAGATCTGTCTTTGAGTCTGGAGATATCTTCAGTCAGTATCGGAGCCATGGGGTTGGTAACCGGTTTAAGTCTGCTAGCTCAACTTTACGCTCTGGGGTATATGGAGAAGGACTGGGCATTGGCAAGGTTCTTCGCCTTGATGGGATTTTTTGAAGGGGCCATGAGTGGCATAGCTCTAAGTGACTCGTTGTTGCTCACTTATGCCCTGTTGGAAATGCTTACCCTCTCTACTTATTTACTGGTGGGGTTCTGGTATGCTCAGCCGCTGGTGGTGACGGCGGCGCGAGATGCCTTCTTGACTAAGCGGGTGGGAGATATCTTGCTGTTGATGGGAGTGGTGGCCCTGGCAACGAAGGCGGGAAGTTTGGACTTTCTGGATCTTTATGACTGGGCGGAAACGGCGGATGTAAATCCGGTGTTCGCTACTCTGTTAGGCTTGGCTTTGATCGCCGGACCGACGGGGAAATGCGCTCAATTCCCCCTGCATCTGTGGTTAGATGAGGCGATGGAGGGTCCTAACCCAGCCTCGATCTTGCGGAACTCGGTGGTGGTGGCTTGTGGTGCCTATGTGCTGATTAAACTTCAGCCTGTGATCGCTATTTCATCTGTGGCATCGATGGCGTTGGTGGCGATCGGGACGGCGACGGCTATAGGGGCTTCCCTGGTGGCGATCGCCCAAGTTGATATCAAACGCGCCCTTTCCCATTCCACTAGCGCCTATCTGGGACTGGTGTTTGTGGCGGTCGGCACCCAATGGACTGGTTTTGCCCTGCTGTTGCTTTTGGCTCACGCGATCGCTAAGGCTTTGTTGTTCATGAGTATTGGCTCGGTAATCTTAACCACTAACAGTCAAGATCTTACCGAAATGGGCGGTCTGGCATCCAAAATGCCAGCAACGACTATTGCTTTTGTGGTCGGTTCGGCGGGACTGATCGGAGTGTTACCCCTGGGAGGCTTTTGGGCAATGCGGTTAGGAGCTGACGACTTGTGGTATTATCAGCCCGCTGAGATCGCAGTCTTACTCTTGGTCAACGCCCTCACGGCTATCAATTTAATCAGGGTGTTTCGACTGGTGTTTTGGGGTCCGGTTCAACCTAAGACTAGGCGATCGCCAGAGGTGGCTTGGCTGATGGCAGTGCCGATGGTAACCTTGACAGTAGCTACCCTCCTATTTCCATTGCTGCTGCAACGCTTGTCATTATTGGGTGGTGGTTGGGAGTATGTTAATCTGCCAGCCGTGGTGCTGATTATATTATCCGGCGCGATCGGTTGCGCTGTGGGCGCTAAGGTTACTCTCCAGAGGAGTTTATCCCGATCGATTTTCAAGCCTTTGAAATTAGTCCAAGATTTACTGGCTGATGATTTTTACATCGATCGGCTTTATGAGATGACGGTGGTTTTTGCTGTCAGTCGGTTTAGCCTCATTACGGCTTGGTTTGACCGCTATGTGGTGGATGGGGCGGTGAATTTTGTCGGTCTGGCGACTATTTTTGGCGGCGAAGGCTTAAAGTATAGTGGAGTAGGTCAGTCTCAGCTTTATATCTTGACTATCCTGCTGGGCCTAGGCTTTTTAGTCGCGCTCATGGGTTTGTTTGTCTATTTCCATCCTTAAGGGGGCTGCATTGCCTAGTTCTAGTTCGACGGTTATAGCTTGAGCGGTCATATCTGGCCGCTCAAGCTATTTATATCCATTGAGAAAATTTTTGCTACAGAAGACATGTATAAAATAACCTAATATCAGTTGTCAATGCAATATTTTTGCATAAATTATTTGGCCAAGTCATGAATTTCCCGATCTAAAATAGGTTCACCCATATTATCAAATGCCCGATCGGGGACATTTGTATTCAAAATTTGGGGTTGCACAATTATGGGATGATCGGGGTTGTTGAGGATCAATTCAAGAAGTGATATATGTCGAAAGATATCACTTTTTATCCAGAGAGCAATTAGCAATAGCGCTCCTGCACGCTCCGGGCCCCCTCCGCTGCGCGACTTCGTCCTCTGCAATTAGCAAAAAGGGAAAATATATCACCATCATCCCTGTGCAACGCCCAATATTTAAGTCGGCAGCTTGTCGATCGCTGCGTAGATGAAAAGCTAATTGTCACCTAATTAATCAGAAGTTTTGTCATGAGAGTTAATCGTTTGCATTTGAGTAACTTCCGGGGCGACCTGTTTGGTGGGGTGACTGCCGCAGTGGTGGCCCTGCCTTTGGCTCTGGCTTTTGGGGTATCCTCCGGTGTTGGGGCGATCGCTGGTCTTTATGGTGCGGTCTTTGTCGGTCTGTTTGCGGCCTTGTTTGGGGGCACTCCTTCCCAAATTTCGGGACCTACTGGTCCGATGACGGTGGTGATGGCCACAGTATTCACTGCTGTGATGGCGAAACACCCCGATACTGGTATGGCAATGGCCTTTACGGTGGTAATGCTGGGGGGAATATTTCAGATCCTCTTCGGAGTGCTGCGGCTGGGAAAATATATCACGATGATTCCCTACACGGTGATATCTGGCTTTATGTCCGGTATTGGGATAATCATAGTTATTTTAGAGATCGGTCCATTACTAGGACATCCGGCTTCTGCTGGTGTTGTGGACTGCCTGAAAAACTTACCAGATATGTTAAGCAATCTCAATCTGGCAGCAACTGGTCTGGGTTTACTTACCCTGGCGATCGTCTTTTTGTGGCCGCCCAAGCTCAATCGGGTCGTACCTTCGCCTCTGCTAGCATTGATAGTCTGCACTTTGATCGCGGCTTTCTTGCTGCCAGACAGGGACCTGATACTAATAGGCGAGATTCCTACTGGTCTGCCGACCCTGAATTTACCTCTAATTGAGCTATCGGATATTAAGGATGCGATCGGCTATGGTTTGATGCTGGCGACCCTGGGTTCGATCGACTCTTTGCTGACTTCCCTGGTAGCTGATAATATTACTCGTACTCAACATGACTCCGATCGGGAATTGATCGGTCAGGGCATTGGCAACCTGATCTCTGGGTTTTTTGGCGGACTGCCCGGTGCGGGTGCTACGATGCGGACCGTAATTAATGTCCAGGCGGGCGGTCGAACTCCCCTCTCAGGTATCATCCACGCCCTGATTTTAATGGCGATCGTCTTTGGCGCTGGCAGTCTGACGGCTCATATTCCCCAGGCGGTCCTAGCTGGCATTTTACTTAAGGTCGGTATTGATATTATCGACTGGGGCTTTCTCAAACGCGCTCATCGCATCTCCCTGAAGGGAACTGCTATTATGTACGGGGTGATGTTCCTGACTGTATTTGTTGACCTGATTACTGCTGTGGCGGTGGGGGTTTTCGTTGCGAACATCTTGACAATTCAAAATCTTACTGATATCCAGGTTAACAGGGTGAAGGCGATCGATACTCCCACTGATGACATGTCCTTGAACTATGAAGAGAAAGAAATACTCAAGCAAGCTGGAGGGCGGATCCTGCTGTTACGTCTGGGCGGTCCGATGAGCTTTGGGGCTGCTAAGTCCATCTCTAAACGGATGACAATAGTGGAAAATTATGAGGTGCTGATCTTGGATCTCTCGGACGTGCCTTTGTTGGGAGTTACTGCTTCTTTGGCGATCGAAACTATGGTCAAGGAAGCCTGCGATAAAGGTCGGGAAGTCTTTATCGTGGGTGCTACTGGTAAGGTAAAAACAAGGCTACAACGCTTGGAAGTTATGGATATGCTGCCATTGCGCAACCGGGTTAACGATCGCACCGAAGCCCTCCGCCAAGCTATTATTATCCTTGACGGACATCAATTACAGGCTGCATGCTAGTGCCATTGCTGGTATAAAGGAATAGCGCTTAACTCCGTAGGGTCGGCACCGCCCACCAGACATTATCGGTTCCATACTGTAACAACTGTCATCAAAAATGCTGAAATTTAGGATTAATTGGGCAAGCAATCGATATCAAGTAATTGCTCCAAATTGTAAGGGCATTCTGGAGGAAAATGGACCTTTTTTTGCGTTTTAATCTTCACAAATCCTAAAGCATATTTATAGATATAATCTAATTCTGACTCTAAAAAAATGCGGAGATTAGCAGTCATCCTTCGTTTGAGCTGTATCCGAAAATTATAAAGCTCTCCTTGCCAATGTACTCGATTATCTTCCAATTCATCTGTCCAATATTCGAGCAATAATAAATGACGGATCGCTTGTTCTAACAAGCTGGCCACTGCATTTTTCTTTTCCCTTCCTAATTCTTCTAACTCCTCAATTAAATTTTCTAAGTCTAGTTGTTTAAAATTTTGATTGGCGAGCAATTTAATGGTTTCTTCTAGCCATTGAGAGTCATCCAATTCGTAAAGGGTTTTTAACTCTGTCATTGGGGTCATAACTTGTACCGTTAAAATCTATCTCAATTGAAATCCTTGACTGGCATGGGTTTGGTGGCCATGTTGCCGTACTCAGACTGGCAACTTTAGTGATTATAGCACAAAGGATGATTTATTTGGGGTAGGGGCGGATGCAATACTTCTCGGTTAACAACTTGTCATTGCGAGGGGGGAAACCAACACCGACAATTTAGGGATCGCCGCCGAGATTCCCCCCGAAGCAATCTCACCGACGGCGCCAAAACGCTTTTCCTCTCATACGGGGCGAGGGGATTGCTTCGGGGGGGGGTTAACTCAAGAAAGCATAAGTTAATCGCTACGTACCCCCCCCCCTCGCAATGACAGATAAGATGCTTAACCGAAAAGTATTGCGGTTGACATTGGCTTCCGGGATGGATTATAGTAGGAAGATAACCAGAGATTTGAAATTGTGAACCCCATTCAGAGAAGAAGAGAACAGGTGTGATGATACAATTAATGCACAATGGCTTAAAAGATCTGCTTCTGATTGGTAATTATACGGACAAAAGGAAGATCGGGTTTGTTTCCCTAGAAACCTCACTGCCGAATTGGTTCAAGAAGATTACAGAATCAATGAATTATACTGTCGGACTCCAAATTCGCCGGGAGTATCGTCATATAGCTATGGGCAGTCGCGCGTTCCAGTTTCCCAAAGAGGTGGAGACAATATTTGTGTTTGAAATTTACAATCAGCATTTATCAATTGTCCTACCTTTACTGGCGCTGATATCCTTAGGTGGAAAAGAAGTGTTGATTGGTTTGCATGGGAATCAACAGTTTGCCATGTCAAGTCGGATAAAAAATTGGGGATTGATGTATCTGAGAACTTATCTGAAGATGTGCAAAAATCTGAAGGTGGTTGCTTTTGAACTGGACGACGATCTGATTCCCGAAGCTTACCGACTGCCAGCATCGTCAAAATTGATTATTCCCCATCCGATTATCAGCGAAGTTGAACCGAGACTCAAGCCAGGAGAACGGTTACCGGCAGATGCTAAAATTAAGATTGGTGTTGTGGGGATGATCCGCAAGGATAAACCGATCGCCGAAGTGATTAAACATCTTCTATCCTATGTTGCTGCTAATGGGAACTGCGAACTGGTGATTGGGACTCCTTTTGGGCAAAAGCCGCAAGAGTTAGATACATTAGGTGCAAGGCTTCGGGATACAACCAAAGAAGAGGAATATTTGCAGGTCTTACAAGAAATTGATATTCTGGTAATCCATTACGATCGAGAGCGCTACTATTATCGTACCAGCGGAGTCATTAGCGATGCAGGGTCTTGTGGATGCTATATTATTGCATCTAATTATCCTGTAATTGAACATCAAGTTAAGTGGCCAGTTGAAATTGGCTCGACATTCGATCGCTTCGATCAAATTGGAGAAATGCTCGATCGGGCGATTGTTCATATCCGAGATCGGGGACAGGACAACCATTGGCAATGGCGATCGCAACGAGGGGCTGACGCGATCGCCAAAATCCTATTTCCTGATGACAGTCAAGATCTTGATTAACTACTGATAGCAACAAGTAGGGAGGACAACAGGGGTGACAGCTACTTAACCTTGATTTGTCCTCAGCAACATTCCGGCCTCAAACCCTTATGATTGCTACGATCCGATCCCGGTCCTCCGATTACTCCGAACTCCTTCGGTGGAGAACTCGCATAGTAACCATTATGCCTGTGTAACTTAGATTATAATAGTTACGACCATCCAATACCACCAGCTCGACCCCCATATGCACCCAGTACCTTTAACAGACTTTAAATATCAAGTAGGCGGGAGTCTACCTTTTGACGCCCCAAGCTATGTAGTCCGCGCCGCCGACGGAGAATTCTTTGACGCCCTGATGGCTGGCCAGTTGTGCTACGTCTTTAACTCGCGGCAAATGGGTAAGTCCAGTTTGCTAGTGCGGACTGTGCGCCGGTTGGAAGGGGCAGGGGTGGCCTGCGCGACGATCGATATCGGACTGATTGGCAGCCAGCAGGTGACGCCCGATGAGTGGTACGGGGGCTTCGTCCATTGGCTGCAAAGACAGTTCGATCTGGAAATTGACTTGAATTCTTGGTGGATATCGCGCTCTCATGTTTCGCCCGTGCTGCGCTTGAGCGAGTTTATCGAAGATATCCTTCTGGCCCAAGTTACCCAGGATATCGTCATCTCGATCGATGAAATTGAGGCATTGCTGCTAACGGAATTTACAGCAGATTTCTTGGCCTTTATCCGGGGCTGCTATAACCAACGGGCCAATAACCCCGCATACCAGCGCCTCACTTTTGCCCTGCTGGGAGCGACCGCAGAGGCTATTCTATCTCCTCATGGTACCCCCTTTGACATCGGGAGGGCGATCGCCCTCAATGGCTTTCAATTCCACGAAGCCCAACCCTTGCAATCAGGATTTCAGCGCCAAGCAGACGACCCCCAAGCTTTACTAGCAGCAGTTTTGACTTGGACTGGCGGTCAACCTTTCCTGACTCAAAAACTCTGTCAACTCATTGTCAACTCATCAGCACAGGTACCCAAAGGTGCGGAAGCTGATTATGTGGAAAATATCGCCCGCTCGGGCCTTGTCGCCAACTGGGAAATGCAGGATGTTCCCCCCCATCTGCGGCTGATGAGCGATCGCCTGCTTAAGTGTGATCGCCCCACAATAGAATTATATCAACAGATTTGGTCTCAGGGGGACGTAGCAGCCGATAATAGTCCCCAACAGATCGAATTACAGCTATCAGGGTTAGTGGTCTCCCAGCAGGGCCGATTAACCGTTGCCAACCGCATTTATCTAGCCATCTTTAACCAGGAATGGATCGAAAATGCCCTGGGAGATAGTCCGCCAGTCGCATCATTATCCGATAGCAAAGCCGGATGGATCGTACTTGTCAACATTATCCTGCTGTTAATAATTACCGGATATTGGCTGTGGCGATATCAGGCGATCGATCTGGGAGCATTAAAAGGCAGATTTTCCAGCTTAGTTTCAGATAAATGTCCAGAACAACCAGCATGGAGACGAGATGCCATCAATATCGAAACATTAGTCCTACAGACTAACCAAACTCTCAAGAAATATGGTAATATTAGAAAGGGAGAATATCTCGGCTACAGCTTTGAGGCCCAAGCCGGTCAAAAGTTAATCGCCCGCACCAACGACGATATTTGTATTTGGGTTTACAGTCGCGAAACCCAACTGCCAAATCCGCCATATTTACCCCTCAGCGGCACTTATACTCTGTTAGTTTCTACATCTAAGAAGATAACTGATTTTAAACTAGAAATGGGTTTAAGCCCCCGGAAATCATTGACAGCTAACCCGCCCCCCGTCATTGACAGTCCCGCACCTAGTATCCCGCTACCTCCAGTCCCCCCAACTGACACGCATAGTTCCTTAAGTCAAGACCAAGCCGTAGCCTTAGTCAATCAATGGTTGAAGGTTAAGTCACAAGTATTTGCTCCTCCTTTTAATGCAAAGTTAGCTCGTAAATATATCACCGGACCCCTTTATCGAGATATAACTAAACCAAATGGAACCATAGATTGGCTGCGTCAGAATCAAGCCTACTACGTCTACAAAAAATCCGAGATCGAACAAGTTTGGTCATTTGCGAGTTCGGCAACTAGACCAGCAATAAAAGTGCAAATATCGGAAAACAGGATTCTCTTTGGTCGGCAGGGCATAGATTACTCCCAGTCAGGCACATCGAAGGGAAATTACACCTATTATTTTATTACCGAGCAAGGCGTTTGGAAAATCTCTGATTACAAAGAGGAATGACCTGTAAGGTGGGCAGTGCCGGCAGTGCCCACCTTACAGGTTAACCGATCAGAGGCTGTCCGATCGTATGTACTTTAATCAGACTGGTAGTACCAGAGGCCCCTACAGGCACTCCCGAAGTAATGACCACCTTTTGTCCTTCTTTTACCAAACCCATCTCCACTGTTTTATTCACCACAGTCAAGAACATTTCCTCGGCTGAATTGACCACCGGAATCAGGCAAGGTTCCACGCCCCAGGACAATGCCAACTGACGATAAGTTGGTGCTTCCGGAGTGAAAGCAACGATCGGGGTTTTGGGGCGATACTTGGATACCAACCGGGCCGTACTCCCCGATGAGGTATTGCAGAGAATCGCCTTAGCACCAATATCATAGGCGACACGGCAGACAGATTCAGCCACAGCTTCCGTAACGCTGAGACTACCCTCATCGGTACGAGGCAGCTTCAGTACCCCCTCTTGCAGCGCTTTTTCTGTATAGGTAGCAATGCTGTCCATCGTCTGCACCGCTTCGACTGGATAATCTCCCACCGCAGTTTCTCCAGAAAGCATCACCGCATCGGTACCGTCTAGAATCGAATTGGCCACATCCGTGGCCTCGGCACGGGTGGGGTCCGGGGCGTTAATCATGGACTCTAGCATCTGGGTAGCGGTAATCACTGGCTTGCCTGCCCGGTTGCAGCGTTTGATGATATCTTTTTGAATTAAAGGCACTTGGTTGAGAGGCAGTTCTACACCCATATCACCACGGGCAATCAGCACTCCATCTGCTACTTTCAAGATCTCGTCGAAATTCTCCACCGCCTCCCGTTTTTCGATTTTGGGGATGACCAGAATGTGATGACCCGCTGCCTCGATCATCCGCTGGACGGGTTCTAAGTCGGCAGCGCTACGCACGAAGGATACGGCCACCAAGTCCACCCCCTTTTGAATGCCAAAACGCAGATCGCTCAAGTCCTTTTCCGTCACTGGGGTGATAGGTAGCCGCGTATCTGGGATATTTACGCCTTTATGGGAGGACAGCTTTCCGCCAATGGCTGCTTCGGCACGGATGATGTCTGCCTCCCGATCGGTCACTATCATCTTCACCCTGCCATCATTAATTAAAAGCCGATCGCCTTTGCGCACCATGGCAAACAAAGTTGGAATTGGCAGGGGCAATTCCTCTATGCTGTTGCCAGAATCTGATAGGACAAAAGTTGCTGTTTCTCCTGCTTCTATCCGCAGTCCCTCTTCTGGTAAATTGCCCAGTCGCAGCTTCGGTCCGCACAAGTCTTGGAGGATCGCGATCGGTCGATTGAGACGATTGCTAATTTCCCGCAAATGATCGATCGCTCGTGCGTGGGCCTCATGGGTGCCGTGGGAGAAATTCAGCCGGGCCACGTTCATCCCTGCCTTTATCAAAGCCTCTAGGCGATCGGGGGGCTCTGAGGCTGGTCCGACGGTGCAGATAATTTTCGTTCGACGCATACTTTTCGTTCCTACATAGAATAGCCAATACAGTCTAGAACTATTCAACACCCCGAGCGTGTTTTCAGCGATACTAAGCCCTGGTAACGAATGCCCACAGGAGTAGCTTCAAAACTACAGGGGAGCACTTCTAAACCGATTTTTCCCGAACGGTGGCCGTTCGCGTAGCGAAGCCTGTGCCCGTAGCGCAGTCGCCTCTCGCAACAGCTGTCCGGAGACCTGATCTCCCGGAGCAAAGGACGTAAAGTCCCCCCGGTTAATAAAATAAAGCATCACAGCACGGGCGCAGGGCAGTTGTGCTATCAGTTCCCGCAGATGTTTCTGGGTTATACTCAGGCGAACGCAGAAGACCCGATCGGGAAACAGAGCCAGCTTACCCCTTGTCCAAATTGTGTTCTTCACTTCTATATATAGGCAACTCCTGGCCAGATGTCAACAAAAAATCCACCCGCTGCTGGACGGGAGACATAATTCCGGCGTTGTCAGTTGATATTTTTCAGTTGTCAACTGTCATTTATACGTTGTTACAAGTCATTAACAACATCTGCTAGTCGCCGATGACAAGCGGCGCGTGGCTTCAGTTTAATCGGTTTCGTTGTGCAACGCCAGAATTCCCACTAACTGGGTTTATGATGTGAGTTGTATCTCCCGATACAATTTAGGTTAAAAAAAGGCTAGCGTATACATAAGTTTTACTTATCACCAAAACCCAAGGAAACTCATTATTGAAATCATGGAGAATGGCAATTAGCAATTAGCCATTCGCAAAAGCATTGGGAAATCGTGATGCTTTGAATAGACTAATATCATGTTCTGTTTCCCCTTGGAGGGCTAAGTCAGCTAAGATACTGCCCACGAGGGTGGTAAACTTGAAGCCATGTCCGGAAAAGCCCGCCGCAAAGATAACTTGGGGATATTCCGGATGGCGATCGATGATAAAATCTTTATCCGGGGTGAGAGTATATAAACACCTGCGAGTGGATAGCAGGGGACCATTGGCACCAGGAATATACTGGCGGGAGAAACCCCGCATCCGTTCGATCCAGTTATCATCGGGATGGTAGTCTACTTCCCCGGGATGACTGACAGTTTCCCAGCCATAAAAGGTGGTGATTTTTACCCCAGAATCTTGATAAGAGGGAATGCCATAGGGCATTTCTCCGTAATCTCCATTCATGTGGGCAAGGAATACGGGAAAGCGTTCTGCTTGATAATCTTCTGGGTTGTCGGTCTGGAAAAAAGCCAACTGACAGGGCATGATTTTTAAGGGCAACTCTATCCCCAATGGGGACAGTAACGTTTTTGCCCAACTGCCTGCTGCAATTACTATTTTATCTGCGGCATAAGTTTCGGTGGGAGTCTGCACTTCCACACTGTTACTGCCTACAGTAATCTTAGTTACTGGCGTCCGGTCCACAAGGGTAGCACCCCGCCCCTGGGCTAGGCGAGTATGGGCCAATACGCACTTGGAGGCAGCCAATAATCCGCTATCCTGCTGATAGAGTACCTCCATGCCCTCGTCGAACCGAAATTGGGGAAAACGCTGGCTGGCCTCTGGGGCCGTGAGGCGATCGAAGGCAATACCCATTTCCTCCATACTGGCAGCTACCTGCTGAAAACTGGGCTCATCCGGTTGAGAAAAGTCAATTCCCCCAGTCTTGACATATAGCTGTTCTTTTGCTTCTTCTTCCAGGGCAAACCAGAGGCGATAGGCCGATCGCATGAGATTAATGTAAATTGGAATATCGTAGGCATAGCGGATCACCCGGGAGACGCCATAGGAACTGCCATTTTGGTGATTGAGTTCAAACTGTTCTAGCAGCAGCACCCGCTGTCGGGCCTTGGATAGATAGTAAGCAGCGGCGCTACCTATTCCCCCTGCCCCTAATACGATCGCGTCAAACTGTTGTGCCATCTAGATGTTGCTCCTAGTCTTATACTTACAATTATATCAGTAGAAGGGGCCGTGCCCACTGTCCGGATATGTAATTTTTCATTACTGTACTGCCCAGTTGACAATTATACCCTTTATTTGCTTCTGTTATCTGGTAAATCATGGATGCGATCGCGCTATTATTTTTAGTTAAATTATAGGCGATCGCGCCTCTTTGATTATACATGATATCTTGCACTAGCGCAGCTTTGTCAAGAAACTCGATCTTCCTCAGGCAATTTGCAGCGTACTTGGTTCTGGGATGGACTCACCTTCTGCTTGCCAAGCCTCCAAATACATTTCTATCACTTCTTCGCCGTTACGAATTGCTTCCAAACGAGATTTGCCGTGAGTATTACCCGATCGGCAAATTCTGGAATCGTGACCAGGAAAAGCCGATCTTCATCAGACCATTGAATAATCATGCTGTACTGATTCATAAATCATCCCGCCCGATCGCCCGACTAAAACATTATCTGTTAAGTTTGATATCTCGTGTTTTATATCTCAATTAATCGGTAATACCGAATCTTTGCTTGACATCCACTTAGCCTCAGGGGAGCGCTAGGTTTTAATTTGATTGGTTAAGGACTTTAATCTGTTTGCCATACCGGAGATTAACTTCAGTGCTTGTTGAGGATTCTCTTTAAGATGGGATAAAAAATCCTCCTTCTTGAGCACCATCGCTTTCACTTCAGTTTTTGCAAAAACGTCCGCTGAGCGAATGTCATCAGTAAAGAGTGCCAATTCCCCGAACACATCTCCTTGGCTTAAACTCGTCAATATAGTATCTTTATATCTAACTTCCGCCTCGCCTTCAATAATTATAAAAGCCGCGTTTCCTGGCTCTCCTGTTCTAATAATCTGCTCTGATTGGGAGAAAAACATACAGTTGTAAGACTTGAGGAAGTTATACAATTCGTTCTTGATAGCGAAGTTCATGAAATAGTCTTTGAGATCCCGCATATCTAACAAAACGGGAATTACTGGTATTCTAATATGGGGAACGATAATTTCACCATCCAAAGCCTGAAAACCTACTCGCTTAAGCAGTTTTGCTATGTCTGGATTGATTACTGCGACGATGTACGGTACTCCATGTGAAACAGCAAAGTACATCGCCATTAGGATTAGTCCCCGAGCAATTTTCGGAGATCTCAACTCTTTGGTTACGCATTTTTGCCCGCATCCCATGACATGGATATTTCTGGGAATATGACTGCGAAAATCATAGTAATCATCTTGTGGTATTCCCATTTCAGAATCTAGTGTAATACGCATCCCTCCTACTACTCTACCTTCATACAGTACTACTAAGTTTGTAGTTGTTGGGAAAGCATCAAAACGATCTATCACCCTGCCATTATCTGTGGGATAAAGATACCCCTCTTCCTCACAGAAAACCTTGTGTCTTATTTTAAAAATACCGTCTAGATGGGCGGGAGTATTTGCTGCAAGAATTTCAAACGCCATTTCGATCGCCTTCTCTTTTCAAGACTCTCGTTCCCAGGGTCTCGCTGGGAACGTCGTTTCGAGGCTCTGCCTCCTGTGACTATAATAGGAGGCAGAGCCTTCAACAAGCGCTCCCAGGCAGATCTCTTGGATACTTTCTAATAAGGTACGCCGTCGGGAAACATGAGGCCAATCCGTTGTTCTCGGATCTTGGCTTCGGATACGCAAAGTTCCTCGATTTGATTGACGACATCTTCTTCAATACCCAGCGCTTTGGCCATTTTGTGAACTTTCGCCCGTTCCGAAGGATGGTATTCTCCATCCGCAGCACAAGCCTTAATAGCTACATAAATTACCAGGCGACGACCGCTCTTGTCCACAGCAGATGATTTAGCGATCACTTCAAGCAAATTCTCATCCGCTGGGTAAGTTTTGGCTAATTCATACCCGGGATTGCGCAGTGTGGCAGCGCGACCAACAACCCAGTTTCTTTCTTCTGGTGCCAGTACGCCGTCTGCTTTTGCACAAATGAGGGCTGCTTTGAGACCCGTCACAGAGTCTTCAGCCGGTGGGATGCTTTTGATGCCAAAAAACTCGTTCAGGATCCACAGCTGACCATCTCGATCGATCTCAGACATATTCACTTCTCCGTTTTGAGTCTGACAACTCCATCACTATAAGATGCTGTCGGCGAATTCCCTTGCGCGAGCGAGCTGCTCTCGCAGATCGCAGCTCGCAGGGAGAGGGGAGAAAATCATTGATTCATAATGGTTTTGAGTTGCTGGGGGGCGTCGCCCCCCAGTCTATTCGCTCTTCTGTATCCTATAACTCGCTCACCTTTCCCTCCCAGGCAATTATAAGCTGTAAGGTGGGCGGTGCCCACCCTACGAATTTGGCGCTCTTTCTAGTCGGTTAAAACTGAGATCTTGCACCATTTTCAACTAGAGGCTCTGCCTCTAGAACTCGTTCCCTGGCTCCGCCTGGGAACGAGAGTACATCCTTATCTAGACAAGGTAGAGAGGGGTGTGGTCAAAAGTAGTTGATCGCCAGGCGCCAGGCGCATCTGGTGATACAGGTATATAGCCCGCCCTTCGACTAACGCTCAGGGACCACGCAGGCGGGCTTAGTTCGGAATAGCCGGGCCCTTTAGGGTTCGGGCTACTACCAACGGGCGAAGGGGCCGCACCCAAATGTACCTGCCGCCATGCAAAACCTTGAAGTATTGTCCCCACTCCCCACTCCCCACTCCCCCCCGAGGAATTTATTGCAAACTATATGCAGTATTGGGGGGGCCTCCCAGTCGCCGGATCTCCTCCACGGGGGGGTTTGGGGGGCTCCTTGTGCAACAACTGCCCCTACACACCCGTTTACATTTGCTTAGAATCAGCTTACATAGGGTTAATGTAAGCTTACATAGGGTTGATGTAAGCTTACATAGGGTTAATGTAAGCTTACATAGGGTTAATGTAAGCCAGTAATAGTTCGTTGTCAGCCAGCAATGGGTGTGGTCAAAAACAGTTGGTACACCGAAGACCTCGCGGGGGGCCTCGGCGTTGCCTGAGGAGAGGGGATCTGTAAATTTATGTCATAATTGGCGGTCCCTGAGCGTTAGCCGAAGGGTCACTCCTTAGCTTCGCCCCTACAGCTATCGGTGGTCCCTGAGCGTGAGTGGTCCCTGAGCGTGAGTGGTCCCTGAGCGTGAGTGGTCCC
>JBFRWI010000146.1:0-30556 GCA_051439505.1 Hormoscilla sp. | reverse complement strand
GAGTCTTGCACTCCGTTGCCATCATCATCCTGGAATTTCGTCCCCCTGATGCTGCCATTACCAGCATTCACCGTTACCGATACTGTAGCCGTAGCAGTCCGATCGAAATCGTTCGTGACAGTATAGGTAAAGCTATCTGTACCCGTAAACCCATCTGGGGGACTGTAAGTCAAAGAGTCATCAGTCGGATCGTCAGGAGTCTCATTATCAGCAAGACTTACCGCCCCTCCATTTGCTGTAGTTGCTGGGAAGTCCGCCAGTTCCGCCGTCCCCTCAAGATCGAAGTCATTTCCCAGGACATCAATAGTAACCTCCCCTCCACTAGAAACTGCTGCCGTATCATCTACGGCAACTGGAGGACTGTCCACCACTGTCACGGTCACTGTCGCCGTATCGGCCCCCCCCCGTCCATCGCCAATGCTATAGATAAAACTATCCGTCCCAGCAAAAGCTAATGGTGCCACATAGATCAACTGTTCTCCATTCTGGGATATAGTACCGCCATTGTCCGAAATTGCGGTAAAGCCAATTACTGTCAACTCGTCTCCATCGGGGTCCGAGTCATTATCCAGCACCGCAATAGTTGTCGGGATGCTACCTGTAGCGCTAGCACTATCATTTTGGGCGATCGGGGGTCGATTTATCTGAGCACCAAGTATATCAATAGAGATATCATCAAAACCAATCTCCGTAGCTGCACTGCCCAGTTCAATTGCGCTAACATTCCCCTCAAAAGGAATAATTTCCCGCTGCCAATCTGTAAACTGATCGAGTTGCCCTGATGTTGCCTCCAAAGGCTGCCGATCCACCACTGCACCGGTGGAGTCCAGAAAAACTACCTCATGACTCCGGTTAGGCGATGAATAGTGGAAAGACAGGATACCCTCTGTAACTGGACCTGAAACCAAAGTTAAAGTAATCGAATCCCCATCAGCATAAGCCACAACGGTATCGCCGCTAGGATTATTTCCAAAAATACCTTCACCTTCAGCATCTGTATCCACCAATGCTCTAGCATTATCAGAGAATGAAATTCCTCTAACCGTGCCAATCTCGTCGAAATTATCATAATTCTCAAAATCTATCAAATTGGCCGGGGCCCCTAGTCGGCCTTCCGCCTGACCGAACCGTTGAAAATGATCTTCACCGCTGCCGAACTCCCCTCTGGCCACAGCAGCAGCTACATCAGGGTTTGAGGCCAAGTAAAACTCTTCATCAAAATTTTCCATAGTTTTGGTTCCAACAGACCGATCGACAACATAGATAGTGTACCGTACTGGAAAGCTATATCCTGGAGTCAGCTGAGAAAATATTCAATTGTCAGTAGTCAGTAGTCAGTTGTCAGTAGTCAGTTGTCTTGGGGTGTGGTCAAAACCCAAAAAAGATGGCCTCATCCAAAAAACAACCAAAAAATCACGCCCGCCGCGTAACTTCCCCCAACTCCACCACCCCATTTCCAGCATCCAGTAAGCCCCCAGTAAGCCACCAGTAAGCCCTAAAAAGCGGATCACCCTTTCAGATTATACAGTCAAATCCATCACATACTGAGATAAGTAATTTTTCAACAAGCACCGGTCATCTCCACCCGGAAAAACACATCCCGGAGAACAGGAGAACCGGTAAAGGTTGACCTTTCGATGTTTGAGGGGTTGCCTGCGTTGCATCCCGAAGACATCGGTTAGCTACATCTCCACACCTGTCAGGAACCGTTGCGCCGCTGTCTGTAACCATTGCGCCGCTGTCTGTAACCATTGCGCCGCTGTCTGCAATTGCTCTACTCTATCAACTACAAATGAGCCGCACCCATCATTAACAACTAATTTCAATAGCTAAGTTAATGACGGCACTAGCAATAAACCACAAACGGGATCTGGCACCGCAGGCGGGCATTTCACCTACCTGCGGCGTCTCCACGGTCCCACAGCAGGCGAGAGGCCCTACATATCGCCCCCTCGCGCTGCCAGGAGAAATATGACTACCGGTCCCGCGATGACCACCAGTGTTAGCATGGTCAGTTGGGCGATTAACTCAAAGTTAATGTTGCTCAATATATTGGTAATAAATTCCATTGTTCCTTTCCTGATTAACCCACAGCTCGAACCAAAATCCGATTTCTCATTATACTGGCCGATCGCCCCCAAGCTGCTCATCAACTTTACAAAACTTGATCTTCGGGGTGGGTGTGGTCTTGCACCCATTGGTTGTTGTTGACCACATCTGCGGATGACAGTGGGTGCGGCCCCCACCCTACCCTTTTCCAGCTAAATAATTGACAAAATCAATATCTACGGTATAATCTCTGGGAGCCTACTGACCAAATAGCAGGCCAACTGACCGCTAACAACTAACAGAAGATGGGAACTTGGCGTTGCGTAAAACAATGTGGGGCCTGCTGCCAGCTGGATCCAGCCGATCGGCCAGACCTAGAAGAGTATTTATCACCAGCAGAATTAGAACTATATCTGTCTCTGGTGGGTGAAGATGGCTGGTGCGTTAACTTCGACCACTCTACCAGAGAATGTAAAATATATCCCGATCGCCCCCGGTTCTGTCGGGTACAAGCAGACGTGTTTGGTGACTTATATGCTATTGAACCAGAGGAACTAAACGACTTCGCGATCGCCTGTTGCCAGCAACAGATTGAAGGGGTATATGGAGAGCAGTCGTGGGAAATGGTCCGGTTCAACCGGGAGATCGACACAGGCGTTGAAAAAACCCCCGATCCGTAGGTCGGGGGCCGCTTGCATCAATCAAAGAAAACCTGGCGTGGCTTGTGCAACGCCCAAAGAAAACCTATTTTCGACGTTGCACCATTAGCCATTAGCAATTAGCCATTAGCAATTAGCCATTAGCCATTAGCAATTAGCCATTTTCTTATTCTGCCTGTATTCGAGCGGGATAGCACAACTTAAGTATGCCGCCGCAAGCCGCCAGCTTCAACAGTTCCAATGCCCAATAACCGAACTGCATCCTCATCATCCCAGTCGGGAGACCGGACGCCGGTTCAAACAGATTCAGATCCAGTCCCATAGCACTCATCTGAGGGGTCAAACCGTAGGTATCGATCAAGGCAACAGCCAGAAGTATTGCAGAGAGGATAATAGCAGTGCGGCTTTTGCTGTCTGATATCTGATGGGTTCTGTTGACCACTAGCAAACCCGTGAGTGCCAAAGCAGCGCAGAGTAACTCTATGCGATTAAATAGCCAGAATACAGAATAGCCTGCCGTAGCAAATCCGGGCGTACTCATCATACCCGCCGTATACATACTGGGCATCACCACCAGATCCAAAACCAGACTGCCACTCAGCCAGAAGCCCAAGGTGAAAAGGACGATCGTTTGCCACTTGGGGCTTTTTAAGTCAGGATTCGAGATAGCGCTCATATATTTGCCTCCACATTCTTTTTCTGTTCTAGCGGATTGCAGAGACTATTTGGCGTTGATGCAACAATTTTTTAAACAACAGGGCCTGCCGTCACGAATTTACGACGTTTCAAGGGACAAATTATGAAGAACTGTAAACTTTTATCGCAATTAGGGATAGCTATTGCAATTCCGGCAGCTATGGGGGCCGTAGCAGTGCTGCCAGTTTCGGGAGTGACCTTGAGAGATGGCAAGGTCTATTTTGTCCAACCGCCGCGCCTGGAGAGGGCAGCAACCACCAACAACGGGGTGAGAATGTGGGGCGCAACTTACTACTTCACCATCAGTCTGCCAGAAAATGCCGACGAACCGCTGCAAAGAGTAACAATAGATCAGAGATTGGGGTTTGAATTACCGCGATTTTACTTAGAAGAGAGTAGGGCCTTTGAGGGCACATCCCGGAGTCGGGGACGAGAGTTGGGACTAAAAGCGGTAACTAGAGACAAGGAGAAGCGAACAGTTACCGTCAATTTCGATCCGCCAGTACCTCCGGGCACGACCTTAACAATTCGCTTGCGACCAGTCCAGAATCCTCGTAATAGCGGTATATATATGTTTGGCGTCACGGCTTTTCCTCCAGGCGATCGAGTTCACGGTCAATTCCTGGGGTTTGCCCGCTTCCATTTTTATGAGAGCATCTTTCATTATTGGTGAGATTGCTGTGTGAGATGCTCCCGCACGAGTTAGGAGATCCTGTCAACGCCGGTGCCAGCAGGGGGCAGTAGGTGTGGTATTTTTTGCCAACTGGTGCAAGGCCACACTCTTTACAAGTATTCACGGCGTTGCACATTGAGGGGATGATAGCAGTCAATTTGCAATTGAAAGGCAGTATTTGTCTCTTTATGAACATTTATAACTAAATCAAATTGACTATTCACAATTTTCAATTGTCAACCCGTTACATCGGTGTCGTTGTGCAACGCCTTATTCACAATCATCCTAATCGCTTGAGTTACCAGAAACCGTGTTTATCCGTAAATAGCTAGTTATTGCCTCTGTATTGAGCTGGCGAAACCAGGTTTCTTGGGTTGCGAATAAGCTGGTTGATAGAGGATAAATTATCGCTCGCTCTCAAACGAATTTAATACCAAAGAGAGATGCCATGCCTGTAGACTCGCCAACCAGAGAGTAAATTATAGATCGATGGTATGATTTTGCCAAGGACATTGTCACCAGAAAAAATCAATGTTAGCATGGATACAGAAAAAAATCACCAGGGAAATAAATAGGGGCCAGCTAACAGCCAAGGTTCCCCAATTTTGACTTTTTTAATTCTTAGCATGTCTGTGTATTCACCAAGTTTAGCAGAAATAATCGATAGCGCGCCTCTGACAGTGGCACCGTCAAGGCCATTGCTAGAGGTACTGGCGCAGATGAACCAACTAGGCAGCCAATGTGTTTGGCCCGCTACCGGTGCGGGCGATCGCTCATTAAATATACCAAAAATGCACCGGAGTAGCTGCCTGCTGGTAGTAAGGGAAGGCTGTTTAGTAGGGATATTAACAGAGCGAGATGTGGTGGGGATCACGGCGTCTGGGAAAAACCTGGCGGGACTGACTATTGCCGAGGTAATGACGCGGGAAATTATCACGATCCAGCAGACAGAATATCGGGATATTTTTACAGTATTATCGATGCTGCGGCAGCAAAAAATTCGCCACCTGCCAGTTGTGGATGCCGACGGGCAATTGCAGGGACTCATTACCCATGACACCCTGCGGGAGAGACTGCAACCAGGGCATATGTTTAGGATGCGATCGGTAGAAGAGGTGATGAATAAATCGGTAATTCACGTCCCCGCCTCGACATCGGTACGGGATTTAGCAAGGTTGATGGCGCTACATGAGATAAGCTGTGTGGCGATCGCCGAAAAGAATGAAGATAAATCGCTCATTCCCATCGGCATAATTACCGAACGAGACATTCTCCAATGTCAAATACTGGAGTTGGACATTGCCCATATTACGGCCGAAACTCTGATGAGTAAGCCAGTATTTTGCCTGAGTCCTACAGATAGTCTCTGGACAGCTAATCAAAAAATGCATCAGCATCGGGTGCGACGTTTAGTGGTGACTGGCAACCAGGGAGAAATGTTGGGCATTGTCACCCAAACCAATCTGCTGCAACCCCTCGATCCCATGGAAATGTACGAGGTGATGGAGCTATTGCAGCAAAAGGTTTGCAGTCTAGAAGAGGAAAAGCTGGCACTGCTACAGGAGAGGAATATAAAATTAGAAGAGCAGGTGCAGCAGCGATCGCGGGAACTGCAAGAGCAGTATGAGATCATGTCGCAAGCATTTATGAGCGATCGCATATTAGTGGCGATGCAAGACCGGATCCGGCAAAGCTTAAACCTAGAGGATATCCTTAACAGTACGGTAGAGGAGGTGCGGCAGTTTCTCAAAACAGACCGGGTGATAATTTATCAGTTTTATCCGGACTGGAGTGGAGTGGTAGTTGCGGAGTCGGTCAAGGATGGTTGCTTGTCTTTATTGGGCAGGGTAATTCACGACCCCTGCTTTGCCCCTAACTGGATCGAACCCTATACTAATGGTCGCTTGCGGGTTGTAGAAGATATTTATACTGCCGGGATGGCAAGATGTCATCTAGAGCTGTTAGAACAGCTACAGATAAGAGCAAAGTTACTCGTGCCCATTGTCCAAGGTGGCAAGCTATGGGGACTGCTGAGTGCAATGAAATGCGATCGCCCCAGACAATGGCAGCAGTCGGAAATAGATTTGCTGTCAAAATTGGCAGGACAAGTGGCGATCGGGATCCAACAATCAGAACTGTACCAGCGTACACAAATAGAACTGAGAGAACGTACCTTAGTAGAAGCAGAACTGGTAATGCGAGCCCGCCAGCAGTCTGCAGTGGCTCAACTAGGTCAGCAAGCCCTGGCGGATACAGATTTGCAAGGGCTGATGCAAGCAGCAACAGCATTAGTCGCCCAAACTTTGGAGGTAAAATACTGCAAAATATTGGAACTGCTGCCCAACGACGCTGCCCTACAGCTGAGAGCAGGAGTAGGTTGGCGCCAAGGTTTAGTGGGAAAGGCAATAGTCAGTGCAGGCAGACAGTCCCAGGCGGGCTACACCCTGCTATCGGCTGAGCCAGTTGTAGTCGAGGATCTAGCCATAGAAACGCGCTTCAGCGGTACGTCCCTGCTGCACAATCATGGCGTAGTCAGCGGCATGAGCGTGATAATTGAAGGGAAAGAAAGACCCTTTGGGGTTTTGGGTACCCATAGTACCAAGCATCGCAGCTTCACCAAAGATGATATTAATTTTCTTCAGGCGATCGCCAACGTCATTGGGACAGCAGTTGAACGTCAGCAAGCCGAAGAACAATTAAACCGCTTTTTCAATCTCTCCATAGATATGTTCTGTATTGCGGGAATTGATGGCTATTTCAAGCGGATAAACCCGCAATTTGAAGCCACTTTGGGCTATACAGAAGCCGAACTGCTTTCCAGACCCTTTATTGACTTTATTCATCCTGAAGATGTCCAGGCAACTCTTGGGGAAGTTGAAAACTTATCATTAGGGATGAATACCTATAACTTCGAGAATCGCTATAGGTGCTCCGATGGGTCTTATCGTTGGTTCGCTTGGACAGCTATCCCTTATGAAGACAACCTCATATATGCAGTAGCCCGGGACATCACCGAGAACAAGCTTGCAGAAGCAGCCCTCCGAGAAAGCGAACAGAAGTTCCGCCAACTGGCAGAGAACATTCGAGAAGTATTCTACATTGCGGAGGCGGATCTGAGTGAGAACATTTATGTCAGCCCTGCCTGCGATCATATTTGGGGAATATCGGTCCAAGAATCCTACCAAAATTCATCTATTTGGATGGAATCAATTCATCCTGAAGACCGGGTGCAGGTTGCAGAGAAATTGCTTTCGACTGATGGTCGAGCAAATTTTGACGGGGAATATCGCATTCAAAGACCTGATGGGGAAGTACGCTGGGTGCGGGCGCGGAACTTCCCCGTGCGCAATGAGTTAGGAAAGGTTTACCGCATTGCTGGCATTGCCGAGGATATTACAGAACGCAAGCGATCGGAGAGCTTACTATTGGGACAAAAGCAGATCCTAGAAATGTTGGCTACAGGAGCATCACTCCAGTCTATACTTAATAACCTGTGCGATTTTATCGAAGCCCATACTTCTGGCTTGCTAGTATCCATTTTGCTAGTAGATAATCAGTCGGGTACTTGGCGTCACGGAGCAGCACCGACCCTCCCAGAAGATTATAATCGCGCTGTAGATGGGATGTCGATTGGTCTGGATGTCGGTCCTTGTACTGCTGCTGCTTTTCTAAGCCAACCAATTATTGTTTCCGACCTGACAGCCGACCCAGTTAAGCTGGTAAATTGTAATATTGATTGGAGTCCGTCAGCCGAGTGGAGGAAGTTAGCATTAAAATTCGGACTGCGGGCTTGTTGGTCAACACCAATTGTTTCTGCTAAGGGTGAGGTATTAGGCACCTTTACCATGTATGCAGGCCAACCATCGGTTCCCTCACAAGAGCATTTACAACTGATTGCTTTGGCAACTCAGTCCGCAGGCATTGCGATCTCTCGGAAACAGGCAGAAGACCAACTACATCAGCTCAATCAACAGTTAGAAACCCTAGTAGAGCAGCGCACGGCCCAATTACAGGATATGAACGACCAACTGTTAATTGAGGTAATGGAGCGCCAGCATATGGAAATGGAGATAGAAATGCGGGAACGCCAGCAGGCAATTATTGCCGAACTGGGTCAACTGGCGCTTTCCAGCAGTGACATGTACTCGCTAATTAATCAAGTCGTAGTCCAGGTTGCCAGAGTTCTCAAGGCCGAGTATTGCCAAGTTGTAGAAAAAGCGCCTGACGAGCGGTCATTCTTAACTTTAGCAATCCAGCAGGAAAACTCAGATCATTATCTGCTGATCGATCGCCAGCCGATCGGGAAGCGAACATTCCCAATTCCCAATCCTCAATCCCAGGAACCCCAACGGTATAAACATAAAACATTCAACGGCGTGAGTGCTGCCATTGAAGGACAGGAAACTCGCTTTGGCATCTTGAGTGTCTACAGCAGTAGACAGAAGATTTTTATTGAAGAGGACGTTAATTTTATCCAAAGTGCTGCCAACGTGTTAGCCACGGCGATCGAGCGCCAGCAGGCAGAAGAGCAGTTGCAACGGCAAAATTTGAAGTCCCGATTATTTGCCGAAATCGCATTTCATATTAGCAAGTCCTTGCAACTGGAAGAAATTCTGCAAACTACGGTAACGGAAGTGCAGAAGATTCTGGAGAGCGATCGGGTGTTAATTTACCGGGTATTTCCCGACGGCAAAGGATGCGCGATCGCGGAAAAAGTGCTACCAGAATGGCCGAAAATTATCAATAGATGTTTCCCAGAAGAAGTATTTCCCTTAGAGTGCAAGCAGCGATATATTCAGGGGAAGGTAAGGGCGATCGCAGATGTGGATCGAGCATACAGAGAGATGAATCCTTGCATGCTTCAGTTTCTCTCGGAATGGCGTGTAAAAGCAAAATTAGTCGTGCCGATCGTGCAGAATGAAGAACTGTGGGGATTAATCATCGCCCACCAATGTCGGGGTCCCCGGCAATGGACGGATTTTGAAACCGAACTGCTCAAGCAACTAGCAGATCAGGTAGCGGTAGCCATATCTCAAGCCCAACTCCTAGAAGCCCTTTCCGACAGCGAGGCAAGATTCCGGGCCATGTTTGAACAAGCAGCAGTGGGGATCGTGCAGACGGGGCTAGACAAAAGATTGATGAAGATTAATGCCAAATTCTGCCAGATGCTAGGCTATTCCCCGGCAGAACTGCTGGGCAAAAACTTTGCCGAGATTACTCATGCTGGGGACTGGGAGGCGGACGAAGAGTCTGTCAGGCAGTTGCAGAGGGGCGAGATAGAGATGTACGATCGGCAAAAGCGTTATATCCGTAAAGATGGTTCTCACCTCTGGGCGAATATAACTGTATCCCTAGTACGCAAACCATCAGGGGAACCAGACTACTTCATTCAGGCGATCGAAGATATCAGCGATCGCAAGCAAGCTTCCGAAGCATTGCGGCAAAGCGAAGCCCGCTACAGGTTGATGGCAGATAACTCTACGGATATGATCAGCAGACATACAAAAGAGGGAATGTACCTCTACGCTTCCCCCGCCTGCCAGATATTGCTGGGATACGAACCGGACGAACTGGTGGGACGTTCTGCCTACGAATTTTTCCACCCAGAAGATTGCCGAAGCATTCAACAGACTCATAATGCGGTCCTAGAACAGTCGGATATCAGAACTAACGCTTATCGCATTCGGCGTCGGGATGGCAGTTATATCTGGTTTGAAACCACTAGCAAGACTGTCCGCGACCCCTTGGGAACAGTCCGAGAAATTGTCGCAGTTTCTCGCAACATCACCGAACGCAAGAAAGTGGAAGAAAGATTGCGACTCAGCGAACGGGCGATCGCGGCCAGCACCAATGGCATAGTGATTGTCGATGCCAGACAGCCCGACCTGCCCATTATTTCGGTAAATCCAGCCTTTGAGCAAACGACAGGTTACACCGCAACAGAAGTAGCGGGCAAAAACTGTCGTTTTCTGCGCCGCAACGACCACGAACAAACTGAATTAGACCGACTGCGGGCAGCCATAAAAGCCAGAGAAAGCTGCACGGTGCTCTTGCGCAACTACCGCAAGGACGGCACCCTGTTCTGGAACGAGTTAAGCATGTCACCAATTTACAATGACCACGGCACTCTCACCCACTTTTTAGGCGTGCAAAATGACATTACCTCCTCCAGGCGGGTGGAACTAGAGCGGCGGATGGCCCAAGAGCAGCTGCAAGCGGTTTTGGATGCCGTACCTGGGTTTGTTTCCTGGGTGAGTTCCGACCTGCGATACCTGGGAGTGAACCGGCATATGGCTGCTGCTTTTAACCGTATCCCAGAAGCCTTTGTCGGTCAAGATATCGGCTTTATGGAAAACCTTCGCGGGTTTGCCAAATTTATGCGTCAGTTTCTGCAAGACCCAAATATAGCTACTAGCCAAGCTACAATTGAGTTACAAGTTAATGACGCTACCAGGCATTACTTGATTATGGCACAGAAGTACCAACAGTGTACCGCCGCCGTCTCAGTGGGAATTGATATTACGGAGCGCAAACAAGCCGAAGCCCAGTTGCAAACCTCTCTTCACCAAAAAGAATTACTGCTGAAGGAAATTCACCATCGCGTCAAAAACAACTTGCTAGTAGTTGCCAATCTCCTGGAATTTCAATCAGACTATACCGAAGACCCTGAAACTCTCAAGATCCTGCAAGATAGTCAGCATCGCATTCATTCAATGGCCCTGATTCACGAAAAATTATATCGTTCTCCGGATCTAGATAAGGTAGACTTTGGCGAATACCTGGAAACCTTGGTGGAAAACTTATGCGAATCCTACAACGCCTGGGACGATCGGATTCAGTTTGAGTTTGATATTGACCCCATTATGCTGAATATTGAAACTGCACATCCCTGTGGATTAATTGTCAACGAATTGGTGTCAAATATATTTAAGCATGCTTTTCCCGAGGGCAGGAGTGGTAAAATATGGATAGAGTTTCATCAGCGGGACTCAGAAATTATCCTGAAAGTCAGGGATAATGGCATTGGATTTCCTGAAAATATCGACTTGCGGGATACAGAATCATTAGGACTGGAATTAGTCTGCACTTTTGTCGAGCAACTGGAAGGTAATCTTTCCCTAGAAAGGAGTGGTGGCACTAGCTTTGAATTAACATTTTCCGAGCTGAATTATCAACGGAGGTATTAAGAAAATGAGCGCGGCAAAAATTATGATTGTCGAAGACGAACTATTAATTGCTAAGGGGTTGTCCCGGAAGCTAAAAAAGTTAGACTATACAGTTGTTGACATTGTTTCTTCGGGAGAAGCAGCACTGGAAAGTGCTGCTGTCAACCAGCCAGATTTAATCCTGATGGATATCGCCATCAAAGGGGACTGGGATGGCATAGAAACAGCGGCAAAAATCCACGAAAGCTATGACATTCCCGTGATCTACGTCACCGCCTATGCCGACGATCGAACCTTAGAGCGAGCGGAGGATACGGGTTCTTACGGTTACATTCTCAAGCCCTATAAAGAAAGGGAATTACACGCTACTATCAAGATAGCACTGAGCAAGCATAAAAAAGACGCTGTCATGCGGCAGTCTCTGGCAGCAGCAGAAGCAGTCAGTGAAGAAAAAGCCCGGTATCTGTCCATCGCATCTCATGATTTACGCAGCCCCCTAGTGGCGATCCAAATGTCGGCGGAAATGCTGAAAAAGTCTGGTCATAAATGGCCGGAAGAAAGGAAACAAAAACATTTGCATCGCATTCAAGCCTCCGTTAACAATATGAATAATTTGCTGGAGGAGGTATTGACTCTCTGTCGGGCAGAGTCCGGTAAACTGATATTTGACCCAGTCCCAATGGATGCGATCGGGTTTTGCCGGGACCTACTAGAACAGTTCCAACCCCCAGAAGGGGATGGACATATCCTCACATTCACGCACAAAAGTGAATGTCCCCCCCAAATTTATTTGGACGAACAGCTGCTGCGTCACATCCTCGCCAACTTGCTATCCAACGCCATTAAGTATTCTCCCCAAGGGGGCAATGTCAGTTTGGATATAGAATGTGAGAAAGAACATATAAGTTTCCAGATCCAGGATGAAGGAATTGGCATGCCAGCAGAATACCAAACAAAACTATTTCAGCGGTTTGAAAGGGCAGGGAATGTGGGCAGCATCAAAGGCACGGGACTGGGACTATCCATTGTCAAGCAAGCAGTAGAATTACATGGAGGTGAAATTACAGTAGAAAGTGAAGAGGGACGCGGTACTAAATTTACCGTCACCTTGCCATCAACCAAGTAGGTTTTGCACATGGCGGGTGGGATATATATTTGTCATTGCGAGGGGGGGGATCTCGGCGGCGATCCCTAAATTATCGGTTTGGGTTTCCCCCCTCGCAATGACAAGTTGTTCAACCCGGTTTCCGGTCCCCAACGCGAGATAAAACAACCGGCCCCGGATATTCGTCACTCTTAGTACCGGTGATACAGTTAATACATACCGGTGAAAAAATATCATAGACCGGCGATCTCCAAGGCCAAAATAGTGGAAAGTAAGATGAGTCTGATGAGGAGATGAGGGGTAAGACCCCCCAGAAGAACAGTCCGAGAGATAGAAGTATGGTCAAACTGAGGCCAAGGTAGAGTAGATAATGAGAGGATCTAAAGAAGGCAGATATAGCATTTCTCAAATAAGTGTAATATCAGGGAGAGGGCTGAAAGCATTATCCTGTAGGGATTTCGTCGTCCCATGTCAGATGAAAAAAATTTGAGAAACGCTTCTCATTAGAGTCAGAAAAAATGGAAATTTGACAAAATAGAGATGCAGGGGATATGATGACGGAGTTGGCGTTACATCCAGAGGAGGGAGGAATTCGCGACAGGCAAAAATCGCAGCCCCAAAGGAGGGTGGCGAAAATGCTTTCCATGACATGCTTGGTGGGCCATATGTGATGGAGGCGCCCTATGAGATATACTCAAGACGGGAAGGAATTGAGCTTTTTGACAGGGGAAAATTTTATCCCAAACCCTCTCCATGTAAATGGTTGAGCGATTATTGCGCGTGGGTGAAAAACGCAAGTCCTGACCGAGCGGAGTATATATACCTTGAGAATTAAACAGGCAAAAACTTGCGAGAAGGAACAAAGAGGAATGAAATTTACCAAATATTTTAAGACCCCAGATCCAGTCCCAGCAGAGGGGATATCCCGGGCAGTGGAACTGATGAAAACAGGTAGGCTGTACCGGTACAATTTTGATGGAGAGTTTGCTGAAGATACAGATACCCGGGTCGGTTCAGAGGAACTGGCAAGAGAGGTAGCTTTGTTAGAGAGCGAATTCTGCGAGTATACGGGGCATAAATATGCGGTAGCAGTAAATTCATGTGGCAGTGCGCTGTTCTTGGCCCTCAAGGCAGCAGGGGTGCAATACTCAGACAAGGTGTTGACCAACGCCTTCACATTCACAGCAGTTCCCAGTAGCATCGTCCATGCAGGAGGAGTTCCGGTTTATGTAGAATGCGATCGGGAATATTTGCTAGATCTAGAGGACTTGAAGAGGAAAATCACAGAAAATCCAGATGCAAAATATTTGATGCTGTCTCACATGCGGGGACAGATATCGGATGTAGAGGCGATCGCCCAAATCTGCGAGGATGCCGGAATATATTTGATCGAGGACTGCGCCCATAGCTTGGGTGCTACATGGTACGATCGCCAGATGGGTGAAGACAAGATGGTCGGGCACCATGGCAATATCGCCTGTTTCAGCAGTCAAAGTTACAAATTAATCAATTCAGGCGAAGGTGGTTTGGTGTCAACTTCTGACGATCGTGTAGCCGCCTATTGTATTTTAGCAGCGGGTTCTTACGAGCAGCTGTACAAAAAACATAGCTCGCGGCCTTTTGACGATGAGTTGTTTGAAGAACTGAAACCCCACGTGCCCAATTTCAGCTTGAGGATGAATAACTTAACGGCGGCAGTCGTCAGGTCCCAAATTCCTACATTGCCTGAAAAAATCGCCGAGTACAACCAAAAATACAGGCAATTGGAAAACATCTTGGCGGTTGCGGATAATATTTATATCCCATCGCCCCTGAAAGGATTAAAACGAGCGCCAGACAGCATTCAGTTTACCCTCTTAAATATGACAGCAGAACAAATCGATAAATTTGTCAAGCGGACGGCAGAAAGGGGGGTAAAAATCCAAATCTTTGGACGCCTGGACAACGCGCGTTATTTCAAGAACTGGCAATACTCCTTTGCCGAAATGCCAGAGTTACCACAAACAGAGGAGATTATCTCTTGTGCTTGTGACCTGCGGATATCCTTGTCATTTACCCAGGAAGACATCAATTTGATGGGTTACATCGTCAAGGATACATTGTACAAAATTATCGCGGAAGAGAACCGGGTGGATTATCCCAAAGGTTTAACAACCAGTTTCAAGGATATCAATGAAGTCGTATCAAAATACGATAATTGGTATCTGATTATGACCGGGAACACAATGACAACGGCTGGAAAATTCTGCTCAATCATCTGGTATACACCCTCACATCTTACTTGCAGAGTACCGACAAAATATTAGACGTGGGGTGCGGGACAGGTTTGTTGGGCAAGGAATTGAATTCTTACAATTTTTCAAACTTGCATGGAATAGATATCAGCGAAAAATCTTTGCAAGTCGCGCAAGAGTTGAAGATTTATAAAGGTTTAGATCTAGCAGAGTTGGGGAAACGGCTTGATTTTGCAGACCGGGAATTTGACGCCTTCATCTCTTGCGGCGTGTTTACCCGCAAGCAGGTGCCATTAAATGCTTTCTCCGAACTGATTCGGATTTTGAAACCCCAAGGTTTGTTGGCGATGAATTTAATGGTTGAAGACAACGACTATTATTACAACAAACTGAAAGAGTATTACGATGAGGGTATTCTGGCTGAAGTGGAAAAAACCCGGATCCAGGTTTTAAAAAGCTGTAGCCACGACCTGGTGATTGTCCGCAAGCTAGGTTAGGCACCAACTATAGCTGTATAAGAAAGTTGTTGCGGCAACAGCTATATCATCTCTACTGTTGCCGCTGTTGCCGCAACAACGATTCAATATTTCTTTAACGATTAAATTTTTTACAGCATCTTCTCATGGGGTTCTATATAGCTACTCATAGCGTTTTTTGGGATCATATACCTGAGGATAATTAAAGTATTGAATAAACATAACGGTGTTTTAATAATCATCCTGTTTATGAAAATGTTTTCACCTCAGAAGAATTCAATATTTTTCGATCCTGAGTAAGTAATAATGAACTGTAAACCTTAGCCGTTGCGACGATTATCTGGTCTGCTGGATCGGCATGAAATCCAGATAATCGAGTGCCTCCCAGTCTTCTGTGGCTACCGCCGGTTCATAGGGATCGTCATAGCGAATCACTTTTCCTCTGAGGGGATACTGCCCAGGTAAAATCTGTTGTTCCGAAGCCTTAGGCAGATCGTGCTTGACCGATCGCAGAATTGCTTCAATAATTCCGATGCGATCGACTATTGACGTTTCTTGCAATTTTTCGAGTATTTCTGATTCAATCATCTGTCTGCTAAATCCTTCCTAGTTTATAGTAGTTTGTGGGTGCATCATTGTTGTCTTGAGATGCACCCTAGCCTACTTAAAAAGTCGAATTATTCCAGCCCCACATCGATCCTTGAGCGCCTGCGAACTCAATATAAATGCGATTTGGGGGAACGTCCAGCTTTTCAGAAATCACCTGGCAAAAATCCTGACTCATGGACTTAGTTTGAGCTGGACTCATACCGCCGACGTTTTTAATCTCGATATAGCACACCGGATCTAAAGTCCCAGCAAAAGTCATGGCCACATCTGGTTCAAAAGCCGTCATTACGTAAGATTCAGGTTTACCCAAATGCCCTGCCAACTTAGCCGAAAGCACTTGCAGGATCCCCTGAACAGCTGTTTTTTCCGGGGCCGGGGCAGAAGTTTGAACTTTAATCAAAGGCATATTTCACTTACCTGATACTAACTCTTCATTGCTAATAGTTCATGCCATCAACCATGAACCATTAGCCATCATACCTCTTAACCGCCGTAATTCCAGCCAGTATCTTCCAATCGCAGGGGTTCGCCCTCTTTGTGGATGCCAGCAGCAATGACTTCCCCAACATAGACAGTATGGTCGCCCTGTTCTACCGCACCCACTACCTTACACTCTACATATCCCAGAGAATCGCTGATAATGGGGCAGCCAGTTTCTCCCAGATAGAATTCCACATCTTCAAACTTATTCCCGACGCGGCGCTGGGGCTTGAAGAATTGCTGGGCCAAGTCCTTTCTGCCCGCTTCCAGAAAGCTCAGGGCAAAGACACCACTGGATTTAATCATGGCATGGGATTTGGAATCTTGCTTCACGCAATTTACCACCAGGGGCGGCTTAAAGGAAGACTGCATCACCCAGCTAGCAGTGAAACCATTCACTTCCTCACCATCGCACACCCCACAGATATAGAGTCCGTGGGGAATCTTCCGCAGCATTGTTTTTTTAGCTTGTTCGTCTAGCAAGGCATTTACCCGTGATAGATATTCTACAAAGGGATAGTTTAACAAAAGCTATCCCTGGTTGGTCAAGCTGATATTGATGTGGCCATAACCTGAGTCAAGCTTCTAGTGCTCGGCAACTCCAGGCAATAGCCGGCTCCATAGACAGTCTTGATGTAACGGGGATGGCGGGGCTCCGGTTCCAACTTCGTTCTTAAATGCCGGATATGCACCCGGATAGTCTCAATATCATCATCGGGGTCATAACCCCAAACTTCCTTGAGGATGTCACTGGGAGAGACCGTCTGACCGTGACGCTGGAGTAAGCAGTGCAGCAGATCGAACTCCAGGTGCGTCAGTTTAATCGTGCGATCGAACCATATGGCCTCAAATCGTTCTGGCACCAGGGTCAGGGGGCCATAGTTCAAGATTTCGCTATGCTTAGCTGCTTGGGGAATGCGGTCCGTGCGTCTGAGCAGGGCCCGCACCCTGGCCAGCATTTCTTCAATTTCAAAGGGTTTGGTCAGGTAATCATCGGCACCGGCATTAAACCCTTCCACTTTATTTTGGGTTTGACCGAGGGCACTCAACATCAAAACGGGGATATCCGCAGTCCTGGAGTCCCGACGCAGGCGTTGGCAGATTGTGAAACCATCTACCTTGGGCAGCATCAGGTCTAAGACAATCAGATCTGGCATTAACTGTAGGGCCAAAGCCTGGCCTTTGACGCCATCGGGCGCTTGGTTCACGTCATATCCAGCCATTTCCAGATTTACCGCTACTAATTCTGAGATAGCAGGATCGTCTTCTATTATCAGTATTCGGGGCATCATTTTACACCTATTCCTCTGGCGCGAGCGTCAATTATACGATCATCCGATCCGTTCCAAGTTGGACAATGGCGGTCAAATATTCCAATTGTTAAGGATTGATAAGGATAGTTTGAGATATCCTAAGATTGCTATACAGATTATAAGCAAATTTAGGTAATTTGTTAAGCTCTCCTTAAAGAAATCTGGAATTGAGCCCGAGATCGGTTATACGTAGAGTTGTCCTGAACATGTCTCTTGATGATCTCGACTCGGCCAGAGCAAAAAGCGGTATAGGATGTACAGCAGGTGTGACGGTGGGATAAACATGGCGCGTGCCACGCGCTTTCCAGACAGACTACCCAGGCGCTCGCCGGCGATCGGTAGTAACAGCAGAGGATCGGGCAGCAAATTTACATAGTGATGTAAAAATATCTAAAGACCCCATGTTTTATCCCACGATTGTGCCTGACTTGCAAGCTGCCTACGGGGGTCATGTTGGCTATCTTAGTAGTATCGCATGCCAGCGTCTTGCCCAAGATCCGGATTGTTGGTGGGCATGGAATCGCGTTTTAGATTGGTGTCAAAGCAAGGTAAATTTTTTAATGCCACCAGCAGTCCACTAGAAAATTGATGCGTACAGGGAAGATGGTAGATCCGATAGATGACATCCTGGCTCAAGCTCGCCAGGGTAGCGTTTCGGCCATTATTCAATTGTTAAATGAAAAACTGGCAAGCACCGGGATTAGAACCAGAGCGATATTTGCCAGTGGCGTCCTGCAAATTTTGTGCGAAGCAGCCCAGGTAGAGCAACTGGAACAATCTCTAGTGGTCGATCGCATCGGGCAGATTCTGGAGTCAATTCAGCCGCGAAATATCCGTCGCGTTAAAATCAACAGCCGGCTAGTGCAAGAACAGCAATTGCTCTGGCTCGAAGACATTAGCCAAAATCCCGATCGACTCCTGTGGTCCCAAAAAATTACCTTAGCTCAGCCGAACATCTTCCAGCGTCTCGCAGCATACCGAACCAAACCCAGGAGTAAGCTAGCTGCACGGGTCAAGCCCTCCTCTAAGTTAGATCTCCAGCAGCATCAGTCCCGTGCCTTTAAGCCGGGTTCCAGCTTCATCTTCTTATTCTTGCTGATCGCTAGCTTGAGTCTTTACTATTGGCTGAGACTTAAATTCCTAGATACGACACAAACTCAGACGCAACCAGCACCCGTCCAGTCATCAACAGAGAATCAGACAGCTAAAACTAAGCCAGAGGCCCCGGATGTCGATCCTACAGCTGCTGCTCCGGCATCTCCAGCATCTGTAGAGCCTTTTGTCGAAGCGGTGCGCCTTGCCCAAAAAGCTGCCGTTGATGGTCAAACAGCTAACACTTCGGCTGAGTGGTTGGATTTAGCGGCTCAGTGGCAACGGGCCTCGGATCTAATGGCTTCTGTCCCACCCGAACATGAAAAATATGCAATTGCTCAAGACCGAACGGTGCGTTATCGCCAAAATAGTCAGGTGGCATTAACTCAGGCTGAAAAAAGGCGTTTATAGAAATTGAAAATGGAGAATGGAGAATGGAGAATCGTTGATTATTTATTCATGTAGATTCGCCATTTGCCATTGATTCGCAACTAATTATTAGCCGCCGCCAAGGCTAACTGATTGCGCCCACTGCGTTTGGCTTGATACAAAGCCTTATCTGCGGCTTCGTTGAGGCTATTAGCATCGTCGTATTCGGGAAAAGCAGCGACGCCACAGCTAAAGGTGACGCAAAACTCATGGTCGTCCTGGGCAAGTTGCCGCACTTTGGCAAAACCGCAGCGGATCTCATTGAGGATTTTCGCCGCCCCGATCGCATCCGTATCTGGTAAAATAACAGCAAACTCTTCTCCCCCATAGCGACCAATGATATCGGTTTTGCGCAGCCGTTGTTTTAACAGTCGTGACAGACTTTTGAGCACCCGATCGCCGCTCAAGTGACCGAAGATATCATTGACTCCCTTAAAGCAGTCAATGTCAATCATGGCAAAGGCCAGGGGCCTCAGATGTCTGTTGGCCCGTGCTACCTCAATTGAGAGTCGCTCTTTAATTTTAGTATGGTTCAGGAGTCCCGTGAGGCTGTCCCTTTCCATAAAGGAGCTGACAATGCGCGATCGCTCTACCCTACTTTTGACCTCAGCAATCAGATGCTGTGCTTCGATTGGCTTAGTCAGAAACTCATCTCCACCTAAATGCATCGCCGTCAGCTGCTGCTCCACATTTGTTTCCACGGACAGAAAAACGATCGGAATACTCACATAAGCATCCTGCTGGCGAATCACCGATGCCAGTTCCAGACCATTGCAACCGGGCATATACATATCCATTAGGATCAGCTCCGGTTTAAAATCCACCAAGGATTGCATCACCCGCATTGGGTCGATCACCACTTCCGTCACCATGCCCGCCTTGCTCAAGATTTTAGCATGGTAAGTCGCTAAAATTGGCTCGTCATCAACAATTAAAATCCGATGGGGATCCCCGATCTCATGGGCTGTCAGGCTATCCAGCTTGTCGAGCAGACTGCTAATATCAACCGGTTTATGAAAATAAGCTGCACCCCCTGCCCTTACTGCCTGCAAGCGTGCTTTCAGGTCATCTCTAGCCGAAATAAATAGGACTGGCAGTGGCGAGTTTCGACCTTCCTGAATTCCCCGAATCATTTCTGTACCTGCCATTTGCCGTTCCAGCCACATGATATCCATTATTACTGCATCTGGCGACATCTCTGCGATCGCTTTTTCTAGCCCATTCTTATCCTTAAATGTGCTGATTTTATATCCAAAACAACTCAATTGTACTGCTAAGTAATTGGCATGGTGTTCGTCTTCTTCTATCAGAAAAATTACTTTATTGTTCTTGAGATTGTTTGGGTATTCTTCTCCTATGAATATCTTCTTTATTGGCTGTCTTCTCTCGTCAATATGCGGATATACTCTCGTCTCTATTACCTGCCACTGGGGCCCGATCGCCATTTGTTTCAATTCATTCAAAACATTATTGATTAGTGCTTGCTGTGCAACTGTTGGAGCGGACTTACTTACCATCATGTCCTTAATATAGCCTTCCATCCGCCTGGCAGTTTCGCTTAATTCCCTCATGCCAAAAGTCGCCCCGCTGCCTACCATTCTGTGGATCAGACAATGAAGCTTTTCCCAGTCAGCGATCTGACCCTGCTGGCGCACTAGCTTATGCCAGATTTCAGAAATCTGCCTGATTTTACTAGGCAATTGCTGCTGATAATCTTTTTGCAGGCTCTTAAATTGTTCGCGAACGCAATCAGGTGAACTAACCATAATGTTGTCTCCATATATTCAGAATAGTTGCTGGTAGAGTCATCGGGTCAAAAGGCTTGGAAATCACATCCAATACTCCTAACTCTTGATAATGTTCTACTTCATGAGTTTGGACTTTAGCGCTCAGGATGATCACTGGCGTCTCCACAGTTTTGGGCAGATCTCGCAGGGCTTTGAGCGTGCTGAGACCATCCATTCCGGGCATCATCACATCTAGCAGAATGAGGTCGGGGCCAAAATCAGGTGCCGAAGCAATTGCTTCGGACCCCGAACTACACAATTTTACAGTGAAACCTCCGACTGCTTCTAAGCCCAGACGGGCTACGACTTGAATATCGGGGTCATCTTCTACAAGGATAATCTTAGTTAATGGTTTCATTTGTTAATTGCCATTTGCTATTTGCCATTAGCGATCAAAGTAGAAATTGTATCAAGCAGATCCTGATTGGATGTTCGAGATTTCACCAATGTAGCTGCCACTTTCCGGGCCGTTTCTTGACCGACATCTTGGGCCGAGAACACCACAACTGGCACTGGTGACTTCGACTGGCACTTCAGCTGGGGCAGCAATTCCCACCCAGAACCGTCGGGCAATTCCAGGTCGAGAATCACTAGGTCAAAGGTTTGGGTGGCTAGCTGTTGTTGGCCATCTTGAAGATTGGCTGCATGAGAGATCTCCGCGACATTACCCACGATGACTGAGACGACTTGCCGCACGTCAGGATCGTCCTCAATATGGAGAATGCGAGGCTTCCTATCTGCTCTGTGCAAGGCTGCTTGCTTCACCGCTGCGATCAGACGTCCTTGATCTATGGGCTTATCTAGCCAGTCGATCACGGCAAACCCGCTGCCGGCGAATTCTTCACTCCCATCCTGTTGGACTTTGGCCGAAACAACTACGATCGGCAGGTGACGGAAATTCTCATGTTGGCGCAACTCGCGGATCAAGGAAATACCGTCGGTGTCTGGCATCGCTAAATCTATGGTCATGGCCGCGTACTCGTTGGTGCCCGGTTGTGCCAGTAGCTGCTTTGCTTCCATGGCACTGTAGGCAATGTCGGTGTCAAAGCCTCCTTGGGACAGCATCAGACTCAGCAGCTTGGCCGTGTCCCGATCGTTTTCACAGATCAGGATGCGTAGCGGTGCTGGTTCTGGGTACTGGTCATCCCGGGGCGGCAGTTCTTGCCATTGAGGTAGGATAAAGTAGAAGGTTGTACCTGCACCCCTGTCGCTTTCAAAGCCGATCTGTCCGCCGAGTTTTTCTATAATCGCTTTACTGATGCTCAAACCCAAGCCGGTGCCTCCTTTCTGACGGGTATCGGAGGAATCAGCTTGGGCGAATTTCTGGAAAATCTTCGGTCGGAACTCTTCGGAAATGCCAGGACCGCGATCGCGCACTTCCACGCGGATGTTTCGATCGTCGAGAGTAACGGCGATCGCTACAGTTTCCCCTTGGGGGGAGAATTTTGCCGCGTTGGACAGCAGGTTAGTGAGGACTTGCATCAGGCGATCGCTATCTACCTTTACCCAAACATTGTTTAATTCATTATGTAACTTAAACTTGACATCAAACTGTTCACCATAAGCAATATTAGCTTCAATTGCCTGCTGTACTAAGGGGATGAGTTGAACCGGCTCTATCTTAAAGTCCATTTTGCCCGATTCAATCTTTTCGATATCCAGAATGTCGTTAATCAGCAGCACCAGACGCTCGCTATTTTTATAACCAATCTCCACTAGGGCTTTTACCTGGGGGGGGATTTCGCCAGCGACACCACCGACAATCAGACTCAGGGAACCGCGAATCGAAGTCAGGGGGGTTCTCAGTTCGTGACTGACCATTGAGACAAATTCGTTTTTCATGCGCCCGATTTTTTGCCGTTCGGTGATGTCGCAAAAGCTGGAAACGCGACCCACTATTTTGGCTCCGATCCGCTGGGGGAGTTGGTGGTGCTCAATGATTCTACCGTCTTTTAATTCCAGAATGTCGTAGCCTAAGCTTGCTGGGTTGTCGTACAAGGAGTTGACCTGGGTAATAAAGGCTTGAGGGTCTTTTATTTGCTCGCTCATCAACCTGAGTCTGTCGCTATTTGACCCCTGATTCATAATTTCAGAGGATAGGCCCCACATCTGGATAAATTTTTGGTTGTAGGCGATCGCCAGACCTTGTAAATCCACTGCCAGAATGCCATTAACTGTTGATTCTAGGGTGGCACGCAATAGGGAAAGTGACTGTTCTAGTTCGGCTTCCGCTTGTTTACGCTCTGTGATATCTTCGACGAAACCCTCGTAGTAAAGCAGGTTTCCACCTTCGTCGCGGACGCTACGGGCGTTTTCTCTAATCCAAATGATGCTGCCATCTTGGCGGTAAACCTCTGATTCAAACTCCGAGACAATATCGTTTTCTTGGAGCAGGCGACGAAATTCGGGTCTGCGGTTGGGATCGACGTACAACTGATACTCGATATCAGTCAGTTGCTCTAGCATTTCGGAGGTGTCTTCGTAGCCGTAGATGCGGGCCAGGGTCCGATTAGCGCTCAGATAATTTCCGTCAGGGGTGGTTTGGAAGATGCCTTCGACGGCGTTTTCGTAGATGCTGCGATATTTGGCTTCTGCAAGCTTGCAGGCGGTGATGTCGTGGGCGATCGCGTACCAACATCCTTCTGTCAAGGGTACTGCTTTCCAGGACAACCACTTATAGGAACCATTCATAGCGCGAAAGCGATGCTTAAAACAGCAAGTCTGAGATCCCGTTGACAGAGATGCGATCGCCTCAATAGTGGCCTTTCGGTCTTCAGGGTGAATAAATTCGGTGTAAGGACTAGCTTGGAGTTCTCTATTGGTAAAACCAAATGTTTTTTCCCAGACTGGGTTGAGTTCCCGGAAATAACCATCTCCACTGACAATGCACAGCAGTTCCGGCGAGAGGGCGAACAAGGGACTCTCCGACACTTCGCTGATGCTTATTGTAATTTTACTATGACAGTTCATGGTGATTCAGCTTGAAGTAAAAACTTTTTTGTAGTAACGAATAGCATTTTACCATAGCGCACTAGCTAGGCGCTGGTTCTGTTATACCAATTTTATATTTGAGATGGAATCAACTTACTCTGGCAGGGAGTTTCGGGCTAGAAAGCGCCCGGTTCCTTCAGGACTGCTACGCGGTATGGCGCTGATTTTTTTGGAGAGGGATTTATTATATATCCAACCCTATCTACTAGCTAATTATAATTGATCTCTGCCCAGAAGGTTCGGCGAACTCAGTCAAGCTGCGGAGTTTCCCGTTTAGCCAACTTTACAATTCTATATAAACTTATGTAAACATCTCCAAAGTTTTATGTCAAAATCGCCCATAAATTTGGGCGTTTACGGCCCGCTATTACAGGGGATCGTGGGGCGAAACCCCCGCAGACAAAGGAGATTACGATTCCGGGGATCGGTTTGCTCGTCAGCGATCCCCGGCCCGTGCAGTGATGACAAACCCAAAGAAAAAGCATATAATGTCGGTATAGGCAAAACCCGAGTCTCTACTGGCTGATTCTGGGGTAATTAGCGAGGTGGAGATAAGTTTTGTTAATTATTTTTGATGAAAATGAATCATCAGTGCATAACATCCTTTTACGACCACACAGAAAAACAAGTAATTGAAGGGAGTGATAAGAAAATGCAAATAACACAAGCAATTCGGTGCCCTAACTGCGGTTCTCATGCTGAACGCAACTATCTGACCAGCAACCGGCAGACTCGGACGGAATGCCCAGTCTGTGACTACCTGATGATTACCTGCTCTGTGACGGGTAAAGTGGTAGAGGCTTATGCTCCCGGTATATACTGGGGTGGCTAGTCAAGCTTCGAGGCTCGTAGCTGACCGCAAGCGGCGTCAGCTGCCAGTCCTCGGGAATAGCGCACGCTCACCGCAATATGTTGCTCTTCCAATACCTTAACAAAAGCGCGAATTCGGCGACGCCCCGGACGTTGGTAATCGGCGTCGCCGATCGGATTATAGGGAATCAGATTGACGTGAGTTTGGAAACCCCGCAGATGTCGGGCCAGTTCTTCAGCATGGGCGGGCAAGTCATTTACCCCGGCTAGCAAGATATATTCAAAGGTGACTCTACGGTTGGTTTGCTGCACGTATTCCCGGCATTCTGCCAATAGCTGTTCTAAATCATAGGGTTTGGCACTGGGAATCAGGCGTTCCCGCAGCTGTTGGTTGGAGGCGTGGAGGCTCACAGCGAGGGTAACTTGCAGTTTCTCAGAGGCCAGGGCCCGAATACGTCCGGGAATGCCTACGGTGGAGATGGTCATTAACCGCTGTCCGATACTCACATCTTGGTTAAGCGACCTGACGGCAGCTAACAGGTTATCAATATTTAGCAGGGGTTCCCCCATGCCCATAAAGACGATATTGCTGACTCGTCGCTGAAAGTCCTCTTGGACGGTCAACACCTGGTCGATTATTTCATGACTTTGGAGATTTCGCTGGAAGCCTCCTTTACCGGTGGCGCAAAAGTCGCAGGCCATGGGACATCCTACCTGGGAAGAGACGCAAACGGTGAGGCGCTTGTCGGTGGGGATGCCAACGGTTTCGATAATTTGACCATCTGCCAGTTGCAGGAGATACTTGATGGTGCCGTCGGGTGCTTGCACTCGGCGGCTGATTGTGGAACGGCCAATGTGTACATCTGCGAGGGTTTCGCGCCATTGCTTGGGAAAAACGGTGATGTCCAGAAGGGTACGGGCCCCCTGTTGATAAATCCATTGGTGTAGTTGTCGCCCCCGATAAGCCGGTTGCCCGCAGTGCTGCACCCAAGCTGTCAATTCCTCTAAAGAAGCGCCCAATAGGGGTTGGGAGTCAGTTTTGGCGGTCCGATGCTCGACAATGGGCATAGTAGACATGTGCAATAGCATTTTGATTTAATGATGATACAGTCACTTCGCTGTTATCCCGCCGGGGGTTCAAACCCCCGGCTAATAGCTGAAGTCGGTTAAAACCGACTAATAAATAATGTTTGAAGTTTGAAGTAATTGTAGCATGGTTTTTCCCAAATGGGATAATATAATTGTTGGAGATAAGCTGTCGTGCATTGAAATTGCATAGGCCGATCTTCTGAAAGGATTGCCCTCAATGGCTTTCCCAATTTTGAATTTTGAATTTTGAATTTTGAATTGCTTAGTCCTTCCCCAAATGATCCTAAATACTTCTATTCTGTCTTTCACATTTACCTCGCCAGGTTCTGAGATCCTGAAGTTGGGTCCAGTTGTGCTGCGTTGGTACGGTCTGTTGATTGCCTCAGCGGTGTTGATTGGGTTATTTTTATCTCAGTATCTGGCATCCCGCCGCCAGGTTAACCCAGAACTGCTTGGGGATTTGGCTGTTTGTCTGGTGATTGGCGCTATTCCCTGCGCCCGCATTTACTACGTGCTGTTTCAGTGGCAAAATTATGCAGACCACCCTGGGGATATCATTGCGATTTGGAAGGGTGGCATTGCCATTCACGGTGCGATTATCGGGGGGATAATTGCTTCGTTGATTTTTGCCAGACTAAATCGCATTCCCTTCTGGCAATTGGCGGATCTGGTGGCCCCTTCTCTCATTCTCGGTCAGGCGATCGGGCGTTGGGGGAATTTTTTCAACTCGGAAGCTTTCGGGGGCCCGACGGACTTGCCTTGGAAACTGTATATTCCGGTAGAAAGCCGTCCCCTGGAATATATGAATTTTGAATATTTCCATCCCACTTTTCTGTATGAGTCCCTGTGGAATCTGATGGTGTTTGGCTTGCTGCTGACTTTATTCTTTCGGGGTTTGCGGGGAAAGCCCCATTTGAAACTGGGGACGTTGTTTCTAGTTTACATGATATCCTACAGCTTGGGTAGATTCTGGATTGAGGGCTTGCGTACTGATAGCCTGATGCTGGGCCCTTTGCGCATTGCTCAAGTGGTCAGTTTGCTGGCGATCGGGCTTGGTTTGGCCGGTTTAAGTTGGCTTTACCTGTTGCGTCGCCCCCTTCCAGATGTTGTCTCCGTCTCAAATAATGATACGGGTTCGCAGCTTAATTGATATCTTGTAACATTGTCAACAATAGCGGTAGCGGTAGCCCGCCGGGGGTTCAAACCCCCGGCTAAAAGCTAAAGTCGGTTGAAACCGACTAAAAATTTTGTTGCACAGGGGATGATAAGATCGTGCATTATCAGGGGCAATTCCATTTGAGCTATTGGACACTGATGCCGGAACTCAACAGGTAGACGAACTGCTGAAGAGAATTGAATACGGCGTGTATATATGATGGAAGGAATAGAAACAAAAAGAACCTGTAGTTATTAACTCCAGGGTTGACCTAGGGTGCATTACCATTATTGTTAGCTACTCGATCGGCTGGGTCTGTTCCGGAAGAGATCCTGTCCAGCATTGATTATAGCACTTCTGGTGATTAGTGTGATATGCTATTGGTGAGATTGCTTCGGGGGGTTAACTCATAAAGCATAAGTTACTCGCTAGTCCTCCCCCCCTCGCAATGACAAATAGGCTAGAAAAACTATCCGACATCAATTTTAGAAACGCTATATATAAATTGGGGATTTGGGAATTGCAAGAAAATTATCTAGAACCAGCAGTATATTTTGTGGGGGCCGGCCCTGGAGACCCAGATTTACTGACTGTTAAGGCGGCAAAAATTCTGGCGATCGCGGATGTAATTTTATTTGCGGACTCTCTGGTGCCGAGGCAAATCTTGCGGGACGTGCGTGCTGATGCGGAGGTTATTCGTACTGGAAATCAAACTCTTGAAGAGATTTTACCAGTAATGATTGAGCGAGTGCAACAGCAGCGATCGGTTGTGCGCCTGCATTCTGGGGATCTCAGTCTTTACAGTGCGATCCACGAGCAAATGCAAACTCTCGCAGAGGCAGATATTCCTTTTGAGATTATCCCCGGAATTAGTGCTTTTCAGTTAGCAGCAGCAAAACTTCAAGTTGAGCTGACTGTACCAGAATTGGTGCAAACAATTATTCTGACTCGCATTAGTGGCCGTGCTTCGGGAGTGCCTGCGGCAGAAGAGTTGGCATCTTTAGCTGCACATAAAGCCAGTTTGTGTCTTTATTTAAGTGCCCGTCACGTGGAAACTGCCCAAGATAAGTTGATGCAACATTATTCTGGCGATACTCCCGTGGCAATTTGTTACCGCTTGGGTTGGCCAGATGAAAAAATCTGGGTGGTGGACTTGACGGAAATGGCCGCTGTTAGCCAGCGGGAAAATCTCATTCGCACTACCCTTTATTTGGTTAGTCCTGCTTTGAGGCGAGAAGGGGGGCGATCGCGCCTCTACCATCCCGAACACTCTCACCTATTTCGCCCCTAAGATATTCTCGAATCAATACTTCTCGGTTAAAGATTGTATTTGTCATTGCGAGGGGGGGGACAACCGCGATTAAATTGTGGGAAATTGAGGAGACCCCCCCCGTAGCGCTCCTGCGTCGCGCACTTCGTAAAAGCGCAGCGGCTGCGCAGCAGCTAGCAATCTCCCTGCCCCCTGCTTAACCCAGAAATATTGGGGTGCATCTAACCTACATTCCGCAAAAACAGCCAAGGTATGATATAAAAGTTAAAGGATATAACATAGGAGGTATGACAGTATGGCTGAGACAACGGCAAATGCAGTAGCAGATTATATTATCAAGTTCTGCCACAAGCACGGTGACTTAATTACCAACTTGCACCTGCAAAAATTGGTATACTATGCTCAGGCATGGTATCTGGCACTATATGAAAAACCTCTGTTTGATGAAGAGTTCCAAGCCTGGGCAAGCGGACCGGTGCAACCAGAACTGTACGAGCGCTTTACGAGCTACAAATGGAATGCGATCGGCGAACACCCAGAAAAGGTAGAATTGCCAAAGCATGTAGAAGAGCATATACTAGAAGTGCTGGATGTTTATGGCAGGTACATATACTACTATCTGGAAAGGATGACTCACGACGAAGACCCGTGGCGGAAAGTACGTCGGGGAATGCCAATGGACGAACATTCCGAGGTAGTGATTTCCAAGCGGTCCATGCAGAAATATTACAAATATTTACTCGAAGATGAAGATGAAGAATCGGTTTTCACGCCAAAAGTCAGAAGCGGTTCTCTAGAAACAGCAAAAGTATGATAGGAGGTATGACGGGATGGCCCAGACAACGGCAAATGCAGTAGCAGATTATATTATCAAGTTCTGTCGCGATCGCGGCGAATTGATTACCAACTTGCACCTGCAAAAATTGGTATACTATGCTCAGGCATGGTATATGGCACTGTATGACAAACCTCTGTTTGATGAAGACTTCCAAGCCTGGGCAAAGGGACCGGTGCAACCAGAACTGTACGATCGCTTTAAGAAGTTTAAGTGGAATGCGATCGGCGAATATCCAGAAAAAGTAGCATTGCCAAAGCATGTAGAAGAGCATATGCTAGAAGTAATTGATGTTTATGGCAGGAACAGATCCTACCATCTGGAAAGGATGACTCAGGAGGAAGACCCCTGGCGGAAAGCGCGTGGAGGAATGCCAATAGATGAACATTCGGAGGCGGTGATTTCCCAAAAATTTATGCAAAAATATTACAAAACTTTGCTCGAAGATGACGAAGAAGAAGAAACTCAAGCATCCGAGCCGTACAAAGCAGCAAGCTGAGCCTCGGAATAAACCGTCAAGGTATGATGAAGATGTGATTTTCTCCTTCAAATATCTTGATTTACACGGCAACCCCAAGTTTAGTATTGCGGGCTGCGGTGAAAATTATATCGAAAAACTGCTCTTACGTCTCAAAGATGTGTCAACTATCAGGTATGATGATTTTATTAACTTGCGATCGCCTTCATTGCGAACCCATGAAATCAATTGGCCAGACACGACTGAACCCCAGGGATTTACCTGTCTCAATGCGGCTCTGAGAAATCATCTGGCGTGGCAATTTGAAATCTCTGCTAATGAGCATGGGAGAGTACACGGGTTTCTGCTAGACAGGATTTTCTATGTAGTCTGGCTAGACCCGCATCATAGGTTGTACTCATAGGTGAGATTAAATAAACGATGAAAATTCGTTGTATCGCCAACCGTGGCGCATCTCTTCCAGAAAATTATCTCGAACCCGCTGTTAATCGAACCAAGGAAACAGTTTTTAGATTAACTGTAGGCAAAGAATATGTTGTTTATGCAATTGATGAAGCAGAAGTCAGCCCGCCGTGGGTTCAAACCCACGGCTAATAGCTAAAGTCGGTTGAAAACAGACTGAAAACCTTATAAATAAAGTGTTTTTACCCTCGTTCCCTGGCTCCGCCTGGGAACGAGTTCTAGAGGATCTGCCTCTAGTTGAGAATGGTGCAAGATATGAGTTAAAACCGACTAATAGTATAATAATGCGATAAGTTAAAACTAATTGTAGCATTGTTTTGACAAAATGCTATTACAATCGGGCGTATCCATAGGTTGGGGGAAGGGAACAGGGAAGGAACAGGGGGGTGCGCTCACCGGGTGCATCCGGTGATGCATATAATATAGCCCGCGCAGGTGGGCTTAGTTCCTGTAGCCGGACCATGCACGGGTACCGTTCGGGAAAAATCGGGCTGCGAGGTCTCCTACCAACCGGCACAAGACCACACCCTCGAAGATCCACCGACGCTACGGGAGAAGAACTTTTTCCGCTATGAGAGAAGATCCTTTTCTCGCCGAGAGAAGATCCTTTTCTCGCCGAGAGAAGATCCTTTTCTCGCCGAGAGAAGATCCTTTTCTCGCCGAGAGAAGATCCTTTTCTCGCCGAGAGAAGATCCTT
>JBFRWI010000145.1:0-80275 GCA_051439505.1 Hormoscilla sp. | reverse complement strand
ATATGATATTTGATATGCCCCATATGATATTTGATATGCCCCATATGATATTTGATATGCCCCATATGATATTTGATATGCCCCATATGATATTTGATATGCCCCATATGATATTTGATATGCCGCAAATCAAATATCATATGCCACAAATCGAAATGTCATCAGTAAGCAACAACCACCCTCACCTGAGAAAATAGCCGTGACGGGGTGCCATCTGGCGGATCTGCCGTCACCTCTATCAAGCTTGTGCTGGCTGCTTGTAGCTGACTCTCATTTGTACCGGTGGTTTCACAGCTCGTGACCGTCCGCATCCGCCGGTTCTGCATTTCCAGGGGTCGCCAGTGAGAACTCCCGACCGGTAGCGCGATCGCCTGATGACCGTCCGCTTCCCCTCGCGGTTGTGCGTCCCCAGGGTTGACAGGCGATCGGGCGTTAGTAGGGCGATCTTTACAGATATCGTAGACCAGGCCCTGGCGATAAAAATCTGCTGCACTTGGGGCGTGAGCCTACCTTTTCGGATAGCAGTAGTAGCATCACCGGTGGTAGGTACTGGGTCCATGGAACGATCGACGGGTTTTGACTACACCCCTGGCTCAGGACCGTCCGCATCCGCCGGTTCTGCATTTCCAGGGGTCGCCAGTGAGAACTCCCGACCGGTAGCGCGATCGCCTGATGACCGTCAGGTTCCCCTCGCGGTTGTGCGTCCCCAGGGTTGACAGGCGATCGCGCGCTGGTAGGGCGATCGCAGTCGTAAATGTAGGGGACCACATCAACAAATGATCGGTAAAAACACAAAATGTAACTACTTTGTGCCTCGGCAACCGGGTGTGGTCAGGCAGTTGTTGCAGCACCGATACCCCCAAACTCATATTTGCGAATATATCTGTAGGGGCGTAGCATTTAGGCGACAATATAATACCATTTTCAAAAAATCTGCTACAATTAGTTTAACATTATTTTAAGTGCGGTTTTAACTTATATCTTGCATCATTCGCAACTAGAGGCAGAGCCTCGATCGCCCGTTCCCCGGCGGAGCCAGGGAACGAGGATAAAACGCTTTCTATATAATGATTTTAGTGGGTTTTAACCCACAAGAGGCTGTTAGCCGGGGGTTTGAACCCCCGGCGGGCTGACTAAAAGCCTTTGGGTTTGAACCCCCGGCGGGCTGACTTGGCACTAACCATGACGTTCGACCTCAATTATTTCAGTATATTCAAACTCGTTCTGACTGCGCCTAACTAAAGGATAACTCACTCCCCCTAACTGGATGCTATCTTCCTCACAATCTGGTTTCGGCGAATTATAAACCAACAGGTACTCCCGGCCAATTCGAGGAGTCATTTCCTCTTCCACCTCTACCCGCCACTGAGTTTTCGTGACCAAAACCACTAGCTGATTTGCTAATTTAGGCAGAGATTTCGCTACCTGGCGGCGATAGATTTCATCCAAACTGCCAAAAGGCGAATCCATTACTATCGGAAACGTGCTACTATCGGGTCCCATATGCATCTTGCTTTTACTCCACTCCCGCACCCGATCGATAATCCCGCCAATAAATGACAAGCTGAGAATCTGGTTTTCTCCCGTAGACGCCGCCACGGGGACTTCTAACTTAGTTGTATTCTCCACCAGAGTCAATTCGTATTTTTCAGACAGCTTGGGAATGTAGGGAGTAAAGGAAATTGAGGAGAATATCTCTTGCACCCGCTGTTCCAATTGCCAGCGAAACTGTTTATCCAGACGGTTCTTAACCTCCGAGATCCGCTTCATCGCCTCCACCGTCGCGTCCACCCGTCGCTGGGCTAAAGCTTGCTTTAGCTCATTCGTTTGCTGCTTAGCAATCTGCTTGACCTTAACCTCAATATCCGCTTTAATCTTATCTAGCTTATGGTGGTTGGCTCCCGTTTCTCTTTGCAATTGAGTGATTTTGGCTTCAATTTCATCCAAGCGCTGTTGCAACTGCTGAATATTCTCATTGGGGTTCGTTCTCAGCTTGTTCTTCAAATTGTCCATCTCCGTCTCCACCCGCGAAAGTTCCGCCCGCCATTGCTTGACATTCCCTTGTTCTCTGTCCACTTCTTGCCAAAATTCGGGAGCCTGCTTGTCAATTTCTTCCACTTGGGCGCTCATGCGAATAGCTGTTTCTTCAACATCGGCAATTCCCGCTTTCTCTATCCATGATTGGATCGTATGGAAGCCATGGGTGCCTTCGCTCAAGTCCCCACCGCAGATGCAGCGCTGCTGCTTGAGTAACTCCCGGACAAATTGTTGCGTAATTCCCGTCGGCAACTCTCCTTTCTGCCGCAACTGCTCGACTATTGTTCTAAATTCCGCAGTTGCCTCTGATAGCAAAAAGCTGTATCCTTTAGTAGTAATCGCTCTTTTGAGCCCTACCTTCGCCTGTTTCAACTGTTCCCGGAGATGCTTTTCCTGTGCTTCTAGGCTAGCACGCCGGTCCTGTAACTCCTTCGCCCCACTTAGCTCCAGTAACCGACTGTTAATGGTTCTTTTTAATTCCTGGTGCTTTTCTAACTCCCGAGCAATTTCCACTTCCCGCTGAGAAATGCGATCGCCCTTTTCTTCTAATTCCAGCTTAGCTTGCAGCAGCTTTTGAGTTTGGGGATCCCCGAGGTTTCCCAATTCTTCTTCCAAGGTTTTGCTAGTAGCCTTCAGGTGCCTGAGGGCCCGATCGAACACCTCTACACCCAGTAACTCCTTAGTAGCATCAGCAATTTCCGTTTTCCGATTATCCCGAAAAATATGCTCAATGCGCTCCCCATCAAAAAAGAAATACTGATGTAAACTAGGGGGCAAAATGCGTCCGATAATATCCTCGGGGTTTTGATGAGTAGGCATCCAGCGTCCGTCATCTCCCGCCACCCACATCGACAACTCTGTCGGACTGTATTCAATGCCCTTAACTTTCTTATAGGCACGACAGATGCGCTTCACCCGATAGCGCCTGCTATCATGATAAAAGGCAACTTCCACCAAGCATTCAACCGGTTTACCCGATTTAATTTCATACAGGGCCCGTTTGTTCACCAGCTGCTGTGGAGAAGTAAAAGCCGCACTGAACTTCTCATACAATGCCCAGGTAAAGGCATTCAGCAGCGTCGTCTTCCCCGCCCCGTTATTGCCGTGAACGATCGTAATATTGTGCTCGCCGCTAGCAAATAAAATTTCATCAGTCTTGCCATAAAACTGACGAAAGTTCCCGAGTATAATCGACCTCAACCTCATTGCACTTCTTCCTTGACAATTTGCAGGATATCATCATTAATATATTTGGGATTCTTCATATAGAGCTTATCTTTTTCCAGCTCCAAGACCCGCTCAATAATTTTGCGGACTTCCGGCGCAGCACTGACGATCGGCTCTTGCACCTCCTTGAGACCCGCATTTTGATTATAGTCCGAACGATTTTCAGCTAAAACAGTTGAGATAACAACTTCTGGAAAACCCTCTGAATAGTCAAATCTCCTCTCCATATCATACCATTACTGCTGGGACTAGAGCCGCCCGCCTCCCGAGACCATTGGCAGGTTCTACCTGCCAACGAGATGAAAAGCGCTAAAGCGCTTACTACGAACAGATCTCAAAGATCGAACAATTCATATTTTTTCTGGAGTGGGAGCAATTTTGCTCTCGCCTCCTCAGCATTATCTGCCAAATCGGCAAATTCGACAAACCTGAGCAATTCCTTGTGCAGCAGGTTACGTTCTACATCCCAGGTCTTGCGGTCCAGCTCTGGCGGCCTCACAATCATATCAAATAAAGTAGCCCGTTCCTTACCAGGGTGCGGGCGCAACACTCGTCCCCGCCGCTGAATGAACTGGCGCGGGTTGCTGCTGCTGGCCAGAACGATCGCATTTCTAATGGCGGGAATATCTACTCCTTCGTCTAAACAGCGAATAGCAATTAAACCTTGCAACTCGCCGCTTTCAAATTGCTGGCGCAACTTTTCTCTCTCTGCCAAGGGTGTGGACGCCGTGTAAGTATTCACCCGATAGCCCAATTCTCCTCCCAAAATGCGCGCTACAGCAGTGAGTTGGCGACTGCTGCGCCGGGACATAGAGCCGTCTGTCCCGCCATCCCCGCAGTAAAATAAAGTATGGGTAGTATGCAGGCGATCGCGCATCACCTGTCTGAGGGCATCTAACTTATTGGCCGCTGCACCAATTAACCGGGCCCGTTGCATAAATAAAGCTTTCAACTCATCATTTGATGTCATTTCCAAGGCAATATTGCCATCCAATTTAGATAAAGTCCAACCGATCTTAGTAGTTAACTGGGCATAGCTGTAGGCTTCATCAGCCGTGAGGGGCACCAAAACTGGATAATAAAGATAGCGGACTAATGCCCCTTGATTAATTGCATCTGCCAAGGTCAGTTCTGGGAGCAAAACAGGACCAAAATAATTCTTAATCGCATCAGTACCCGACTCATCGTAACGCCTTTCCGGCGTCGCCGACAAAGCCAAACGCAACCCGATGTTACGAGGTAAACTTTCCTCTAATTTCGGAGATCCCAAATTATGAGCTTCATCGCCAATAATCAGAGTTTTTTCAGGAAAATAGCTCAACTGGGATTGCAACCCATCTTTATTTAAAGTAGCATTAGTAGTGATAACAGTCACAAAGGGATGATTGCCCCCATGGATATTATACAGTTGACTAGAAAGTTGACCTTGCCAATTATGAACATTCTCAAAAGCTAAGATTGGTTCCAAACCAAACTTCTCACATTCTCTGGCCCACTGAGAAACAAGATGGCGGTAGGGACAGACAACAATTAACCCTTGTAAGCCAATTTTTTGATATAATTCCGAGGCGATCGCCAGGGCCGTAATCGTCTTGCCACTGCCCGTCGCCATTTTCAGCGTACCGCGTCCGCGATTAGCAAACCAATTATTTACGGCTTCTTGCTGATAGGGCCGCAGTTCGATCGATGCTGGAAGGCGAGGTACTGCTAATCTCAATTCGCTCACTTTATTGCGTAGGCCGTCCTCACCACCAATTCAACTTTATTAACAGAATGATCCTTTTATTCAAGGTGGGCGATGCCCACCCTACCATGGCGATCATAGCACCGCAATACATTCAATTTCCACCAACACATCTTTTGGCAAGCGGGAAGCCTCCACACAAGCCCGGGCGGGAGCATTTTCGGGATCGAAATAGCCCCCATAAACCTGATTTACCGTCGCAAAATCATTCATATCCTTAAGAAAGATTGTAGTTTTCACCACATTCTCAAACTTAGCACCTGCCGCCTCAAGCACCGCCTGAAGATTAGTCATCACCTGTGAAGTCTGCTTGGCAACATCATCATTATAAACAATCTGATTGCTGCTGGGGTCGATCGCAATTTGACCGGAAACAAACAGCAATTGACCGCTAGCCGCGATCGCCTGATTATACGGTCCCACAGGTGCAGGTGCATTGTCCGTGCTAATAACTTTACGAGTCATATTTTATCTTATTTCTCCAATAGTGATTATTCTATCACTTTACTCTCCATTTTCTTGACCAGATCGCCATATTTATCACAATCTCGGGCGGATACCGTAATTGCGATAGAGCCAGTAATCCTTAATAATTTTGTCATGGTCAAAACAGAGTTCGGAGGGAATTTGCCATAACTCAAACACCCCCACATTCTTGGCATCATCAGCCGCTTGGGGTTTACCCGTCGCCGTCCCCAGCAGCACCACGCTAAGAGTATGTTGACGCGGGTCCCGTGAGGGTTCAGAATAGACATGAAACTGTTCGGTCAACTTCACCTGCAACCCCGTCTCCTCCTGGGCCTCGCGGATAGCCGCCGTCTGTACAGATTCCCCGTAATCGATAAAACCGCCGGGTATGGCCCAACCGTGGGGAGGATTTTTCCGCTCAATCAGCACCAGGGGGCGTTGGGGTTTGTCGATCAGCTCTATAATAATATCAACTGTCGGGGCCGGATTGCGGTGAGTCATATCAAATTCTACCTACTCGTGAACTTCCTTTAGACGTACCCTACCCTAGAGCGAGTCGATTTTTATTATATACGCAACTGACTGCTTATGATAGAGTGATAAAGTTTAATTCCATAACACCAGGCAAGATATGCAAAAGAGACGTAGTGGCATTTTGCTGCATCCCACCAGCTTTCCCAGCCGCTTTGGCATTGGGGACTTAGGCGATGAAGCCTATCGCTTCATAGATTTTCTTACAGAAAGTTTACAGCAAGTATGGCAAGTCTTGCCCTTAGGACCGACAGGATATGGCAACTCTCCCTACATGTCCTATGCAGCGATGGCAGGCAACCCCATGCTGATCAGCCCCGAAATGCTGCAAAAAGAGGGATTGCTCGCAGAAGAAGATTTTGCCAACCTGCCAGAATTTCCCCTAGATACAGTAGACTTCGATCGGGCAATACAAGTCAAAATCCCCCTATTACAGAAAGCCTGCTCTAACTTCGCTGCCCAAGCATCAGCCAAGATGCGCAAAGAATTCGAGCAGTTCTGCCAGGCGAAGGCCAGCTGGCTAGAGGACTATGCCTTGTTCATGGCCCTCAAAGACGCCAATGAAGGAGCAGCCTGGAATACATGGGCACCAGAAATTGCCAAGCGCCAACCCACAGCAATCAAAAAGTGGCAGCAAAATTTGCAAGCGAAAATATTTTACTACAAATACATCCAGTTTGAGTTTTTCCGCCAGTGGAGCAAACTGAAATCCTATGCCAACAAGCAGGGTGTCGAGATCGTTGGCGATATTCCCATCTACGTCGCTCACGATAGCGCCGACGTATGGGCCCATCCAGAAACCTTTTGCCTGGATGAGAAGACAGGAGAAGCCGCTTTGATGGCCGGTGTACCGCCAGATTACTTCAGCGAAACGGGTCAGCTATGGGGCAACCCCATCTATGATTGGAAAAACTTGCAGAAAACTGGTTTCCAGTGGTGGATTCAGCGCTTCGGTGCCATGCTGGACTATGTAGATTGGATTCGCATCGACCATTTCCGGGGGTTCGAGGCGTACTGGGCAGTACCCTTGGGCGAAACCACCGCCATTAAAGGGAAGTGGGTGAAGGCTCCAGGGGATGCCTTCTTCGAGAAATTGAAGCAAAAATTGGGTAAGCTACCGGTTTTGGCAGAGGATTTGGGCGTAATTACTCCAGAGGTAGAAGAACTGCGAGACAAGTTTGAATTTCCAGGCATGAAAGTTTTACATTTTGCCTTTGGTTCCGACCCTGACAATCCGTTTTTGCCCTTCAACTTGCCCCGCAACTGTTTGATTTACACCGGCACCCACGACAATAACACTACCGTGGGCTGGTTTAACGAACTCGCAGACTGGGAAAGAGATGCTGTTTTGCGCTATATCGGTCACGTGAGTCCCGACGGGATCCATTGGGATTTAATCAGAATCGCCCTTTCCTCTGTCGCCGACTGGGCGATCGTGCCCTTGCAGGATTGCTTGGGATTGGACGGTAATGCCCGGATGAATTTTCCCGGGTTAGCTGAGGGCAACTGGGCCTGGCGCTACCGGCAGGATTCATTGAGCGAGTGGTTAAGTTCGCGCCTGAAACAGATGACCGAAACCTACGGCAGGGCACCACAGCCCCAGCCAGAGGATAAAGAAGATTCCGAAGATTCCGAAGATCAGGAGGATAAGGATAAGGAGACCCAATAAGGGATTAAATTCTGGATCTGGGAGGAGCCTTAAAAGTCACTTCTTCGACAGCATTAGGTTCCCCCAGCTTCTGAGGAAGCTCATCATTAAGAGCGATCCGCACTCCGCCAGCATTACCAGCACGAATAATCAGCTGCTGATTTGCCACCCAAGTGCGTTCAGAGCCCTTGGGCAAAATGCCTTCAAACTCCGTTTGACCATCCGCTTCTATCCACAGCCAAGAGTCCGCATCGATCGTCATGTTCACCCGCACTGGCTCTGGTCTGTGGGGCACTGTCGTAGAATCATTAGACGCCGACGGTGACGGGGTTTTCACAGGCTGCTGAACGTAAAGAAGGCGCTCTGAGTTTAAGGAGTGGCGCATCAAGTAAGACAAACTACTCACCGAGAACAATACCACCAAAATATAAACAACGTAAAGGTGAATGGGTCGTAAAATAGGAGCTGGCAAGTGGATCCAAGCGGGATTAATCGGTCGGAAAAAGTCCCCTGCCGGAAAAGCGCTTGCTTCCTCAGCGCCATTCAAGCCCAGAGCCTCAGCGTATCGCTTGATAAAATACTGAATGTAAATTGGCTCTGGTAACTGTTCTAGCTGACCTGATTCTATCGCCCTAATTTGACGCTGATTAATGCCAGTTTTATCCGCCATCATTTCGATAGAAATCGAATTTTCTTCCCGCAACTGTCGCAAGCGCGCTCCTATTTTTGCCAATATTTCCGCTCTGTTTTTTCTTTCGAGATAGGATAATTTTTGTTGAGGTTTTCTCATATGTGGCACTCCTTCTCACCAATACCTAATCTCAATTATGGATTGATTATTTTATATTTTTACTCTTCCCGAGTGAGGGAATCTCGGTTTACAAAATTGGAGCAGTATTCATTCGGGCCCGATCTTTTTTTTGAGAGCATTAATTTCTAACTTTTTCAGGGGACGGTAATCACCAGTTTGAAGTTGTTGTAATTTAATCTTACCAATCGCCTGACGATGTAGATGAACGACTGGATATCCTAGCTGTTCAGCTACCCGTCGAATTTGTCGGTTTCTACCTTCAGTGAGAATCACCTCTAAAAGAGTTCGATCACGGTCGCGCGATCGCCCTCGCGATCGCACCTCGGCTGGCAAGGTGAGACGACCCGACAGCATAACTCCTGTACGCCACTGGTGTAGGATCTCCTCCGGCGGACAACCCTGCACCCAAACCCGATAGGTTTTGGGAACGCTATGGCGCGGATGAGTCAGGCGGAAAGTCAGATCCCCATCATTAGTGAGCAGCAATGCTCCCGTACTATCAGCATCCAGGCGTCCGACAGGATGTATGCCAGTACCCACTTTCAAGCTGTCTGGCAGCAAAGAGAGCACTGTAGTCCGTCCTCTGGCATCCCAGCAAGTAGATATTACCCCTGCTGGTTTGTTAAGTAAAAGATACCGCTGTCCGGGACGATTGGCAGCATTAAGGGGCACGCCATCCACTTCTATATCATCCCGTAGGGGATGGGCTTTTTGCCCCAGTTGACTGACTACAACACCATTTATACAGACACGGCCTGCCAGGATCATGTTTTCCGCTTCGCGCCTAGAGGCGATCCCCCACTGGGAGAGAATTTTCTGTAGCCTTTCATCCATAGTGGACTGCGATAGTGCGACTCATATTTAGATAAATATTACACTGAATGGTTTAAGCCACAGAGGGTCTTATACCATAGTATTAATTGGGAAGCATGTCAGTTGTCAAGGCCAAATGATTGAAATACCTGCGTCCGTCTTGGACGACGGTTGCTCCCAAGGCAAAAGCACCTCTAACCAGGCACCGCCAGTTTCCGGATGGTTACTTGCCCTGACATAGCCCTGATGAGCTTCGATAATCTGTCGCACGATCGCCAGACCTAAACCACTACCATGAGTGGACGGTGAGTCCTGCCGGATCCCGCCAGCTATATGGGAGGTGCCGCTGCGGGCACGGGATGGATCGCCCCGATAAAATCGCTCAAATATATATGGTAATTCGCTTTCGGTAAAACCAGTACCGCTATCGATCGCTTCTATGTGAATATGCCGATCTGAAGCCCTTAGTTTTACTTGAATCTCTCCTTGACTTCGGTTATATTTTATACTGTTATCCAACAAATTAATCATCACCCGGTAAATCCGCTGTTCGTCAGCTTGAATCAGCAGACTTTCAGGACCAGTGTAATCGAATTGTAGCTGTTTTTTGCGGGCCAGGGGTTCCAGACTCAACCAAGCCGAGTTTATTAGTGCTGGCAAATCTATAGTTTTCAGGTTGAGGGAATGGTAAGACCCCTTTTCCAAGCGACCGAGATCCAGTAAGATCTCTACTAAGTCGCTGAGTCGAATCGCCTCAGAGAGCAAGCGGTCTATCCAGTTGCGTGCCGGAGGGTCAAGCCGAGATTGAAGGGTTTCGGCCACTAGACGGATAGAAGTCAAGGGAGTTTTCAGTTCGTGGGCGACATCAGAAAACGCCCGATCGCGTTGCCCCGATAAAACCGCCACTTCTTGCCGGCTTTCCAGAAACACCCCCACCCGATCCTTGGGTAAGGGTACCCCATAGCCCCGCAAGGCAAAGGGAGGTCGTTCGCTCGCGAGGTGCGCAGCAGGATCGCACTTTACCTCCCTGACATAGTCACAGGTAGGATAAAACATCCATTCCTGCTGGCAAGGCTTTTGAGAGTCGCGGGTCTGTGCGATCAGATGATCCAATTCATAACAGCGGACAACTTCCAGTAGCAGACGAGGTGATGCTGGTCGTTTCAGACATAGCAATTGACAAGCTTGTTCGTTGCACCACAACAGCTGATTTTGGTCGTCCACTTGTAGATAGCCCATCGGGGCCAGCTGGATAAGTTTTTTCCAGCGATCGATTTCCTTTTCCTGCTGGTAGCAAGTCTGATAAAGGTGGGAGATCTTCGATATCGCTCTAGATATCGATAACCGGGATGGCGAGTCTGATAAATCTGGCAGACATGAGCGCAGTTTGGCGTCGAGTCGCACTCTCCACCACATCCATAGAGCCAAACCCATCAATAATCCCAATATAAATCCCAGAAACACCTTTATTTTAATTGCGTGTAGTTCATAGATTGATTATTAATTGATTGAGTATGGGCCATTCTGAACAATCCTTAACCCATGCGATAGCCAAATCCCCGTACCGTCAGTAGATATTCTGGCCGACTGGGGTCAACTTCCAATTTTTCTCTCAGCCAGCGGATATGTACGTCCACGGTTTTGCTATCCCCCATAAAATCCGGTCCCCATACTCGTTCGATCAACTGATCTCTCGACCATACCCGGCGGGGATGAGACATAAACAATTCGAAAATCCGGAATTCCTTGGGAGACAAATTAATCTCCTCTCCTCGCACTATCACCCGACATTCCGTTGGATATAGGGTAACTTCCTTAAATTTCAGTACGTTGGGTCTCGTCTGGGGTAGAGGGTAGCGGTTACGTCGCAACAGGGCCCGGACGCGGGCAACCAACTCCCGCATCCCGAAGGGTTTAGTCAAATAATCATCAGCACCCACCTCTAAACCCACCACCCGGTCTGTTTCGCTGCTTTTAGCACTCAGGATCAGAATCGGTACCGTGTATCCTTCATGACGGAGCAAGCGACATAAATCCAGCCCATTCACGTAGGGTAGCATCAAGTCCAGGACGATCGCGTCTAGTTGGGCAATTTCACTTTTCCCTCCCGTGGAGCCGCCGCGATCGGCCTGCGTCATTTCTAACACGCTGCTCCCATCGGCGGCAGTCAGCACGTCAAATCCTTCGTCACCCAGAGCGAGGGCAATTGTTTCCCTGATTAATTCTTCGTCTTCAACTACCAGAACCCGCCCCATTTTTACCTGAGGTTGGTATTTATTTGGTTCCAGCGTTAACATAGATAACATTGCTTGAAAACCCCGTGACTTTACTACTATCGATGCTGCTGATTCTATCAGTTTTTTTCACTGAAGTTATCCGCTCTCTGAGTCTAGCTAATTGTCGAGCAGGATAATATTGTTAATTCGCCACTGACCGCCTTGATTTATTAACTCATAGCGCACTCGTAAATTCGGATCGAAGTAGGATGAAGCCCGCTCTAACTGACCATTTACAAAAAAGTCAGCTTTTTCGCTGACAATTGCTTCTACTATTGCCCGATCTCTATCTATCAAGGAAACCTCTTCCACCGTCACCCTGTGCTGGTACTGACCGTACCAGTTTTCTTGCCGTGCCACCAGCGCCCGTCGCCGCTGCACTCCCAGTGCTGGTTCTGTCAAGATTTGCTCTAGCTGCTCGATGCTATGGTTGGGACCAAATACTTGTCTTTTAATGGTTAACCAGCGGTCGAGCACCAGCGCCGCCATTGATTGGTTTATAGGACCGGTTGTTATCTGGGGCTTGGTATTGGGGTCTGGAATCTCGATCGGGGATCGATCGAGTCGCAAAAGCAACTGCTCACCTTCCAGTGCCAGTTGTGGTGAGAAGATGCGTTTGAGCAACCACCAACCCAGCAGGCAGGATATTAGCACCAGACTAACACCTACTAGCAACCACAGACGGAACCTCGGCGAATAAAACTCTCGCCCCGTCTCGATCGCCGGTGGCTTGGCATCTTTGCGAGTTGATGGAGCATGAGATCGGTTTGGTGACAATCTCGACAATCTCGAACTGTGAAGGCCATCTATCGTTCCAGAAGAATTGGAGGGGCCAGATGCTCGCTCGTTTCCCGTTCCCAATGAGCGATCGCCAGTTTTTGCGCTCTCAATAACTGCCGTTCCATCAGCTGAGCGAGACAGGGTAGCCGTTGACGGGGTTTTTACCACCATAGTTGGGGCCGCAACTGGAGCTGTTCCCCGATCGACAACCCCCCCTTTTGCCCCCATAGCGTTAGACCCAGGCCCTAATCCCTCTGAGGTCGCCGATATTTGAGGGATTTGCTGGTGTTGCACAACTGTCCACTCGCTGGAATTGTTGATTTCCTGGGGGAGTGCTTCCAAATAGGATTGCACTTCCCGATCGGCGAAATAATCTTTCAGGGTTGTGCGGCAATTTTGCAAGTCTCGGAAGTGGGTAAACACTTCTTCATGGAGCCAGCGTTCGCCATACAGACATAATCCTGGCAACAGGTCTGGGGCCCCCTGAGAATGTTCCCGAATAAAGGCGATCTGTTCGTATTCCTGGCTCATTTCCAGGGCCCTACTGGCTTCGGAAGTCTGACCCAGCAGCAGGGCGCACACAGCTTGTTCCAGATGTACGTCCTGGCGGTTGCCCAAGCGCATCAGCATGCGTTTAGCACGGGTAATCAGGGCTGGTTTATGTTGAGCAAATCCCCGTGCTAGCAGAGCATATACAGCCAGGTAAGTCGCCACTGCTGAAGGGCGTAGGGCTTCTGACTCAAATAAAGTCTGTTGTTCTTCAGAGGTCATGTAGCCCCGCAGCTGCTGGACAAAGCGCAGAAAGTCATCAATTCCCAACCCCGAACCGTCATCCCCCGTGCCATCAATGCCGCCCCGCTCTTCGAGCATATCTCGCAACATTTGTATCCCTTGACTTCGCGTACTGCCTGGGGCCGGAGCGCTAATGGCTGTATTTTCTTCTGATTGGGCCAGCAATTCCAGGATGCGGTAGGGACGCAGCTTGTAGATATCTGATGTAATTTCCCCCCGCACGGTCGGGAATAATCCTTCTGTCAAGAGGAATTTTTGACCAGTTTCCAGATATTCCGCTGCCGATGTGTAATTTCCTTGCTGCCACTGTTCGCGACCGAGTTCCAGACAGGCCAGCGCTACAGTCAGCACTGTATCCGATCGTTCCAGTTGTAATGTGGTTTCCTGGTTATTGACCTCACCTATCTTGCTGCTGCTGAGGTGAGGACGACCCAAATCCAATACCAGTTCATACTCTCCTAGTTCTAATAGGAGCAGCAGGGCCCCGACTAATTGGGATTCGGAAATCTCAATGCTGGGACTGTGCTGTGGAGGTTCGTTGTCTCTTGCCTCACCACCGCTAGTTGTGTCTATTTTCGGGGTAACACTCAGAAAGCTAGCATCATAGGTGCTGCGCTGGTCGGAGTCCGACAGCACCTCATAGGCTTTATCTAGCAGCTGTTTGCGGGAGGAGATCGCAATTTCTGAATACTCCCGCCGGGGCAGTTGCATGGTCCGATCGCGATGGGCCATCTCCAACTGTTCGACAGTCGCCTGTATTGGCAAGCCTAGAATTCGGTAGTAATCGAGCGGAATTCGCACTTTGGGTCTCCCTCAGCAGCAATTCACTAATAATCGGCTGTTCTCGGTCATTTGTCAGTGTTATCAGTTGTCACTGGTACTGCTCACTGGTCTGGTGTTGCCTGGGTTTGCACTAACTCTCGGGCGTGCAAATCACTTTTCTCACCTAATGTAACGTTCCGCACCCTACCTACAGCAGTCGGTGATTTCCCTCTGATTTTATCATCAGGGGGTGAAATTTAGATCTACGTAATCCAATTTATCGTTTTGCATAAACTTAACTTCCATCGGGTGTGGTCATGCATTTGTTGCTCGCCCGATCCCCCCCAAACCCCCCCTTCCGTTACAAGGCAGAGCCTCGTAACGAGGGGGGGGTTTGGGGGGATCCCGGCGACTGGGAGGGCCCTAGAACTATCAACGGGTTTTGACCACACCCACTTCCATCATTAATGGATTTCGATTTCTATTTGATATTTTCGATTGACCATTGACTGATGGGGCGATCTTGAGAAAAATTAGTTCAGTTACGATCCGTAATTATAGGACAAACTTGATGATTGAGGAACGCACATTACCAGCTTTCGCAAAGGATGGAGTAGAAATCACTCCTGCGGAAGGCTTACGGCTCTACGAGGATATGGTACTGGGACGCTTGTTTGAAGACAAGTGCGCTGAGATGTACTACCGGGGGAAGATGTTTGGCTTTGTCCATTTATACAATGGCCAAGAGGCGGTGGCCACCGGCGTAATTAAGGCTTTGCGTCCTGATGAGGATTATGTATGTAGCACTTATCGCGACCATGTCCATGCTTTGAGTGCTGGGGTCCCGGCCAAGGAGGTGATGGCGGAGTTGTTTGGTAAGGCCACTGGTTGCTCTCAAGGTCGTGGGGGTTCTATGCATATGTTCTCGGAAAAGCACCGGCTGCTGGGAGGCTATGCTTTTGTGGCTGAGGGCATTCCTGTGGCCACCGGTGCGGCGTTTCAGAGTAAGTACCGGCGTGAGGCGATCGGGGAGTCTGGGGCGGATCAAGTGACGGCTTGCTTCTTTGGCGATGGGGCTTGCAATAATGGTCAGTTCTTTGAATGTTTGAATATGGCGGTTCTCTGGCAACTGCCGATCATTTATGTGGTTGAGAACAATAAATGGGCGATCGGGATGGCCCATGACCGGGCGACATCGGTGCCGGAGATTTACAAGAAGGCTCATGCTTTTGGCATGGAGGGAGTGGAGGTAGATGGTATGGATGTGCTGGCGGTGCGGGAAGCGGCCCTTGAGGCGGTTTCTCGGGCCCGTGCTGGAGAAGGGCCAACTCTGATTGAAGCTTTGACTTATAGATTCCGGGGTCACTCTCTGGCGGATCCTGATGAGTTGCGTTCTCAGCAAGAGAAGGAATTTTGGCTTACCCGGGATCCGATTAAGAATTTTGCTGCTTACTTAACGGAAAAAAATCTGGCTTCTGCTGAAGAATTGAAGGCGATCGATGGGAAAATTCAGGCTGAAATTGATGAGGCGGTTAAATTTGCTTTAGAGAGTCCCGAACCAGACCCGAGCGAATTGTATCGTTATATTTTTGCTGAGGATTAGTAGGACGGGCGTCCCCGCCTGTCACCTGTCAGGACGGGCGTCCCCGCCTGTCACCATAGCGGTTTTGACCGAGACAAGAGATGTCGGGTGGGCGGCGCGCCCACCGTCATCCGCTACATCAAGAGGATGGCTATGCAGGTGATGCAAAACAGATGCTTGTTCTGGTGCAGTCGTAAGAAGTTGACACCTGGGGTGAAAATTATGTACGATATTCTCTAGGCCCGATGGAACCGGAAAGACCTTATTTGTCCAAAATGGTATGAGACCTAGTGCTAAAATATTTTTGTTGACATATAGGTTACTTGAAAATTGGCTTACCGTATAGAATACTCACCAGAGTTTGTGAGGCCCATTTACAGGATCTAACTGCTCGTCAGCAAGCAATTGTATTGGATAATGTCGATGAGCAATTGATGTATCAGCCCAATATTGAAACAAAAAACAGGAAGTTGATGCGTTTAAATGTTCTTGCTTCTTGGGAACTACGTATTGGTAACTTGCGTGTATACTATGATGTAGAAGAGGAACCAGAAACCGTAGTGTACATCAACGCAGTTGGTGTGAAGGAACGCAACCAGGTGAATATAGCAGGAGAGATTTACCAGTTATGAAAATTGTTGAAATAGCAGAGGCAAAGGGCACACTGGGTGAATATACCTCTAATCTCATGCAGGAACCCGTGATAATTACTCGACAGGGTGAGCCGATCGCAGCGTTGGTTAATCTTGAAAACGTGGATTTGGAAACGATTTCACTTTCTAGTAATCCTAAATTTATTGACTTGATCGAGCGATCGCGGGCACGGCGTCGTGCGGAAGGGGGTATTTCTAGCGAGGAAATGCGCCGAAGATTGGGGCTATGACCAAGTGCAGGAGTTGGACAGGGGCTTTGTAGGAGTCTCAGTCCTCCGGTGGAGGGATTACAATGATACAAGTCAAAATGCCAACTAGCGATAGCTGGCGAGATGCATTAATCGAATCCCTTAAAGACCCAGAACACGCCGCAGGTTTTATTGAGGCAATTTTGGAAGAAAAAGACCCAGAACCACAACTGCTATCGGCGGCACTTAAAGATGTCATAGATGCGCGATCGGCCATGGATGCTCTCTCAGAGTCTGCCAAAGAAAAGTACGAGCAATTAGATAAAATTATCTCGGAAAGCGGTGGTGCTGAAATTTATACTTTTGTTGAGTTTTTAGAGGCCCTGGGGTTTAAATTTGCGATTGAATAATGAGGAAGTGGAAGTTTGGAGAGTGGGCGATCGCCTCTTTTTTAACTTGGGAATTGGGAATTGCTTAAGGTGAAAGCTTCCCGATCGCCCCGTTCCTTTCTGCACCGGTTGCCACATGTTGATAGCCGGGTACATGTGTAGCCCGCGCAGGCGGGCTTTGTTCGTGTAGCCGGACCCTTTAGGGTTCGGGCTACTACCAACGGGTTTGACCACACCCGGCCCTGATATTTAACCATTTGACTAGGAAAACTTAACCAATTGTTTACCCATCAGCAGCATCAGGATGATAAAAGGGAAGAGAAATCAAAGGATAGTAAATTGAAAAAATGAGATGGTCTCAGACGGGTAGGAGGTTGCCTATAGGTATAGTCAGTGCCATCAGCGCGATCTGTTATGGGATAAGTAGTGGTGCGACGGTAGCCCAAATAGTTCCGGACGCCACCCTGCCATTAAATACAACGGTAACGCAGCAAGGAGGGACGTTCACCATTGAGGGTGGAACGACGGCAACTCGTAACCTATTCCATAGTTTTCGGGAATTTTCAGTGCCCACTGGTGACTCAGCATTCTTTAACAACGGGGCAGAGATATCAAATATAATATCGCGGGTGACGGGTGGGAAAATATCTAATATAGATGGGTTAATTAGAGCTAACGGGACGGCAAACCTATTTCTGATTAATCCGAACGGAATACTGTTCGGTCCGAACGCCAGACTGGATATCGGCGGTTCATTTTTGGGCAGTACCGCAGATAGTCTGTTGTTTGATGATGGAAAGGTATTCAGCGCTACAGAACCTCAGACATCGCCACTGCTGACAATTAATGTACCCATTGGCTTACAATACGGACCATCACCCGGCTCGATTAGAGTAGAAGGGACGGGTCACAATCTGACAACATTTGGTGGTATAGATGCCGGGTTCTCGCCATTTGACCTCGGTAGTGGCAATGCAGGTATTGAGGTAAGCCCGGGAAAGACGATTATCTTGGTGGGAGGTGATGTGATTTTAGCAGGGGGCACTCTGACAGCAGAGTCCGGAAGAATTTCCTTAGGCAGCGTGCGGTCTGGTACAGTTGGTCTGGATGGGTGGACTTTAGACTATGAAGGAGTAGATTTATTCGGGGATATTAGACTACTGGAAAAAGCAGCAGTAAATGGGAGTGGGATGGAAGCGGGGTCGATCCACCTACAGGGACAAAATATCTCACTAGAAGACAGTTCCATCATTTTAATGCAAAATCAAGGGTCGCAACCAGGGGGTCAGATATCCCTGGAGGCGTCGGAAGAAGTGGTTGTCAGTGGCGCGATATTAGAGATATTGAGTAGCAGCTTGCACAATCAAACAGTAGGATCGGGAAAGGCTGGTGATATTAGAGTTTCAACGGAGAGATTGGTGCTCTCGGATGGAGGTTCGATCGTCTCTAGAACCTTTGGTGATGGCAAGGGTGGCAATATAACCGTGTCGGCAGCAGAATCTGTGGAATTAACCGTTAATAATAATCGGACCAGTGCGATTACTGCTGGAACTGTAGGTAATGGAGATGCAGGAGATGTGACGCTATCAACTGAGCGGTTGATGGCTGTGAATGGAGGATCTGTAGGCTCTCTAAGTCTGGGGGATGGCAAAGGCGGTGATGTGACAGTAAATGTCACTGAGTCTATAGAACTGATAGGCGTGAATCAAAGGATTTCTTCGGCTAGCAGTATGAATGCTGCAACTATTGGTAATGGAGATGCTGGCAACTTGACGGTCAATACTTCCAGGCTAATTCTGCTGGATGGAGGTCGGGTAGGTAGTAACACAGCTACAAATGGCAATGGTGGCAGCGTAACAGTCAATGCTTCGGAGTCGGTAGTTGTAAGTGGTAGGTCTTCAGGGTCGATCGAGCCCAGTCAGGTGGGTTCCTCTGCCAATATTGTCGATGTTGCCTTCCGACAAGAGTTTGGACTGCCAGATTCGCCAAGTGGAGATGCTGGAAATGTGACCGTTAACACTCCGGTGCTGAGGGTGACTGATGCAGGTCTGATCGCGGTCAGAAATGAAGGGCTGGGAAAGGCAGGAAATCTGCAAGTTTTAGCCCGTGAGATTATCCTGAAGGATGAAGGGGGCATAACTGCGAGCACGGCATCCGGTGAAGGAGGGGATATTACCATCAACGTCGAAGAATTATTGCTCGCACGTCGGGGTAGTGAAATATCAGCGGAAGCGGGGGGCAGTGGGAACGGCGGCAACCTGGAAATAAATACCGATACCCTGGTGCTGCTACAGTCTAGTAATATCAATGCCGATGCTTTCGGTGGAGATGGAGGAAATATCGCGATTACGACTCGGGGAATGTTTGTGTCCCCAAGCAGTGAAATTACTGCGAGTTCAGAACTCGGAGTTGATGGTACGGTGACGATCAACAACCCGGATGTAGACTCCAGTTCCTCTTTGGTGAAACTACCAGAGAAGGTCACGGACCCGAGCGATCGCATTATCGCGGGCTGTCGGGTGGGTGAAGAAAACGCCTTGACAATTACAGGACGGGGAGGTTTAGCAGAAGATCCGACGGGGACGATCCTGGGAAGTACAGTCTGGCGAGACGAAGAAGATTACTCGGGACTAAGAACTGGGAGTAGTTACAGACAAAATCAACCCTTGATGAGAGAAAGTCAACAGCCACTGACCGAAGCAACAGGTTGGGTGAAACATCCCGATGGGACGGTAGAGTTAGTCGCAGTTTTGCCTCATGTCAGGGAACAAAGGTTAAAACCGGTTGACTGCAATAACTTCTCAGGGCGCTGATATTTAACCATTGGACTAGGAAACCTTAACCAATTGTTTACCCATCAGCAGTATAAGTAAGTAGCGATAAAAAGGGAAGAGTTAGTGGCTGCTGTGCCAGAAGGGAATCGACAACAGATTATTGGCAATAACTAGGGCTAATTGCAAGGATGTAAGGTAAGATGATCAGGCGATCGCCCCGAAAAAGGATAAGGTTAAACATAATATTAGGATTGCTGACGTTCTTGCTGGTGACGACAGTGGTGCCAGCAGTATCCCAGAGATCCCTAGCAGTAGCTCCCCAGAGGGCAGTGCAACTGTTGGCACGAGGAAAAGAACTCTATCAGGTAGGGAAATTATCAGAGGCAACGAGGGTCTGGCAACAGGCAGCCCAGGCATACCAGGAACAGGGAGATATCCTCAGAACGGCGTCGATCTGGAAAGATATGTCCCATGCTTATCAAGATTTGGGACGGTGGTCGGAGGCCGGGCAGGCGATCGCCAACAGCCTGGAAATATTAGAGAATATAGAACAGCCCGATAATCAGAGCCTGTCCCTGGAAGCACAAAGCTTGAATGCTAAAGGGTATATAGAACTAGCCAGGGGACAAACTCAAGCAGCTTTGGAGACCTGGATCCAAGCAGAAGCAGTCTACGAACAGGCGGGCAATGAAATGGGCAAGGTGGGCAGCCAAATTAACCAAGCCCAAGCCCTGCAAACCCTAGGACAGTATCGGAAGGCGAAGAAACAATTAGAGCAGGTGAATGAGCAGTTGCAAGGCCAACCGGATTCTCTGCTGAAAGCAGCCGCCTTGCGGAGTTTGGGACGGGCATTGCAAGTAGTGGGCGACTTAATTGAATCAAAGGAAATTTTAGAACAAAGTTGGGCAATTAGTCGCTCCTTAGGAGCAGGGGCGGAAACCAGTGGGACTTTATTGAGCATTGGTAACATTGCTAGAGATTTACAAGCATATGATGTGGCGCTTGCTTACTATCGGGAAGCGGCGAAGGTCTCAGGTGAGGCCATGGGCCGAGTGGAAGCGCAGCTAAACCAACTGAGTCTGCTAGTGGAAATGTCACAGTGGGCACAGGCAACAGCTTTAATCCCAAGAATAGAGTCCCTTTTGTCCCAGTTGCCAGAGAGTCGCTCGTCGGTATACGCCCGGGTGAATATGGCCGCTAGCTTGATGAAAATGCCAGAGAATTATACTCGCAAAACGAGTTTATTACTGGCTGAGGGGGTGCAGCAGGCACGAAATATAAGGGACGCCAAAGCGGAAGCATATGCTCTCAATCAGTTAGGTTCCCTATATGCACGGCAGTCCCAATGGTCTGATGCCCAAAAACTGACAGAACAGGCCCTAAAAATAGCCCAGAACCTCGATGCTGCCGAAATAGTGGCCCGGGCTAGTTGGCAACTGGGTCAAGTTCTCAAGCAGGAAGGGGAGATAACAGAAGCGATCGGGGCTTACAAAACGGCATTTAACACTCTGGAAACTCTGGGTCGTGACTTAGTAGCCATCAACCCCGAGGTGCAGTTTAACTTTAAGGAAACTGTCGAACCAGTATATCGGCAGCTTGTCAGCCTGCTGTTGAGATCCGATTCGAGTCAAGCAGACCTCCAGCAAGCCCGGGAAGTGATAGAAGCCCTGCAACTGGCGGAGTTAGAAAACTTCTTTCAAGAAGCTTGTTTAGAAACAAAACCAGTGCTGCTGGACGAAGTGGATGCAACAGCAGCAGTCATCTATCCGATCCTGCTGCCAGACCGGTTAGAAGTAATCCTGTCCCTGCCAGATGGCACTCTCGATCGCTACGCCACATCCAGTGAGTCGGTGGACAGTACCCTCAAGCAACTATACTCTTCTCTGCACCTAGCCTATGATGGCGATCGGCGTTTACAGCTTTCCCAGCAAGTATATGACTGGCTGATCCGACCCGCTGAGGTGGATCTAGCCAAGCATAATGTGAAAACCCTAGTGTTCGTACTAGATGGTTTCTTGCAGAATTTACCGATGGCAGCCCTTTACGACGGTCAAGAATATCTGATCGAGAAATACAGTATCGCTATGAGCAGTGGGTTGCAACTGCTGGAACCAGAAAAGTTGGCACAGAACAAAATCAAAGCATTAACGGTGGGACTGACGGAGGCCCGCAGCGGTTTTTCTGCCTTGCCAGGGGTAGAGTTGGAGGTGAAGGAAATTTCCGAGAAAATAGATTCTGAGGTATTGCTGGATCGAGAGTTTACCAGTCAAAGCTTCCAGGATCAGATTGAAGCAGTAGACTTTTCTGTGGTTCACCTGGCCACCCACGGTCAGTTTTCCTCTAACCCAGATGAAACTTTTCTGCTTACCTGGGACGGGCGGATAAATGTTAAAGAGTTCGATCGGCTACTGCAAAATAGAGGACAACAGGAGATTAGCCCGATCGAATTATTGGTGCTCAGTGCCTGTCAAACCGCCGATGGAGACAGTCGAGCGGCCCTGGGATTGGCTGGCATGGCCGTGCGATCGGGAGCCCGCAGTACCCTAGCAACCCTGTGGTCTGTCAACGATCAGTCTACTGCTGAGCTGATGATTGAGTTTTACCGACAGTTAACAAAGCGCGATATTACTAAAGCTCAAGCCCTGCGTGCAGCTCAACTGGCCCTTTTAAAGGACCGCCGCTATAATCATCCCTTCTTCTGGGCACCATTTGTATTGGTAGGCAATTGGCTGTAATTAATGCTAATGGCTAATGGCTAATGGCTAATGGCTAATGGCTAATGGCTAATGGCTAATGGCTAATGGCTAATGGCTCAAACCCCCACAAGTAGTAACCGGCGATCGAAAAAAGGCCCTAAGGGGGAGCCAAAGCCCGACGCCGGTGCGGTAGGACTTGCAGAATTGGTAACCGGCGATCGAAAAGGCCCTAAGGGGACTACTTGTGACGGCATCCCAGGGGACGGAGCGCTCTTCTGATAGAAATTACGAATGTGGAACTCAACAAAAATACTTATTTATTCTCTGGAGGTGCTAAGTAGTTCTTCTTCATTAGCTACATATTCTCTAATATCAACAATAAATGATCGTGCATAGGGAATGTGTTCTAGATAACATTGGTTGCCAAGATTGTCAGCAGGGGGTGGAAGTGATAGAATAAACAGGAAACGGCAACTAGCAGAAAATAAAGATTGGCTAAAGGTGGGAGTGGGATAAGATGTTGTAGAATGAAAAAACAATTCATTAAATGAGGTCAGAGATGATGAATAAACAGAACCGAAAAATGAATCGCCGGCTGGGTGCGATCGCCCTAGCTATACCGCTGGCACTATCAGGATCGTGGATATTGCCAGCTTTGGCACAAACAGGAGAGGGGAGCGCGGTGAGATTTGTCGCCCCAGCTGAAGAAGGCGCAGGAGAATATGAAACAGCAGGAGGAGGAGTGCGGGGTGCGGTGAGATTTGCCGCTCCAGCTCAAGGAGGGGCAGGAGAATATGAAACGGCAGGAGGAGGAACGCGAGGGGAGGTGACATTTGCCGCTCCAGCTCAAGGAGGGGCAGGAGAATATGAAACGGCAGGAGGAGGAGTACGGAACGGGGTGACATTTGCCGCACCAAATCAAGGAGGGGCAGGAGAATATGAAACGGCAGGAGGAGGAGTACGAAGTGATGAACTGAGGCAAGTTATCCCACTAATTCCATCGACAAAGATGGGGCACACAGTGGCAGGACATCCGACAATATTTGTTTATGTGCCTCACATCGGAGCCAAACAGGTGTTTTTTAGCCTGCAAGATGAAAACAGGAATCATCACTACCAAACAAGCTTTGAAATAGCGGGTAAAGGGGGAGTGGTGAGCTTCACATTGCCGAAGGAGGCACCAGCATTAGAGAAGGGCAAAAACTATATCTGGCATTTCGTGATGGTTGAGAAAGGAGAGATTATGCGGCCAGATAGTTATGAGGTGAGTGGATGGATTAAGCGAGTGGATGCCCCAACAGAAGATAAACAGAAAACATCCATGACGGCGATCGATCGGGCGGTGTTGTATGGCAAGTTGGGGGTATGGTACGAGACCCTGGAAGTGCTAGCTTCAGCGCGACTAGCCCAGCCGGGAAATGCTACCTTAGTTAAGGAGTGGGAAGATCTATTAAAACAGGTGGGGCTAGAAGCAGTAGCGTCCCAGCCGATCGCAGAACAGTTTTAATCTATGTGGCAAAGGCTGAAAAAGGAAATCGTCCAATGGCGCTCAGTCCTGAAGATTGCTCCCAGCGTAGCAGCTGTAGTCATAGCTGGGAGCATGACAGGAGTGTTCCACCTACTGGAGTGGGGTATCCGAGATCAGTTCTTTCGCATGCGTCCGACAGAACCAGTATCCGAAAGAATCGCGATCGTGACGATAGATGAGTCGGATATAAAATATGTAGAACAATGGCCAATGTCCGATCGGGTGCTAGCTGAGTTGCTGGGGAAGCTAAAAAGCCAGCAACCCAGAGGGATAGGTCTGGATATATATCGAGATTTACCAGTAGAACCGGGACATGCTCAATTGGAGGAGGTGTTCAAGACAACACCGAACCTGGTTGGCGTAGAGAAAGCAGGTGGGAATAAAATAGCCCCACCTCCGATTTTGAAAGAGTTAGGTCAGGTGGGGGCAGCGGATTTGCTCCTGGATGCAGATGGGAAGGTGCGTCGGGCATTCGTGCTAGTCGAAAACTTAGAAGGACTAGGGGTGAAGCTGGCTTTGATGTATCTGGAAGCTGAAGGCATTAGCCTGGATATTATAGATGCTGACAAGTATATATATGGATTGGGGAAAGCTGTGTTTGTCCCGCTGAAGGGAAAGGAGGGAGGCTATGGAAAGGAAGATATTGTCGGAAGAAGCTATCAAATATTGTTGAACTATGTCGGAGCGATCGATCGCTTTGAGACTGTGTCGATGACAGATGTGCTGGAAGATAGAATACCACCAGGACTGATGCGCGATCGGATAGTGTTCGTTGGGGCGACAGCGACGAGTCTGAACGACTTGTTCTACAGTCCCTACAGTAGTAAACTATTCAGTGGGAATAAGGCTAAGCGAACTCCGGGTGTAGTGATTCATGCTAATGTGACTAGCATGATTTTGCGTGGGGCGATCGCCGGGCGGCAGCTACTGCGAGGAGCAAGTAACGAAGTAAGTTGGCTGTGGATTTTGCTTTGCTCTTTTATCGGGGCTGGGGGGACTTGGAAGCTGCTACATTTAAAGCTATTCAGTAAAAACGCTTTGGCGACAATTATGTTTATTTTCCTAGCAGGTGTATCTCTGCTGGGTGGCAGCTATGTAGTATTTTTAGCAGGCTGGGTAGTGCCAGTGTTTGCCCCTTTCCTAGCTCTGGCAACGGCGTCGATTTTGAGCACGAACTATTATAATCTGAGAAGATTAAAGATAATTAACTCACAATTAGCAATAGCTAACGTGCAATTAGAAACAGCTAATAATACATTAGAAGTAAAGGTAAAGGAACGCACTCAGGAATTGGAAAAGGCGAAAGTGGCAGCGGATGCTGCTAATAAGGCGAAGAGCGAATTTTTGGCAAATATGAGCCACGAACTCCGCACTCCCCTGAATGGCATTTTGGGATACGCGCAAATCTTGCAGGGAGACAAAGATGCTACCCGATCGCAGAAAAAAGGCATTGGGATCATTCATCAGTGCGGTTCTCATCTGCTGACGTTAATTAATGATATATTAGATTTGTCGAAAATAGAAGCCCGGAAAATGGAGCTATACCCGGCAGAGGTGCATTTTCTTTCTTTGCTGACGGGGGTAGCAGAAATTTGCCGAATTAAGGCTGAGCAAAAGGACATAGATTTTACTTATGAAGCAGAAAAGGATCTCCCTAAGACTATTCAGGTGGATGAAAAAAGACTGCGGCAAGTCTTGATTAATCTGCTGGGGAATGCGATCAAGTTTACAGACAAAGGGGGAGTGAGTTTAATAGTTAAGGTACTAGAAAAGCAGCAAGTAGAGTCGGAAAGAGAGGAGAAAGATTTAGTAAAATTCCGCTTCCAAGTGGAAGATACGGGAGTGGGGATGACGCCGGAACAATTACAGAAGATATTTTTGCCCTTTGAACAGGTGGGAGAAAGTTCGCGTAAAGCTGAAGGTACGGGTTTGGGATTAGCTATTAGTCTGAAAATAGTTGAGATGATGGGTAGTAAACTCCAAGTGGAGAGTAGCTTGGGGGAAGGAAGCAGGTTTTGGTTTGATGTAGAGTTGTCAGGGTCAGGAACAGAGGTGGCCTCTGCTGCCGTTAAATCAGCTTCTCAGATTTTAGGATTTCAAGGGGAAAGGAGAAAAATTCTCGTGATAGACGATCGCCCCTTAAATCGGGCAGTATTTATAAATATCCTAGGCCCAATGGGATTTGAGATCGCCGAGGCATCTAATGGAGAAGAGGGTTTAGCAGTAGCAGCGGCATTTCAACCTGACTTGATTATCACTGATGTGGGAATGCCTGTAATGGATGGTTTGGAAATGACTCGGCATCTGCGATCGCAGGGTGAGTTTCAGGAAGTAGCAGTGATTGCTACTAGCGCTAGCGTGTTTGAATCAGACCAGCAGAAATGCATCCAGGCTGGATGTAATGATTTTATCCCGAAACCTGTCGAAACAGATCTGTTGCTATCAAAATTACAGGAATATTTGCAATTGGATTGGATTTATGATAAGATAGAAGAAACAACAGAGTCGCCCCCTATTGAGACCGCAGAAATGGTGGTGCCGCCGACTGTAGAACTGGAGGCTTTGTTTAAGGCGGCGCGGATCGGTGACATTGAAGAGGTGGAAGTAGAAGCGAATAGAATTAAAGAGTTGGACGAACAATACGCGCCTTTTGCTAGTCAGTTCCTGGAATTAGCGTCAGAGTTTGAAATTGACAAAATTCTCAAGTTGGTCAAGCAATATATCGGCGACTGATTTAGAAGAGAAGGATATTCAATAATGGGCGATCGGGTTATACGATTTGTAAAAAATATTGCTACAATTGCGAAAGTTCTCTCACTTCGCTGTCAGCCCGCCGGGGGTTCAAACCCCCGGCTAATAGCTAAAGTCGGTTAAAACCGACTAATAAAATCACGATTAAAGATTAAAATAATTGTAGTTGTAGCCTTGTCTTTATAAAATGGTATTAAGTAGGCAGGTATATATAAATAAATAAACCTAACATCCAGAACAGGTTTGGGTGGAGGCATCTAACACTGCTTTGAGACTATCATTCGTAGCGGTTTGACGAGACTCTGAGAATGTTGCATAATTTCACAGGAACGCTATTTAGAGTTTAGCAGATGATGGCGCTACTGCGATCGCTCGAGAGGATGCTTCCTCTTGTTTGGGAGGTCTGTCAACAGAGACATAACTGCTTAACTCTCCTTGGCAGTCTCTGTCAACGAGCGCATTGAGGGGTGAGAGTGATTACCGGTAGATCGCTGGCCCCGGGGAAGGAGGAAAATGCACTTTGGGTTGGCTAGGGACCGGCGCTCGACCCCTGACAAGCACCGGTGGCTAAGTCCCGCCTTTTAGTCCTGGCTCGAATATTTGAAGAGAAGCGCAAGTTAGCTTACAATTAAGAGAATGTTAAGTTATCCGCAAAAAAATCCTGTTACTTATGGCTGAAATTCAGTTTTCCAAAGGCATTACCGAAACAGATGTACCGAAAGTGGGTCTCACCCGTGCAAAGAGGGGCAGCAGCAGTACGGCCAAGTTCATTTTTGAAAATCCCACAGTGTTTCAAGAAGGCAACACCCAAGAAGTTACTGGTATGTATATGATTGATGAAGAGGGCGAACTGATAACTCGGGAGGTGAACGCCAAGTTCGTTAATGGTCAGCCAGCAACAATAGAAGCATTTTATCTGATGGACTCCCAGGAAGCATGGGACCGTTTTATGCGTTTCATGGAGCGCTATGCTGAGGAGCATGGTCTGGGCTTTACTAAATCTAAATAGTTGTCATGAATTGCTTACTCTCGTTCCCTGTCAGATCCTGGGAACGAGTCACACGGCGAAAGCGCTCTTCGCGCTTACTACGAACGAAAATATGACCTTATTACCTCACCCCGATCGCCCTGGAATGACGGTAAATTGTGCTGTGATTACCGTCAGCGATACCCGCACGCCCGAAACGGACCGCAGCGGTCAGCTAATTAAACAGTTACTCGAAGAACTTGGACATGCGATCGCGGCTTACAGGATCTTAAAAGACGAACCCGCCCAAATTAAAGCCCTGGTGCAAGAGTTATGCAGTCGCCCGGACCTAGATGCTCTCATCTTAAATGGGGGCACGGGTATTGCCCCCAGGGATACTACCTATGATGCCATTGAAGGTTTACTCGAAAAACAATTGCCCGGCTTTGGTGAATTGTTTCGCGCCGCTAGCTTTCAAGAAATTGGTTCGAGGGCGATCGCCTCTCGCGCCTGTGCGGGAGTATATCAGTCCAAGCTCATTTTTTCAATTCCTGGTTCTACCGGTGCAGTCAAACTTGCCCTCGAACAGCTCATTTTACCCGAACTCGTTCACCTCCTCTCTGTTATTCGTGACCGGTGATTTTCAATATATTCGGATGGACGGGTTGATTTATACTCTCATTAATTGCCAAAGGTTTGGGAGCAATTTCTGCCGTTAAAGTGGCGATCGCCCTTGCATACTGAGGGTCTTGCTGAGTAGCGAGTAACCTGGGGTTTCGGATCAAGCGCCGCAACTGCTTATCTGTCATTTCGATCTCGATATCGGGAGTAATGCCAGTTTGACTAATATCCGTTCCCTTCGGCGTGTAATAATGAGCCACAGTCACCGCCAACCCCGAGCCATCCGAGAGGGTATGTACCGCTTGCACTAAAGCCTTGCCAAAAGTTTGAGTACCGATCACCTGAGCGCGTTTATGATCTTGCAAAGCCCCTGTTAAAATCTCGCTAGAACTCGCCGAATTCCCATTGACAAGCACCGCCAAAGGTAATAAGGTTAGAGCTTTGCCATTAGCTTGGAGAGCTTTCCTGTTTCCATCACGGTCTATAGTGCTGACAATAGCACCTTTATCCATCCACATCCGAGCAATTTCAATTGACGCCTGCAACAAACCTCCAGGGTTACCTCGCAGATCTAACACAAAACCATCCACCTGTTGCTCTTTGAGATCCGAGATCGATCGCTCCATCTGTTCGGCGGCGTGGGAACTAAAATCCGACAAGCGGATATAACCTATGCGTAAATTTCCTTCTTGCTTCAGGGCATAATTGACCGCCGGGACTTCTATCTTTGCCCGCGTCAGTTCTACTTCAAATATACCTAGACCCGGTCGTGACAGTTCTAGAGTCACCTCCGTCCCTACTTCCCCCCGGATCAGCTTAACCGCAGCTTTCAAGCTCATGTTTTCCGTTGATTTGCCGTCGATCGCCAATATCCGATCGCCCGCTTGGATCCCTGCTTTTCCTGCAGGAGAATTCTCATAGGGTTTGACCACAGTAATGCTTTTGGTTTCGCGATCGAACTCTAAACTCATGCCCACTCCTGACATTTCCCCCGACGTTTGCTCAGTTAGTCTTTGAAATTGCTCGGGGTCCAAAAAGCGAGTGTAGGGGTCATCTAACTTTTTTAACGCTGTCCGGATTGCCGCATAAGCCTGTTTCTTGCTCGTATATTCTTTACTCAATAAACTGTGGCGCACCTCTTGCCAATCTACTTGATTAAATGTCGGATCGACATATTCCCGATTGACAATTTGCCAGCTCTCGTCTACTATTGTTTTGGGGCTATCCTCTAGAACTGCCTGTCCCGACTTACTCCATGCTGGCAGCATTAATGACAAACTGGTCGTCGCCGCGATCGCTGCACTGACTATGGCCAATTTCTCGATCCCTTTTTCATACTGATTCATCTTAGTTCCTACCCAGTTTTTTGCTCGCGATTTCTCACAATAATTTGCAGCAAGCATACTTTGACGCTATGCTGACTGCCTAGACGCAACATTTCCTGCTCTCTCAACTTCGGGTTCTCTTCTCTATTATAGCTTTAGGAAGGCCAAGCCCTTGCCTTTGTTCCCGATAATTTTCAACTGCTTTAATATCTTTCACCGACCGATTTACCATTACCACCGCACCAGACCATGAAGCCACAAACAACATCCAAACATCGATCGCGTCGCCGGTGGTTACGGGCCGCTGGGCTGGGGTTGACTCTGCTTGCCACCATCATGCTACTGGGAAATGCGATCGCCCTTCTGCAAGCTGCCCATGCACCGGTAGATGCCTATCTCGTGCTTGGAGGTAGCATTCGCCGGGAAATCTACGTGGCACAGTTAGCCAAGCAACAGCCTGATATCCCCATTTTAATTTCCCAAGGCTCCCCAGACCCCTGCATTGTGCTCATTTTTCAGCGGGATGGCGCACCCATGTCAGGAGTTTGGCTGGAAAAATGCGCCCGATCGACCTTTGGCAACTTCTACTTTAGTCTAGCTATTTTACAGCAATGGGGGGTACGCAAGGTGCAGGTGATTACCTCCCCCACCCACCTCCCTCGGGCGAAATGGCTGGGTCAAATCATCCTTGGTACTCGCGGCATCTGGGTGGATACTTATACTGTCAAGGAAAAAGGCATTCCTGGCAATCGCGAGTCATGGTTCAAGACCAGTCTCGATGTCACTCGCGCTTTAGTCTGGGCTGTCCTTAGTCAATTTTACCAGCCGAGTTGCTCGGAACTGTTGCCTCTAACCCAGGTTAACATGAATTCTTGGCAACAGCAAGGCTTTCATTGCGAACATCAAGGTAATTTGCAGTAGTATTAGAGGTTGGGACTGGTTGCTGTCTAATTAAAATCATGCCTGAAACCCTCACCCAGTAAAGTATCTAGCTATTTGAGCCCAAATCACCGCGCACCCCTGTTCTGTAAGGGTTTCAGCAGTTTTATTAATCCGACTGAACCAGTGCCTAGAGGTTCATTTATAAAAAAAATGTAAACATACAGGCCAATTATGTCATAGGTAGTCTACAATAAAAGTATATGGTTTAACGCCAACTCACTCGCGACCAAAAGCCCGCTCTAAGGTGAGGCGACGCGGTAACTGATGAACTCAGCCATTGGGCTGGCAAAATGATTTCACCGAACGGAAGGATACCGAGAGCCTTGGAAAGAGGTAACTTAATTAATAGTTGTGTCAATCAGTACACAAACAAAGGAGAGTAAAAAATGGATAGCAAGCCTATTTTATCTATAGTTACGCCATCTTTAGGAAAATTTTCCGACTATTGGCTTTCACAATGGTTAAAGGTAAAAGGTTCAGTTGAGTTGGTTTTAGTATATCCGCCAAATACGCCGGTAAGATTGGTCAAAGACCCGCGAATAAAATTGATTATCAGCCCCTACAAAGGCGAAATGATGCAAAGATTCGTTGGCTTACTCAATGCATTGGGAGAATATGTTCTGGCTCTTGATGATGATGACTTTGTCCATGAAGATGTTGTCAGGTTAACTGAGCAATATTTTAACAGATTTTCTCAAAGTTGGATTTTGAGGTTACAAAAAGAAAATATAGATATATCCGATTTTCATCGGATTCAACAAGAATGGCAGGCTATTCCTGATGTTCGGCAACTAGAGATATGCAAAAAAACACCGGAGAATCCCTATCCATATCAGAAAGGAAATTATACTGGATTACTGGAAGTGCCGATCGCGCCTTTAGATAAAAATTTTGATATTCGACATGCTATCTGGCCCCTGATGGAAAGAAAAGATAATCACGGTTACCATTTTGAAAATTTCAATAATATTGTTTGGAAAAATCAGATGGTTCAAGAAGCACTTCCCGAGTTGTCCCAGGTGACAAAATTAATGGGAGCATTAAGGTGGATACCTTCATCAGGATTTGATAGATTACTGGGTTTATTCGTGCAGGCTAAATTTTTTCGGAAAGATGCAATCATCGGTCACTGGATGCCTAAACCAGAACAAATTCGATATATTGATAAGGAGCCGTCATTGAAACCTCCTAGATTTCACGTGGTGTCAGATGTTTTATTAGTGAAAAAGTATCCGCAGTATGGATATTTATGGAATCTGTTTTTTAATAAGTTATATGGTGTTCCTAGGACTGTAGGCAAGGTTTTGAAATCGCAGTTTAATAGTAGGTAATTTTGATTAGCTATTGAGCTTCACCATTCGCTATTCACTAATTGTGCGTGAATTGTGGAAATGCTTACTTTACAGAAATACTGGCGGCGAAATTGTTCTTCTTGGACTGCTGCTAAAAATTGATTGATGGCAACTGATTGTTCGATCGCTTCTTCAATGGGATGCCAAGCGATCTGCAAACTGCTGGCATCTAGAGTAATAATGGTAAAACCCAGATCCTTGAGGGCTTCCAGTCCTAAATTGACCGCTGCTTCCCCTAGTCCTAGTTTTGCTTGCAGTTGTTGGCGGTTGGCAGTTTTACCCGTGCGACTCAGGTATTTGGCAATGCCTAGCAGTTGTTGCCAGACCTCCTGGGCCGCGATCGCCTCTGGTTCCCGGTAGGCGATCGCCACTGGTTGTTGCCGTTGTCGGGCCGATCGCAAGTACAAGTTTAAATCATCCCAGCTTGCCGGACATTCTGTCAATATAATTAAAGATTGATTCTCTTGGCTTATATTATCCTTCCCCCGCCAGTCTAATATTGATATCTGTGGGATCTTCATTTCCGGTTCCCTGCTGGGGCGCACTGCCATCAGCCGCACTTCATAACGTTTATGATAAGAATTGTAATCTAATTCCACGATCGCATCGCATCGCCCTGGGGGAATTTCTTCCTTATAGTGACCCCACCAGACCCCATTAAAGCTTCTTTCTGTAGAATCATCTCCTATTCTAAATTCTGTCTTGATGTAGCGGACTTTCTTTCCCTGAGCATCTATAATATTTTTATTCCAGGGATTGGCAAACCAGCAGTTTTCAATCAGCAGCTTGGGGACGGGGTTGCCAATACCACAAGGTTCTAGCAATTTCAGTTGGCGAAACAACTCTTTTCCTAATTCTGCTACTGTTACCACTAGGTCAGCTTCCCATGCTGCTGTAGCTGTGACTACGCTGTCCATGGTCCGCAATTGCTGATTTATTGCTTCAGTAAATAAGGGGATATTCTCAACTGGTAAACTCAAACCCGCTGCGAAGGGATGACCCCCAAATCTATCTAACAACTGTGCTTGGGATTTTACCAGTTGGTAAAGGTCAATTCCCGCGACCGAACGGGCCGAACCTCTGGCTAAAGGTTGATTTTCATCCAGATCGGTACTGAGTAAAATTGTGGGCCGATCGCAGTTTTGGGCGACTTCAGCAGCTACTAAACCCAGAACACCTACATGCCATTGGGGGTCGTCAAGCACTATAATCTCAGTCGTAGATAAATCTAATTTAGTTAGTTTTTCGTTGACATCGGCAGCCACATCTTTCTGCAAAGCTTTGCGGCGACTGTTGGCTAATTCTGCCGCTTCTGCTAATTCCCGGCAGCGGTTAATGTCGCGACTGGTGAGTAATTCAACGCAAAAGGAAGCGTCGCCGTAAATGCGACTGACCGCGTTGATGCGCGGACCTATTCCAAAGGAAATGTCTGTGGGGCGATCGCCATTTCCCTGGCATAGTTCCAGCAGCTTTCCCACTCCAGGACGCCTGCGAGACTGGGCGGCTTTCTGAAAATCAGCTTGCAATTGTTTAATCCCCATCTGCGCCAAATAACGGCAATCTCCACTTAACTGCACCAGATCGGCAATGAGACCGATCGCTACTAAATCTAACAGATCTGCTAGAGGTTGTTGGGGGACATCGGGCATTGCTTGATAGAGGGCTTCTATTAGTTTATAAGCAACTGCCACCCCCGAAAGGTGAAATAGCTGATGTTCTGCGGGCAGATAGCGAGGGTTAATAATTGCTGTCACGGGAGGACGTTCCTCCAGCAGGGTGTGGTGATCCGTGACAATAATATCAATTCCTAGGGATTTAGCATACTCGATTTCTGCTAAGTTGGTGCTGCCCGTATCGCAGGTGACAATTAGCTGCGTACCCTTTTGGGCGATCGCCTCTATTCCCTGGCAGTTTAAGCCGTGGGATTCTGTGAGGCGATCGGGAATATAGTATGATAGTTTTTCGCGGGGGAAAAACTGCCCCAACCCATCCCAAAGCACCGCCGTAGAAGTGACTCCATCGGCATCAAAATCTCCCCAAATGGTTACTATTTCCTCAGCAACCCTCGCTTGCTGCAATCTTTTGACCGCCCAGTCCATTTCGGCACCGAACTCCCAGGGACTCGCTGGTTGATACAGATTTGGATCTAAAAATACTGCTAGCTTTTCGGTGTCTTGGATCCCCCGACTCCATAGCAGTTGGGCCGCCTGATCGACCCTGGGCAAGTTCGGTGCGTGGCCTTGCACCGCTTGCACGAACCAGTCGGGAGGGTTTGATGATGAAATTAACCACGGGATATTTTTATTTCGAGCGGACATTTTTAGGATAAATCAACTGTATATTTATGGTAGCATAGGAAAGTGAGCGCGAACAATAATTTATCAAAAATGATATTACCAAAGCGATGGTGACTTTTGATTTTAATTATCGTACTACTATAGAACGTTGGGTGTGGTCAAAACCCGTTTGGGGGGGGGATCCGCTTTGCAACAAATGCATGACCACACCCCAGCGACATTGCAACTTTCATCATTATCCTTCTCTCAAGTGGACTAAACAGTCCTGCCCGGCCCCCGGTGCGATCGCACGTGGTGTCGAAGGGGCGATCGCGCCCAGTTCAAAAATCAAAATAGATATAGGGTAAACCGCCTGGGGGGGCAAGATGCCAAACAGTATAGAGGCAAAGGGGGACCAAAAGCAGCTTCAGAGGCCAGTTAAGTTGCAACTTCAGCAGTCGGTGTAAAACAAATAAGCAGAACATCCCGAGGAAAAGGAATCCCAGCAATATAGCAAATTGTAAGCGATCGAGCCCCATGCTGTCGAGATAGACTTTTTGAGCGAACTGGATGTCAGCATTATAGCCCCAAAGATGTTGAAAGACCAAAGTCGAGTCTGACAAATTGGGCAAGCGAAAGAAGATCCAGGCAGTAAAGACGGTAGCTTGAGTAAGTGCCCAAGCTAATAGTACCCCAGGAAAGCGGTGCCAGAGAGATTTAGGTCCGGAGATTGCTTCCGTGAGGCGATGGACGACCAAAGCGACACCGTGAAGTAGGCCCCAGATAATAAAGCCCCAAGCGGGACCGTGCCAAATGCCCGCGATCGCCATAACAATAAGTAAATTGAGGCAAGTTCTGGCCAAACCGCGTCGGGAACCGCCGAGGGGGAAATAGAGATAGTTGCGCAACCAATCTCCCAAAGTAATATGCCAGCGCCGCCAAAAATCAGCAATGCTGGTACTAAAGTAAGGGTAATCAAAATTGGGGGGCAAATGCAGGCCAAAGAGGATAGCGGTGCCTCGGACAATATCAACATAGGCACTAAAGTCCAGATATAGTTGCAAACCATAGGCAAAGGTTGCCAACCAAAGGTCGCCGCTACCGGCCCGGTTGAGATTATCAAAGCATAAAGCGACGAAAATGCCCAGGCGATCGGCCACTAGCACTTTTTTAGCAATTCCAAAAGCGATCGACCACAAAGCTTCGGCCAGCAATTGAGCGTTAGGAAAGCGCAAAGAGGCCCATTGACTGTCAAATTGATGGTAGGTAGTAATGGGTCCGGAGATCAGTTTAGGAAAGAAAAGCTTGTAAGCAGCAAAGGGGAGAAACTTTCTTGCTGCCGGGGCCCCGCGATAGACATCGATCAGGTAAGCAATGGACTCAAAGCAAAAGAAACTCAGGCCCAAAGGGGCAATTAAATTATCGGCGATCGCGTTTACCCGTTCCAGAGGTACCGGCAGGTCCAGTATCGGTGGCAGCAAAGAGAAAATAAAGGGTAAATATTTAAAACCCAGGAGTAGCAGCACGTTCAATATAATCCCCAATAGTAGGGGAACGGTGCGCCGATAGCGGTCCCAGTCCAGTTCCGCAAAAGCTGCATTTTTTAAATCCCAACTTTCCTCATATCTATGATACCCCATCGATCGTCCCAAGGCAAAATTTATGAGGGCGATCGCCAGTAGCAAGGGAAAATATTGTGGTTGACCGTAAAAGGCAAAACTAGCAATTAAGATCGTCCAGAGTCGCCAGTTTTGGCGGGGCACCGACCAGTAAATTGCCCCCACAAGTAGCAAGAACATGCCATATGCGATCGAAGTCAAACTCATAATCTTCTAGTTGTTACGCCGCCGTTGTTACACTCATATCTTGCATCTGTCGCAACAAGCAGCCTCTGGTCAAAAAGAGAGGCTAAAATTGCCAGTCTACCAAAATAGACTAAATCCTTTCTATAATTGACAATTGATAATTGATAATTGACAATTACCCATTATCAATTGTCAATTATCAATTATCAATTATTAGCAGTCCGGGCCGGGCATCCCTGGTTTCGCTTGGGCTTGTTGATTTTCCAAGCCCCCATGAACCTTCATTGCTGAATAAAGTATAGCTAACGGGAGTGGAACTTGTCAAGGGTTTAATAATTTTTTTCCCTCTCATGGGATATTTACTTGGCGTTGCACAACTCCACCGATGATTCCGGCTGCTAATTGCAGAGGACGAAGTCGCGCAGCGGAGGGGGCCCGGAGCCTGCAGGAGCGCTATTGTCAATGGTGAATTGAGATCGTCATTTGTCGTCATGAATAGATGGCTTTACTCTTTTCAATTAGCAATTAGCTAGAGCGCAAAGTTGAAAAATTGGCTGCTATCATCGGTAAAAATGTGCAACGCAATTTTCAATCTTCTGCAAGTACGTGCCAAGGAATCATCGGGTCCCAGGCCAGATGTGCCGAGACCGCAGCAGCGCCATAACGGTTGAGGTGACTGGGGTCGGAGAAAAATTCATATTGACCGCCATCCCACAAAAGAGTTAGATCTCGGAAAATAAACTCTTCGGGGGCAGTCAGACTCTCCATGTGTTGGCGAAATTTTTGCTCGTATTCTCTGCGGACCGGATCTAAATATCGATCGGTGAGGGGCAGGTTGACGAAAACAACCGGAATATCACGATCCTTAGTTAACTCTAGCAGAGCATTGAGCGCTTCTCCTTGGGTGCTGCCCAGGTCAAAAGCTTGATAGTCCTGGTCGTATTTGCCAGTGACTCGGGGATGATTTTGATAGTAAGTATCGGGATCGAAGCGCAGGTCAAAGGGCAGAAAGCCATCTGGTTCTAAAACCCCCTGAATAGTTAATAATTCCGGTGCTTCCGGGTCTTGTAAATTGCCCAGTCGATCCAGTTTCACAGAAGGTAGGACATTAGCGATCTGTGCCCCCAAAAGGGATTTCAACTGTTCCCGTTGAGGATAGAGGGCCGAGGCCGAACCCAGCACCCGATCGAACCAACGCTCGACATCTTGATAACCAGCGATCGTTCTTGGGGAAGAATTAGCATTAGTAGAGTCACCATAGGTAGGACGGACCAGAGTGCCATCTGCCAATTGAGAGTAACCGACTGAAGAAGCAATTACCTGATAAGTCAGATCTTTGCGACCGCTATTAAAAGCGCGAGTACCATCGGCCCAGAGAATCAATTTCGGCAACTGTTCGGCAGTTAAAATGCGGCGGACGATCGCGTCCACCACTTGGGCCGTAGCACCGTTAACGCCAAAATTATAAATACTCACGTTTCCATAGCCTCGGGATCTGAGAACTTGGCGGAGTACCTTTGGGTCTATCCCCCGCAGTCCCCGGGAACTGCCGACCACCATAACATCAGGAGGACCAGATTCTATTAATAATTGATGATAGCGCCCCAGATGTTCGTCCAGTAAAGGATTGATAAAGCTGGGGTAAGGGGAGACCACCTCAGAGGAGGCATCCGACGCCAACTGACCCTCTTCTTCTTGACCGATGACCGCTGCTGGAAGTACGATATTTCCCAACACCCAATCAATTTGCAAAGTCAGCAGCAATCCCACAGCCGTCCAGACGATTGTACTTAAAAATTCCGAATTAATCATAAATGGCTGGGACGATCGCCCGGGAACTCTGGTGGAGGCCAACTCCATTTGAGGCACGCACAATCCCGATCGGATTAAACATTGCTTGATTGCCAATACTAGCTTACCGGAAATGCGGTTGGCAGCCAGAGACAAATCCCAACTATCATCACAAAGCAGCTCATCTTCAAGCGGCTGAGAAGTAGGAACAGCAGGTTGGCGGCGGCGAAAATCGAGACCGTAGTTCCAGATCGGAAACCTTTGACCGGACATGCGCCCGTAAACCCTAACCCCAGCAATTTGGGGGATTTGCAGCTCCCGCAGAAACTTAGCAATCAGCGGTGCAGCATGACTTTGGTCGGGACAGACCGGTGCGTCGATCATCACGTGTAACAGGTCCGTTTTCCGCGCTACCCGCACTCGCATACCGCCAGTGAGCAACTGCTCCTCCAGATCGGGATTTAATAAGCGATTGAGCAAAAATTCTAAAGCCTCCAGATCTCCCCGTGCGGCCAATTTTACGGTAGAAACCGCCCTTTGAGGATCTTCTTTAGAAGGTAAATCCAGCCATTCTACCCACTGAGGTTTCCGTTCATCAATTAGATGACCGTAGATAGTGGCCGCATGAATGCCTTGAGGCCGCAAAGATGTCAGCAGATCGGCAATTTTATACCTGACAAATTGTTGGTCTGGGGTCGTGGGGGCCTGACAGAACAGGTGCAGAGTTGATTCCTTGCCAATGGCAGAAACCGTGACTCCCCGATCGGCTAAACTCAAACTCAGCAGTCGCGCGATCGCGGGCACATCTCCCCAGCGTCCCCATGCTCGCAGCAGGACTTCCGAAGGAGTCAGATCGACAATCAGAGTCCAGTTGGGAGTCTCCTCGCCCCGCACCGAACTGCGGACGATCGCATCAATAAATCCCCTTAAATTCAAATCTCGCAACTGCTGGGCAATAGTCGGTCCCAGCAAAGCCGAGTCCGGGCTATAATTAGAAATGCAAGAAATTAACAGCCGCAGGTGAGAGCCCGCACTTTTCCCCATAGTTTTGCTCTTCACCTTCACCCCCACCCCTAAAGGACTGAGGGTTTCGCTCAAATAACAGGCGATCGCCCGTGGGTCTCCCTGACTGGCCAAAGTCCGGTTGGAGATCACGGCCCCTTTAGTCCTGGGCAACAGCGCTAGCGTTTCCCGGTCTAACTGGTCCAGGGCGATCGTTTCCGTCCAGGCCGGGTACCGCAGGCCAAATTGACGACCGTAGACCAGCACCTTATATACCGGCGATCGGTCCCTACCATCCAGCAATTTCTCCAGGTGAGAAGCGATCGCCGACTTGAGAGTCGGCAAGACTGCCTCGGCATCGGGACAGATAGGTGCTTCGCACAGCACGTGCAAGTCATTCCCCCGCAGACGCACTCTCACCCGCCCCCCCACAAGGGCGATCGCCTCAGATATCCAATCTTGCAAGTCCGACCGACCGTTATCGGAACCAAAGTTAATTTTGAGCACCATTGTCAGTTATCAGTTGTCAATTGTCAGTAGCTGTAGGTTGAGTCTCCCCACGAAATCCAACTGGTAGGGGGCGATTATAAGTTATTCTTCTCAAATATATGCTACGCTTATTCCCTAGTTATCAGGCCCTTTCGTGCCACAAGTGTAGCAATATTTGTTACAAATGTTACGATCGCGATTTCTACTCTATCCCAGACAACCATGCCCGATCGCTCTTCCACCATACTTCATAGCCAGCCATTTGCTGCTCACGATCGTCCAGTTGGGTCTCAAATGCTATTGAGTCTCGCCATACCTCCGGTGCTTATCGGTTTGGCCTGTGCCCATACCGTCTCAGAAGCGCTGGCCAGTCTCGGCCTAACCAGCGAAGAAATTTTCCGGGGCGATCGCCTGCCCCTGCTGAATCGCGAACAGTTGGAAAATTCCCCAGCAAAAAGTTAACAGCGAACATAATCGGTCGTCAATCTACCCTCTATTGAGATCTAGGGTGCAACGATAACCCATCTACTCTAGCCCGCGCAGGCGGGCGAAGGTTAGTGTAGCCGGACCCTTGAGGGGTACCGTTGGTGGAAAAATCGGGCTGTGCGCTGACAGCCAGATTTTTCAGTTCAGTCGGTCCCAAAAATCAAGTTATTTGATATAATATCCTATTATTGTGTGCCATGCCGATAGTTCGTTACTTCCTCAAACCATCCGCTCCAGGACTCCACGACGGCGTTCGACTCGCCGCAAGTAGAGCGTGAGGGGATCGAGTGCTATTGTCCGGTTAAGAGGTGTAGATCGCCTCTTGCACCGAAAAGTCAAGAACGATGGCCGAAAAGATTGAAAAATGGAAGAAAAGATAAAATTTGCAGCAGTAGGAAGGGAAAGGAGGAAACTAGCAAAAGGTAATCGGAATTGAAAGAAGTATACAATCGGATGCATCAGAGAAAAGGAGCACGGAAAAGCTTATGAGTTCAACAGTCTACAATCAAGAAATTAGCACCGGTATAGAAAAAGCAGCAGCGAAGGGCGAGGGTGTCGCAGCTAGAGAATCGGAAGAAATGACAGCAAATTGGAAGTCGGAAATCTTGCTGCGCCATCGCCTGAAAGTGGTGGAACAAATGTGGGAGTCGGTGTTAGAGCAAGAGTGCGGTCGAGAATTGATCAACTTGCTGACATCAATGCGGGCCATGAGTTCTCCAGAAGGGCAGGCCCCGACAAATTTATTCAACGGTGAGGGAAAAATTGGCTCCCAAGAGCAACAGTTGATCGAAAATCTGGACTTCAACGAAGCCATCCGGGCGACGCGGGGTTTTGCCCTTTACTTTCAGCTGATAAATATAGTAGAACAGCATTACACCCAGCGGGGACAACAGCAAGAGTATCGGGCAGAAATCGTCAAGGAGGATGATGAAGTCGGATCGTCGGGTAATGGCAGCAAGAAAAGCGGGACAAATGCAGTTGAGGTGGGGGGAAAAGCCGGCACGAGCAAGTTCCAGGCAAGCCTACTGGAAAAAAGCATATCAGAATCGGAAGGAGGGAAGCGGCGAGATCTGCGCAATTTTCACGCACTGCTGCCCAAATTGCGGGAGTTGAACGTGCCACCGGGTCAGATCCAGAATTTGATTGACAAGTTGGATATTCGGTTAGTGTTCACGGCACACCCGACAGAAATAGTCCGCCACACGATCCGGGATAAGCAGCGCCGGATCGCGAAAATTTTACAGCGGTTGGATGAGTTAGAAGAAGGGACGATCGGACGTCCAGAGGGCCAGACTGCGGTAATGACATCCGGAAAGTCTGGGGAAGCAGGGGAGTTGCTGGAGAAGCTGACAGAAGAAATTCGCCTGTGGTGGCGCACGGATGAGCTGCATCAGTTCAAACCGACAGTCCTCGATGAAGTAGACTATACGCTGCATTACTTCCAGGAAGTGCTATTTGACGTGATTCCCAAACTACATCAACGGTTTAAGTTAGCATTAAAGGGGACTTTTCCTTACCTGGAACCGCCCAAGTCGAATTTCTGCAAGTTTGGTTCTTGGGTGGGGTCAGACAGGGACGGCAACCCGTCGGTGACGCCAGATGTTACCTGGCAAACAGCGTGCTATCAGCGACATCTGGTGCTGGAAAAATACATTCAGTCGGTGCGGCAATTGATCGATATCTTGAGTCTGTCGCAGCATTGGAGCGAGGTGTTGCCAGAACTGTTGGAGTCTTTGGAACAGGATCATCAGCGCTTGCCAAAGGTATACGAGGAACTGGCAATTCGCTATCGGCAAGAACCCTATCGCTTAAAGCTGTCCTATATCCTCAAGCGGTTGGAAAATACCCAGAAAAGCAATGCTCGCAAAAGGACGGAAACGGGCAGGGTGGGAAAATCTCACCTCCAGTCAGAACCGCAGCTGTCAGAAATATCGGGGGATGCAGATGGCTATGAAAATGCCGATGAGTTTCTAGCAGAGTTGCGGGTGATCGAGCGATCGCTTCTGGAGACAAATTTAAATTGTCGGCAGCTAGAGGAAGTGATCTGTCAGGTGGAAATATATGGGTTCAATTTAGCCCATCTGGATATTCGTCAGGAGAGTTCGCGGCACAGTGCGGCCCTGAACGAGGTGGCAGCATACATGCAAGTTTTGCCCTGCCCCTACGAGGAACTTTCAGAACCCGAACGGGTAAATTGGTTGGTGACGGAACTGCAAACCCGCCGGCCATTAATTTCAGCAGAACTGCCGTTCTCAGAAGCAACTAGCGAAACGATCGCCACGGTACGGATGTTGCGCCAGTTGCAAGAGGAGTTTGGCAAGGAAATCAGCCAAACCTACATCATTAGCATGAGCAATGATGTCAGCGACATCCTGGAGGTGTTGCTGTTAGCAAAGGAAGCGGGTCTGTACGACCCAGTCACGGGGGTGGCCAGCATCCAAGTGGTGCCCCTATTTGAAACGGTGGAAGATTTGAAGAATGCACCGGGGATTATGAAATCTCTGTTCGATATGCCCTTCTATATAGCAGCGATCGCGGGAGGCTACTCCGCGATCGAGGGGGAAAAGCGGGTAATCGTGCAAGAGGTGATGTTGGGCTACTCGGACAGTAATAAAGATTCGGGCTTCTTAAGCAGCAACTGGGAAATCCAGAAGGCCCAGAAAGCTTTGCAAGATGTGGCAGACCAATACGGCGTGGCCTTGCGGATCTTTCACGGGCGGGGCGGTTCGGTAGGTCGGGGCGGCGGACCGGCCTACGAAGCGATTCTCGCCCAACCGGGCCGCAGCATCTCGGGACGGATCAAAATCACGGAACAGGGAGAAGTGTTAGCCTCAAAATACTCCTTACCGGAGTTGGCACTATACAACCTGGAAAATATCGCCTCGGCGGTGGTGCAAGCTAGCCTGTTGGGCAGCGGGTTTGATGATATTCAACCTTGGAACGAAATCATGGAAGAGTTGGCCACCAAGGCCCGATCGCATTACCGGGCCTTAATCTACGAGGAGCCAGATTTCATCGACTTCTTCCATCACGCCACGCCAATTCAAGAAATCAGTCAACTGCAAATCTCATCTCGTCCCGCCCGTCGCAGCGGGGGCGCGAAGAAGGGTTTATCGGGTCTGCGGGCGATCCCCTGGGTATTTAGCTGGACGCAGGCCCGCTATCTGCTGCCCAGTTGGTATGGAGTGGGCACGGCCTTGCAAGACTTTTTGCAACAGTCTCCCGAGGGACATTTGAAGTTAATGCGCTGTTTCTATGATAAATGGCCATTTTTCAAAATGGCGATCTCGAAGGTGGAGATGACCTTGGCAAAGGTGGACATGCAAATTGCCAAATATTACTTGCGGGAATTATCCCCACCAGCAGATTTGCCCCGCTTTGAACGGTTGTTCGAGCAAATCTTAGGGGAATACGATCTCACCCGGGATTTGGTGTTGAAAATTACAGAGCACGAACGACTGTTGGATGGAGACCCCGGACTACAGCGATCGGTGCAGTTGCGGAATGGGACGATCGTGCCCCTAGGGTTCTTGCAGGTATCCCTGCTGAAGCGCCTGCGCCAGCATCAAAATAATGCCGCCTCGGGAGTGATTTCCCGTTACAGCAAGTCGGAGTTGCTGCGGGGGGCCTTGTTGACGATTAACGGCATCGCCGCTGGCATGCGCAATACCGGTTGAGGCGATCGGGTGTTTGGGTTCATTGTTTGTAACTACAGTTATGAACAATGAACCATTAACAATGAACCATTAACAATCATCATGAACAATGAAGGCAAAAGAACGATTATCTGCACCTTTGTCGCTCTAAGTTCGGGAATATTTGGGATGTGGCTGGGCTCCCAAGTAAGTACATTCTATCGCACCCAGTCCTGCTACAATAAATGGGGGGGATTGAATATCATCTGCGACAGTTTAGTAAAGCCAACGGCGCTATGGCAAGGAAGCACTACTGGTTTGTGGACTGGGACAATTTTGGGAGCTTTTATCGCCGGGTTAGCGACGAGTAAATATAAGTAAAATGTATCATGGAAGTTTATTTCTGGATTTTTAGCCATGTAGTTTTACCTCTTATGCCAATAGTGATTAACTTAACGCTCCTGAAACTATTGAATATTAGTGAGGAATGGTATCAGGTATTAAAAGATGGAAAATTATTTATTTTCTCTAGTACCCTTTCTGGTTCATCAATTAGTCTAAGATTTTTTCAGGGGAGCCCAAATAATGATTTAGAAAGCGTATGTTTCAGTTTGCTGCTTATCAATATTCTAGTTTCCAGTGCTTTATTTAGCATAGGTAATTACGTAAAATTGAGACAAGAAGAAGAGGAGATAGATCTACAATTTTTGGCAATTGCTTCAATAGGTTGCTCGTTGTTGGCAATTTTGTGCAGTTATTTAATATCCGGAGTAGTATGATGGAAACCCAAAACAATACTGATACAATTTTAACGCGGGAAGAAGAAATAAAATTTCGGGAACTGACAAATAAAATCCTGACTCAACAGTCATCGCTATTCACGCAGGAAGAAGAAATAAAATTTCGGGAACTGACAAATAAAATCCTGACTCAACGGTCATCGCTAGTAGAGATTTTATCCGTTTCCGAAAAGGAAGAGTTATTACAGATATTAGAAAAATTGGAGGTTGTACCTCAGACAAATCAACTAGAAGAACAAGAGCGATTAAAATCGATTATATACCTGTTGTCATTTATTGCAATTTTTGCAGCCGCTGTGGGTATGCCAACGCTCATAGTATTTTATATAACAGCCTCGCAATTATTGGCAATATTGACAGTAACGAGCACATCTCTGCTTTCAATATTATGGGCGTTGGCTGTTTTTGGCAAGTCCCCTTGGAGTTGGCTATGGACGATCGCAGGTGCTTTGGTTGTTGCTATTATATTATGGACTCTCTTGGGTTTGCCATTGAATATTTCATCTATTGTTAATCCATAACCGATACCCTGCAAGACTCGCAGGCCATCAAAAAAGTTAGACTTACCGCTAGCATTGGTGCCGCTCAAGAAATTGAGGTTTCCCAGAGTTAAGCTAACTTTTGCTAAAGTTTTGAATCCTTCTATCGCGATCGCAGTTATCATAGCGCAAGTTCAAGTGAGTAATTTTGTCCTCTCGCCTTTAGATCGCTGAAACCCTTAGCAGACAAGAGTTATTTAAATAATTTCGCACTGTCTAGCTACTTAGCTACTATTAGTTTAACATTATATTATTAGTCGGTTTTAACTCATATCTTGCACCACTTTCAACTAGAGGCGGAGCCTCAATAACTCGTTCCCAGGCGGAGCCCGGGAATGAGGGTAAAAAGTTGACCAAATGCCCTCCCGATAAAGCTCCCAGTGGGTTTTAACCCACTTCATCTGTTAGCCGTGGGTTTGAACCCACGGCGGGCTATCGGGCTAATTGACAATGGTGCAAGATATCAGTTTTAACCGACTTTAGCTAAAAGCCTTAGGGTTTGAACCCCCGGCGGGCTGACAGCGAAGAGAGAGAACTGCTGGATATCGATCTGACTGGGGTCGAAATGGGCCACTCTTCTCCGATTATAGGCGATCGCGCCGGTTCGTAGTAAGGACTTTAGTCCTTACGCTCCTAAAGCACTAAAGTGCTTACTACAAACATATCTTTCTATGGCATAATCGGGGCACCCACGATTTCGCTCCAGGGCCCTGGCTTTCCTTTCGGGTTGACCCAGCGCAACCGATAGTAGGCAGTTTTGCCCCCATCTTCGCTATCAAATTCCGATACATAGGGAGTGCGGGTATCGAGGCCGATAAATTTCAACTCATCCGTATTCGTCGGCGGTGCGTCCCCGATCTTCACCCAAACTTCCGCCCCCATGACACCAGCAGGTTTAGCCCGACGGTTAGGAGTGGTTTCGTCAAAGAAACGCACCGTGTGACTCAAGGGTTTGCTTTCAGCGATAATCACAACCGGGCGCGTCGTGGGGACGCTAGCGGGAGTGCGGTGGCTTTCCGGGATCGTGATGCCGAGGGCAGCACGCTGGCCGTTAGTGGTGGTGTCGCTAGCTTGCAGTTTGCGGACTTGGTTGCGGATGGCGTTTTCCCAAGCTTGGCGGTCCGAGTCTTTTTGCTGACGGGCGCTTTGGGCCGCTGCTTGGGCATTGAGATGAGCTTCGTAGGAAGTTTCCCAGCGAGATTGAGCGGCGACGAGAGTGGAAATCTCCTCGTCGCTGACGTTAAGTTCGGCTTTATTGGCTTGCTGGTAGTTAACGAAATTTATTTGCCAGTTGTTGAAATCACTGTCAGGGGAAGGAATATAGTCGGCCATGGAGATATCCTCTTCGCGATTGATAAGGTAAACATACTGACCCTGATGCCCGGTAGTTGCTCTGGCGGGACAAAATGCCGCCTCCAAAGGGCTTTCTCCCTTTTCAGCGTTGGCTGAAAAGGTCGCTGCCAATGCGATCGCCCCTTAACTATAGAGATATTTTATCATGGAATAACTCAGTCCTGCCCGAGAGGGACTGAATTCTGCCCGCGAGGGACTGAGTTCTCCCCGGGAGTAACCGTTTCCTCCCGGGAGAAACTGAGTTCCTCTTGGGAGGGACTCAGTTCTTCTCAAGAGAAACTGAGTTATTCCCGGAAGTAACTCAGTTTCTCTCTGGCGGCAAAAAGTTTCGCTTTGACTTGAAACACAATTGCCAAGGGCGATCTGAGTCACTCTCAGGCCGGAAAAAGTCCCTCCCAGGCCGGAGTCAAATCCGTGGCCAGAGTAAATGTACTGAGGCCGGACTGAGTGAGGACCCGACAAAATTGAGCTAGGTCGTCACCGGCAGATCTTGTCAAGTGGCCATTTTGCTCTCACTGGCCTTTGGGGATGCTGTTTGAGGAGACCCCGGGGCAGAGTCAAGTTAAGTCCTGAAAAAAAGTATAACCTGCCCTTGACAGAAATAATTTCCTCGGATATAATATTCAGAATATATGTTAAGTTATGCCCATGAGGATTATCCCCTCAAGTTAATAGAAATGGCATCGGACGGACGGGCGATCGGGCCCCAGTAAAATTAAATTTCACAGAATAACAGACTGTAAGGGGATCTCCGGGAATTACGTTCGGGGTAGCTGTCCAGATAGAAGGTAGAATGAGTAGTTTCACCTATTGACATGAAGAAAATCATGGTTCACAATAATGGTAGGAGTCGCGATCCCCAGTAACCCCCAGCAGCAGAATTAACAGTTGCAGGCGGCAAGGGGTTGGCGACAAAAGCTGCCCTAACGGTGTGTTAGAGAACAGGTGAAAAATAATTTCATGATGACTGGAGTTAGACGGCAGGAGCGATCTGTGTAATGGTGATGTAAAACAGTTACTCCGATCGAGAATGAGTTTCATATCAGCCAATAGGTGGAGGTAATTAATAAATAATGAGCAACATAGTCGTGTTTCATCAGGGTCGCGGAGATAGCGGATGGCTGTGGGGCAATGCCTTTGATGGTTCCGAGTGGACTGGAGACCAAGAGGTACCCAACACGGGGATGACCGGAGATCCATCAGCAGTAGTATACAACGACAACATATACGTGTTCCACCAGGGCCGAGGAGATAGCGGGTGGCTCTGGTGCAACGTGTATAATGGTTCGGAGTGGGCCGGGGACCAAGAGGTACCCAACACGGGACTCACCGCTGGACCATCAGCAGTGGTATACAACGGCCTTCTTTATGTGTTCCATCAGGGGCGAGGAGATAGTGGCTGGCTGTGGTACAATGTGTTTGATGGTTCGGAATGGGCGGGAGACCAAAAGGTCCCCGATACGGGAATTACCTCTAGTCCATCAGCAGTGGTATATAACGACAAAATATACGTGTTCCATCAGGGGCGAGGAGATAGCGGCTGGCTGTGGTGCAACGTGTTTGATGGTGAAGAATGGGCCGGAGACACGGAGGTAAAGGCCACGGGTCTGACAGACGATCCCGCAGCAGTGGTATACAACGACCAAATATACGTGTTCCACGAGGGCCGAGGCGATCATGGGTGGCTGTGGTGCAACGTGTTTGATGGTTCGGAGTGGGCGGGAGACCAAAAGGTTCCGGACACGGGGATAACAGCAGGACCATCAGCAGTGGTATACAACGACCAAATACACGTGTTCCACCAAGGCCGAGATGATAGTGGCTGGCTGTGGTGCAATATATTTGATGGTTCGGAGTGGGCCGGGGACACGGAAATACCAAACACGGGCATCTCTGAAGGACCAGGGGCGGTCGTATACTAAGAAGATTTGGTCGTGAAATATCAGGAATTCCCAAACTATACAAGCAGAGTATATTTGGGAGTTTCTGTGAGGAGATTGGCAAGAACGACCTCAGGATTAATAATGGTAGGAGCCGCCCTCATAGTTGGCCAGCAGCAGCAAAATATAGTGGTTGCGGGTTGAAGTGAGTTGGCGGCCAAAACTGCCCGATCGCAGTGTGAGAAAAGTTGGATATCAACCATTAGCTGGAGGGAATTGATAGATAATGAGCAACATATTTGTATTCCATCAGAGTCGAGGAGATAGCGGATGGCTGTGGGGCAATGCCTTTGATGGTTCCGAGTGGACCGGAGACCAAAAGGTACCCAACACGGGGATGACCGGAGATCCATCAGCAGTGGTATACAACGACCAATTATATGTATTCCACCAGGGCCGAGGAGATAGTGGCTGGCTCTGGTACAATGTGTATGATGGTTCCGAGTGGGCAGGAGACCAAGAGGTACCCAAAACAGGTATGACCGCTGGACCATCAGCAGTGGTATACAACGACAAAATCTACGTGTTCCACCAGGGTCGAGGAGATAGTGGCTGGCTGTGGTACAACGTGTTTGATGGTGAAGAATGGGCAGGAGACCAAAAGGTACCCAAAACAGGGATAACCTCTAGTCCATCAGCAGTGGTATACAACGACAAAATATACGTGTTCCATCAGGGGCGAGGAGATAGCGGCTGGCTGTGGTACAACGTGTTTGATGGTGAAGAATGGGCTGGAGACACGGAGGTAAAGCGCACGGGTCTGACGGACGATCCCGCAGCAGTGGTATACAACGACCAAATATACGTGTTCCACGAAGGCCGAGGCGATAATGGGTGGCTGTGGTGCAACGTGTTTGATGGTTCGGAGTGGGCGGGAGACAAAAAGGTGCCCGACACGGGAATCACGGCTGGTCCATCAGCAGTAGTATACAACGACCAAATACACGTATTCCATCAAGGCCGAGAGGATAGTGGGTGGCTGTGGTGCAATATATTTGATGGTTCGGAGTGGGCCGGAGACACGGAAATACCGGATACTGGCATCTCTGAAGGACCAGGCGCGGTGATCTACTAAAATAGTCACCAAACCCGGTTTTGGGGAAAAACTGGGTTTGGTGACTTCTCGATCTCGAACTATTCGGACAGGCCAGACGCCTGTCCTACGTCCTATGATAACAGTCGATAAAATTACTCAGGAAGCCTTATCTTTGCCTAAGAATCTGAGAATACAGCTAGTAGATAAACTATTAGCCAGTATTGAGGTGGATGTAAATGAAAATACTCAAAAGGTTTGGCTGACGGAGGCAAGACGGCGACGAGATGAAATCAAAAAAGGAATCGCCGAATCGCTATCCTGTTATTGAGGGCGATGTCAGAACATAATCATCTTGGCAGTAATGCATCTTCACTGAGAACCGGGTTATTGGAAATCCCGTTTGGAGTAGCAGAGGCCCAAACTTGACCAAGAGTTCGATCGGATCGCAAATAATCCCCGATCGCTAATCTACCTTCGGAAGGGTGTGGTCAAAAACAGTTGATCGTTCGGGCGGCCCTCCCGGTCGCACCGATCCCCCCAAACCCCCCTTAGAAAGGGGGGCGAAGACAGCCCCCCCCTTCCGAAGGGGGGGGTTGGGGGGGGATCCTTATGCAACTACTTGTGACCACACCCCCTTCGGAATTAGAATAATTGGCGTTGCACAACTCCACCGATGATTCCGGCTGCTAGCAAGCCCGCAACCGGAATCATCCCGTTGTTGTGCAAGGCCGAATTTATTAATGCTATATATTTAGTTACAGAATATTTAAGTATAATCAGTATATTGTTCAATAATTTTGGGCGGAATGCCAATACCGAAGAGTTGGAAATGATAGTTGCGATACGGGCTACCAATTCGTCCAGAGGAAGGGTAGTGCCGCTGCGCGGAATTCTCTCATTCTCTCATTCTCTCATTCAAAATGCTTTTGGAGCAAGGCTTTGAGGCACTATCCGGCTGGTGGATTATTTCTGCCGCGCTGCAATAGTGATCGATTCGGCGATCGGTAAGTCAGCTTGTCTGCCGATTGTCTGGCCCAGGTATCGTCAGTATTCATCACTGCATTCTGGCTAATTGTTGATTATTTGAATTTACCTGACAGTTGAAAATTGACAACATCCTCTCCGTTCCCATTGACATCGCCAAGGAGAGATGTTATATTATAAATAGTCGTACATTTTAGCAAAAGCTGGTAAGCGGAGGTCGGAATCAAGCGATCGCAAGCAATTTTGCTAAGGTCGTATGATTTAAATATCAGGGAAATCTACAGGTTGAGAAAATGTCCAGACATAATTATAACCAAGAATCAGATCCGGGCAAATCCAGCCAGATGCCAGAGCTAGGAAATTGGTCGATCGGCAGTATGGTTCATTCTGTCCAGGAGAGCAGGGCGTGGAGAAAAGATAGCCAGCTAGATGGGGCAAAAGCGCAGCAAGAGGATGATGCACTAAATCAGTTGCGACAGTTACTGCTACCGAATGAACTTTCGGAACCAAAATCGCAAATCGATCAGTTGGAACAGAGAGTAGGAGAGATCGAACAGAGAATTCCCGATCCAATTGAGATAAGAAAGAGCTTGGTGCCTCTGATCCTGCACACTATTACTCGTCAGCTAGCTTCAGAAGAAATCATTCAGGTGTTTGCTTTCGTCATCGATCGGGTCATTGAGAAAAAGACCGAGAATGATAAGGAGGCTATGAGTGCAGCGATCGCGCCTTTATTAGGAGAAGCAATTAAAATTAATATCAGGGAAGCCCCGTCAGAAATTGCCCTGGCGATCGCTCCAGAAATTGCCAAAGCGATCTCGGAGCAAACGCGCCTCGACTGGGAAGGAATAGTGAAGGCCCTGGCCCCAATTATCGAGACCGTCATAGATGAGAAAATAAGCCAAGCGAAAGCGTTAATCGATCGGTCGCTGTCAGACTTTCTCAAGCAGGAAATTGCTAAATATATCAGCAACTCACCGACAGAGATCGCTGGCGCGATCGCCCCTCATCTGGCCCAGACCATTACTCAGCAGCATCAACTGGACTCGGAGGCAATGGTAACAGCTATTGCTCCCACGATCGCAGGAGCGATCGCTCAAAGCATCTCGGAAGACCAGCAGTCAATGGATGCAGCACTATCCCCGGTGCTCAAAGAAGCAATTTCCCAATATATCAGCAACTCCCCCGCAGAGATCGCTGGCGCGATCGCCCCTCATCTGGCCCAGACAATTACTCAGCAGCATCAACTAGACTCGGAGGCGATGGTAACAGCTATTGCTCCCATGATAGCAGAAGCGATCGCTCAAAGCATCTCGGAAGACAAGCAGTCAATGGATGCAGCACTATCCCCGGTGCTGAAAGCAGCAATTTCCCAATATATCAGCAATTCTCCTGGGGAACTGGCCCAGGCGATCGCCCCGGAACTAGCAAGCGCAATTAAAGAGCAAACGCGCCTGAATAAGAAAGAGATGGTCAGAGTATTACTGCCCAGCATCGAGTTAATTATCAAATATAAAACTCCCGAACTCAAGCAGGAGATCGAGCGGGAGATCGCAGAATTATTCAATCCCGCCATTTCCGAATATATCAGCAACTCGCCCGCAGAACTCGCCAGCGCGATCGCCCCGGAACTGGCCCAGGCGATCGCGGCACAAACCCGCTTGGACAAAGAAGCGATGGTGAATGCCATTACCCCCAGCGTCGAGTCAGTCATAGATAGCAAAATTGCCGATATAGAGCGAGCGGTAGATGGGTCAGTGAAGGAATTGCTTGCTGGGGCAATTACCGAATATATCAACAACTCTCCAGAACAACTAGCAGAGGCGATCGCCCCAAAACTGGCCTGGGCCGTCGAACAGCAAAACGAGATAGATTCCGCAGGGATGATAACAGCACTTTCTCCCATGATAGCAGAAACAATCCGGCAGAGCATCCAATCAGATAAACAATCAATGGATGTGGCCCTATCGCCAGTTTTAAGAGATGGAATTGCCGACTATATCAAAGCAGATCCGAGAGAAGTAGTGCAGGCGATCGCCCCGGAGATATTTAAGGTTGTGGGAGAAAAAAATCGGGTCGATCGAGAAGAGATCGTGAAAGCGCTGTCGCCGGTGATAGATAGAATGATTGAGAGCAGGACGCAAGAGGATAAACTGTCCATGAGTGCAGCGATATCCCCAGTAATATCACCAGCAATTTCCCAAAGAATTAAAGAAGTACCCGAAGAAGTGGCGATGGCGATCGCGCCAGAAATTGCAGCAGCGATCAAAGAGCAGATCAGACTAGAGTACCCAGCAATGGCCGACGCCCTCTATCCAGTAATAGGCAGTACCATTAGCAAATACATCGCCGAAACGATTCGTGAAATCAACGAAAATATCGAAAATGCCTTAACGCCAAAGACAATTTGGCGCCAGTTTAGAGCCAGACTTAAGGGAGTCTCCGCAGCGGAACTGCTACTATCTGAGAAAATGCCCTTTACCATCCGCGCCATCTTCCTAATTGAAAAAACATCAGGTCTGATTATCTCAGATATTCAACCGGGACTCCAGGAGAGACTAGAAGCAGAGATGGTAGCGGGAATGCTAACAGCGATCCGCAGTTTTGTCAGCGAATATCTACCCCAGTCCGATCGGGTATCGGAGATCGATGAGATTAACTATGGCAAGAACAAAATCATCTTGGAAATGGCAGGATACTGCTACCTAGCAGTAGTTATTGATGGAGAACCATCTAGTTTTTTCTATGAGAAAATGCGGAAAACATTCTCCGAGATCCTGCAAAATTACAGTAAACCCATTCAGACCTATGAAGGAGACCCCGATAGCATCCCTCAGCAAGTACACAAACTCCTAGAAGGGTTAATGTCAACAGACCCGGGCTTAACAAAACGTAAAAAATATCCTTGGACAGTCCTGACCCTCAGTTTAGTCATAGCAGGATTAATTACTGTGCCCTGGGGAATGCATTGGCATCGCCATCGAGTCGATCGCCGCCTTGCGGCCCAAGTTAGCGATGCCTTAGCAGCAGCGCCATCCTTATCAATTTATCGTCTAGATGTCGAGGTGGATCGCGGCAAGCTGAAACTAACAGGACGGGTGCCTTCGGAGTATTTGCAAAAAAAAGCTGAAAAAATCGCCCGGGAAGCTGCTGGCAACTTAGAATTAGAAAATAACATCATCGCTGTGGAAATTCCTCCAGATCCAGTAGAGGTAGAACAGGAAGTGCGTAGAGTCGCCGCCACTCTCAATCAGATGGATGCTATTGACATTAGCGCTGAATATCAAGCAGGTAAAGTTATAGTAAATGGAGTTGTAATTCAGAAAAATGATGCCCATAAAATTACCCAGGCATTTGAGCAAATACCCGGAGTTAAGTCGATCGCCAACACCATTCAAGTAAAACCGCTGACAATTACCACCAGGCTTTACTTTACCAAAGGTTCTGCAAAGATCAGACCCGTGGATGTAAATATAAAAATCGCCCCCATCAAGGAATTGATGATGCGATATCCCCAAATGCATTTACGGATCGTCGGTTATATAGATAATATCAAGGATTCTGGAGAAAATCAACAATTAGCAGAGCGGCGGGCCTTGGCCGTGAAAAATATCCTAGAGACTCAAGGCATCGATCCCAAACGCACCGAAGCAGTTGGGAAAACCCATGCCCCTTTAGATGTAGATACGAATGGGCCACTCTGGTTGAGAAGGGCCGTAGTCTTTTATCCGATCGTCTCCGGTGAAAACGGTCAATAATTATCTGCTGAAAGGTTAATCATGTGTGGTTAATTGCACCATCAGTTCGTGGCGATCGCCCCCACCGGTATCCCAAACAGGCCGATCTCCGTAACCATAGCTTCCAGGGTAGCATCAGCTTTTCTGGATGATAACATCTATAATATGTTATCATCGCTCAGGTGAAAACAATGTCAGCAGATCGCGAGGCCCAGTCAGCAGTCAGCATCCCTGAGGGGCCCTGGGGCTATTAAGCTGAGGCAGTTGAAAAAAACTTAAATGTAAGGGCAGCGTATAGGCGAGGCAATAGCAGATATGCGTAATTCTCAGCAGAAAAGAAACGATATTGTTACTCCTCTCGAACAGCTACAACAGCTTCTGGTCCCGCAGGAAATATTTGCCTGGGAGGAAGAAATTGAAAAAATCCAACAAAACCTTGCCAGAATCGAGCAGAAGATTAACGATCGAGAAGAGATAAAAAGGAGTATGGAGCCGCTTTGGCAGGAGATGCTGTCAAACCAGGTAGCAGAGGAGATGAAGGGCCTCAAAAAGAAGATCGCTATGCTAGTAGAAGCAAGGATAAAGGAAAATCTACAGCAGATGAAACAGGAAATGAGTGAGGCGATCGCCCCAGCAATAGGGAAAGCGATGTCGGGCAGAACGAGGGAAAACAAGGAGGAAATGGAAGCGTCAATAGTACCGATAGTTAGCAGAGCAATATCAGAATATATCAAAGAATCGCCGCTGGAAATAGCCCAGGCGATCGCGCCAGAAATAGCCAGCGCAGTGCAAGAACAAAATCGGTTAGATCGCGACGCAATGGTGAAAGCCCTGTCGCCCCTGATCGATGAAATGATTCAGAATAAGATCCTACAGGATAAAGAGTCCATGAGTGCAGCGATCGCGCCAGTAATATCGCCAGCAATTACCCAACAGATGAAAGCGGCTCCAGAAGAAGTGGCAAATGCGATCGCGCCAGAAATAGCAACAGCGGTGAAAAAGCAGATCAAACTGGAGCGGACGGCGATGATAGATGCCCTGTATCCGATAATAGGGAATACAATCGGCAAATACATCGGCGAAACAATTCGGGACATCAATCGGAAGATCGAAAATGCCTTAACCCTAAAAGGGATAGAAAGGAAGATCCGGGCCAAACTGCAAGGAGTCTCCGAAGCAGAACTAATGCTGGCCGAGGAGATTTCATTTAGTACCCGGGCCATCTTCTTGATACACAAAGCGTCTGGTATAGTAATATCCGAAGTGCAACAGCCAGAAGGTCCGCGACTAGAATCAGATCTAGTGGCAGGAATGCTAACAGCGATCCGCAGCTTTGTCGGAGAATATTTCGCTCAGTCAGGCAAAGACTCGGAAATAGATGAGATCAACTATGGCAATGACAAAATAATCCTAGAAGTAGCGGGTTCCTGCTATCTAGCAGTAGTAATTGAGGGAGAAGAATCCAAGCAATTTATTCAGAAAATGCGGCAAACATTATCCGAAATCCTCCTGAATTACGGTCAATCCATAGAGGAATTTAAGGGGAAAGCAGAGACAATACCCCAGCAATTGCATCAGCAACTTCAAGAGTTAGTTATAAGTAAGGAGTCAAAGGTAGGGCCTCAACAGTCTCCTGTACTCAAGGCGATCGGATTGGCCCTAGCAGCATTAATTGCCCTCCCTTGGGGAATTCATCAATATCGCAATGGAGTCGATCGCCGTCTTGAGGCCCAAGTTGCCGATGCCTTAGCAGCGGCGCCATCCTTATCAGTTTATCGTCTGGATGTGGAAGTGAATAGGAGCAACCTGAAGCTAAAAGGAAGGGTGCCTTCTGAGGATCTGCGCAGACAAGCAGAAGCGATCGCCAGGGCAGCTGCACCCACCCGAGAGTTAGAAAATCAGCTCTTGGCCGTGGAAGTACCGCCAGATGCGAAGCAAACAGCAGCGGAACTGCATCGAATCACGCTCCTGCTCAATCAGATAGATGGCATTGCCATTACCACTAACTATGCAGACGGACAAGTAACGGTAACCGGAGTTGTAGCGAACAGAACTGAGGCCGAGAATATCGTCCAAGCATTACAGCAAATACCCGGAGTTAAATCGGCAATTATAGATCTTTCGCTCCCCCCTGAGAGATAAATAAAGTAGATTCGGACTCACCCATGCTATAATTGCGATCGTCGATCCGATCGCGCCGGGAGCAACGGGAGCATAATCATGGAAACAATAACACAAAAAATCTGCTTAGTAGGCGACTACGGGGTCGGCAAAACTAGCCTAATTCGCCGCTTTGTCGAACGTCAGTTCAGCGACGAATATCTGTCCAACGTCGGGGTAAAAATTTCCCGCAAGACACTGGAATTACCACAAGTGAACGTCCGCATGCTAATCTGGGATTTAGAAGGCAGTACCAAATTTCAGGCGATCGTCCCAACCTATTTGCAAGGAGCAATGGGAGCCGTAATAGTTGCCGATCTTAGTCGTAGAGAAACTCTGGAGGGGCTAGCAGATCATATTCAGCGCTTTTTATCAATTAATCCTGAAGGGTTAATTATTGTATCATTGAACAAGGCAGACCTATTTGACCCCTTGGAAGTTGCCGAATTGCTTGACAGAATCCAGTTTAAGGACCAGCAGCAAGTCTTAGCCACCTATGCAACCTCTGCCAAAACAGGCCAAGACGTGGACCTAATTTTTGAAACCTTAGCTCAGAGACTGATAGAACTCCCCTGAACTGACAATGAATATCCCCCTGTGGCAAAAATTATTATCTCAACGGGACATGGAATACTTAAAAGTAGATCGGGACTTAAGGATCCTGGAAATATCATCGGGAGTGAAGCTATTAGCAGAGTTACCTGAAGAAATCGATCTGGGAAAAGATGTCAGAGAAGGCTTTCCAGAACTATTCGGGTCAGAAAAGTCTCTGCAAGAGGTTATGTCAGGACAGCAGATGAGTTTTGAATTACAATGCATTTCTCGTAAAGGCGATCGGGACTCTCCGATATATTTCGACATCTCGGTACTGAATAACAATGAAGAAGGAGGGCTGCTTGTTTTGTTTAATGATGTTACAGAAACCATGGAAATGAAACAGAAATTAGTCCAAAGTTCCAACCGAGCTAATTTATTACTGAGTACCATTACAGCAAATCAAACTTATATAGAGCAACTGATCCGGTCAATGGCAGATGCTTTATTAGTGACCAATATATCGGGAAATATAAAAACAGTCAATCAAGCGACTATCGAAATGTTTGGCTATAGCGAATCTGAATTAATTAGACAACCGATTTCATTGATAATTACTGAAACAGAATGGATTCAAACTGTCAGCAAAAATCTCAAAGAAGAGCAATATGTAGAAGTGCAGTGTCGGAAAAAAACCGGAGAACAAATTTCCGTAGCTTTTTCTTGTGCCATCATTGACAGTGACATAGCGGACTTAAAAAACCGGCTCTATATCGGTCGAGACATTACCGAACGCAAGCGGATGGAAGCAGCATTACAACAGGCCAACTCCCAACTCACCACCTCGGTCAAGAAATTAGAACAGCGCAACCGCGAGATGCAGTTGCTAACGGAACTGTCTCAGTTACTGCAAGCTTGCTTCACCTTGTCGGAAGCTTACACCGTCATTGCCCAAAAAATATCGCTTCTGTTTCCAGGTTTAGTGGGTGGAGTATTTGCCATTGAAGCCGAAAAAAATCTCATTGAAGTAGTGGCCACATGGGGCAATTTACCAATCGTCAAGGAAAAGCAGTTTGTCCTGAAGGGATGGTGTGGACAAAAGCAGCAGAGAACAAATGAAGAACTCGCACAATTGCTCTGTCAACATCTGCACCCGTCATCCGATAGTCGGCAACATTGCTGCCTACCGATGATGATGCAGGGAGAATCAATTGGTCTATTATATTTGAGTTCCCTAGAGTCGGGGCAATTAACCCCCGACACTGAGCGGTTAGCAGTCAGCGTAGCCGAACACATTACCCTGGCCTTGGCGAACTTGAGACTGCGGGAAACCCTGCGCACCCAGAGTATTCAAGACCCCCTGACAGGATTGTTTAATCGGCGTTACCTGGAAGAAACCGCTGCACGGGAAATCGAAAGAGCCAAAGGTTCCCAAAATTCTTTAGGAATGATCCTGCTGGATGTTGACCATTTTAAGCGATTTAATGACACCTTCGGTCACCAAGCTGGGGATACCGTGCTGCGAGAAGTGGGGCGGTTTTTGAATCGGAATATTCGCGGTAAAGACTTGGCTTGTCGCTACGGCGGTGAGGAGTTTATCGTCATCATTCCCGAAGCGACTCTAGATTATACCATACAACGAGCCCAGATGCTGCGATCGGGAATTAAGTCTTTGCGAATCGAACATGACGGTCAGCTGCTGGGTAGCATCACCAGTTCCTTTGGCGTCGCTTGCTTTCCAGAACATGGTCTTACCCTACAGGCAATCATAGCCGCCGCCGATACCGCACTTTACCGGGCTAAAGCCTCTGGGCGCGATCGGGTGATCTCGGCTTGAATACTAATTACTATTCATCATCAACTATCCGATCGGTTGTATCGACGGGTACAAAACTTATTTCCGACTGCGCTAAAGTCATAATAAATCGATGTAGTCCAGGCTACATAACCATGCGAGTTGAGCAATTACAAGCTTTTTTGGCTGTTGCCGAAACCGGTAACTTTCAGCAGGCGGCGAAAAATTGTGGGGTAACGCAATCGACCATTAGCCGCCAGATTCAAAGACTAGAAGATTACTTGGGAATGCCACTGTTTCATAGGGGATCCTCGGCCAAATTAACTATCGGGGGAGAAATGTTCTTGAAGAGAGCCCGCAAAATCTGTCAAGAGTGGGATGCTGCTACTACCGAATTAGCTCAATTTAAGCTAGGAAAACAGCCAGAACTCTGTGTAGGAGCAATTCCTTCGATCTGCGCCAACGCTTTACCGCCAGTGTTGCTCTCATTTTGTTGAGACTACCCAGAAGTGCAGTTGCGAGTTACGTCATTGGGGAGCGATCGGGCGCTGAAAGTGCTCAAGGACGGCATGGTAGATGTGGCGATCGTCATGCAAAATCGCTTCTTAACCGTCAGTTCCGAGATGGTAGTAGATCTGCTATTCTCCGAGCCCATTGAGCTATTGATGGCCTCGAATCATCCCCTGGCCCAGCATGAACTTCTGTCAATGAATTTATTAGCCTCCCAACCACAAGTAGTATTTAAGGATGGCTATGGTATGCGACGACTGGTGCAAGAAGCCTTCTTGAGACAAAATCTTACCTTCAAGGCAGTTTTGGAATTAAATACCCTTGATCCCTTTCAAAGCGTAGTCAGGCAAGGAGAATTGATTGCCATGTTACCCCGATCGGCCTTGATACAGGCACGCCTTGACCCCACACTGGCAGTAAGAGCGATCGCCTCCGAGCCTCAAGATCCCATATCATCTCCAGCATTGACCCGTCAAGTGGTATTGGTCACCACCCGCGCTCGGCTTCAGATTCCCCCTATTCGCCATTTCCGACAGTTGGTTAAAACCCTTTACCCGTCACAGTTGCAGCCCCAGCTATCAGCAGTCAGCTAACAATTGGAGATTGGGACATTTCCTATTTCCAAACTCATGCCTTCCCGGGCCAGCAAGCCATTCTTAAAGACTGATTTTAATTTGGCTTCCATTTGTTCCAGAAATAGATCGTTATGGCCGGGATCGTGGTGACAAATAACTAGCTTCTGGACCCCTGCCTTCTTTGCCACTTCGATGCCCGTTTTCCAGATAAAATCTTTCCAGTCACTGTTAAAGGATTGAAATCGATCTTCTGGCGACTCTATTGTCCCATCGTAAATTAGTATATCCGCATTCCGAGCTAAATGCAGCAGATCTTTATCTAAGCGATCGGGGCGCAGTAATGTATCCGTAGCGTATACTGCCGTATTTCCCTGACAACTCACCCGGTAGCCAGTAGCACAATTAGTTGGGTTGAGGCAGACCGTTTCAATTCTTACCTCACCTAAAGCCAGTTGGGACCCAGGTTCCAGGTGATAAAACCTCATGTCCGACCCCATAATTCCAATTGGCACTGGAAAATTGGGCGGCAGCATCTGTTCGTACAGGCGCTGTTCCATCGAAGTCCCATTAGCTGCCGACGCACCGTAAATGTGAAAACGATTTATCGGAATAAAACCCGGGACAAAAAACGGGAATCCTTGAATCCGGTCCCAATGACAGTGAGTCAAGAATAGATGGGCTTCCACAGGCATCTGGCCGAGTAGATGCTTTCCCAGCACTCTCACACCGGTACCCGCATCAAAAATCAAGAATTGATCGGCCACCCGCATTGTCACGCAGGATGTATTCCCCCCGTAGCGCACTGTCTCCCTGCCTGGGGTGGGAATCTCTCCTCGGACTCCCCAGAACTCTACAATAAATTTGTCAGGAGCGATCGTCACTTTCTTAGCTGTAATGGGTGAAGATTTTGGCAATGCTGCGTGTGATGGTTTATTATCTGAGCTGCCAGTTGCAACCGTATGCACCCCAGCTAGCTCAGACTACCGTCAGTTACTGTTTTTTTCCGGCCTTAATACATTTTTCCACCAGAGGCATCACCTCTGATACATCTTTCCAGCCGAGAATTTCCGTAACTTTCTTCTCTAAATTTTTGTAAGTTCTGAAAAATTCGGCAATTTCATCCAACCGATGGGGTGCCACATCTTGGAGGGATTTTACCCCAGCATAGCGCGGGTCATCTACAGGAACACAGAGAATTTTTTCATCCCGATCGCCCCCGTCAATCATTTCCAACATTCCTATGGGCCGCGCCGCTATTATGCAACCCGGGAAAGTGGGCTGATCCATCATCACCATACCATCGAGGGGGTCACCATCGTCGGCTAGGGTATTGGGGACAAAGCCGTAATCGTAAGGGTATTGTACCGAAGCATAAAGCACCCGGTCTAGGATCAAGGCTTGCATATCCTTATCATACTCATACTTATTTTTGCTTCCGGCTGTGATTTCGATCAATACATTCAGTAGGCCCGGTTTTGGTTGGGCTGGTATCCGCGATAAATCCAATTTACTACTCCTCGCTAACAGCAAAATCAGACCCGTGTCAGAGCCAGGGTGCCCATCAATATCCTTGGCACCCCAAAGCTAATTGTAAGGGAAGACGTTTAAATCTAACAGCGATAAATTTTTTCTTCCAAATTTTCTTCCAATCCCAAATTATAATTTTCAATTTATATTTTTCATCTGCCAGACCACTGACCACCGCTCCCTGACCACTGACTACCTACCTCTAGAAACATTACTCCTGGGAGTTCGCACCAACTGGCTTTCGCGATCGTTACTTACCTCTACCTTTCATCTTAATTATCTCTGCCGATTATTTTGTCTTTTTGCTCACAATCTCAATATCTCTTAATCCTTATATCTCTTTCTCTTCATAAATCGCTGGATCTGGTGGTCAGGACTTGCGGCACATCACTGCATCTTGACCACCAGTCACCAGTCACCAGTCACCAATCACCAGTCACCAGTCACCAGTCACCAGTCACCAGTCACCAGTCACTTGGTTCGTTGGTAAAGTCCCTTGGCGATATCCAGCAGATTGATCAATTGCTGCCATTCTGGTGCATCAGGATGCTTGCTGTTGGCCCATTCTATTTTCAGGCTGGATGCCAGGAGATCCAGCAATTGGCCTGGAGCTTGAGAGGGATTAGCTGTTATGTCAGCTGGGATGTCTTCTATTGGTTTTTCCTCATCTTGCTTCCCAAGAGCCTCTGATTGAGATGGATCGGTCCTTTGGGTTCTTTCCTCTATTGGCTGGTAGACAGTTTCCTCTTTCGGTCCCAAGGAAGCTTCCTTGATTTTCTGTCCCTGTTTAGCCAGCTCCAGAGCCTTGTGAGATATAGCGTCTGGTAGCTTGGGGCGATCGGACAAAGAAATGCGACTTAGCTCGCTCAACAGGGAGATCACCTGCTCTACCCACTCCATCTCTGGGGACTGGCAAGCATCGGCACCACTTTGGCCGTTACCTTCCTCTTGGATGCTCTTTGCCTTTTTCGCTAGTGGTATAGCTCTGATAGAGATATTTTCTGGTAGTTTAGGCAGATCGGACAGACCCGCACGAGCGATATCCCGCAACAGTTGAATCACCTGCTCTACCCACTCTCTCTCTTCGTACTGCAACAGATTGTCATTCATTTTTCAAGCTAGTAGTTTTCAATATCTAAGACTAGGATATTAGGTAACTTTTCCCGACTAAAGAGTAACTTTTTGCAGCTGCCCATCTAAGGGCTACAGTTGCACTGCCGTTTTTTGGGACTGGCTATCCAGCCGGACTCCACAGCGACAGTCCGCGGACTCCAGAACCAAAAAGATTCATTAAATCTGCTTATATTACCATCTTAAACAAGATTGCTACAGATGAACGGCCTGGAAGTCCCAGATAGTCCCGTGAGTGAGCATCCCTTCTTGGTATACGCTGTTTTTCCACAGCGACCGCAAACAGATCAATTCACGCGATTGCTGTGTAACGACCTGACCCAGCCTCTCGATCGCCAGCACTATTTTTCCGTCAGCTTCCAGACTCCATCCCAAGTTTCATTGGGTGGTTGGTCTTCAAACAACATACAACGCTGTATGTGTAATTTAGCCGCCTTGTTCTTCGGATCGATGTTCAAAACCGCTTGAAACTCACCCTGAGCGTTCCCAAACGCCTGTTTCGCCTTCGCTTCAAACTTTTGCTTGGCTAGATCGATCAGTTTGGCGATCTGAGGTAGCGACATTTCCTTGGCCTCATCCTCTAACATCTGTTGTTCTGCTTCTTTGGCGCAGAACTGCCTGAGTTTAGATGCGAACAGCTTCTTGACCTCCCGGGGGGTGAGTTTTTTCACCGTAGCTGCCAATAACTCTTGGGCTTCTTCAGAAGGTATCTGTTTGAGTTCCTCTAATGACAGCCGTCCGATGGCGTTGGCCCCTAATATTTTCTCGATTTCATCTAATGGCAGCTGCTCTATCAGCTCCCGTAACATCCGCTCCTTATCATAGGAAATGTTCTTGACCTCCGACTCTGACATCTCTTCGAGCTGCTCTAACAGGAAGATCGTATCCTCTGAGGATAATTTTTCCTGTGCCGGTTGCAGGTAATACTCGCGCCCTTTGTGATAGTGATCGATGATCTTCTGCTGTGCATTTGAAATCGGTCGAGCTAGCTTGCTTCTCCCTGCCTGGATACCCACCAGTTCATAGATTCTCACAGGTTCGCTTTTTCCCTTCACCGTAATAAAGTCCAGCTCCCTGACTATCAGCCGCCTTGCATAGGGCTTGTAAGTATTTTCGCTGATGACTATATCCGTGCCATATTGCTTGCTCGTTCCTTCCAGACGAGAGGCCAGATTGACACCGTCACCAATAGAAGTCAGTTCCATGCGTTTGCTGGAGCCAATATTACCACTTACGACTTCATCAGAATGGATGCCGATGCCAATGCTGATCGCCATCTTACCCTCGGCAATGCGAGTCTCATTGAATTTCTCCAATCGCTGGCGCATGGCGATCGCCGTTTGGATCGCATACCAACCATGATCGTTGAGGGGTGCTGGCGAACCAAACACGGCCATCAGAGCGTCGCCTATATATTTATCTAGAGTACCTCCGTAGTGCAGCACCGCGTCCACCATCTCTTCAAAATAGGTGTTTAGCATCACCACCACTTCTTCGGCTTGCATTTTTTCCGTTAATGTGGTATAGCTGCGAATATCTGAAAACAGCACCGAGACATGCTTGCGCTTGCCCCCCAAGCCCGTATCGCCACTGGCTAGCAAAGCCTCTGCCACTTCCGGCGTCATGTAACGATACATCAGATTTTTGACCTGCTTCTCATCGGAGATGTCTTCCATGACCACCAAGGCCCCGTTTACCTTGCTGGGGTCGCTGGCATCGGACATCGAGTTAATCGACAGATTTATGCTCTGCTGTTGGTTGTCTTTAGACAACAAAGTTTGATCTGGGTAATACTGTTGCCGGTCTTTTTCATCTAGGGGTGAGAGTGCCGCGTCGAACCATTTGCCAAAATCCCCTTCCTTGAGTTTCAGCAAATCCCGCATCAACTTACCCTCTATGACCTCCTTGGAGTCATACCCTAGCAATTCTTTGGCCGATTCGTTGGCGGCCATGACGATACCCTTTTTATCCGTGGAGATCACTCCGTTGGTCAAGCTCCGCAGGATATCCTTCTGCATTTGTTCCTGCTGCTTCACTTCGGCAAACAGCTTGGCATTTTGCAGGGCTACACCAGCTTGAATGTTAAACGCCTGCATGAATTCTTGGTCGGAACGATTAAAGCTCGCTTTCCACTGTTCCGGGGCTTTGGGCCAATCCTTTGGGTCATAGGGCGGGTAGTCTCCCTGTTTCTTCTTGTTGATTAACTGCGTCACCCCGATCAACTCGTCATCAGCGTTAAACACGGGCATGCACAGCATGCTGCAAGTACGATAACCTGTCTTCTGATCCGTTTGTTTGGAAGTTTCCGAACGGGGATCTTCATATAGGTCAAAGGGAATCAGCAGATGCTGATGAGATTGGGCCACCATGCCTGCGAACCCTGCTGTCCTGGGGATGCGGATTTCTCTCAACTCACCCGCGATCGGGATTTTCGTCCACAGCTCATCTTTTTCCTGGTCTATTAGCCACAGGGTGCTGCGATCGGCATTCATCAGTTCCCTGGCCTGATCCATCACCTTTTTCAGGGTGTCTTCCAAGTCCAAACTGCTCTTGGACAGGGAGTTTACCGCGTTCATCAGGGCTGCTGCCGCCCTTTGTTTCTGGGTTGCCGCATAGAATGACTTAGAGGACTCCAGTATTAGGCGAATGGATGGGGCAAATTCTCTAAATACTTGTTCGTCTTCTGATGTAAACCCCTCTATATCTATTTTTTCTGCTAAGTCAGCGTATGGATCGCTATCATGCTTTAATTTATTAATCAGTTGCACAACCGCCACCAACTCACCTGTTTCCTCATTCAACAGGGGCATCGCTAGCATCGTGTAGGTGCGGTAGTTATTTTTTTTGTCAAATTCCTTGGCCGCTACCGAACGGGGATCGTCATAAAAGTCATAGGGGATATTGACTACCTTTTTCCAGCTGGCCACTTCTCCGGCAATCCCTTTATCTGCTGGAATTCTAATTTCTAGAGCGTTCCCATTGTCATCCTTGGCTACTATAGTAAATAGTTCATTTTTTTCTTCATCGAACAGAAAAATACTGCTGCGATCTGTATTGAGCAGTTCTCCCGTTTTCAGGGTGATGGAACGCAGCATCTCATCCAGAATGGCATCAAACCCCTGGTTGTCCAGCAGGTTGTCCAGCATCGACAGGGTCTGATTGACCGTTTTTAGTTTTTCTTCTACATCGGTGACGACTTGTTTAAAGGTGTCCTTTTTCAGCGGGGCCAGAAATTCTGAGAAACTGCCCTTAGCCGTGACTAATGCACTCCCAGAGGATGCTTTTGGAGGCGCTGTTGTATTTGTAGGTGTGTTTTCTTCCAGACGCTCGTCCCTTTCTCTGACAGTGGCAGTTGCCTGTTGTCGGTCTTCGGGAGCGTGATGGTGGTTATTATCCTGTTTGGGAGTATCATCATCGATTATTACAGTGGCAGTGGCGTCCAAAGTCTGCTGATGCTGAGGTGAAGCTTTCATAGATGTCACCAAGGCTTTGATTAACGGCTATTTGTCAATTGATGTCATTAATAGACAAATTTATCACTTCTCAAGAGTGGATGAGCTGACAGATGACAGACTCTTCCTTAGTTTACTCTGTAAAAGTTATTTGAGCATGGGTAATAGTGCGATTTTCGCTCGCTCTGGATAAATAACGATGCTGATGAGGACTATTAACCATATTTATGTGTTGTATTTTACCAGTTTTAGCAAGAGCAGACTGTTGATGCAATTGAGCTTGCGGCGCGATCGCCCCGGGGGAGTTGGCAGCCTGGTGGTGCTCTCATGGGGGCAAACATCACACTCTGCCTGGGGTTAAACTGCTCGCTTGACGCAATTTGGCCGCTTCAGCTAGGAGAGATTCGGCAAAAGCATAGGCTTGAGTGGCTGATTGTCCCCCAGTCAGCTGTGCCAGTTCGGTGCAGCGCTGCTGGTTGTCGAGTTCTTTGACTCTCACAACGGTGCGTTCTGCCGATGTCTGCTGGTGTATGACTTCTTTATTGACGTGGTAGTGATGGTCGGCCATGGCTGCCACAATGGGTTGGTGGGTGACACAAAGGACTTGGTGCCGTTGAGATAGTTGATGCAGTTTGGAGGCGATCGCCCCTGCGACTCGACCGGAAACTCCCGCATCTATTTCATCGAACAGGAGCGTACCAGCACCACTGTCTACCTGGGAAAAGCAGGCTTTCAGGGCTAGGAGAAAACGGCTCATTTCACCTCCAGAGGCTGTTGCTGCTAAGGGTTGTAAGGGTTCTCCTGGGTTGGAACTGAACTCAAATACGACCCGATCGGATCCGGTGGTGCTGGGGGGAGTTGGTCTTAAAGTTACCTTAAACTGGACTTTTTCCATTGCTAAGGGTTTGAGCTGTTCTACTAGATGGGTTTCTAATCGATCTGCTGCTGCTCGCCGCTGGATGTGTAGCTTTGAGCAGGCATCATTCAGGTAAAGCAGCGCCCCGGCGACGCTTTTTTCTAGCTCCTCCAGGGTAATACTCTCACTCATGAGTTCTTCTAGCTCGTCCGAAATGCTCGCTGTATGGGCGATCGCCTCTGCTAATGTGGGTCCATACTTACGGGCTATCAGCTTGAGTTGCTGTATTCTCCCTTGGATTTCTTCTAGTCGAAGGGGGTCGCTTTCCAGGGCCGCGCTATAGGAGAACAGCTGTCTGCCTGCCTCGGTCACTTGAATATGGGCCTGAGAAACCATTTCTAGAATCCCTTGCAGTTCCCGATCGTAGCCGATCATCTCGGACATTATTCTCTCGGCTTTCCCCAGCAAGTCTGCTGCTGCCTGCTCGTCCCGATCGTTTTGGTATATTGCTTGATATACCTGATAGCTCTGCTGTTGCAATTCTACGCTATGAGCTAATCGCTGGCTTTCTTTTTCTAGCACCTCCAATTCGTCGGCCTCCTCTAGGTTGGCGGCTGTTAGTTCCTGTAGTTGGTATTCTAGCTGATCTATTCTTTGTAGCCGCAGCTGCTCTGATGTCCGCCGCTGTTCTAGAGTCTGGCAAGCTTTTTGGCAAGCATCAAAGGCAGAGGCCACCGCATCGCGCCTTGACAGCACTGCGGGGCCCCCGTAGGCATCCAGCAATTCCCGCTGGAGTGCCGGTTGCCCCAGCTGTACTGTTTGACCTTGAGCTGTGATTTCTACCAGATGAGAGCGCAATTGCTCCATCTGCTGCCGGTTTACTACTATGCCATTCAGTCGCGATCGCCAACGCGATCGCCGGTTTTCTCCATTATTGGTCAGTTCTCGGCTACAGACTAAGAACAACCCATCTAGCGGTTCTATCTCTTGCTCTTGCAGCCATTGGATCCCCTTGCCATCCAGTTCAAATGTTGCTTCCACTACTGAGCGTGCGGCACCCGCACGGATCGATCTACTGCTGACTTTTCCTCCTAATGCTGCATCTATTGCTTCTAATATGATTGACTTGCCCGCGCCTGTTTCTCCTGTGAGCACTGTCATGCCGGCGCCAAATTGCAAATCGAGACTATCTATCAGAGCAAAGTTTTCTATCCGCAGTCCGACCAGCATGGATTCGCTCATGTCAATTTTCCCACGGTCCAGGCGTTCCTTCAAAATCGGACGGCGATTGGTAGCGTGAAACTATTCGCGGTCGGTAGTTCGATTGGATCTAGCCCGCTTTTGACGTTATACCACATATTCGCCAATAGTCACGTGAATTTCGTCCCTGAGCGACCAATAATTGACGCTCCCATACCAAAGTTGAAGAAAAAGTTAAGCGCACAATTGTCTCGAACATTAGCAAATTGTTACAATTGTTAACAATTGTAGCTGGCAGAGTAGATAAATATCCCATGAATGCGACAAAGCCATCACGAACAGACGCCCCGGCGATCTCCGGTTCACCCACACATGTGTCTACGAGTATAACCCGTCAAAGGGATTTAGTCACAAGAAACCATCGGGAAGCTATGGCACCGGTGCATCGCTTCCCAGCGGAACTGGAAATGGAGATCGTCCATTACAATCCGGTGCAGTTGATGGCCAAGTACCGCAACCGGCCTCTGGCGGTGTGGGGGAGATGTTTGAGAATTGTCTGGCCATTGATCTGGTTTGCGACCGGCTTGTGGTGGGACCAGTATGGGGGTCGGAGGGAAAAAAATGAAGCGAAACGGGCGGTCCAGTTGCGGGAGATGCTTACCTGGTTGGGCCCAGCTTACATTAAGGTGGGACAGGCCCTATCGACGAGACCGGATTTGATACCGCCGGTTTATCTGGAAGAATTGACGAAATTGCAGGACCAGTTGCCGCCGTTCCCAAATCAGGTGGCTTACCGGTTTATAGAGGAAGAGTTGGGCGATCGCCCGGAAAATCTGTATGGGGAACTAAGCCCGGATCCAGTAGCGGCGGCCTCTTTGGGACAGGTATATAAGGGAAAGCTGAAAACTGGCGAGACTGTGGCGGTGAAGGTACAGCGACCGGACTTGGAGGAAGTAATCTCCTTAGATCTATATATATTACGCAGCTTGGCGGATTGGGCGAAAAAGAATATTAAACGGGTGCGTAGCGACTTGGTGGCGATCGCGGATGAATTTGGGGCTCGCATCTATGAGGAAATGAACTACACCCAGGAAGGACGGAATGCGGAACGGTTCGCCGAACTGTACGGCCATCTTCAAGATATTTACGTGCCCCGGATCTACTGGGAATATACTGGCCGTCGGGTGCTGACGATGGAGTGGGTGACTGGTACTAAATTAACTAAGTTGGAGGAGATCGCGGCCCAAGGTCTGGATGCCCGTCATTTGATTGAGGTTGGGGTGAATTGTTCTTTGCGGCAACTGCTCGAACATGGGTTTTTTCACGCGGATCCCCATCCGGGCAATCTGTTGGCATCGCCGGATGGGAAGTTAGTTTACCTGGATTTTGGCATGATGAGCCAGGTGAAGAATTACCAGCGTTATGGACTGATTGAAGCTGTGGTCCATCTGGTGAACCGGGATTTTGAGGGTTTGGCGAATGATTATGTAAATCTGGAGTTTTTATCGCCCGATACTGACCTGTCGCCGATTATTCCGGCCCTGGAGAATGTGTTTAATAATGCTTTGGGTGCTAGCGTGGCGGAGCTGAATTTTAAGAGCATTACTGACCGGCTATCGGCTCTGATGTATGAGTATCCTTTCCGGGTGCCTGCTTACTATGCTCTGATTATTCGCTCTCTGGTCACTCTAGAGGGAATTGCGATTAATGTCGATCCGAATTTTAAGGTGCTGAGTAAAGCTTATCCTTATGTAGCTAAGCGGCTGTTGACAGATCCGGCTCCCGAGTTACGGGCTTCTTTGCGGGATCTATTGTTTAAGGATGGCAGTTTCCGCTGGAATCGTTTGGAGAATTTGTTGCGTAATGCTCGTAATAGTCAAGATTATGACCTGGATCTGGTCCTGAATCAGACGATCGACTTTTTGTTCTCTCCACGGGGGGCTTTTATTCGCGATCGCCTGGTTGATGAGATTATCAAAGGGGTAGATACTCTCGGTCGCAATACCTTTGCTAACGTCACTTCTCAACTGCGCCAACGGGTGGGTCTGAATGGTCATAAACCCCCTGCTGCAACAATAACTGAGACGCTGGAGCAGAAAAGTATGGAGCATATCGGGCGAATTTGGGGCATTCTTCAGGAAACTCGTGGCTTTGACCCGATGAAGATTTTACCTTTGATTCCGGAGCTGTTGATGAAGCGGGAAACTCAAGATATGGGTCAGCAAATTGCTAGTGGTTTGGCTCAAAGAGTCGTGGCCCGTTTTATTCGTGAGGTGCTGTTAACTGAAGAACCTGCTGATTTCGAGCAAAATGAGCGTCAACTTCTCTTGCCTACGAAGTTACCCCTCCAGGGGTAAAATCAGACGGGAAGTGAAGGAGTTTATATAGATCGAAATTCCCAAAAGCCAGCGATGGTTAGGAGTTAGTTCCCGCTACTTAAAATAGGCGATGGTGACGCCCGTGCCACCGCTATTTTGCTGGGCTAACTCAACTTACCCGTGCCAAAGCCTGTGAATAATCCACAGGGCACCAGTACCCCGATCGCATCTTCGTTCGACGGCCTGGTGCCTCTGCCACCCGACTCCCCCGCAAGTCCACAGTATTGCTTTCGGTTTGCGCTACACCGACCGGGTTTGGGTGATGGAACAGTTACTGCGGGTTTCGGTTTGGGTTGTTCGACTTTTTGACCGTTCGATATTTCCACCAGTAGTGCTTCTAGCGCCGTGGAGACATCGCCCATAGATTCTATTTTCGTAAATCGGTTAGGGAGAAGGGAGAATGGAGAGGGGGAGACAGGGAGAGGGGGAGACAGGTCGATGGGGTGTCACCGCGTCCCCGCGTCACCGCGTCCCCGCGTCCCCGCGTCCTCCCTGCTCCCCACTCCCCGCTCCCCGCTCCCCACTGCTGAGAAGCGCGGCATGCCGAGAAGTATTGGGGCCTCTCCTAATGGGGACACAGCCAGGTATTGGCCCAGGTAAACAAACAAGCAGCACTATCCTTTTGGGAAAAGGAGCACTATCCTTTTGGGAAAAGGAGCACTATCCTTTTTGGAAAAGGAGCACTATCCTTTCCCAAAAGCAGCACTAGGTCTTCCCAAAAGCACCAGCAGCTTTGGCCACCCCTGGCGGGCCATGAGGCAAATCAAAAACGGTGCAAGATGCTCAGTTGTAACCCTATTCATAGTTGCCAATCGAATACTGGTAGGTTGGGTGACGCCAGCAAGCTTCCTCAACCGGTGGCAACACCCAGCTAGGGCCTCGGTCCAGTAGGGGAGCAGGGAGCAGGGAGAAGGGAGAAGGGAGCAGGGAGAAGGGAGAAGGGAGAAGGGAGAAGGTCCAACCCGTCGGTGTCAACACCATGTCACTCCCCACTCCCCATTCCCTACTCCCCACTCCCCCCCGAGAAATTTATTGCAAAACCTACGAAGTATTGACCCCCCCCCGAAGCAATCTCCCTGGGAGGATACTTTCTGCGAAGGGGCTCCCTGCGAGGGTGCAAAACCTACGAAGTATTGGGCCAGGACTGGTCACCGAAGCGCGATCGCCACAGCCTCCCGTACTCATCGCCTTAGTATGTTCGGGAAGAGTCACAGGCATGATATCATCGAATTGCTGATTAATCCTGACATCAGACTCTTTAAGCAAGTGAGGTTAAAAATGGCAGTCTACGACAGCATCGCAGACCAGTATCAAAAAACACTCGCTCTTCCCTTTCGCCTGCATATTGAAGCCTATACGTACTTTAATCTGCTCGGCGATATTGCTGGGAAATCAATCCTCGATCTGGCCTGCGGTGAAGGATTCTACACCAGAAAATTGAAGCTGAGGGGCGCAGCACGGGTAGTCGGGGTGGACATTTCCGAAAAAATGCTCTCCTTGGCAAGACTCTCTGAAACCCGACAACCCCTGGGAATTGAATATATCCTCTGTGATGCCCGAGAACTAGGGTAAATTGGCAGCTTCGATCTGGTTGTGACTACCTTTCTACTGAATTACGCCCAAAGTAAAGAACAACTGCTCTCTATGTGTCAGACCATATATGCTAACCTGAAACCTGGCGGTCGTTTCGTCGCAATCAACAATAATCTTGAAATGCCACCTGAGTTCTATCCCTTATTGGAAAAATATGGAGTCTATCGAAGCTTGTCTGAACCGCTTCAGTCTGGGGTGCCTATCAATATAACATTGAAAATACCCGGTGGTCAGGAGACAGTCAGCTTCGATAACTATTACCTCAGCCACGCCACCTATGAATGGGCTTTCCGTACAGTTGGCTTTCAGGAAATTCGCTGGCATCCAGTGAGCGTTTCTCCCGAAGGACTGTCCGAATTTGGTCGGGAGTTCTGGCAGGATTTTCTAGATTATCCACCTATAATGGGCATAGAATGCCTGAAATAAGTGCAGTGCGTAGGTTGGGTCTGGAGCACGAAACCCAACCGGGGGGCGTTTGCAGACATTTGGTATTATTTGAAATAGGCAATGGTGACGCCTGTGCCGCCGCTATTTTGCTGGGCTAACTCAAACCGATCGATCTGGGGATGTCGCTGCAAAAACTCCTGTACTCCTTCTCTCAGTTTACCAGTACCTTTGCCGTGAATAATCCACAGGGCACCCGTTCCCGAAGCATATCCTTTCGCGATCGCATCTTCCAGGTCTGCCTCAGCATCTGCCACCCGACTCCCCCGCAAGTCCACGGTATTGCTTTCGGTTTGCACTACGGGACCGGGTTTGGGGGGCGGAAGAGTTGCTGCGGGTTTCTGTTTGGGTGGGGGCTCTACTTTTTGTCCGTCCAGAGATTCTATTTCCGTAAAGGCGATCGTCATTTTCATCAAACCAAACCGCACTGTTACTTCCCCGTCTGCTTCGGAAACATTCAAAACATCGCCGGTTTGACCTAAGCTAGGAATGCGCACCTTGTCCCCTACTTGCGGTTTGTAAGCAGGTTTCGGTTTGGGTGGCGCTGTTTTGGAGGGCAGATGAATTTCGGCAATTTTATTTATCTCCTCCGTGGCTCTTTGCGCCCGTTGGGCCAGCACTGGTCCTTGCTGTAACTTGCGAATTACTCGGGCAATTTCTTTCTTCGCTTCCGCGATCGCCTCTTGCACGGCCAGTTCCTGCTGCTGTCGCAACTTTTGCTCTTGTGCTTGCAAAGCTGATGCTTTCTGGGAGACTTCTTCATGGAGGCGTTCTACTTGCGTGACTAATTTTGACGCTTGTTTGGTCTTCCTTTCCTGACGCCGACGTTGTGCTTCTAAACCGGCAATTACTTGGTTGACATCTTGTTCGTTACCCCCTACATAACCTCGCGCCACTTCGACTATTTCCCGATCTAATCCCAAGCGGCGGGCAATGGTTAAGGCATTGGAACGACCGGGTATTCCCCATAGCAGGCGGTAGGTGGGTTGCAGAGATTGATTGTCAAACTCTACTGAGGCATTTTCAAAGCGATCGTCTTCATATTTGAGCGCTTTCAGTTCCCCAAAATGGGTGGTGGCAACAGTTAACTGGGCGTTATCCGCCAGGTACTGCAAAAGGGCGATCGCCAAGGCACTGCCTTCGGAGGGGTCGGTTCCCGCACCGACTTCATCTAAGAGTACCAATTCGCCATTTCCCAATGCCTGTAAAATCCGAGTAATGCGACGAATGTGACCGGAGAAAGTAGATAAACTCTGTTCTAAAGATTGTTCGTCCCCAATATCGGCGAGGATCTTGTCAAACCAGGGCAACTCTACCGGTTCTCGGGCGGGCACGAAGAGACCGACTTTGGCCATTAATGCTGCTAACCCCAGGGTTTTCAGTGTCACGGTTTTCCCACCCGTATTGGGACCTGTAATTGCCACTACTTTTATCGGCGGTGCTACAATTAAATCTATGGGAACTACCGTCGGACCTTGTTCGTGCTGCTGTTGCCAGACTAGCAGGGGATGGCGCAGTTGTCGCAGGGTTATGCTTTCTCCTCCCCCTCTATCTATGAAGCGGGGCGGGTTTGCTTCCAACCATAAACTATAACGCGCTCTTGCTGTTGCTAAGTCCAGGGCCGTCGCGATCGCCAATAATCTTTCCAGGTCCTCCTTGACTTCAGCAATTTTCTCTGTTAAACTTCGGAGAATCGCTTCTTCCTCTGCTTCGGACTGCCGTTGCAGTTGGCGCAGTTGGTTCCCCAAAGGGACGATCGCGTGAGGTTCCACGTAGAGAGTCGCACCCGTAGTGGAGGTATCGTGAACGATGCCGGGTATGGCGGACTTTTGGGGGGCCTTGACCGGAAGCACGAAGCGATCGCCCCGTTGAGTAATCATATTTTCCTGCACCGCAGCAAACTTGCGCTGCAAAATCCCTTGCAGAGTCTGATAAATGCGGTCTCGCAAACCTTTAAGTTGACTGCGGATACCGGTAAGTTTAGGACTAGCGCGGTCTGTAACTTTACCCTGGTCATCAATGCAGCGGTTAATTTCCTGCTCGATGTCGGGATAGGTGCGCATATCCGCCACCAGTTCCATCAGCACGGGCAGATCTGGTTGGGCATCGATCTGGCGTCGCAAACGCCGCATTCCTACCAGGGTAGTAGCGATATTTAATAGTTCTGCACCGGACAAGATACCTTGCAGTTCGGCCCGTTCCAAGGATGCGCCAATATCGGTAATGCCTTCAAAAGACAGTACCGCAGTCGGTTGACTTTCTAGCTGGTATACTTCTTTAGTTTGGGCTAAGAGGGCGAGACTGCGATCGGGGGTTTCGGGAATTGCCAGATGACGCGCTGCTACCGCCCCCAGTTTAGTAGCGGCAAAGGTAGATAGATGCTGGCACAGGCGGGGCCATTCCAGTAGTTCTAAAGTTTCTGCTTGAATCACAACTGCGGTTGACAAGAATTGAACTGCTTTTACATTCTATCAACTCGGAGCACCTTTTGGGAAATAAAACAATATACCTGGTTCCGAGGCTCCGCCTTGGAACCACCTTCGGAGGATCCTGCCTCCCGACAGATGACCGGGAGGCAGTAAAACAATTCTCGATTTGTCTCACGGCCCGCCTTCCGTGTATCGTGGGAGCGCTAGTCGCACTACCCACGATACAGGTCGGGTTCAAACCCCCGCGTCATAGCTCAAGTCGGTTGAAAACAGACTCTTGACATTGTCGGTATTGTCTGTTAAGCTTATACTATAAATATCTGCCGTAGTACCTGTGAGGAAGTAATGATTAATGGACTCAAGCAAAAAGCAATAGTCAAACCCGGTGGTCTCGTAGAAATCCGTTCTCCAGAACTTCCAGATGGCGCTACCGTAGAGGTGATCGTACTTCTAGAGTCACTCTCAGATGAGTTAGCACCATCTTTAAGTAGCTTGATTGGATCTGCTAAAGGCTGTTTTGCCACACCAGAAGAAGTCGATCGGTTTATTCGCCAAGAACGAGACGCATGGGAATCCTAGACGCAATTAATGGTGATATAGTCTACCTGGACACCAATATTTTGATCTATGCCTTGGAAGGATATCCAGCATTCATACAAGATTTAACCCAGCTATTCCAAAGCATAGATCGGGGAGATTTGATGGCTGTTACCAGCGAACTCTCATTAGCTGAGGCATTGGTCAAACCTATCAAGGAGCGAAACTTAGCACAACAGGCAACCTACAAACAAACTATTCGTAACTCACTGAAGTTATCAGTTATTCCAGTCAGACGTGAAGTTTTGGTTCAGGCGGCTGAACTCCGTGCCGCTGTTAACCTCAAATTACCCGATGCTATCCATGCAGCAACAGCGCTGCTGACTCAATGTTCTACCTTTCTCACTAATGACCAGAGATTTCAAGTAGTTCCTGGTTTATCGGTAGTTTTGCTCTCTGAGATTACTTCTCCCTAATCATAAGCATGCGGTGCATCTTTCGCGATCGCCTGTCCAGCCATGTGCGATCGCGCAGTCGTCAAGGTAGGGGCACGGCATCCATAGATGATCGTCAAAGATGCCAAATGTAACTACCGCCGTGCCCCGATGCGATCGCCCGGAAAATGCGATCGCGCGTATGGCGCCGGGGCACGGCAATAGATATATTTCGGTTGATACCCTGATGCGATCGATGCCGTGCCCCTACCATTGTTATTCTATCTTGGCTGGAACTGGCGCGATCGCCTGGACAGCAATGTGCCATCGCCCGGGAAAATCGCACATGGCGTGGATATATCGACCCACCCCGAAGCGGGTTTGGGCAACAACAACCAACACCGGAAGTGACCACAGCCATGTAATCCTCTCTAGGGCTTAATCAAATGTTGCTCGGACTGTCTATTTTTTTTCTGGACAGCAGTTCTTCCATACGCTCTTGCAGGTCATCGGTAAATTTGAACAGCGTATGTTGGTCAACTTTTTCCAGCTTGATTCTGCCAATTAAGGATGAGGGTCGCGTGACTACAGTATTCATAATCTGACCAGTATGCTTTTAACTGTATTCCATGGCATTTATAATTGTATCATAGTTCAGCGGAAAAAACACAATGCCTAACCTAGATAATATAAATACCTGCCGGAGTAAAAAAAAATGGAGCACAATTGGTGGGCGGTGCCCACCCTACTATAGCATTTCTCCGATAGATGCGATCGGCTTCCGACGCCTTAACCGATCGCTCTCAAACGCTCGAAAATAATGCCAACCTCTGTTCCATCATGCTGAATCCAGATTTTACCATCCAAAATATCAATATGAATTAGGGGGCCGAACACTCGCATATACTTATTCCATCCCGCTTCAAAAATATGATAATGATCCCGTTCTCGGTCGAAGAAAGGATAGATCTCTATCTCCCCGTAAGAGAGTTTTATTTCACTATATTTACCGAGAATTTATTCAATCCAAACCCGATACTGATTTAGCTTATCCATTGCACGATCGCCTCTTCATCTGCTTCGTAAATAATAATACTTAATTTGGCTTCCTGAATAGTTTTTTGAGCCAAAGGAAAGCGAAAAAACGCTTGATATATGAAAATTGGCACGGCAAGATATAGTTGGCGTTCCGGTTCCTGTTCTCCGAGTGCTATACGATAAGATAAACCTTGACCTACTGCTAAATAAAATTCATCGATAGTTGATGGCGCAATAAAATTATTGACTTCAACGGCAATTTTTTCAAAGTTTCGCTCTGCTGCAAGCAGTTTTTCTCCCGCTAAATATACTGTAACTCGGGTATTGTCAAAATATAGATATAGAGGATCGTGGGTGATTTTCCATCCCTCTTTAATTAATCCGGTTTTGACTGCATCATGAAATCTATCTTTGGCAGACATTGCAATCTTATCCTCATTATTACACGGGACTTTTTGTATTTAGCCCGCGCAGGCGGGCTTTGTTCCTGTAGCCCTACCCTTTAGGGTTGGGGCGATCGGGTTGGGGCCACCGGGTTGGGGCCACCGGGTTGGGGCGATCGGGTTGGGGCTACCTACAGACAACAGGTTTTACCTGAATGGGTAATGGGATGTGGGGATAGCGCTTGTGAATTTTCAGCATTGTGCCAATGGCTGCCGCTTTGTCTCCTATGGCTATTGTTACAGATTGCCGCGTCATAATTTCCGCCACTACCTTGGCAGCGGCTTCGCTTTTCAGGGCCTCCGCCTCCAGAAAGGCAAAGATTCGCTTCTTCGCCACCCTCCCCCGATTCACGCCGCACAATATACTGATAAAATAGGGCATCAACTGCTCTAACCGATCGGGGTTATCGACGGCATAGCTTTCCAGATAGTTGGTGGCAAATAGCTGCATGTCCGCACTCGGATGTTCGCTGAATTTGACCAGGTATTCTTCCCCGTTGCTGGCTTGGAAGTGGCGCGTGACTAAGTCTCTGCCATATTGACGCACCTCTTCTCGAATACTGTCACAGATGCTAACCATTACTTCTGGGGTCCAGTCTTCATTACTGAAACTATTCGTAAATGTCTCTAGGGCAAACTGGCGCGTGTCTTCCCATTTCGACTCTAGCAACCGCACCCCTGCTAATTTCTCTTCGGGGTCTCTGCGGATGCGATCGAGTCTTTCGGCAAACATGGCCCTGGCAGCCGATCGCACTGCTAAAATCTCGTGACTGGCCAGCTTAACGACCTCTGCAGTTGCAAATTCCGAGGCCCAACTGCTATGATGGGCAGCAAGGATTAAACCACCCAATTCCTGTGCTGCTGAAGATTTAGCCCGTAGCAACTGCAATGCTGTTTCTTTTGTGACGTTGGCCATCCATTCCGTGGGAAAGTCTCGCAGCAGACTCACTAAATAGCTGTGGACTCCTTCATGTCTTTCCGAAATGAGCAAAAGTTCGATAAATTCACCCGCAAGCTGGGTGCCAAAGGCTGGATTTTCTGTGGTGAGACGGCGGATAATTGGTTGGATAGCTTGGCGGATAGAGATGTCAGGACTTACTGTCATTGCTACTATCACCACCCGCTGTTCTCCCATCAGGGTTTCGTCCGGTAATTGACCGAATAGCCCTATCCCGATACTGCGTACTGATTCATAAGGAGATGATATCAGGGATTCGATCAATTCTGGCGGTAATTCCGCCGCTGGCGTTTCGTGATTTAACAGGATCCTAGCCCCGATCGCCTGAATTTCTGGCATCGAATGGGATAGCATATCCAGAATAACACCCAACCCTAACTTCCGCAACTGCTGTCCAAAACATGCTAGCAAAGTTTCGCCAATGGACTGGGCAAGTTCTGTTTCCGTTTCCTCCAATGCTAGCACCCCAGCGATCATCTGGCCAATTAATACCTTAGCTGTATTATCCCCGATCGCTGCCCCACTTAAAAGTCCCCGCATAAAGGCCCTGGTGTCCCCATGCTGACTGGTCACTAAGGATGCGATCGCCCCAGCATTTGAGAGGATGCGATCGGGGGCGGCTGAGATCCATTCATGGGCCTGACTGCGGGCCGGTGCATACAAGCAATTAGCCAGAGCCAGCAGTAATTCCATGTTAGGATTATCTGGGTCATATTGGGATCTTAGCAATTGAAAACCCAGTTGAGCCGTCACCTCATAGGGTTTATTCACCAGTGCGATTAAACTGTCAACATCGATAGTAGCACAAAACTGCTGACAGACCCGCAAAACCTTAACCGCAAAGTGATGAACGGGCCGACAATTGCTGGCTAAAAGTAATTGCAAAAGTGCCTCTGGATCTGCTTCCCAAAGTTCTGGAAAAGCCTCCTCTCGCCCATCCGGTTCCGGTCCTCCCGGTTGATAACCTTCTCGACAGCGCCACCCCCGAGAATTAGGCATTAAAACATAGCGAGGACTATTTTCATAGAGAATATGGTTAAATGTCAAGTAACCAGCATAGGCATCCCAGTGCCGTCTGAACTGATTGCTAGTCCAGTTAGAACGATCCCAGCGATAAAAGATAGACTCTCTTACAGACTCGGCATCATCATCAGAATAGGTCAGCAGTATGCCCGCAGCCATTTTTACATAGTCTTGCGACCCCTCTTCGCCCAACTGCTTGAGAGTACGCCACACCCGGCGCTGTAGATATTCCCGTGTCGCTTCACTGTAGGCAATGCGCGAGTCCGGGCGCTGCATTTCCTCCTGGAATTCATTACTTTCCAATCTTTCATACCTGCGCGTTTCCCGGTTATACCTATATTCATAGGTCCGCAAATACCCTACCTCTGGGATATTGGCACGCCCATAGTCACTGCGGTACATTGCCTTCTCTTGTTCAAAGCGATAGGCAATAATGCCAAATACTTCCCCATCATGGCGGTATTCAGCCATTTTGAAAATGTGACGCAGCCGCTGAAAATAGTTAGGGCGTAGGGGCGCAGTCCGTAATATATGTAGTAAGGCGGGGCGACTGTGCTGGTTATCAATTTGATAGAGAGTATCCAACACCGCAAACTTCTGGTAGTCCCCCCCATCCAGATAGCTTTCTAGTGCCGCCGAAAGGGATGCTGACGAACCATTTATGGCATAGTCTCGTAGCTGTTGGGGCAGCATTTCTATCTGCTGGGACCGTAACTCGGCCCTAGTTTTACTATCTGAAAGTTTGACTATTGCTTCCCAGGCGATGCGACTGACAAATTCCGGAGTTGAGGTATTTTGCCTGAGACCATGCAGGGCTGACAATGCACCTTCACCCCCACAGCATCCTAAAGCCCAAGCAATGCAATAATCTGTCAGGGCATCACTATTACCAATTAACGGTAGCATTAGCGGGGTCGCTTCCGAGATTTGCAGTTCTCCGGCCCGCCATATTGCCCGCGACAGGGGCCACTTGCTGTTTCCCCGTCCTGCTAGGCGTGAGAGAATTGCTTGTTTGCGGGCCTCACTGCTATCCGCTACTGGTGCTGCTGTTGCTGCTGGTTCTGGCTGGGGAATGCTAATATCGCGATAACCTTTTTTTGTCTTAGAACTAACCAGCTTGTCAAATACTTGCTGGGCCTGGTCCAGAACCACTGGTTGAGCCGTTTTTACCCCTTCTTTGAGCTTACTGCCACGGCGTCCATAGCGGAAGTTTACCACATAGCGGTCTGCCGCCGTCTGGCATAGGTCTACTTCATATATTTTATCTGACTTTCCCTCCTGATATTGGAGGGTTGTCCGTTTGATTAGTTTCATCGGTGTGAAATCTGGCTTACTTGGCTTTCTCCTATTTTAGCTGAGATCCTGATTCCTGGCCAAATGCACCCTGGCCCTATTGAGCCATATTTATAGATCTAATTTATCCCGACCAGGACTAGCGATCGCGATCGCCCCATCCTTCCCATCACTATTTGCGTCACGATCGATCTCTTAGGCCAACACCAGTTCTGAAGTTTCAGCTTCTGCTAGAGAAGCTGTCACCGATGATTTCATGTTCATCCAGACCTTATAACCCGACTGAGAGCAAGTCAGGCAGATATCCATTCCCTTTTGGGCCATTTCGCATCCTAACTCATAAGCCTGCAATCTTGCACCCGAGGGGTATGACCTCACATGAGCATACAATTCGCCTTTATGGTTCATCCCTTCTTTGATGCCCTCACTCCAGTA
>JBFRWI010000144.1:0-60544 GCA_051439505.1 Hormoscilla sp. | reverse complement strand
GCTTCAATAACTTTTCTCAATGCATTGCGTAACAGTTGTGGTTCCGGGTCTTCCTCTTCCAAGATTGCCTCAATATAAGCCGCTGCGTGTTCTGGGTTTTTCAGACATTCAATTTGGAAGTCGCGGTGGCGATCGCTAGTCGGCATTTTGACTTGTATCATCACTCCAGTATTCTATGGCTTTACGGATATCTTGTTGTTGAGTCTCCTGGCCCGCCGTGGGTTCAAACCCACGGCTAATATCTAAAGTCGGTTGAAAACCGACTGAAAGCATTGTAAAGAAATGATTTAGTATACTTTGGGCGATCAGGGGTGCGATCGGGATATATCAGTTAATTGTATCGAGCGTCTCTAAATCAACCATATATTTCCCTGCGGTGTCCGACCTGGGAAATTATCAGCACTTTTTCTTCATCAATCAAGTCATAAATTACTCGATAATCCCCAACCCTTAGCTTATAGTAGCCTGCCAGATTCCCCGTCAATTGCTGAGGGACAATCTGGTCTATATTTTCAGCTAACCATTCTATTTTTTTGGCAATGCGTTCTCGCATAACCACAGTCATATTTTCCATGTTAACAACAGCTTCCGGTTCATACTCAACAGTGTATTTCATAGATTTATGCCCAGTCTCTTATAAACTTCTGCCGCCGGAATACCGCGCGTTCCGGCTTTTCTTCGCTGGCGCATCTCTATCAATTGCTGCTTGACTTCTTCTTTGATTTCTTTTCCTTCGTCAGGATCTTCTAACAACTCCTCTAAGACTTCTTCTACCTGGTCTCTAATCAATCTTTTCAATTCCTCTACTGTCATGTCCTTAACTTGCATTTCTACCCCCTAACATTGCTCTACTAATCTGATAATCGCTTCGATCGCTATGGACGATGACCGGCGGGCGATCGCCATCTCTTCGGTATTGGTGGGTTTGTTGTGTGAAGTCAATCTTGGGAAAATACTGCGGTTGTATCGCACCAAACCCGTTTCTTGCCGCTGGTGGGCGGTGCCCACCCTACATTCAATGCACTTCTGAGTCATAGCCACCAAAGGCGATCGCTCTCAAAAACGCGATCGCCTTTGCTTTTGCTGCCAAGCCGTCCAAACCTGCTTGATAAAAAAGCTCGCTTACCCAAGGCGGGAGATCATCCGGCCAAGGCGGTCAGACGATCCGACCAAGGCGGTCAGACGATCCGACCAAGGCGGTCAGACGATCCGACCAAGGCGGTCAGACGATCGGACCAAGGCTGTCAGACGATCGGACTGCGGTGGGGAGATCCTCGGACTGCGGTGGGGAGATCCTCGGACTGCGGTGGGGAGATCCTCGGACTGGGGCGGGGAGATCCTCGGACTGGGGCGGGGAGATCCTCGGACTGGGGCTGTCAGATCATCCGACCAAGGCGGTCAGACCATCCGACCAAGGCGGTCAGATCGTCCGACCAAGGCGGTCAGATCGTCCGACCAAGGCGGTCAGACCGTCCGACCAAGGCGGTCAGATCGTCCGACCAAGGCGGGGAGACCGGATCGCCCATCCTATTCCTGAACCAGAACCTCGGTATAAACGGTTTCCCGTAAATGATTACCGAACTTCGCCCGCACGATTAACCGTTGAGGTCCCGCAAGCTCCGCCGGCAACAACACCGTCAAAGTGCCCTCAGTATTATCAATATACTGAGGGATCCTGACCTCGCTGCCGCCGGCTTCCGGTCGGAAAAACACCCCCGTGTCCGTATCGGTAACCGCCACCTTCAGGTCTTCTCCGCTCACCCGTAACACGTTGCCAGGAGTATAGCTGTCCAGATTATTAGTTCTGGTATTGCGCACTGCTTCTATCTTGGGAACGCGATCGCCATCTATGCCCGTCCGTTCTAAAGTCAAGTTAGCCCGAAACTCCCTTTGAACGGAACCCGCCGGGTAAAGTCTCACATGGGGGTCGATCTCATCTGCGCTCAAAGGTTGCTGAGGGTCATCTATAGAACCGCCCGAAGTGAGACTCAAACGAAATAAATCTAGAATGGTCTCGCTGGGTCGTCCGTTACGGGCAGTATCGATTAAAATGCTGCGAGCCTGCGCGAATATACTCTTAATATCCCCGAATCCCATGGAAGAAGATTCTTGTATCCTGAGCATAAACTCCTCTTCAGTTAAGGGAGTTCCCAAGTCCGGTCTCGTGGTATAAGGAGACGTACCGACGGTTTTTTTGACTACTTTATATCTAAATGCCATACTTTTCTCTCCAGCAAGTTATTCGTCTTCCCTAGTTATGATTCTAATCCAAGGCGAGGGCAACTGCCTATCAATTATTGTTAATTTTTGTGACCCTAGCTCCACCGGTGATGGCGAGGCCAACGGACAAGAAACCGCAAGAAACCGGGTTTCTTTTATCAATTTAAGGGGCTATTGCAGCCATTTCCATAGAAACCCGGTTTCTGAACCCCCACGGGAGGTCTCCCCGCACCAACGGTTTTTGACCACAATTGGAAAATACGCAAATAATTTTGCCTACCTACTTATCCTTTTCCCTACTCGATCGCCAATTTAAACCCCAGTGCCTCTAACAATTCCACAAAAGTATAAATTTCAGCGCCACCGCTTTGGGAAAGAATTTTCTCTAATTGCTCGTACTTTTCTTTGGCCGACTCCGAGAGTGCCTGCATGGCCGATCGGGCATCGATTACATCTTTAAGTGCCGCCGATAGCAGTTGTGGTTCAGGGTCTTTTTCCGACAAGATTGCCTCGATAAAACCTGCGGCGTGTTCTGGGTATTTGAGGGATTCGATTAATGCATCTTGCCAGCGATCGCTTGTCGGCACACTGTTATGTTTCATCCTATTAGCCTTCAAAGGAATAGTTAACTTCAAATCCACTGCATCCAAAAATTCCACCAAAGCATAAATTTCCCCACAACCGCTTTTTGTCAACATTGCATCCAGTCGCTGATGCAGGAATTCATCATTTTCCGACAGAAGTTTCGACCGGAAACGAGCTTCAATAACTTTTCTCAGTGCATTGCGTAACAGTTGTGGTTCCGGGCCTTCCTCTTCTAAGATTGCCTCAATATAAGCTGCTGCGTGTTCTGGGTTTTTCAGACATTCAATTTGGAAATCGCGGTGGCGATCGCAAGTCTGCACTTTCAAGTCTGTCATTGTCATCCCTCCCTCCAGTATTCTATCGCTTGACGCAATACTTCTCGGTTAAGAATATAGGTTGTCATTGCGAGGGGGGGGGGGACGTAGCCATTAACTTATGCTCAATTGAGTTAACCCCCCCCGAAGCAATCCCCCCGCCCTGTATAATATGAAGATAAGTTCGGCGTCGTCGGTGAGATTGCTAGCCCTCCTGCGTCGGGCCGCTGCGCTAACGGGGGGAATTGCTTCAGAGGTTTTCAGAATGTTAGTTTGCTAGCCCCCCTCGCAATGACAGGTTGTATCCCTTGAAGTATTGATTGCTTGACTGATATCTTGTTGTTGAGTGCTTTGATCTCCTCCACAAAGGAAACTTTTTCAACTAGAGGCGGATCCTCGATAATTCGTTCCCAGGGGTCGCCAGGGAACGAGGAAAAAAAGTTGACTAAACGCTTTCTATATAAGGCTTTCAGTCGGTTTTCAACCGACTTTAGCTAAAAGCCTTTGGGTTTGAACCCCCGGCGGGCCATGAGACAAATAGAGAATCTTTTGGCTGGTCTAGAGACCCATCTCCAATGGTGCAAGATGTCAGTTGAAACAATTTTTTTAAGGAAAAGCGATCGCTTGGCATAAGTCGGCGATCGCAACAGTCCCTCGCACCGGATCCATGGCGACTGGGCCAAAAAAACTATTAAGGGCGATCGCAATAGTCGATCGCAAGTGTGAGAAGTTCGCTTCACCGCTGGCTGCTGGATCGGGGGTGCGATCGGGATAGATCAGTTAATGGTATCGGGATCTATTCAGAAGAGCCTGTAAGTATGGCGCTAAATGTTCGGCACGTTGAGAGGAAAGCTCCAAAAATCTCCCGGGAAAGTGATCTCGGTCACAGTTGGGCCTCAGAGCTGAAGGGACTGGGTACACTGCACTTTTGTAATTTAGCCCCTGCGCAGCGGAGGGGGCCCGGAGCGTGGGCTTTGTTCGGAGTAGCCGGACCCTTTAGGGTTCGGGCGGCGACGCTGGGGAAAGTGATCCAAGTCACAGTAGCGAATCCCATAGGAACGGGCGTCCACCAACACCGGTGTGGTCCGGCGATCGCTTCGGTGCAAGATCGGCGTATTATAGTAGATTGTAGCGGGAATCCCCCCATCAACTTCTGTGTTGCCCTACAAAAATCCTTTAATTAACCTATGCTAATATCATCGTAATGGGAAGCAGCCTACGGACTGCCCGGACCCAAAGAAAGCAAATTAGCCAGACAGACTCAGAAAAAAATAGCCGATGGAAAGACGCCATGTTTGAACGCTTCACAGAAAAAGCTATTAAGGTAATCATGCTGGCCCAGGAGGAAGCACGCCGCCTGGGTCACAATTTTGTAGGTACAGAGCAGATCCTCTTGGGTCTGATCGGCGAAGGAACCGGCGTCGCTGCCAAGGTACTAAAATCTATGGGCGTTAACCTGAAGGACGCCAGGATAGAGGTAGAAAAAATCATTGGTAGGGGCTCGGGTTTTGTCGCTGTGGAAATTCCTTTTACCCCTAGAGCGAAGCGGGTGCTGGAATTATCCCTGGAAGAAGCCCGCCAACTGGGTCATAACTACATTGGCACGGAACATTTGCTTCTGGGTCTGATCCGGGAAGGCGAAGGGGTGGCGGCCAGGGTGCTGGAAAACCTAGGAGTTGACCTGTCTAAGGTGCGGACTCAAGTGATTCGCATGCTGGGGGAAACTGCAGAGGTGACGGCGGGTGGCAGCGGTGGCCGCACGAAAACGCCAACTCTAGATGAGTTCGGCTCTAACCTGACTCAAATGGCAGGTGAGGGTAAACTGGACCCGGTTGTAGGTCGCCAGCAGGAAATCGAACGGGTGATCCAAATCCTGGGACGCCGGACGAAAAATAACCCGGTGCTGATTGGAGAACCAGGGGTGGGGAAAACGGCGATCGCGGAAGGTTTGGCCCAACGCATTGCCCAAGATGATATCCCCGATATCTTGGAAGAAAAGCGGGTTGTGACTCTCGATGTGGGCTTGCTAGTGGCAGGGACGAAGTATCGGGGCGAGTTTGAAGAACGGCTGAAAAAAATTATGGAGGAAATTCGCTCGGCAGGCAATATCATCCTGGTGATCGATGAAGTCCATACCCTGATCGGTGCCGGGGCCGCCGAAGGGGCGATCGATGCGGCGAATATTCTCAAACCGGCTTTGGCCCGAGGGGAACTGCAATGTATCGGCGCTACTACCCTGGACGAGTACCGCAAGCATATTGAACGAGATGCAGCTCTAGAACGTCGGTTCCAACCGGTGATGGTGGGCGAACCTTCTGTGGAAGAAACGATTGAAATTTTGCACGGTCTGCGGGAACGCTACGAGGAACATCACAAGCTGAAAATATTAGATGCGGCCCTGGAAGCGGCGGCAAAACTGTCAGACCGCTATATCTCAGACCGCTATTTGCCGGATAAGGCAATAGATTTGATCGATGAAGCAGGTTCCCGGGTCCGACTGATAAATTCTCAATTGCCTCCAGCAGCAAAGGAACTTGACAAGGAACTGCGTGAGGTGCTCAAGCAAAAGGACGATGCTGTCCGATCGCAGGATTTTGACAGGGCCGGAGAATTGCGAGATCGGGAAATGGAAATAAAAAGCGAGATTAAGGCGATCGCGTCGGCGAAAAAGGCGGAACAGGAGAATAACGCCGAATCAGAGAGTCCGAACGTCACGGAGGAGGATATCGCCCATATTGTCGCATCTTGGACGGGAGTACCGGTGAATAAGCTGACGGAGTCGGAATCCGAAAAGCTGCTGCACATGGAGGATACTCTCCACCAGCGCCTGATCGGTCAGGACGATGCCGTCAAGGCGGTCTCTCGCGCTATTCGTCGCGCCCGGGTGGGATTGAAAAACCCCAATCGCCCGATCGCCAGCTTTATCTTCTCTGGCCCTACCGGTGTAGGTAAGACGGAACTCACTAAGGCCCTAGCGACCTATTTCTTCGGTTCGGAAGAGGCGATGATTCGCCTAGACATGTCGGAGTACATGGAACGTCACACGGTATCCAAGTTGATCGGTTCTCCCCCAGGATACGTGGGTTATAACGAGGGCGGTCAGATGACGGAAGCGGTGCGCCGTCGCCCCTACACGGTGGTGCTGTTCGATGAAATCGAAAAAGCACACCCAGATGTGTTCAATATGCTGCTGCAAATATTGGAGGATGGCCGGCTGACGGATGCTAAGGGTCGCACGGTGGACTTCAAAAATACCTTGCTGATTATGACCTCCAACATCGGGTCGAAGGTAATTGAGAAAGGTGGTGGCGGGTTAGGCTTTGAATTTGAGGAAAATACAGCCGATGCTCAGTACAACCGCATTCGTGCTCTGGTGAACGAAGAACTCAAGCAGTATTTCCGGCCAGAGTTCCTCAACCGTCTGGACGAGATTATCGTCTTCCGGCAGCTGTCCAAGGAAGAAGTGAAGGAAATAGCAGTAATCATGCTCAAGGAAGTCTTCGGACGCCTCACAGAACAGGGCATTACCTTGGAAGTGACCGAGAAGTTCAAAGAACGGCTGGTGGAAGAGGGCTACAACCCGGCCTACGGGGCCCGACCTCTGCGGCGAGCAATTATGCGCTTGTTGGAAGATAGCTTGGCTGAAGAAATTCTTTCCGGTCGCATTCAAGATGGAGATACCGCTGTCGTCGATGTGGATGAAAGCGGGGCCGTGAAGGTACTGGCTCCCGAGAAGAAGGAACCAGTTCTGCTATCTAAAGTGGCTGATTAGCTCTTTGTTAATAAGGTCAATACTTCAAGGGATACAATCTGTCATTGCGAGGGGGGAAACCAAAACCAACATTTTAGGGAGCAACCGCGATGATCCCCCCGAAGCAATCTCACCGCGCTGTATCGGAGGGTAGTGCTAAACCGCGCTCCGGACGATCTCATACGGGGCGAGGGGGATTGCTTCGGGAGGGGGTAACTCGCTCAAAGCATAAGTTAATCGCGATATATCCCCCCCTCGCAATGACAACCTATATCCAAATCCTACGAAGTATTGCAATAGAGGTAAATCAAGTCTCTAGCTTTTGTCCCAAGGAAATTGTTGCCTGCGACAATTTCCTTGGGACTTTTAATTTGAGAATGGTGCAATTAGCAATTAACAATTAACAATTAGCAATTAACTATCTGGAATTTAGTAAGACTTGAAATTCCTGGGCACTGACGGGAGGACTGAATAAGTAGCCTTGAATGGCATCGCAATGATTCTCGCGTAGAACTGCTAATTCAGATTCAGTCTCAACTCCTTCGGCGATGACTTTGAGATTGAGACTATGGGCCATCTGGACGATCGCAATTACGATCGCGCTATCTCGGGCATCAGCTCCGAGATTGCGGATGAAGCATTGGTCAATTTTTAAGGTATCAAAGGGAAATTGCTTGAGATAGCTCAAGGAAGAAAAGCCCGTACCGAAGTCATCTAGAGATATCTCGATCCCCAGGGTTTTCAATTGTTTGATAATCTGCATCGTTGCCGCGATATCTTGGAGTAAAACACTTTCTGTAATCTCCAATTCCAGATATTTGGGGTTAAAACCTGTTGCTTGCAAAATATTCAGCAGCACCTGCTGAAATCCTGGTTGCTGGAATTGACGCCCGGACAGGTTCACGGCGATTCTGATTGGTGGGGAGACCTGCCATTTTTGTGCCTCCTGCATGGCGGTGCGCAATACCCATTCCCCTAGGGGAATAATCAGACCTGTTTCTTCTGCTAGGGGAATAAATTCGCTTGGGGAAATCGCTCCTCTTTCGGGATGATACCAGCGGACTAGGGCTTCGGCCCCGATAATTTGTCCGGTCTTCAGATTGACTTGAGGCTGATAGTGGACTTGCATCTGACTCAGGTCATTGAGGGCGTGACGCAGACTGGTTTCTAGAGCTAGCTTGTCAAAGGATGAAGCGGAAATCATATCTTGGTGGTAAAAGCGATATTGATTTCCTCCCTGAGTTTGCACCTGGTTGCAAGCGTAGTCGGCGTGCTTGATCAGGGTGTCCAGATCCCTGCCATGCTTTGGATAGAGGGCGATGCCAATGCTAGCGGTGATAATAATTTCGTTGTTAGATTCGATGAAGGGCTGTTTGAAAGTTTCTAGGAGGGTTTGAGCTACGGCGGTGATGCTGTACTCTGGACTGACGATCAGCGCAAATTGCTCGGCGCTGAAGTGGGCAATGGTGTTATGAGAAAAAGGCTCTTGTTTGAGACGATCTGCTACGGTCAGCAGTACAAATTCACCAAAGCCATGACCGAAGGCGTCGTTAATGCGACTGAATCGGTCTAGACTTAAAACCAGTATGGGTATTTGGGTAACTCGTTGGACCTCCGATCGTAGCCGATCGAAGCGCTCTTGTAATTGTAAGCGATTGGGTAGTTTTGTAATTGGGTCGTATCCGGCTACCTTATTTAATTCTTTTTGTGCTTCGGTGAGTTCTGCTATATAGTGGGAAATCACCTCCTCTCGTTTTTGCAGACGTGCGGCGATCGCTCCTAGCAGTTCATCCCGAGAGAAGGGTTTGGTCAGATAATCATCCGCCCCGAGGTTCATTCCGGCTCGCAGATCCGCTTTGCTAGCTTTGGCGGTCAGAAAAATAAATGGTATTGACGCTGTCGGGCCATGCGATCGCAGCTCCTTGAGCACTTCGTAGCCGTCTCGTCCGGGCATCATGATGTCGCACAGGATCAAGTCGGGCAGCAAGGATCTCGCCATCTGGATGCCAATGTCACCATCTTGGGCTCCCATGCCGATCATCTCTTCCGCTTCCAACATATCCAGAATGTTGGCTCTGACTGGCTCTTCGTCTTCAATTACTAAAATTTTTGTCATGGTGGTTGCTTTTGAGATCTGCTCGACATTGTACCAAATTTGGGATCGGAGAGTCTATAGTAAGCCCGCAGATGTCCCCAAAGCTAGGATCCGAGGCGATCCCTCTGTCTCAAGTCGGACTCTTGCGATCGGGAATTTAAGCAGTTTTCATGCGATCGACTCTGCTTGACGAGCGATGTTGCGCGAGTTGCTATATAATAGATACGAACATTCGTCCCAGGTATAGATGCCAATCACTATCTCAGTCACTAAACTAACTTATCAGGAATTATTAGCCGCCGAACTGCCCCCCAACCCACCGCCCAAATTGGCACCTTTAACTATAGATTTATTTGCTGGATGCGGCGGCATGGCACTTGGCTTTGAAGCCGCTGGGTTGAGAACTGTCGGTTATGAAATGCTGCCGGATGCCAGCACCACATACCGTCACAACTTACACGGAAGTTGCTACCAAGTCACTCTATCACCAAACTCGGATTTAGAAACAGAAGCCGCCGCCATTATCGGCGGACCCCCTTGCCAACCTTTTAGCGTTAGCGGCCACCAGCGGGGACTCAAAGACAGCCGCGACGGTTTCCCCATTTTTATCAGTGCCGTAGAACGCTATCAACCCCCGATCGCCATCTTTGAAAATGTCCGGGGAATGCTGTATAAAAATAAAACATATTTTGCCGAAATTGTCGCGGCGTTAAAAAATATCGGTTATCATGTAGAATGGGAAATACTCAAGGCCGCTCATTACGGTGTACCCCAGCGACGAGAGCGACTGTTTTGCATTGCCCACAAAGGCGGTTGGCGATGGCCACCCCCTACCCATTTTCACTCAACCTACACCGCCGGGGAAGCCCTCGGAGATCTAGCCTTTACTGTACCCCCTGATGCCAAATTTCTCACCCCCAGCATGGATAAATATATCCAAAAATACGAGCGTGCTTCCAAATGCGTCACCCCCAGAGACTTGCACTTGCATGCTCCCGCCAGAACCGTCACCTGTCGCAACCTCGCCGCCGCTACGGGAGATATGCTCCGCATTCGCTTGCCCGATGGCAGGAGGCGACGGTTAACTGTCAGGGAGGGAGCACGCCTGCAAAGTTTTCCCGACTGGTTTGAGTTTTGTGGTAATTTTGACAGTCAGTGCTATCAAATTGGCAATGCCGTGCCGCCTTTGCTGGCAAAAGCGATCGCTGATTCTGTTAAACAATATTTAGAGGGTAAGCCAACACCCACAGCATCCCAAGAACCAATACAGCTATCTTTTGACTTCATGAAGGAGTATTAGAGTTTTATGTCTGGGCAGCAGATATCTGACAAAACAGTACAGAAAATAGAAGAGGCAAAATATATCCTGAAAGCGCTTGGTTTGCCGGAGCAACAGCAAAACGATAGATCGGCTCTGACATTACTTGCTCTCCTCGCTCTCAAGTCAGATAGTTTTTGGTCTCAAGCAAGTAATCCGCTCATGGGAATTACGCCTATTATGCAATTTATCAAACAAAATTATGGCAGAGAATATGCACCTAACACTCGCGAAACAATTCGTCGCCACACCGTACACCAGTTTTTAGATGCTGGTATTATTAAGATCAACCCAGATAAGCCGACAAGACCAACTAATAGTCCGAACACAGTTTATAGTGTTGACGAAAGTGTCCTGAATTTGCTGCGTATTTATGGCACAGAAGCATGGATGCCAAAGTTAAAAACATATTTGTCATCGATAGAGACACTGAAAAAAAGGTATGCGCGCGATCGGGAAATGAAAAGAATTCCCGTCACCCTGGCTTCAGGGGAAACAATATCTTTGTCTCCTGGCGGGCAAAACCAACTGCTCAAGCATATTATTGAAGATTTTTGTGAGCTGTTCACTCCGGGCGGAAAAGTAATCTTAATAGGTGATGCCGATAAGAAGTGGCAACTAGGTAATCAAGAGTACCTGGAAAATCTAGGAGTTAACTTTAATACTTACGGGAAAATGCCGGATGTTGCAGTTCATTATCTAAAACGTAATTGGTTGGTTTTAATTGAAGCTGTAACAAGTCATGGTCCTGTAGATGCAAAGCGCCGAAATGAACTGGAAGCAGTATTTAAAAATTCAACTGCTGGCCTTGTATTCGTGACTGCTTTCCTGACCCGCAGTGACATGGCAAAATATATCCATCAAATCTCTTGGGAAACCGAAGTATGGGTCGCAGAGGAACCGACTCACATGATTCACTTTAATGGAGAACGATTTCTTGGTCCTTATTAAGCTTTCGCTCAAGCTTACAGAAATAAACATGTTAATCAAATATCAAAAAGGAGAATTATCAAATATCAAATAGGTAGCTATATTATTTATGCTGCAAGTAGGAATGTTAACTGCCAGGAAATGAGTTATTAGTCATTTTCGGGGCATCTGTGCGATCGACTTGCACAGATGTTGACGATCGGCTATATAATAGAGAAAGTTGTTTAGCAAATTGGCTACAAGAGACATCGCATCTCTGGATCGGTCTCAAGGAGTGGCCCTGTAGAACGAAGGCGCAGCTGAGGAGGTTGTATGAAAAAGGTTCGTCGCTTAATTAATTTATCTTTACTGGCTTTATTCACGGCTATTATGGTGGTAGCCTGTCATAGTAATGGTCAGAGTAATGCTGACATGACGATTACAGTGGGTTCCAAAGATTTCACAGAACAGTTTATTTTGGGTCACATGTATGCTCTAATATTAGAAGAGCGGGGTTTTCAGGTGGAACGGAAGCTGAATTTAGGTAGTACGCCAGTATTACAAGCGGGTTTGGAGAGTGGTGAAATAGATTTGTATCCAGAGTACACGGGTACGGGATTGGTAGCTGTACTCAAACTGCCTCCGAGTAGCGATGCCAAGCAGGTGTTCGATACGGTGGCTAAAGGCTACAAGGAAAAATATAACTTGGTTTGGCTGCAACCTGCTCCGATGAATAACACTACGGCTTTGGCCCTGAGGAAGCAAGATGCGGAAAAATTGGGCATTAAGACAATTTCCGATATGGTTGCTCAGGCAGATAAATTAGTGCTCCTCGGACCACCAGCATTCAAGACGCGAGAAGATGCTTTGCCCGGGCTCAAGCGAGTATATGGTGATTTTGAACTGAAAGAGTTTAAGGGCGTAGACCCGGGTCTGCGTTATCAAGGACTAATGAATGGTGAAGGAAATGTAGTGGTGGCTTTTGGGACGGATGGAGAAATTAGCGCTTTTAATCTAGTGGTGCTAGAAGATGATAAAAATTTGTTCCCGATCTATCAAGTTGCTCCGGTGGTGCGTCAGGATGTCTTAAAAAAATATCCCGAAATTGGCGAGGCCCTCAATGCGATCGCGCCTATGTTGACGGATGAAGTCATGCAGCGCCTCAACTATGAGGTGAGTGGTAAGCAGCGAGAACCGGCTGATGTGGCTAAGGAGTTTCTCGTGCAAGCAGGAATGTTAACTGACAATTGAGAAGCAGACGGGACTATAGTCCGGAGGAACTGACAATTGAGGACCAAGGGGGGCTATAGTCCGAAGCAAATGATAACTGACAAAGGAGGTTATATGAAACAAGTTAGGCGCTTAATTGTCCTATCTTTGCTGGTTTTCGTAACAGCGTTATTCGTAGTAGCATGTAATGGTGGTAAGGACAGTGCTGACAAGATCAAAGTAGCTTCAAAAGACTTCACAGAACAGTATATTCTGGGGGAAATGTATGCGATAATGTTAGAAGAGCAGGGATTCAAGGTGGAACGGAAAGTGAACTTAGGTACGACACCAGTAATACAAGCGGGTTTAGAAAAGGGTGAACTAGATTTGTATCCAGAGTATACGGGGACAGCATTGACAACTGTACTCAAACTGCCTCCTAGTAGCGATGGAGAGCAGCTGTTCGATACAGTTGCCAAAGGCTACAAGGAAAAATATAACTTGGTTTGGCTAAAACCTGCCCCGATGAATAACACTTGGGCTTTGGCCATGAAGCGTGAAGATGCGGAAAGATTGGGGATTAAGAAGATCTCAGACCTGGTAGACTTAGCTAATGAGTTGGTGCTTATCGGAACACAACTGTTCAGAGTGCGAGAAGATGGTTTGCCTGGACTCAAGCAAGTATATGGTAATTTGGAATTTAAGAAAATTAAGGTTGTTGATGCAGGTTTAAGATATCAAGGACTGATGCAGGGTGAAGGAGATGTGGTAGTCGCTTTTGGGACGGATGGGGAGATTAGTGCTTTTAATCTAGCTGTGCTAGAAGATGATAAAAAGTTTTTCACGGTCTATCAAGTGGCCCCGGTGGTACGCCAGGAGACATTGGACAAATATCCAGGTATTCGCGATGCTCTGAATTCTATCTCCCCTCTGTTGACGGACGAAGTCATGCAGCGCTTAAACTATGAAGTAAGCGGTAAGCAGCAGGAACCAGCAGATGTGGCTAGGGAATTTCTAATTCAACAAGGACTCATAAACAATTAACTATTAGCAATTTAACAATGACTATCCGTTTCGATCGCGTATCCCTAACATTCCCCGGCGCCACCCGTCGGGCGGTGGATGATTGCAGTTGTAAGATAGCAGCAGGAGACCTGGTAGTGATTTTAGGACCTTCGGGCTGCGGGAAAACAACGCTGCTGAAGATGGTCAACCGTTTATATGAACCCACGTCTGGGAGCATTTATCTGCATGGGACTGATATCCGTCAGATGGAGGTTACCAAGCTGCGACGGAAAATTGGCTATGTGATTCAGCAGTCTGGTTTGTTTCCCCACATGACAGTTGCTCAGAATATCGCTGTCGTACCTAAGTTGCTAAAGTGGTCGCAGCATAGATGTAAGTCCAGGATTGATGAGTTGCTGAAGCTGATAGAATTGCCTCCGGAAGAATATCGTCACCGCTATCCCGGACAACTCTCTGGGGGACAGCAGCAACGGGTGGGGTTGGCCAGGGCTTTAGCTGGCGACCCGGATGTGCTGTTGATGGATGAACCTTTTGGGGCGATCGATGCTATCACCCGGGAGACTCTCCAAGATGAAATCCTCTACCTCCAGCAGCAACTGCATAAAACTATTTTGTTTGTTTCCCACGATGTGGAGGAGGCTTTGCTGCTGGCTGATAAAATCCTGATTCTCGATCGAGGTAAAATTGTGCAGTACGATACGCCTTTTAATATTTTGACTAAGCCGGCATCGGAGTTCGTTCGTAGTCTTGTGGGGGCGGATGATATGGTCCGTCAGCTGAGTCTGTTGCAGGTGGAAGATGCTATGGATGATTTGCCCACAGGTGATATATCTCAGGATAATCCCCCGATCGCCCTCTCGGATAATCTCCGTCAGGCTTTATCTCTGATGCTGGGAACTGGTGCTAGTTCGCTGACGGTGCGAGATGGCGATCGCCCGGTTGGCGTCTTAACTCTCGATTATATTCGTAATTCAATAGCGCCAAAGCGCAACAACTAACGAGCGAAAACTGTGAGCTATATAATTAAGAATCCGGGAATTGTTGGGAATCTGCTGCTGGAACATCTGCTATTAATTGGCACGACCCTGGTGCTCGCCGTCTCGATCGCTTTACCTATAGGATTGCTAGTCACGCGCTACCGCTGGTTGAAAGTACCAACGATCGGGTTGCTGGGAGTGTTCTACACCATCCCGAGTCTGGCACTAATTATTCTGCTAGTGCCAATTTTTGGATTAAATCCGGCCTCAGTGATTGCTGGGATGGTGATCTATGCCCAAGTGATTCTGGTACGCAATCTCGTGGTAGGATTAGAATCGATTCCTGCTACAATTAGCGAAGCAGCGTTGGGAATGGGAATGAATCCTTGGCAGCGATGGTGGTGGGTGCAGGTGCCGCTGATCTTGCCGATTTTTATCGCCGGGTTGCGGATCGCAGCGATTGTCGGTATTGCTATTGCTACTGTTGGGGCAAAGTTTGGTGCGGGAGGACTGGGAGTGCTCCTGTTTGATGGCATCGCTCAAAATCGTAATGATAAAATCTGGGCGGGCGCGATCGCTGTTTCTCTGCTAGCTTTTGCTATTAATGGCGGCTTGTTGGCACTGGAATGGTTAGCTAATCCCAGCAGGCGCATTCAGAAGACGTAGTCAGTTGTCAGTTGCCAGTATTTGAGGATTTTTTATGGCCGAAGTATTCAGTAACTTTTTTAGCGGTACTTTTATTCCCCACGGACATTGCTTTCTTTGGAAACCCGGGTTGGTGTGGCTGCATGTTGTTTCAGATGCGCTCATCGCCTTGGCCTATGCTTGGATTCCCATAGTGTTAGTTTACCTAGTCAAGCAGCGAGGCGACATTCCCTTCGACTGGATTTTCCTGCTGTTCGGATCCTTCATTGTCTCTTGCGGCATTACCCACGGGATGGATATCTGGACCCTTTGGCACCCCGACTATTGGCTGTCGGGTTTCCTGAAAGCCGTCTGCGCTACAGTTTCCCTGACTACGGGTGCAGTAATGGTCCCCTTAGTTCCCAAAGTGATGATGATTCCCAGTCCCGCACAACTCAGACAGACTAATTTAGCCCTGCAACAGGAAATTAGCGATCGCATCCTAGCCGAACAGGAACTTAGCCAACTGACTTTTGAGTTAGAACAACGGGTAGCCGATCGCACGGCAGCTTTAGCCCAAGCAAACGCAACTTTGGAACGGGAAAACCAAGAACGTACCTTAGCACAGGCATCTCTCGAACGAACCCTGGGACGACTGCAACAAGCCCAAACTCAACTCGTGCAAGCGGAAAAAATGTCCGCCCTGGGAAAAATGGTGGCGGGTATCGCGCACGAATTCAACAATCCCGTCAGCTTTATTTATGGCAATGTCAGTCCCGCAATTGACTATAGCAGGGATCTGTTGGGATTGGTTAAACTTTATCAGCAGTATTATCCAGAACCAGTTCTGGAGATCGAAGCAGAAATAGAAGCGATCGACTTAGAATTTCTCGCTGAAGATTTGCCAAAACTCTTGGGTTCAATGAAAAATGGAGCTGGGCGCATTAGAAAGATTGTTAAATCAATGCGGACTTTCTCCCGTCTGGATGAAGCCCAGATCAAGTTCGTGAATATCCATGATAACATTGACAGCGCCCTCCTGCTTTTACAATATCGCTTTTCAAAGCAGGCCCGGGCTATTCAAGTGATCAAAAATTACGATCGCATTCCCAAAGTAGAATGCTACGCATCGGAACTAAATCAGGTATTTTTGCAGATCTTAACTAATGCTGTTGATGCTTTAGCAGAAGTCAAGGAAACCGAGAATAAATCACTCACCATTGAGATTAGCACGGCTTTACTGGAGAGCGATCGGGTGCAAATTCGCATCGCTGATAACGGCATTGGCATCAAGCCCGAAACCATCTATAAAATCTATGACCCCTTTTATACTACTAAAAAAGTTGGTGCGGGCACGGGACTAGGCTTAGCAGTTAGCTACCAGATTATCCAACAACATCAAGGCAGTTTGGATTGCGTATCAGAGTTGGGCAAAGGGACCGAGTTGATTATTGAAATTCCCCTGACCCTGAAACAGAAGCAAAAAAATAATTAATCATTAAGTAGGTGTGCATTGGTAAACTGCTGAATGTAAAATGAGAGTAAATATTTACGTAAATGGCTGAAATAGTCTCCCCAAAAGAGGTTCAGCTATATTTACATTCCAACTTCAAAAAACTACGAACTACGAACTACGAACTACGAACTACTTACCTGACGGGGGGTCGCAAGAATCTTTCTAAAGCACTGAGACTGACTTCAGCAGTCAGGGCGAGGAGGGCCACGGGAATGGCACCCACCAGTAGAACGGAATTATCGTAGAGGGCAAAACCCAGAACGATCAAGGATCCCAATCCCCCAGCACCGATAAAAGCAGCCAGGGTGGCACTGGCAATGACTTCCACTGTAGCGGTTTTAATCCCAGCGACGATCGCGGGCAGGGCCAAGGGAATTTCAATCTGGCGCAGCACTTGTGCCGGTAGCATCCCCATGCCATAGGCCGCTTCAACAATGGCAGGATTGATTGTGCGGAAGGCGACATCCGTGCTAATTAAAATAGGTGGCATGGCTAAAATCGTCAGGGCGATCGCCGCTGATTGGAAGCTAAGTCCAAAATAGGGGATAGCTAGGAATAAAATTGCCAGACTGGGAATCACCCGCAGGGAGTTGAAAGTATTAATCACAATAGTCGAGACAGTGGCCGATCGCGAAGAAAGCCACCCCAAGGGTAAACCCATAACTAAGCTAATAGCCAGTGGCACCGCTACCAGTAGCAGATGTTCCTGTAGCGCTTTCACCAGCTCCTCGGGATTATTGGCCCCATATTCATAAGCTTCTATAAAAATATTCATTTTCTTGTCCGTTGGTACCAAATACTCATAATTATATCAGGTTTTTCTCAGAATCGCTTGTTAAACTGAAAGCGTGAAAACAACTCCCAGTCGATCGAAAATCTTTATATTATGATATTTACCAGCATTTGGCAGCAAAAATTGGCCCGATTATGGGGTCGCATTGACCCAAATTCACTACAGTTCCGTCTGACGGTAGGCATTGCTGGGGTTTCAGCTTTAGGACTGGGCAGCGTGGCCCTCTATACTAGCTGGAAAATGCATCAGCAGCTAATTTCTGCGCACAAGCAGAATATCCAATATGTGGCCGAGCGATTTCCCAGGGATGTGGAAATATATTCTCAGCAGTTTTCCTTCCAGGTAGGATTGCAAAAAGCGATTGATGATACTAATACTGCCAATCTCTTACTCTGGGTAGAAATTACTGATGGTATGATTTTAACTAAGTCAGCTCCCCAGGCACTTGAAAATCAGCTATATTCTGCTTTAAGGTCTATTTCCAATCGCCCGATCGCCCCCCAAGTCTACGGCCTCAACGACCAATATCTGGCAATTTGTAGTGGCCCCTTGGTGGTAGGAGGTAATCAATTGGGGAAATTATATGTGGCTCAGGACATTACAGACGATCGCAGGATGCTACTGTCGATGATGGGTAGCTTGCTGATTGCTACCATTTTGGCCATCGCCGGAATAACGGTGGCCATTGCCCTGTATGTCAGGCGATCGCTAGAACCGGTGCGACAGATATCTCAACATGCTAGGGCCATTTCTGCTGATGATTTAGGTAAGGCACGGGTGCAGCTAGACTGCGCTCCCAGCGAGGTGAGAGAATTAGCCCGTACCCTGGACATCATGTTATCTCGACTGTCTGAATCTTGGGAACAACAGCGACAATTTGTCAGCAATGTCTCCCACGAATTGCGCACGCCCTTGACTATTGTAGCTGGATACGTTCAAAGTACCCTCAGACGCGGAGTTAACCTAACAGAACCTCAGCGAGAAGCATTGGCAACAGCTGCGGGAGAGGCCGATCGGACCATTCAATTATTGCAAGATTTACTCGACTTAGCCAGGGCAGACAGCGGTCACATCCACCTTCAGCTAGAGGTAATAATACTGAATGATTTATTGTCAGAAGTAGTGGGGATGGCACGACAATATAGTAATCGTCAAATTATTCTGTCCGCAGATTCCCATCCGATGGAAGTAGCAGCAGACCGCAATCGTCTCAAGCAGGTGCTGCTGAATCTAATTGACAATGCAGTCAAATATTCCGACCCGGACAAACCGGTGACCGTTAAGTTAGATCGCCAGGATTCCCAGGCGTCAATTGCTGTCTGCGACACTGGATGTGGCATACCGCTGGCACATCAAACCCGCATCTTCGAGAGATTTTATCGGGTAGATGAAGCCAGGGCCCGGGCAACTGGCGGTACCGGTTTGGGTTTGTCGATCGTCAAAACCCTGGTGGAAGGAATGGGTGGTCGCGTCACGGTGCTATCCAAGTTAGGTGAAGGGAGCACTTTTACAGTCTGGTTGCCGGCACCATAGGAGCCATAACCCAAAAACTTGCTGGGTTTTGGGTAAAAATGTATTGTCATATACAATTTTGAGCAATAAAAAAGGCTGAAACCAGGGTGTGGTCTGCCTATTCTTTGTAAAAATGATATAGATCTAATATCTCATTAACCAAAATCTAAAAACTTTATAAACTTAGACGGGAATAGTTCGCAGTCAAGATACATTGAGTTTATAAATATAATTCGATTCAGGATGGTTCCGAATTATGAACAGCGAATTCATTCTTTCCCAATACACCCTCACAGAGCAGTTCTGCGATATATACAGTGCTGGCAGAATTAGCAAAGCGGACCTGCAACAGTGGGAATTAGCCCGAGACTCGACACTAAGTGATGAGGAAGCATCCCTGGTTACCCGCTTATTCCATGCGGTGAAGCGGGGGTGGTTAAAAGTGATTGAAGGTTAAGAAAGTGTAGCAAAGGATACATAAATCTGCGTAAGCCTTTCGGAAAGCAGTTTGAACAGAAAAAGAAGAAAAATTGGCATTGCACCAACTCACTGGATGATGGTTGTCAGTTGCCAGTTGTCAGTTGTTAGTTGTTATTAATAATGAGTTGTGGTCAAAGCGTGGCCTAGCTTGAAGTCAGTTATCATTGGTGTCGCTGTGCGACGCCGAAAAATTAAAGTGTTCCGGGAGACGAATGTAGTGACGGATACATAAAGTGATCTGAACTGGCGATAAAATGGGGGATAGCAGCAGATAGGGGAAGGGGCCTTAGTAGGCTCCAAATCCGGTCTGTCCCTGTCCGCAGAACAGAATTTATCGCCATCAGATCCGACTATTCACCGCGCCAACCAGTAAGGTAGGGGAATATACGGAAGCAAAAATAGGCATATTTTCTGTACTAGAATGGGAGCAGTGCTATTAAGCTTGAAACAATTTTTCTACTTTTTGGAGTTACCAAAGGATTATTGGCAAGGGATGGACAGTAGATATATTTTCCAAAAGTATAGTCTGGCAGAGCAATTTTCGGATATTTACGATTCCGGCAGAATTAGCAACCATGACTTGCGACGCTGGGAATTGCTCGGGGTAAATCAAGCACTGAGCGATGAGGACAGTAAGATAGTTAACCGTCTGTTTCATGCAGTGAAACGGGGATGGTTACAAGTGGTCGAAGCTTAAAGATAGGGGTGCGGTCACAACCCGTTGATCGTTCATGAACCATCCCTGTCGGCGGATCCCCCCAAACCCCCCTTACGGAAGGGGGGCTGACATCACCCCCCTGGGTGTGTTCAAAACCCGTTGATAAAAATATCGAGACCCCAGCCCCCCGGAGATCCCCCCAAACCCCCCTTAAAAAGGGGGGCTTCCGGAGCCCCCCCCCTCGTTACGAGGCTCTGCCTTGTAACGCAAGGGAGGGGTTTGGGGGATCGGGATCGGGCTGCAACTAATGCATGACCACACCCTAAACAAGAGATTTGCTTTCTCCAACCAGAATCTTGTCGAGCAATTTGGTGATATCTACGAAGCGGGCAAAGTAACCAACAACGAGCTGCGAAGATGGAAATCAATAGGATTGAGTTCTACCCTTAGCGATGAGGAGAGCAAGTTGGTTACCCGCCTGTTTCATGCTGTTAAATGAGGATGGTTAGAAGTAATTGAGCTTTAACACCCTCTTCAGATAATAGGGTTGATTATCAGCGATCGCCCTCGGGGAAGGACGTTCGTCCTGACTACGAACGGGGCGATCGCTATTTTATTGATAATTTTGCAGTCTGACGTTAAAGCGGAAGGGATGGGAGCATCCACGGAAGCGACTGGGAAAGCATACTGAAAAAAAAATTGGAGAATCTACTGAAGCAAAAATCAGTAAACCTCCTCTACTAGGATGATTCTCTGTCGGGCTAGCATTGAAAGGAATAGACAGAAACCTTCAAGGAGGATAGAATGATGGATAATGGATTATTTTTATCCGAACGTAATATTTGCGAGCAATTTTCTCATTTTTACCACGCGAGGAAAGTAACTAACAATGACCTGCAACGATGGAAATCAATAAGATTTAATCCTGAACTTAGCGATGAGGAAGTCAAGATAGTTACTCGCCTGCTCCATGCTGTCAAGCGAGGATGGTTAGAAGTGGTCGAGGTTTGATTCCACTCAGTTTTGATGTACGATATCTTAGGTTTATTATCCGCGATCGCCCCCTTTGTCCCCACAGGCGATCGCTATTTTATGGATAATTTTGCAGTCTGACCTTAAAGCGGAAGGGATGGGAGTATTCACGGAAGCGATCGGGAAAGCATACTGAAAAACAATTTGGAGAATCTACTGAAGCAAAAATCAGTAAACCTCCTCTACTAGGACGATTCTCTGTCGGGCTAGCATTGAAAGCAATAGACAGGAACCTTCAAGGAGGATAGAACGATGGATAATGAATTATTTTTCTCCAATCATAATATTTGCGAGCAATTTTATGATTTTTCCCACGCGAGGAAAGTAACTAACAATGACCTGCAAGCATGGGAATCAATAAAAGTAAATTCTCAAGTTAGCGATGAGGACGTAAAGATAGTTACTCGCCTGTTCTATGCTGTTAAGCGGGGATGGTTAGAAGTGGTCGAGGTTTGACTTACGCCCTCCGGTTGGGTCTGGGCACGAAACCCAACCCCGGTGGGCGGTGCCCACCCTAGGAATTTCGCCGCGCCACCCAGCGCCGCATCAGTTTCACTGTATAGGCAAACCGATCGCCCCGCTACTCTATTACATCATAGTTTCTCTATTCAGGGCCTCTTCAACTTGTTCGGGAGTAACTGCTGTTTCTGCCACCAGTTCCCGAAGCGACATCTCTCTATTGTTTGATTTCAATTTCACCGACTTTAAGAGCCCAACCCCCCCCTTGTCAGCCTTGTCAGCCTTGTCAGCCTTGTCTATTTGCAAATCCCAGATGCACCCTCGCCACCTGCTTCGCTCACTAACGGACGCCACTGGCGGATGATGCGCCGCAGAATTGTCTGTTCGGGGGCGACTACTTCAGCAATAATGTATTCATCTAACTTATCGAGGGCGTCAGTGGCGCGGAGGAGAGCTGCTTGTTTGTTCGCCCGGGTTGTCCCATCTTGGTAGGTGGCTATTTCTGCACCGATTTGGACCAGACGGGTGAGAGCAGTTATGACTGCCGGGCGGATGGCTGTTTCTAGAGATATTTGATGTAACTGTAACTTCTCGACCACCTCAACTGCTGCGGGTAGGGCGGACAAATGGTTGTAAGATAAGAAGGTTGCCATTGCTTCAAAAGAATTGGCAATTTCTACGCCCCCTGGGTAGTCGGTCAAGCGATCGGAGGTTTTACGGTAGCGAGATAGGTCGAAATCTTCCATTACGACTGTCTCTTCGTCTAGTAACTGGTAGAGCATACCTGCAAAGTGAGTCAGAGGCGTCTGACGCAAGTCGCGCCCTCTCCAACTCAGCCACCAGATTAAACCCTCACCTGGTAATTTGCAGTCCACCCACTGTCCATTGAGTTCCCCCAGTAGCAGCTTTCTAGTTGCTGGTACTATCTCCCAATATTCCTTTCTAAATGGCGTGAAAACGTACTCATTCAGAGCGGGGCAAGCAAGCAGAGTATAGATAAACTGTAGCGGGGCTGAGTGACGGTGTAGATATGCTTGTAGTGCCTGTTGTGCGTAAGGGCGCTGAAATGGGTTGCGAGCTACATCACCTACAAGACCCAATCCCCCTATCTCATCCTGCTGTAACCGTCTAGTTAGCAACTGCTGCGTTCCGGGCAGGGGTAATATGACCAATTGATCCCACTCTAAGGGATGTCTTCCCCGAAACCTGCTGCGTAATGCTAAGGGTAACTGAAATGGGTAAAAGGGCATGCGCAAAGTCCCGAGGCCCCATGGGATGCCCAATGTGACGCCGAAGGCAATGCCGAATGCCACGCCCAATGCCACGCCGATGGTGACGCCGATGGCGAGGTCCCCTGCGACGCCCCAGGCTACGCCAAATGCTACGCCCCAGGCGACGCCGAATGCGATGCCGATGGCTACGCCCCAAGCGACGCCGATGGCTACGCCCCAGGCTACGCCGATGGCTACACCCCAGGCTACGCCCCAGGCTACGCCGATGGCTGCGCCCCACGCGACGCCGAATGCTACGCTCTTACGGACGCCGATGGCGAGGCCGAAGGCGAGGCCGATGGCGACGCCAATTGCGACGCCAATTGCGACGCCTCTACCAACCCCCAAGAAGCTAACTGGTGTATTTTGAATCCAGCTAGTTGCTAGCACAATAGGCAAGCTTATTAGTGATGAGAGCAACAGACTCACTCCGGGCACCATCAGATAGAGATTGCGGTATGCTGGCAGCCGTAACGTGCTCAAGATATTCAAGCCCGATGCCGTGTAAAGTTCTCCATCGGCTTGGTAGAGATAGCATTTGAGCGCCGTGGAACGAAAGTAAACCCAGTAGAAGAGCAATAAGTAGTGGCGCAGGTTGAGGGGATTCAGACATGGGGGGAGTTCGCCGCGATAGGTGGGAAATGTGGGCATCGGTACGATTTGCGATTTTGGCGTCAGGCTTTCACTTTGAGGTTAGCATTTCCCCTCGTTTCCCCCGGATAGGCGACGGTACAAGTCAGCAGCAGCCCGTTGCAGGCGTGCTGGATAACCTTCAGTTTCCTTTAGCAATGCCTTAATCTGATCTTCAGTAAAGTTGATGCCAGTGCCTTGCAACTGGCGGCTGAGAAAATCCCGCGTTTCCCGCCCTGAGAATGGCTGCACGTCCATGGTGAGACAGATACCCACCAGGGGCGATGTCCTGTCAGACGAGTCGGGGAACAAGTCTTGCAAAGGTTTTTGGCTGGCAATGACTAAGCTGAAGGGCTTGTCCGCACCATAGGCTAGTGCCCGTAACTCTCTCCGTTCGTCCCCGGTGAAATGTTCTTCCCGAGTCAGCTTGTCAATTTCGTCCAGACAGAGGATGTACCGCTGGCCCCGCAAGGCCCGGTCTAACTTGCGGCTGCGACAGGTCTCAATCTTTAATTCATCGCATAGGGCCTCGAAAAATTCATTTTCATCCCGAATCAATTGCATGTCCAGGTTGATAAACTGTTCGGGAGATAGCCCCAGACGTTCCGGTCCCCAATGGCAAATCATCTTCAAGATCGAAGACTTGCCCACCCGTGCCGGTCCAAGCAATGAAATATTGCTGCCTTTGGCGAGTTCCTCGAACAGTTGTCGTAAGAGTTCCGTGCGACCAAAAAAATCCTCTGGCTTGCTGACCGGACCTCGGATAAAGTCGAAGGGATGGGATGGTTTCGGCGGATTTGGTGCCAGTTCCTCCAGGGTCTCTGCTACTTCACTCACCTCTAAGCCGAGTTCATCGCAAAGCCAGCGAAAATTATGACGGTCAATTCGTTTGCCATTGAGAAAGCGGCTAACCACCTGATCCGTAAAGGTCAAATCATGCTTTTCGGCTATCCTCTCTGCCAATTTCTCGTAAGACCATCCCTCGCGTGTCAAAGCTTCTTTGGCAATCTTAATGCCCTGTTTAGATAGCTGTGGTACTCGCGGTGGTGGCATCTTCTCGTTCTCACTTGCTGACTACTTCTGGTTCCCAAACCAATACATTACTAACACATTACCAATGATATTGCACCATTCTCGATTAGTCTCCTGGCCCGCCGTGGGTTCAAACCCACGGCTAACAGCTAAAGTGGGTTAAAACCCACTGAAAACCTTATATAAAAGGTATTTTTCCTTCGTTTTCCCCTCGTTCCTAGGCTCCGCCTGGGAACGAGTTATAGAGGCTCGGCCTCTAGTTGACAATGGTGCAATATCTGACCAACAAAAGGCAATAATAAAATTAATTCTTAATCATGACATAACTACTATCTTAATAAGGCAGACGCCTCCCTAAGCACCGTGCCATGATTTGAATAGACGTAATTCATTGGAGTTGCTACCATGAAAGATTGCACGGAAAGCGTTTGCCAACTGGAAATTCCTGGGATAATGGATATACTTGCCAGTCATCCTGATTCCGATCTCGTCTTCGGTCACTCTGAGGGACGCAAATTACTGGTAAAAGCCTTGGCTTCAGCCCGAGAACGGGTAATTATTGTTTGTCCTTGGTTGAGTCTCAAAAGTATCTCCGACCAACTGCTGTACCAATTTTCAACTGCCCTCCGTCGAGGTATCAGTATTGATATCGGCTGGGGTTATTATTATGATATCGGCACGATTATCAAATTCTCTGAGTCCGGGAAATATTTTATTGATGCGGTCGGGGATGAATAGCGAAAATATAATGCTTTGCCTCGGTTGGCCCAATTGCGATCGCGCTATCCTCAGGGCTTGAACTTGAAACTGATGGGGAATCATGCCAAGTATATTACGTGCGATCGCCTATTTGCCTATATCGGCAGTCACAACCTACTCAGCGCCAATATCACCAGTGGCAATAGTCATTACCTGGAAGCAGGAACTTTGCATAAAGATCCGTACAATATCCAGAAGCTGATTAACCATTTTGACAATCAGCCCCCTCTATCTAAATATGGAAACTGGCAGCGATCGAGTGCTTGACATGGGGTACACTGCACTTCAATACGTCTCGGTTAATAACCTGTCATTGCGAGGGGGGGGCTTAAACCGATATTGTAGGGATCGTCGTGAGGATCCCCCGAAGCAATCTCCCCGACGATACCGAAGCACTCTTCATCTTATCAAGGGCGGGGATTGCTTCGGGGGGGGGGGTTGACTCTATTTCCCATAAGTTAATCGCTACGTACCCCCCCCCTCGCAATGACAACCTATATTCAAAACCTACGAAGTATTGCACTGCACTTTTGTAATTTAGCCCGCGCAGGCGGGCTTTGTAACTGTAGCCGGACCCTTTAGGGTTCGGGCGGCGGCGACACAAATGCTTGCTATGCACTGTACCCTTGACATGAGAATATTACCATGCTATAACAGTAGCAGAGCAATCATTCCCTAAGGCCATGACATCCCATATCCTAGTGGTAGAAGATGAAGCCAAATTGGCAAAATTTATCGAGTTAGAACTGGGCTACGAAGGCTATCAAGTCACAGTCGCCCAGGATGGTTTAGCTGGACTGACAGCAGCGCGGGAAGCTAATCCAGATTTAGTCATTCTCGACTGGATGCTGCCGGGAATAACTGGCGTGGAAATCTGCCGCCGCCTGCGCACCACTGGCAATCAAGTGCCCGCGATTATCTTAACTGCTAAAGATGAAGTGACCGATCGGGTGACGGGATTAGACGCCGGTGCGGATGACTACGTAGTCAAACCCTTCAGCATCGAAGAGTTGCTGGCCAGAGTCCGGGCCCACCTCCGCCGCACCCAAGAACCAGACCCCCAAATGTGGGAATATGACGATCTGAAATTGGATAGGCGATCGCGGGAAGTGTATCGGGGCAACAGATCGATCGAACTGACAGCAAAAGAATTCGATCTGTTAGAATATATGATAGCTCATCCCCGGCAGGTTCTCACCCGCGATCGCATCTTGGATAAGGTCTGGGGTTACGACTTCATGGGAGATTCTAACATCATTGAAGTATACGTCCGCTACCTGCGCCTGAAACTAGAAGCGAACCAAGAAAAGCGCCTAATTCAAACGGTGCGCGGTGTGGGCTATGTGCTACGCTAGCATCTTCAAGCCAAGGCTAGCACGGAAGCATGCGGATAATCGGGTGCATATCACTAGGTGGCGGGCGAAGCATTTGGATAGTAAATTTGTCGATCTATGACTTATATTGTCGCCCAAATGCTTCGCCCCTACAGATATTGCGTTATAATGGAAGCACCTAACTCAAGTCCCCATCATTATAGCCGACTTTTTCCAATGTTATCCTTAGAAACACTGACTGTAGAAATTGCCGGTTTGCCAGCTACCCTGGAAGGCACTAAACTGGTGCAAATGTCTGATTTTCATTACGATTGCGATCAGTTGCCCACAAAACGACTGGAAAAGGCGATCGCCCTTGCCAATGAAGCGGAACCTGACCTAGTATTGTTAACAGGAGACTTCGTCACCTATGAACCCGACCCCATTCACGAACTGGTCAAGCATCTGAAGCAGTTGCAAAGTCGTGCCGGGATCTATGCTGTCTTGGGCAACCATGACATGTATTATCCCGAAACAAAACCAGAAGTCATGGCAGCTTTAAGGAAAATAGGCATCAAAGTCTTGTGGAACGAAGTGGCTTATCCTTTAGGATCCCAATTAGCTATAGTAGGAATGCCGGACTTTTGGTCTCGGGAATTTAACCCGGCCCCGGTGATGGAAAAGTTAGCTACCGATCTGCCCCGCATTGTGCTATCACATCAGCCAGATAGCGCCCAAGTGCTGCGCAAATGGCGAGTCGATCTGCAATTATCAGGACATACTCATGGCGGTCAGATATGGCTTCCGAAAATTGGTCCTTTGCCTGCATGGTTGGATACCCTGCGTCGGACTATTCCTAAACCTTTACATCCTTTTGTACCATATTTGAAACGAAACTGTGATCGGGTAGTTAAGCATTGGGAATGGGCACGGGGGTTTCATCAGGTGGGAGAAAATTATCTCTATGTTAATCGCGGTTTAGGTACTTACTGGCCCGGTCGGTTATTTTGTCCTCCAGAGGTGACAATAATTACTCTAGTTTAGAGGCGCATATTTTAACGACAGACACCATGTTTACCATACTATCGGAACCGTTAAGCGTAGAAACATTGACTGTAGAGATTGCTGGTTTGCCAACTGCCCTCCAAGGTACTAAATTGGTGCAAATGTCGGATTTTCATTACGGTCCCTATCAGTTGCCGATCGCACTGCTGGAACGGGCGATCGCCCTTGCCAATGAAGCGGAACCTGACCTAGTATTGTTAACAGGAGACTTCGTGAACTACGAACCAGACCCCATTCACGAACTGGTCAAGCATCTCCAGCAGTTGCAAAGTCATGCCGGGATCTATGCGATCTTAGGCAACCATGACATTTATCATCCGGAAACTAAACCAGAAGTAACAGCAGCTTTAACAGAAATTGGCATCAAAGTCCTGTGGAACGAAGTAGCTTATCCTTTAGGACCGGAAATAGCCCTAGTCGGACTAGCTGACTTTCGGTCTCGGGAATTTAATCCTAGTCCCGTAATGGATAAAATAGCTACCGATATTCCCCGGATCGTACTATCTCATCAGCCAGATACTGCCCAAGTGCTGCGACAATGGCGAGTAGATCTGCAACTATCAGGACATACTCACGGAGGTCAGATCGTAATTCCCGAACAGGGTCCTTTGGCAGCATGGGTGGATCTAATTCGCGACATCCTTTTCAAACCCATCTTAGCTTTTATACCAGAATTTCTGCAACGTCACTTTCATCGGGAAATTGAGCATTGGGAATGGGCAGAAGGTTTTCATCAGGTGGGATCAAACTATCTCTATGTTAATCGAGGTTTGGGCACTTACTTTCCCGGTCGGTTGTTTTGTCCTCCAGAGGTGACGATAATTACTCTAGTTCGGAGGCATTAAGATGCGACATTGGCGAATGGGGTTAAAATAAGCTATAGTTTCATGTCCTAGATTACATTCACGAACATGCTAAGATTGTACGACTTTGGAGATTCGGGAAATTGCTACAAGATTCGTCTGCTGCTAACTCAACTGGATATTCCTTTTGAACGGATAGATGTTGATATCCTCAAAGGGGAAAGTTCGTAGTAAGCACTTTAGTGCTTCCAAGGTTTGTAGTAAGCACTTTAAGCTGTCGCGCATTTAAATTGCATGGATCCAAATGCTGAAACCCTTGCGATCAAATATTTTCCCAATTTTGAATTATGAATTTTGAATTTTGAATTGCTTAGTGCTTCCTTCCCCCGAGAAAGGACTAAAGTCCTTACTACGAACCTTAATAGGAACCTAGGAACTTCCAAAGCGATAACCTTTACCATAGACGGCGTGAATTAAGCGCGTTTCTCCAGATAATTCTATTTTACGTCGCAGCAGGCGAATTTGTGCTGCTAAAACGTTGCTACTGGGTCGATCGCCTTCGCAAGGCCACAAATGTTGATAGATTTGCTCGTGGGTCAGCAATTGACCGGAATGTCGCATAAAATATTCTAGTAACAGGCATTCTTTTTCAGAAAGGGAAATAAGTCTTCCCGCCCGATCGGCCAGCAGGTTATCGCAGTCCAGTTCCAAATCATCTACGCGCAACCTGGCAGTTGCATTTGTCGGGCCATGGGCCCTGCGCAATAAGGCCCGCACCCTTGCCAGTAACTCTCGCAGTTCAAAGGGTTTTACTAGATAGTCATCGGCCCCAGCGTCCAGTCCCGCTACCCGATCGTCCAATGTATCTTTCGCAGTCAGGAACAGAACGGGCGTACTGTCAGAACGCTGACGGATCGCCTGGCAAATCTCTAAGCCCGATCGGCCGGGCAGCATCCAATCTAAGATCAACAAGTGATAATCCGATCGTGAAGCTAAATCGCGGCCTGCCGTGCCATCATAGGCCACATCAACATTGTAACCCTCGCGAGTCAGCACCCGACTCAGGGGGTCGGTCAACTCAACTTCGTCATCCACCAGCAAAATTCGCAAATCAGGGAAAGAAAGAGAATATCTTGGAAGTCAGGTTCAAAAGCCGAAGATCGGACTCGAACCGACCTGGAATCATAAATAGCCAGTTACAATTACATTCAGCTAGCGATCGCTAGACCGAAGGCCAAAGTCTCAGTTTGCGATCGTTGCTGGATTATTGTTGCTAGTACAATTATGGATCTTATACGATTTCAAAGAGCAGTTGTCAATTTCGCCTCAGGGGTTTCAGTGGATGAGGGTAACGGTCAATATCTGCTGATTTAATTACGGTCCACTCAGGGTTTCTGCTGCTAAAATTACCACTTATGACGCACTACCCTGTTATATACCCATGAGAGATTGATCGCCGGTGCTACCGTTAACATTCTCTGACATTTCGATCCAGTTTCGGCGTACCGCATGCATGAGCCGGTTGATTATTCTCAGCTCTTCTTCTGAGGGCTCCCCTTTCATTATTGCTCTGAGGGTATACTGATCTTTGAGATTGAGCACTCTAGAGTCGTGGGATCTCGTAAAGATGCTGCCTAGTTCGTCTATATATTTCATTGTTTTACCTTGCATTTTCAGTTTTACCACGTAATGACAGATTTTTCATCCCGAACCGGTGAAGGCGTGAGGATGAAAACTGAACTATTTTTGACTTTAAATGTGAAATGTGAAAAACAAGGGAAAGCAACCTCATGAGAGTCAAAGTTACAGTATATATCCCTTGGCTTGGCCGACACCCCTAAAAATAGAGCGATCGCCAGGAATGAGGCTTTCAAGATCGAAAAAGATCTTGACTTCGGCAATTTCGACCAGACCTTGAACCTCATCTTATTTCTACAGGTCTTAAACGCTTGTCCCGTAAAGCTTTCAAGAAATGTTTAGAGTATTATACCAGATTTTTGTCAAGTTTTTTGCGATCCGCCGAGCCGCCCCTGGTTTTCCCATTCGCCGCCGACCATTTTCATAGATCTGCTGTAGCCAGTCGGGGTCGCGCAACAGCTTTTCCAGGATATCAGCAACATGACCTGGCTGCTGCACCAGCACCAGAGAAGGTCCTAACAGGCGAGACTGGGCTTCGGCAAAAGCTGGGGTGAACTGGGGGCCTCCTCCGGGAATCGCGATCGCCGGTTTTCCCAAGCCCGCAAACTGTTCTGTGGCCGTTCCCGCCATGGCGATCGCCACATCTGCCCAGTGCAAGCATTGATTATAACCCTTTGCGGTCAGTACCAATGTCCCACGTTTCTGGATGTAGGTCATGGTGGGATTGAGCCGATCGTATAATTGGTTTTCATCGGGACGGGGAAGCCAGCCTGCTGATTCTGCTATTTCACCCATCCTCTCCACATTTAATAAAGGCGCGATCGCCCCTGCCAATATCACCTTTGAACGCCTCTTCCCGAGGATACAAACCGCCGTCTGCAGCAGCAACTGCCAATTTTCGTAAGCCTCCGGTACTCTCGAACCCGGCAGCAGCAGAATTTTTAGCTTGCGGTCCCCTTCCCATTTTTCCTCAAGAGGGCGATCGGCCATTGGCTGTTGGGGCTGTAAATCATCCATCATCGGGTTCCCCAGATCGAAAACCGGTATTTTCCCCCCTGTTAATCTAGCGGCTGTCAGGGAATCTCTGGGAAAAACTGCCTGACAGCGGCGGTTACTCATCAAGCAGCGTTCCCAAGGTAGATAAACAGAACCGGACCAAGCCTCCCATTCATATCCTGGTAGCACCCCGACTTCATCCCGCAGGAAATATTCCGACTTGGCCGTGCCCACAAAAGCATACTTGGCACCGCTCCACCAGGCAAACAACAGCGGTACAATATCCCCCACTGCCAGAACTTTACATGTCCTGGGGGAACCCCGTACCCAACGGCGTACTGCTTGCAACTGGGCCAGCGTCAGGTCCAGTAAGCCACTGTCGAGATCCCGCCACAGCTGACGCCCATCCATATAGATAAAACCGCCAGAAGGCATCTGCCTTACCGGACCAATTATCGGGATCCCCAGTTCCTTGTAAGCAACTCCCGAACCTACCAAGGGCAGGGCCGCTAATTCCAGAGGTTCGGTGAATGATTTTAGTTGGCCCAGGATGCGGGTGGCGATCGCATCTTCTCCATGTCCGTTACTCAAGCAAAGTAGCTTCATCTTCTCTGTTCGTAAATAGTGATTTTTGACTGGTGCGAGATCCTTACCAGGCTAGCCCCAGTGAGAATAAGCTCAACCAGGGCTGATTCGGGTACGGGTAGAATTTCAGGCGGATCTGCCCGGTCTCAGGCTGTTAAAATAGAGGAGGCTGGAGATATCCAAGGTCAGGATGCATTGGTCTCCAGCTTTTTCCAGTCAGGATTTAGGATCGCACAATCATGGAAATAGTTGGTTTAAAAAAGCCCACAAGAGCGCCCCAACCGGATGAAAAAGCCGACGCGGCGACGAAACTGGCCCCCAGCGCCGACCAGAAGAAGCTTGCCGCGCCCCCATCTCGACCGACAACTCCGATCGCCAAACCTATCAGACCGAAGTCGCGACCGCAGCGAAAATCGGAAAAGCCGCAAAAGAACTTGGAACTGAAAATAGTTTCGGTGGCAAGCAATTCCGACGGCGAACAATTCCGTCCAGGAGATCTGGTGAATGTTGAGGTGATGGGGTTTGCGACAAAAGCTAGAATTACTAGCTTATATCATAGCAAGGACAAAGGAAACGTTTGGGCAAGTTATGCTCCCGCTGGAGAAGAACTTTGGTTGGGCGGTTGCATTCAAGCTTCACATCTGTCCCGCGCCACCGAGTAACCAGACTGCCCGCGCGGCCCTTCGGTGACGAGGGCGATCCTTGACAAATGTGCGAGGTATGACCTAAAAGCAAAACTAGAGCAAAGAGAACAAAGGGGATAATTTTGAATAAAAATCCAGAAGGAATAGCAGCCCACGGCGGTCAACTGGTCAATCGGATCGCCACAGCCTCTGAAAAAGAAGAATTTCTTGGCCAAGCAGAAAAATTACCTAGAGTCCAGCTAGACGAACGGGCACACTCGGACTTGGTGATGATCGCGATCGGCGGCTTTAGTCCTCTGACGGGCTTCATGGAGCAGGCAGACTACGAACCAGTAGTAGAATCTATGCGACTGGCCAATGGCCTGCCTTGGTCAATTCCCATCACCCTTTCAGTCACGGAGGAGGTGGCCGAACCTCTCAAAGAAGGCAACTGGGTGCGTCTAGACGATCCAACGGGAAAATTCGTCGGCATTTTGGAGCTGACTCAGAAATACCGCTACAACAAAGCCCACGAGGTCACCAATGTCTATGGCACAGATGAGAGCAAACACCCAGGGGTAAAAGTAGTCTACGACTCAGGTCCGATTAATCTGGCGGGACCGATATGGTTGCTGGAACGGGACCCCCACCCCCAGTTTCCCAAATACCAGATCGATCCGGCTGACACCCGGGCCCAGTTCCAAGATAAAGGCTGGAACACGGTAGTCGGCTTCCAAACCCGCAACCCCATCCACAGAGCGCATGAATACATCCAGAAATGCGCTCTAGAGACTGTAGATGGTCTCTTGCTGCATCCCCTGGTCGGGGCCACAAAAAGCGATGACATTCCTGCCGACGTGCGGATGCGCTGCTATGAAATCATCTTGGAGAAATATTATCCCAAAGACCGGGTGATTTTGGCAATCAACCCAGCCGCCATGCGCTATGCAGGACCGCGAGAGGCAATTTTCCACGCCTTAGTACGAAAAAACTATGGCTGCACTCACTTCATAGTTGGACGGGATCATGCTGGGGTAGGAGATTACTATGGCACCTATGACGCCCAATATATCTTTGATGACTTTCAGCCAGGGGAACTGGGCATTGTGCCGATGAAATTTGAACATGCTTTCTATTGCACGCTCACCCAGACCATGGCGACTAGCAAGACAAGTCCGAGTACAAAAGAACAACGAATTCACCTGTCAGGAACAAAGGTGCGGGAGATGCTGCGCCGGGGCGAGTTGCCACCACCGGAGTTCTCGCGCCCAGAAGTGGCAGCAGAACTGGCACGGGCAATGCAGACTGGCCGTCAATAGTCAGTAGTCAGTAGTCAGCGATGCCCAGTCGTTGCGAACAGCAAACAAAAAACTGGTAGGCTAATAGCTGATAGCTAATAGCTGAGAGCTGATATGAAACGGCGGGATTTTTTGCAACGGCTGGGCTGGACAATGGCAGCCCTGGGAATTAGTGAGGCTGGACTGTCACTATTGGGGAGGCGCTATTACCAAGCCCTAGCCCAACCCACCAGCCGAAAGTTAGCTCTGCTAGTGGGTATTAACCAGTATCCCACAGCAGCACTAACAGGTGGCGTCACGGATGTAGAACTACAACGATCGCTGCTGATCCATCGGTTTGGCTTCAGCACAGATGATATTATCACCCTCACGGATAAGCAGGCTACAAGAGAGCAAATAGAATCGGCATTCATCGAGCATCTGATAGAACAGGCAGGTCCTGATGATGTGGTAGTATTCCACTTTAGCGGCTATGGCAGGCAGGTTCGCCAGGGAGAAGCATTGCAAAACACCCTGGTGCCAGTGGATGGGGGAGATCCATCACCGGAAAATAGGCAAGTGAATGACTTATCGATCTCAAGGCTGCATCTGCTGCTGCATATGCTGCCGACGCAGAAGGCGATCGCTATCCTAGATACGAGCTACCTGAAGGGTTTGGACGCTCAGCTAGTGGGTTCCTTGTGGCTGCGGGCTCGTAATGATGCAGTCGCAGGAGTTCTGAGCGATCGAGCATTAGCCGTGCCAGAAAAACTCTCCCAGAATAGATCGACAGAAATAGCCAAGATCCAGAACATTAGTCAACTACCAGGAATGGTGCTGGCGGCAGCAAACCCCATAGGGACGGCCCAGGAGACGGGAGAGAAAGCATTTGAGGCGCAATGGAATGGATTTAGCAGTGGTCTATTTACTTACGCTATCACCCAGCAGCTATGGTTAGCGACCGCAGCGACTAGCATAAAAGTCAGTTTCTCTCAGGCATCAGGAGTAGTAGAACAACTAACCAGTAACGAAGAGCTGCCAAAGTTGAGCGAGGAAAAAAGTGAATACCTAACTCAGAATACTGTATGGGGGGCTGATGGCGCAGTCAGAGCAGTAGAAGCAGATGGCCAAACCGTACAGTTGTGGTTGGGGGGACTACCGCCACAGGTACTGGAAAATTATGGCGTCAATTCCGTGCTTCAGGTGGCAAGCTCAGAGACTCAATTGCAAATTACCTCCCGATCGGGTCTGATAGCTAAGGCAAAATTGAAAACAGGGTCTACAGCAGTCGGGCAACTGGTTCGAGAAGGAATCAGAGTTATACCCCGTCAGGTGTCATTGACCGTGGGACTGAGTCCTGGGTTGGAACGCATTGAACGGGTAGATGCCACCAGTGCTTTTTCAGCTGTTGATAATGTCAAGACAGTGGCGATCGAAAAATCTCCAGTCTCAGCAGATTGCCTGTTTGGTAAAATAGACAAGAGTGATAGTATTTCAGAGGTTCAGAAGAGTTACGGCCTGTTCTGGCCAGCAAACATTCCCATTGACAATACCGGGGGTTCTAAAGGGGAAGCGGTGAAAACAGCCGTGCAGCGGCTCGCACCGCAATTGAAAGCTCTGCAAGCAGCCAAGTTGCTGCGGTTAACGGAAAACCCGGACTCTTCTAGCTTGAGGGTAAAAGCTGCCCTAGAAATGGTTACTGCTCAAGATCGGTTAGTAATGAGACTCCAACCGCGAGCCGAAATTCCCCAGGAATTGAACTTACCCTCACGGGTGGGAACAGAAATTTTGCAAGTGCCCGTGGGGAGCAGGATCCGCTACGGACTGCACAATAAAGAGTCTCGCCCAGTTTATTTTCTGCTGTTGGGCTTGGATAGCAATGGGGGTACAATTAACATCTGCAAACCTGCGAGGGTAACTCTATCCCCAGTTGCAGCAACTCCAGCAGTCTCCCAAGAAAATAGGGGTTCGACAGAAAAATCCATCTTCAAACAGCAAGTCATTGCCCCAGGGGAAACTCTGGTTATCCCTCAAGCTACCTCGGTGGAATGGGCAGTTTCCGGTCCGACGGGACTGGTGGAAACTAAACTGATTTTCAGTATTGCTCCTTTCACTCAGACCTCCGCAGCAATGGCAAAATCGATGGCTCCGACAGGAGATGGCTCATCGGCGATGCTGTCAAATCCTTTAGAGGTGGTAAAGGCGCTGCTAGAGGATTTGCACGAGGCGAGTCAGCTATCGGCCTCGGATCTGGGGCTATCGACGGATGTTTGGGCCCTGGATGTAAATGCCTGGGCAACTCTGAGCTTTATCTATCAGGTAGTATGATCTCAGTTGGCGATCGAGGGTGGGACAAGGCTAGTCAGTAGATTGCTCCACTTGCTCGCTCTCCAGGGATTCCTAAGTTGGCATATTGTCCCAAATGGTCATCACCCCCGGGTGCAAAAAATTAACCGCTATGGGATAATCTGGTAAAAGGCAAGGCAAGATCGGCACAAGGTGGGCAGAACTTCATGAACGTCAAGCACCAGATGGCACGTACACTTTCGACTCTCGTGTTGGCAGGTGGGGTGGCAGTGACGCCCGTACTGTGGGCTCAAGAAACACCCCTATCCCCCGAAAGTCCTATTCGCATCTTAGGGGAGACCCAGTCAGCAGAGGATCGCGGGGGGGTACTGGAACGACAGGAAATTGAAAAAATAGTTGAGGAGACTGTAGAGAAAAGTCCGGGCCTGAAGGTTCGGATCCAGTCGCAAATAAATGATTCGCTGCTGAATGCAGTCGTCTCCCTGAACGCTTTGCTGCTGGCGTTCTTGGGTTTATTTATAGCGGTGGGGATGCTGCTGCTGTGGTGGCAACGGGAGAAGTTGTTTACCCAAACGGAGATCCACAAGCAAGAACTGGAAAGTTATCAGGCAGACAGTATAAATCAAATCAAAAGGACAATTTCTGAGGCGGAAACGGTATTAGAAAGGCTAGGAGAACAGGCCGATCGCACGGAGAAAGAAATTGTTTCCGCGAAGAATAATGCGGCGGCAGAGTTGAGAAGCATTGCGGCGGAAACGCAAGCGGCGCGAGACCAGATTTACAAAAAGCTGGCTGAGTTCCTCCCCAGATTAACTCAAGGGCCAGCTGCAGGGGAAAAGCAGGTGCCGACGGCGGCAGATTATGTTAAGCAAGGCGATGCTATGTTTATGGAAAAGGGCTATGAAGAGGCGATCGGGCTCTACGATCGGGCGATCGCCTTGCAGCCGGATTTGCCGGAAGCATGGAATAATCGCGGGGGGGCATTGGCGAAGTTGCAACGCTATCAGGAGGCGATCGCATCCTATGATAAGTCTCTGAGTATAAAGGCAGATTTCCCGGAAGCATGGAACAATCGCGCGGGGGCATTGGCGAAGTTGCAGCGCTATAAAGAGGCGATCGCATCATATGAGCGGGCGATATCGTTTAAGGAGTCGGACCCGTTAATATGGTTAAATATGGGAAACGTGCTGGGAAAATTGCAGCAGTATAAACAGGCGATCGCGGCCTACGACAAGACGATAGAATTAGGTGCAAATGAACCGTTAATATGGTATAATAGAGGCAATGCCTTGACAAAGTTGGGGAATTATGAAGAGGCGGTGAATTCCTACAACAGGTTGCTCTCAATTAAGCCGGATGATGCGGAAGGTTGGTATGGGCGGGGCTATGCGTTATACGAGTTGCAACGATATCAAGAGGCTTTGGCTTCCTATGATAAGTCTCTGGAAATCCAGCCGGGAAAAGCAGATACTTGGAATAACAGAGGCAATGTGCTGGAAAAATTGCAGGAGTACAATCAGGCGATTAATTCTTATGAAAAGGCTTTGAGTATTCAATCGAATAAATACGAAGCATGGGATAATCGGGGTTATACTCTGGCAAGATTGGGTCGCTATCAGGAGGCGATCGCTAGTCTGGAGCGATCGGTGCAAATAAAACCGGACCATGCTAATGCTTACTACAACCGGGCTTACTGCTATGGGGCGATGGGTAATATGAAATCGGCATTGCTCAATTTGCAGCGGGCGATCGCGCTCAACTCGGCCTATCGAGAAGCTGCTAAAACAGACCCAGATTTAGCGACAATTCGAGAACATCAGGCTTTTAAGCAGTTAGTTGGCGAAACGCAGAAATTAGTGGGTATTTCTTGAAAAATGGCTGGTAGGTTGGTTGGGTTGAGGTTCCTTACCCAACCTACAGGAGCTAAAGCGCAATTACCAACCTATTCATAATACTTTTGCAACAGCAATTTTAGCTTATCCTTGGTAGCCGCAGGCATTTGCTCGGGCGGCGTAAAAACGGCAAATTTCAAGGCCGAGTGAGCGTCGGAAACAGGAGGATTGGCACTCAGACGCTTGACGGTTTCTTGAAGCACATTTTGAGCATTGATGGCATTGCGTCGGAGATAATCAATCACCATATCTATGGTAACATGGTCGTGGTCTGGATGCCAGCAATCGTAATCCGTTGCTAAAGCTAAGGTTGCATAGGCTATTTCTGCTTCCCGGGCTAATTTGGCTTCGGGTAAAGCTGTCATGCCAATTATTGTCGCCCCCCAACTGCGATACAGATTTGACTCTGCTTGAGTAGAAAATGCTGGACCTTCCATGCAGATATATGTGCCGCCGCGATGCAGGGCGATCTCTGGTAATTCTAAACTGGTAATTGCGTCGGCGATAATTCCAGCTAATTGACTGCAGACGGGATTGCCAAAAGCTATGTGGGCCGCAATGCCATCTCCAAAAAAGGTGGACGTTCGATTCTTCGTGCGATCGATATATTGATCGGGCAATACCATATCCATTGGTTTGACTTCTTCTTTGAGGGAACCAACGGCGGAAGCAGAGATCAGATATTCCACGCCCAGACTTTTCATGGCATAGATATTGGCACGGAAGGGCAACTCCGAGGGTAATAGATGATGATTGCGACCGTGACGGGCCAAGAATGCCACCCGGGTTCCGGAGAGGGTGCCGAGGATGATGGAGTCAGAAGGGGGACCAAAAGGCGTGTCAATTTGCACTTCTTCTACATCCTGGAGGGCATCCATTTTGTACAGACCGCTACCGCCGATAATCCCAATCTTTGCTTGTGCCATGAGTTTTTCCTATTGCAACATCTAGTCATTTTATCCGATCCTTACGGCGATTACCACATTTTATTGAATTTGTCAATGACGATTGTCATAGGATTTGGCAGCAAGTGTTACCAAGTGGATCTGCGCTCCATCACTCACAAATCGGAAAAAATCGCTATGCTGGAGTCATGCAGTTTTTTTATAAAGAGGGTGGTTGATGAAAATGCTGGCTCAAATTGATGCACCGAAAATTGAAGTCGAAAAGCTAATTGAGCGCATATTTAAGTTTCGCATGATTACTCGCATTGACCAAGAGTTACTGATGTCAAATATGTTAGCAAAGGATGCACTTAGCGACAGGGAATATCTGCTTGTTAATCGCGTGTTTGATGCTCTGCAACAGGGTCGGATTAATGTGGTAGATTGAGAAACAAATGCGATCAAATATATAAGCGATCGCACCAAACAACCCAGGGGCGATCGCGGTTTTGTTTAATGAGAAATTGTGAATGGAAAATGGCAAATGGATATGAACGTGAATATATAAATAATCAACAATTCTCTATTCTCTATTCTCAATTAAAAATTGCTCAATTCTCATCTCGCAACAACCAAAACCCGCTGTAAGTCATGCCGGAATCATCGGGTTGCACTAACAAAAAATGCAATCCCCCAGTTGACTGTAGACGTTGTTGAAAAGCTTTCCCCCCTGCTGCTACATCAGGATCTTCAAAGGTAACCATCACCCAGCGATCGACTAACCCCGCTTCCAATATTAACCCATCAGGGCTACCGGGAATATAATTCAGCGCTACAGGTCTGACATTTTCTATCCAACGGGCTAATTTCATTGACTGACGCCCTCCATCTATTATTACTCCTGGTACGGGAATTGTCGATGGCAAGCCTAAAGCGATCGGGTGCAGAAATTCGGGCATCTCTAGAATGGGAATGGGACGTGAAGCAAAGGCATCTACTAAGTCTCCTGCTGGCAGGGTAGCAAAGCGCCAGACTTCGCCCCAAAGATTTTCTGGCAAGGGCAATGGTGGCGGTTTATCTATTGCTAAAGGATTATATCCGGTATCTGGGGACGATCGGGCTTTTAACCATTGCTTTAATGCGGTAGTGCGTCGAGTGGGTTCCACCTTTATTCCCAACTGCTGTCCCGCAGTTGCAAACAAACTCAGAGACTGGGGACGGAACACCTCGATTATATCTGGCAACCCTGTTGTTTGCAACTGTTCTATTAGCCAGTTCGCGCTTACTTCTGATTGCGGACAGGTCGCTTCATAGGTGAAACTGCCGGTGCGATCGCACATCAGCAACTCCCACAGTGGTTTCCCTGCTGCATCCTGCTTTTGTCCTCGATAGAAATCAGCCTGCCAAATTATCATAGTTTCGATCTTCACTCATTTGCTTGCATTTGTCAAGAGTACACTGCATATTTGCGTTGCCCGAACCCTAAAGGGTCCGGCTACAGATACAAAGCCCGCCTGCGCGGGCTAGATCACATTTATTATCAAAGTACATTTGCGAAAGTGAAATGCACCCTTTCTCAAGAGTACCTGACTCTGCTCTATTATACCATTTTACTCAAAAAGCTGCTTTGATGCTATCATAGGACAAGGTCCGAGAACCGGGAGGAGGTAGACATTCGTAGGTTGGGTTGACTGAAACCCAACAAGCACAATGTCAACAACATTTATTTGTTGGGTTTCGTGCCTCAACCCAACCTACGACTTGGAAAATCGGAGAATGGAGATAGCGCCTCCCCCAGGTTTGCTATAATTGTGTTATGCTCGATAAACAGGATGGAGTTGAAGTATGACTCAATATATTCCAGATCGCTCCCCAGCCCATCTGTCAAACAGCATCTTGCTGGTATCATAAATATTGTCCTCTCAAATATACCAGATCGTCAACAACTATGAAAACCAAAACATCCGCATTGGAGCAAGTCGTGACAGCAGTCGAAACCCTATCCTCAGAGGAACAACGCCAGCTTTTCGAGCGGCTTCAGAAGCGCATAGATCCAAAGCAAGCAAGACAAAAGCAAGCCTGGGAATTCGCACGCACTCTCGCCAACCTACTGCGCGAAAAATATGGAGCAACACGAGTAGTGGTATTTGGATCGCTGCTCGATCGGACTGGTTTTAACCCCAACGCCGACATAGAATTAGCAGTTTGGGGAATTCCAGATCGTGTCTATTTTAAGGCAATGGGGCAAGTGACTAGCAGCTCAGAATTCTTAGTAGAGATGCTAGACCAAAAAATTTGCAGCCCCTGGTTGTGGCAGTTGATTGAAAAGGATGGAGTTGAAGTTTGAGTCAACAAAATACAGAACTAAGACAGCAGATAGCTAAGGAATTGGAAAATATAGAACAGGTAATTCAACGCACGCAGGATGCCTGGCAACTCTTCGGAGAGTCATCCAATCACCTTTTCTTAGATACGGTAGCATTAAACCTACACAGTTTCTACAATGGAGTAGAAAAAATTTTTCAGGAAACTGCTAAGGCACTCGACGAAACCCTGCCTCAAGGTCCCGGTTGGCATCAGGCGCTACTACAGCAAATGGCAGTAGAAAAGTCAGGAACTCGCCCTGCTGTGATTTCTCAGAGTAGTCGCGAGGCTTTAGAAGAGTATCGCGCATTCCGTCATATAGTACGGAATATTTACCCTTTTCGACTTGATGTAACTAGAATACAGCCCTTAGTAGAAGAGGCCCCCAATGTATTTTTCCAAGTTCGTTCAGACTTGCTAGAGTTCGCTACTTTTTTGTCCAGCGCAGATGCAGCGGAATGAAGGATAATGAGCCATGTGGCAACTATTGTACGGGCGATCGGGGAATCAGAAAAAAGAGGCGATCTCTTTACTCCCTTATGATAATCAATCGAGAGCGATCGCAATATTGTTCTATATTATTTTTAGTCGGTTTTCAACCGACTTTAGCTATTTGCTGGTGGTGGCAGTCGAAGCATTACTGAGTCTCGGGTTTTGCCTGGGTTGTCCGTCGAGTTATTGGCAGAAGCTTTACGCCGCAGTCGCGAACAAGATCAAGCTCAAGTGGGGACTTGGTTGTGGGAACAATTTCAGGCTTTGTAAGAGGCGATCGCCTGTCAGCACTTAAATTTTCAACTGGCCGATCGCGAATGTTCAGTAGGGGCACGGCATCAGCAGATTATCGGTTCAGATTATAATGTTAGTACCGCCGTGCCCCGGCCCCATGCGATCGCCCAATATCGTGCCCCGGCCCCATGCGATCGCCAATGGACTGTGTGCCCCGGCCCCCATGCGATCGCTTCGGAACTGCCGGGATGCGATCGCCAATGTCGGGCCGGGGCACGGCAATAGATATATTTTGGTTAATATAGTTATGTTATTGATGCCGTGCCCCTACAATACTGGTCAGGTCAAGATATTTAATAATTTCTGTTATGTCGGGCGATCGCCTGTCAGCACTTAAATAAAAAAATGGCCGATCGCGAATTACTGTAGGGGCACGGCATCAGCAGATTATCGGTGAAGATGATAATGTTACTCGCGCCGTGCCCCGGTCACATGCGATCGCCCAATATCCTGTCCCGACGATATGCGATCGCCCAATATAGTGCCCCTAAAACATGCAAGATGCCTGTTATATACCTCAAGCATCCATCAACAAAGGGCGCAGGAAATAAAAGCGATCGCCCTTCCTACCCAAATAACCCGTTAGGGGGGAGGAAAGTTCAATCAAAATTTCTTGCAGTTGTTCTGTAGTTAATGACTGAGGCGGGTGAGAACTAAAATAAGCACCATGTAAAGCTTCTACCCCCGCACTCTCAGAATTGGAGTTTTCCAAGTAGTTTTTCACTAACTCCACAATGCCCGATCGCAACTCAATTTCGCCGCGCATCTGTTGCAGATATCGTGCCAGATGTTCGTCAGCCAAACCATAAGCACCTTGCAAGCATTCCTTAAGCTTCATCAAATCAATAGAACCTGGATAATTAGCTTGCATTTCTACCATACCTTGCAGAATTTCCGGACTAATCACGCTTATTTTGTTCCCCTCAGCAGTTTGGCGAGCCGCTGGCGTTAGTTCCCCAGCCGCGATAATTAACTTAACACAATCATCATACCTTTCCTGAAGGTGCTTATAGCCCAGCTTAATTAACTGTGCAGCCGTTCCATCCGGCACCTTTTCCGTTTTCGTTGCTTTACATTCACCCACCACGGGATAGGGAGACGCACAATAAAAGTCTAAACCCCCAGCGCCCCCCGTTGCCTCCGGATCCAGACTGATTTGGGGATTACTGTTATCATTAGAAAATCCCAGCAGCATCAAACCTTTGCGCACTAGCTTTTCAAACTCATTGCCATCGCTAGAATTGCCCACAGCCGCAATTTGCTCAATCCAATCTTTATCCCGATCGGGTTGCGGCGTTACCGTCTCCCCAGTCCCTCCCAAAAATACGTTAATATCCGAGATAAACTGTCGAACAGCAGAGTTTTCGCAGTTCATGGAGGAAACTTGCAGTTCCAACAGCTCCAAGTCCCGATCGGGATGAACCTCTCCCGCCAACAAAAGAGCTTTACGCCTGTTAAAACTGGCTTCCGAGACCACTGGAATATCCGTAGTATCTGCCATGGTCATCACATCTTCCGACTGAGGGAAGAAGAAAGGAGCTGGTTTAGGAGGTACCTTAACCAGACAAGGACTGGACAAACGATAGACTCGCAAAAACAACAGCTTGAGAACTTGATGCCGTTCAAACATATATTCCAAGGCCGTCAAATTCCAGACCGTTGAGGCAGCAATCTGAGGTAAAAGATGCCTTTGCTCTGGGGTAACATGCCAATGTTCTTCGCAACGTCCCCAAACCTCAATTTGCAGGGGATATGTTTGACATTTTGCTAATGAAATTTCAGCCTTAATTAAATATTCCGGCTGATAGTATTGCTCCCAACTAAGATTATCTGGCAGTTGCTGACTGGGATAAAGCCAGAATATTTCGCCATTCTTTCGGTACTGCTTGAAGGGCACCGCAATTAGCCGGCCCGAGGTCAGCATTTCCACATCAAAAGCTGACAGTTGAATCCCTCTGGTGATTTGGATACTCATTTTACATCCCTGAGAATCTGATGAATTAATTGATTGTCAACCTCTAATTTTAACTCCTTGACGAGATTGCTTACCTCCTCTTTAGCAAAGCCATATTCCTCTGCTTCATCGTAGATTCTCTTGAGCGCAACTAAAGGCAAGATTTCTTCTCGTTTCCAAATAACCACTTTTCCGCCTTTTTCCGCCACCAGTTCCTGCTCAAGCTGTTTACCTTTCTTCCATTTTTTCGGCACTTCATGATGACGCAATAAACAATTACGGGTTATCTGATGTTTTTCGTAGTTCAGCAGTCGCTTCATCACTGCATTAAAGCTGTTTCCATTTTCAGTTTCACAAACTTTTACCCCAATTTTCACTTGCTGTTCGCGAAATTGATCGTACCCAGATATAGTACACTGGATATCGTGGGATGAACTCTTAACCTCTTCAACTTGATTAACAACCACAAATGCCGTTCCTCCTTCAGGAAGCATTCTGATGTTTTGAGCGATAATTGCTGCTAGATTGTCATCAGCCAGATGGTAATCATCCTTCATGGTATCATCAACTCGCTGGAGGATGTCATGATAAATATCCATGAATTTTTTCTGGATATTGTCTCCTTCATTTCCGACTAAGCTTTGCTTATCGACTTCCACGGCCTCAAATATTTGGGCGCAGGTTTCCAGCAGAGAACGAACGCTGGCATTTTCCCGGGCAATATTCCTAATTTTACTTGACTCTAAAGGATATAAATCCGGATAGTCTTCCGCCTGAAGATTGTGCTTTCGGTAAAACCAATTCAACCTGCTTTGGACAATCTCTATCATCTGTTCGTCTGTCGGAGGTTTGGCCATTACCGACCTTTGACCCACCCGATCGGGGATGCCACTTCCCATTTGCTTAATTTCCCTCCAGGTATCGCTGATGACGCAACACAGAACAATCAAATTGCTGCACTGCAAATAGATGCGATCGATACACCTAGCCACTGTTTGTGCGGGACTATCACCAGTCTCAGGATCTGGTTCAGCACTATCTAACTGGTCAAAGCAAATCAGCACAGGTAAAGAAGCAACTTCAGCAACTTTGCAGATCTGCTCCATCATCCAGATAGACCTTTCATCTTGTACCTCCATTGAATATTCAGGCAAACCCAGTAAATCTTTAATCTTGGGGTGATCTTCTCCTTTAATCCATGCTAACGCCGCCTGAGCGTAGCGATCGTTCTTGAACAGCAAGAACAAGACTGCCTTGACAAAATCAGGATCCAGTTCCGGCTTAATTTCGACAATACAGTCAACCAGATCCATCATCCAATCGAGCAAATCATCTTTGCCTTTGCCGATCGTTTTCTTAATATATTTTCTGAGATTTTCTGGCCGATCGACCAGTTCCAAATATTCTTGATACTCCTGTTCAAATTCCGTGCCTTTTAACGTAGCGATGACTGCCGCAGACAGCTTCTGCCATTGACTGGCACCCTGTCGGTCTTGATGCTTGAAACTCTCGCACAGATAGAACCGGACATGAGAGTTAATCATACGGGGATTTGTATAGGGAGGGATGTAGGCAAATACTGCCCCCCCTTCCCCTTCAATATTTTTCCAGATCCGATGGATGGCATGGCTTTTCCCCGTTCCGCGATCGCCCTCGATGGCAATACCAATCTTGCCGGAATCTTGTTGGCGCAGCTCAGAAATTGCCTGATATATTTTGTCATCAATATCCCGATTCAGGTTGGGAAGGTCAGTCAACACATCACCCCAAATCTCTCGATCGGAGATCACCGTTTCCAGTCGAAAAGGATTTGGTCCTTCCTGACGGGCCTCGGCAAACAGCTTATAGAGATCGCTCATGTTTTTTCTCCGTAGTTCAAGATGGTTGGCTAGCGTAAAACAAAAGTCCTCGGACTTCACTGGTAATTGCATCTTGCTTCTGGTCATCAGTAGCTCCACGGGCCTCGCCGCTTTGCAGATAGAACAACTTCTGCGCCTGCATTTCCATCATCCATTCGTTAAATTCCTCGCGACCGACGCCCTCTCCTAGTTCCCGACGCAGATGCCAAATGGGGACAAGTCCGCTGTAGTTGTAACCTTTGTCCAGCTTCTCAAACAGGGCCAGGACTTTCGACTTGAAGTCTTCAAAAGAGGCGATCGCCCCCTCTTTGGCCTCCAATTTCTCTGTCACTGGCGCAGTTACTGCACTAACATCGGACTGGCGATACCAGTTCAGCACCGCATTCACCACCTTTGAGCCAACTTGATTGCCCTCAAAGCAAAACTCCGGGTTTTTCAGACCTTCCCCGAGAATTTGCTTACCTTTCTCTGTCAGGGACACCTTCGCCACGCGCTTTTCCGTGACGAGCGCGATCGCCCCAGCTTCGAGTAATTCTTGTAAAATGCCCTTATAGTCTCCAGCCTTCTCCCTACTCCGCTTACTTTTCTGAATCAGTTCACTTTTCTTCACTTTCTCCCCATTGGGTTCCATGTCCCACAATGTCAGCAGGACGCGGGTTTTTACTTGTAATGGAGTGCCTTGTATACCTATCGTTGATGCCATATCACTTCTCTTGCTTGATTGTTTTAGTATAAACTAACCAGAGTCCATCTGAACCGCTTTTTGAGCTTTCTCAAGTATCAAAACTTCTCGACTGTATCTATTTTAATTCCTCAGGGGGTTAATTTTTTCTGCTTGTCTAGTTAGCCTTTCCTTCCCCGAGCTTTTTTTATCCGGATAGTTTTGCCATAATCTTTTTTCTGTAAAAACACGCAAATATCTTCCGTCGATCGCCTTTTTCTCCTACCAAACCATATGACAACCGGGCCGCTGAACTTTGTTTCCCACATCTTCAGCGCCCGCAATAGCAGTTAATTTCTTATTTGTCAAGAGCAATTACCACATCGCATCATTTCTAATTTTTCAACCTCATTATCTTCGCCAACCAGATGACGATCTCCTCTAATTCCGATCGTCGAGATCGTCCCGAGATCGTTAACTGTAGGCTTTCATCAATTATGATTTCCTCACCGGGTTAACTAGATCTTCTCGACGCTGCTAGGGCGATCGCGCGAGGCAGGATCATATGTTCCATGACCTGAACCCGTTCATGTAGAGATTCCGGGGTATCATCAGGCATAACTGGCACAGCAGCTTGCATCAAGATCGGTCCCGCGTCCACCTCTGGAACCACCAAATGCACCGTACAGCCAGTAATTTTCACGCCGGCAGCCAGGGCTTGTTCAATAGCCCGCACCCCAGGGAAACTCGGTAACAAACTGGGATGAATATTGATCGCCCGGTTGGGAAAAGCATCCAGCAGTACCGGTGTCACAATGCGCATCCACCCAGCCATCACCACCCATTCCACCTCATATCTCTGGAAAACTTCCACAATGGCAGCATCTAAATACTCGCGGCGATCGTATTCCCGGTGGTTCAGCAGAATAGCAGGCACCCCCCAGCGTTCGGCCCGGGCGGCCACCTTCGCTCCCGGATTATTGTAAATCACCACTTGCACTTGGCCATGCAGTTGCCCCGACGCGATCGCCTCAATCAGGGCCTCAAAATTACTACCATTACCAGAAGCCAGCACTCCCAGCTTCAGGGGACCGGTTGTCCTGGATTGGTAAGGCAAAACATCCGGTGAAATCAAGCTAGGAGTGCGATCGGTTGCTAGCGAGTCATACATATAAGCAAATTTTTTATTCTCTCATTGCTAAATTCTTGCATTCCGAAAGCCATTGAGAACAAGGGTTGAGCGCGTTTCGGCCATAGCCAAGTCAAGGCTCGACAGCTGACAATGAACGGTTAGAGCCAGCCAATATGTCATGACCAGGCAGACTGCGAGCAATAACCTCGCAGCTTGCGAGCAATAACCTCGCAGCTTGCGAGCAATAACCTCGCAGACTGCGAGCAATACCCGGATTTGAACCGGCAAAGCCGGTTGCTCCCCCCTTAAGAAGGGGGGCTGGGGGGGGATCCCTCTCCCCCCTTGGGGGCTGGGGGGGGATCCCTTACTATGGTCTCACAATCTCAATCAAGGCGACACCCGGATTTGAACCGGGGAATGGAGGTTTTGCAGACCTCTGCCTTACCGCTTGGCTATGTCGCCATCACCTATGTATTAGACTATATCACATTCTCATCCTAATTGCCAAATCCGATCGCCATTTTTTGACTAAATTTTGCAGTCGGGTACTCAACCAACCATCGTACTGAGGATAAACCGGTAACCGGGGCAGCAATTTCCAGCCTCCTGGAGCTAAAATCTCTACCAGTGACCGGTAGTATAGATGGGGATAATCGGGATTAACCTCATCTTTGGGTCCGATGCCGCCCAAATCTCTGGCACCGGCTTCTATACAATCCCTTAACAGACTGGGCGTATTGAGTACCAGGTTGGGAGGAATTTGCAAGGTTATCTCCGGTGGTAGCAGGCGACGGGCTGTGGCAATTACCTCCGGCAGTTGCTGGAGATCGAAACCCGGGGCCTCCCAACTCTGCCGTTCTCCTGGACTATAAGGTTGCAGAATGACTTCTTGTATGTGTCCCCACCGGTTATGTATTTGGGCGATCGCCTGCAAAGTTTCTCGCCGATCGGCTTGAGACTCTCCAATTCCCAATAATAGCCCAGTGGTGAAGGGAATGTGCAATTTTCCCGCCCACTCCAGTTGTTGCAGTCTCACCCCAGGGACTTTACTCGGGGCCTGTTTGTGAACCGGCAGATGGTCAGGCATTTGCTCCAACATCAACCCCATGGAGACATTTACCTCTTTTAATCTGGCCATCTCCGGCAAACTGAGGGGACCGGCATTACTGTGGGGCAAAAATCCCATAGACAATGCCAACTCACAGATATCGTAGATGCGCTGGAACCAGTCTGGTCTGCGCCTACTAGCCGGATGTACCTCACCGCTGAGGACCAAAATCTCGATCGCCTGTCCCTGAAAATGCTGGAGTTGCGCTTTAGCATCCGCCGGTGTCATCCAAGGACTTTGGCCAGGATCGGTTCTAAAATTGCAGTAGGCACACCGGTTAAAGCATTCATAGGTCGGCACCAGAGTATAGAAGGGGCTGTAAGTTACAATTTTTAACATTTTTGCTGTTGGCTTGGGTACTGGTGGTGAGGCCGATCCGTTCTCATAAGCTCTGCTTATATGAGGTATAAGTACAAAAAACTTAACAGGGGTTTACAAAACTAAACATTGTTAGCTATGCTGTATTCAGGTGGGGGAAACAACCTACCGACGTACCTCGAAAAATAAATAGCAATCATACTTAACATGACTACGACCTTACAACAGCGTGAAAACGCTAACGTTTGGGAACGGTTCTGCGACTGGGTGACCAGCACCGATAACCGCCTGTATGTGGGCTGGTTTGGTGTTCTGATGATCCCAACCCTGCTGACCGCAACCACCTGCTACATCATCGCTTTCATCGCTGCTCCTCCTGTGGACATTGATGGTATCCGGGAACCCGTCGCCGGTTCTCTGCTGTACGGTAACAACATCATCTCTGGTGCGGTTGTTCCTAGCTCAAATGCGATCGGTCTTCACTTCTACCCCATTTGGGAAGCTGCTTCTTTGGATGAGTGGCTGTACAACGGTGGTCCTTACCAACTGATCATCTTCCACTTCTTCATTGGCATTTGCTGCTACATGGGTCGTCAGTGGGAGTTGAGCTACCGCTTGGGTATGCGTCCTTGGATCTGTGTTGCATATAGCGCACCAGTAAGCGCCGCAACAGCAGTTTTCCTGATATACCCGATCGGGCAAGGTTCCTTCTCTGATGGTATGCCCTTGGGGATCTCTGGTACATTCAACTTCATGTTGGTGTTCCAAGCTGAGCACAACATCCTCATGCACCCCTTCCATATGTTGGGTGTTGCAGGTGTCTTCGGTGGTTCCCTGTTCTGCGCGATGCATGGTTCTCTGGTAACTTCTTCCTTGGTGCGTGAAACAACCGAAGTAGAATCACAAAACTACGGTTACAAGTTCGGTCAAGAAGAAGAAACCTACAACATCGTGGCAGCTCATGGCTACTTCGGTCGTTTGATCTTCCAATATGCTTCATTCAACAACAGCCGTTCCTTGCACTTCTTCTTGGGTGCATGGCCGGTGATCGGCATCTGGTTCACCGCCCTGGGCGTGAGCACGATGGCTTTCAACCTGAACGGTTTCAACTTCAACCAGTCCATCATTGACTCTCAAGGTCGCGTGATCGGTACTTGGGCAGATGTGCTGAACCGTGCTAACCTGGGTATGGAAGTAATGCACGAGCGTAATGCTCATAACTTCCCCTTAGATTTAGCCTCCGGTGAAGCGGCTCCCGTTGCTTTGACCGCTCCCGCTATCAATGGTTAAAGTTTTCACCCCCCTAGAGGCGTTGCATTCATGCAGAAGTTAATGTAACGTCCAACTCAAAAGCACTCTCTGAAAAGGGAGTGCTTTTTTTTGGCCCTAGAGAGAGCAGGCTCGGTCAAACAAACGGTCAAAATAAAATAGAATTATAAAGTTTGAGGACGGTGCCGAATGGCTAAAGCTGCTGTGTCCCGAGAAAACACAGACCGGTGATGGTACCCGGGACTGGGAAGCTTTAGCTCCGCGAGTCGAGGAAATTAAGTTAACTTCGATCCATGATATCAATGCAAGTTTGGGGCGCTCTGGTCATATTGACAATCTGTCCTTTGTTGGGAGGGCTACCTCTAATTGACTGGATTATATTGGCCCTGAAGGGACGCAGCCTGAAACAACTGGGTACTGGTAATGTATCGGTTTCGGCGGCTTTTTACCACGGCGGCAGCTTCGCAGGCATTCTGGCGGTCCTATCTGAGGCGGCTAAAGGGATTTTCGCTGTCCTACTGGCCCGTTTCTTCTTTCCTGATGCCGCAGCTTGGGAGTTGCTGGCCCTGATGGCCCTGGTTGTGGGCCGCTATGGGATGGCTAAAGGTGCTGGCACTACTAATGTGGTCTGGGGGGCGATCGCCCACGACCCGGAGGTAGCAGGTTTGGTGTTTCTGATCGGAACGATCGGCTTTACAATTGTCCGGGAACGGAGGCTGGGACGCTTGGTGGTATTGGTGCTGTTTCCCGTGATTACCATATTGCTGCGCCCGCAACAAAAGGTAGTCGGCGTGGCAGCGATCGCCCTGAGTTTGCTGTTAGCCTGGATCTACCAACAAATTGCCGATGACTTGGACTTGCCAGTGCCACAAAAACAGGGGGAAACTAGAACTATGTTTCGTTTTTTTAGAGGCGATCGGGCGGCAGTTTCCTTGTCCGATCGACTGGATGCCAGGGTTGTGGGTGAAAAAGCCGCAACTTTATCTTTACTGAAGCGCTGGGGCTATGCTGTACCTGGGGGATGGGTGCTGCTACCCGGTGACGATCCCGAAGGGCTAATTGAGTTTCTGCAACCTTCCCCAGAAAATCCCCTGGTGGTGCGATCGACTGCTGTGGGGGAAGATTCACAGCAGGCCACGGCGGCGGGTCAGTATGCCAGCTTCTTAAATATTACTAGCAATCGGGAATTGCAGCAGGCGATCGTCCGCTGCTTGAATTCATACGATCGCCCGGCGGCGGTAGAGTATCGTCGCAGTCGCAATTTGCCAGAAGCATCCATGGCCGTACTGATTCAAACCCAAGTGGGGGGGGTGTTTTCAGGGGTGGCATTTAGTCGGGATCCGGTGAAGCGACATGGGGATGAGGTGGTGATTGAAGCTTTACCAGGAGACGCCACTAGGGTAGTGTCCGGACAGGAGACGCCAGAACAATATCGAGTTGTGGTGTTGGATGGGGAAACAACCCAGGTAGAGGAAACTGATGGAGATGTGCCATCAAGTTTGATTCATGATGTGGCGGTATTGGCGCGTCAGTTGGAAAATAAATATCACGGGATTCCCCAGGATATTGAATGGAGTTATGATGGCCAGCAGCTATGGGTGTTGCAATCTCGTCCCATTAGTACCATGGTGCCGATCTGGACCCGCAAGATTGCTGCGGAAGTGATCCCCGGATCCATTCGACCCCTGACTTGGTCGATTAATCGTCCTTTAACTTGCGGCGTCTGGGGAGAAATTTTTACGATCGTCTTGGGTAAAGCTGCTGCTGTTTTGGACTTTGAAGAAACGGCGACTCTGCAATATTCCCGCGCTTACTTCAATGCTTCCTTGCTGGGGGAAATATTTCTGCGCATGGGTTTGCCCCCAGAGAGTCTGGAATTTCTGACTCGCGGGGCTAAGTTTAGCAAACCCCCCCTGATGTCTACGATCGGACAATTGCCAGGGTTGCTTCGCCTGCTGAGGCGGGAATGGAATTTAGAACAGGACTTTGAACGGGATTACTCTCAGGAGTTTGCCCCGACAATAGAGAAGTTACAGGAAACTAGCCTAGAATCTCTCAGTGACCCAGAAGAACTGCTGGCACGGATAGATGGCATTCTCTTAGCGCTGAAACGGGCCACTTACTATAGCATTCTCGCTCCTTTAAGTTTCGCTCTCAGGCAAGCTCTGCTGAAGGTGGCAGATGCCAATCTAGATTATAGTCTGATGCCAGAAGTGGCTGCTGCCCGATCGCTCCATGAAATTGCGATCGCGGCCCGTCATCTGCTACCGGAGTTGGAGACTTTGACGCCGGAAACTATCTTTGGCAACCTTTCTGAGATCCCAGACGGTCAAACGGTGTTAGAGCAATTTCAGCAATTTCTCAGTCGCTACGGTTATCTCAGCGAAGCAGCAACTGATATTGCTACTCCCAGATGGCAGGAAGACCCCAAACCCGTTCGCCAACTGTTCGTGCAGCAGATAGGTACTATTTTCATGGCACCTATAGAGTCCGGTCAAGCTCAAGGTTTGAAAGCTCAGGTGGTCCAGGCCCGCCTTAATCTTAAAGGTAGAGTAACGGAGGTTTATAATCAATTGCTAGCCGAACTGCGCTGGAGTTTTGTGGCTTTGGAGCAAGTCTGGCTGCGATCGGGTATATTGCAGGAGTCTGGAGATATCTTTTTCCTCCAGTTTGAGGAAATCCGCAGTTTGATTGCTGGTACGGACAAGGGTGAGTTGAGTGAGCAATTACCGCAGTTGATTGGGACCAGAAGAAGTCAATGGCAACAGGATAAGAAGCTGACTGCTGTACCCTATGTAGTTTACGGCAATGCCCCCCCAGCAGCTATCCTTAATTTAAGCTGGAACCGCCCAACTGCTAGTCAACAGTTGCGAGGTATTGGTGCTAGTCCCGGACTGGTAGAGGGTGAGGTGAAAATCATCCGCAGTTGGCAAGAGATGCCAGATATTAATCGCAATCATATTTTAGTTGTACCTTATACTGATGCTGGTTGGTCGCCCCTTTTGGCCCGTGCGGGGGGTTTGGTTGCGGAAGTGGGTGGGCGCTTGTCCCATGGCGCGATCGTCGCCCGAGAATATGGCATTCCCGCAGTTATGGACGTGCATGATGCTACCCAAAAGTTGCAAGATGGTCAGCGTCTGCGCATTGACGGTCAGTTGGGAACTGTGGAAATTATCATTGCTTATAGTTAATGGTTAATTGTTGATGGCTAATTGTTAATTTGGGTGAGGTTAACAATTCAAAATTCCAAATTCCAAATTCCAAATTCCAAATTGGGAAAGCCAATAATAACAAGGGTTCAGAGTTTCGGCCTATGCAATTTAAATGCTCGACAGCTTAGTGACAACAATACCAGACTGATTAACTCCCAATACTTCTCGGTTAATAACCTGTCATTGCGAGGGGGGGCCAAACCGACATCTTCCGGGATCACCGCGATCAGACCCCCGTAGCGCTCCTGCGTCGCGCACTTCGTAAAAGCGCAGCGGCCCGACGCAGGAGGGCTAGCAATCTCACCGACAACGCCGCAGTGCTCTTCATCCCATATAGGGCGGGGATTGCTTCGGGGGGGTTAACTCAATTTCGCATAAATAATCGCTACGTCCCCCCCCCTCGCAATGACAACCTATATCCTTAACTGAGAAGTATTGGATTTGGATTAACTTCGGCCCGGGGGAATATTCCGGATGTTCCGGGTGCATATGGTATGCACCCAGGGGCGAAGCATAATGTGCAACGCCCCTTTGGCATTTTGAATTTGGAATTTTGAATTGCTTAAGTGGTGTACTCGGCGTTAATCTTCACGTAATCGTAACTCAGATCGCAGCCCCAGGCAATCCCTGTCCCGGCACCATTGCCGATACTCACGGAGATTAATACTGTATCTGCTTTTAAGTAAGCCCCTGCTGCTGCTTTCTTGATATATTCACTCGCTGCTGCCCGATCGAACGCCAGGGGTTGACCATTTTCCATCAGCAAGAAATCCCCCAGTTGAATGCGGAGATTTTCGGGATCGAATTGCACTCCCGCGCGTCCAGCGGCGGCAGCTATTCGCCCCCAGTTGGGGTCGCGCCCGAAGATGGCTGATTTGACTAAGGATGAACCGACGATGGTCTTGGCCACTTGACGGGCCGCTGCTTCATTATCGGCACCGGAAACTCGCACTTCTACTAAGCAGGTGGCACCTTCCCCGTCCCGGGCGATCGCCTTTGCTAAATGCTGACAGACTGCTGTTAACATCCCTTCGAGTTTTTCTGCCTCTGGACCCATTTTGGTGATGGCACTGGTCCGGGATTGACCGTTGGTCAGGGCGATCAGGGTGTCATTGGTGCTAGTATCCCCATCTACGGTAATTTGATTAAAGCTGCGATCGGCTGCCCGATGGAGCATTTCTTGCCAGAGGGGGGGAGATACGGCAGCGTCGCAGGTAACGAAGGCTAGCATGGTGGCCATATTGGGGTGGATCATCCCCGAACCCTTGCTTATGCCGCCGACCCGCACCGGGCGATCGCCCATCATGGTCTCCAGGGCTATTGACTTGGGGACCAAATCTGTCGTACAAATAGCCTTAGCTGCGGCATCGGAGCCATCTACTGCCAGTGCTTGTACCAACTGGGGAATGCCACTGCGCAGTGCATCCATCTTGATCCGTTCGCCAATCACCCCTGTAGAGGCCAGCAATATTGATTCTGGGGGAATGTGCAATGCTTCGCCCAGTAGTTGGGCGCTTTCCATGGCATCTTGTTCGCCTTGGGTACCGGTAGCTGCATTCGCCTGGCCTGCATTGCACAAAATTGCTCTGGCGCTGGGTTTTTTATCCAGAACCTGACGACAGTAGTCTACACAGGTCGCCCTTACTTGCACCGTCGTGAACACGCCAGCCGCGATCGCATCCACCTCGGACCAGATCAAGGCCAAGTCCGGTTGTCCTGATGGCTTCAGACCTGCTGTAATCCCAGCTGCTTGATATCCCTTGGGTGCCGTTACTCCACCACTAATCTCTTGCCAGTCAGACATATTGCTTTCTTCTCTGCTTCAGTTTGAGAGCAGATTATATCAATCACTGGTTCGGTGACTGCGAGTCACAGACAAAAAAAGGAGAGCCATAAGGCTCTCCTCTACCATCAGGGTGCATCTATTTACCATAATCTTACACGATAGGGGCGTGGGGTGTCACCCCCTTTTTAATTTTTAATGAAATTTTTCTCCCAGGGGTGGGTGGCTGGGGGCGTAATTATTAGTATAATTACGTAAGCTTGAGTAAATAAGTGCCCCTCAGAGTGTTCTCGATCTAGCCTAAATAAATATTTTCACGCAGATCAAAATGGAAATTTAAGCTTAAACTAGGTGGATGACGAGCTAAATTAAGCATAATTACTGAAGTTTCCACGGGGTCGTGGTAGCACAGGATGTAAATGGACCAAAATGCTGCCGGTACAATTGAGGGTGTGGTCATGCGTCAGTTGGTACTTGACCATGCATTATCGTTGCACCCGGAGACCCTGGTCACTAGAGAAACCCGCAAACAGGCTTCTTGTTTACTACGAAGCGACCAAGAGATTGCTTAAGGATACCCACTGACTGACACTCAAGTCTTCAGCCCGGGCTTGCGGATTCACTCCTAATTCTGATAGTAACCCAATCAGGCGATCGCTCTCTACCACTGATTTGAGATTATTGCGCAGCATTTTGCGTTTAGCTGCGAAACCCAGCTTCACTAGCATTTCCAGGTGCCGGGGCTCAACTGCTGCTGGAGAACACTGTCGGGGACGCAACCTCACTACTGCTGACTCTACCTGGGGAGGCGGGTAGAAAGCAGAGGCGGGCACCGTACAGATTAACTCGCATTCAGCATTATACTGCACTCGCACTGACAGGGCCCCGAAGGCTCTAGTGCCCGATCGGGCAACTAGGCGTTGGGCAACTTCCTTTTGCAGGAGCAGCACTATGATATTGTAGGGTAAAGCAGCAGGATGTTCAATTGTGCCCAGCAATTTTTCCAGAATCGGACCCGTGATATTATAGGGAATATTGGCAACAACTTTATTTAGGTTTTGTTTCGACAGAAAAGAACTCAGCAGCTCCGACAAATCCAGAGAGAGGATATCCCCTTGCAGCAGGAGAAAGTTTTCCGACTTCCCCAGCGAAGAAGTTAATTTCCGGCATAGATCTCGGTCAATTTCTACCGCCACTACCGACTCCACTAGGGGTAATAATCTGCGAGTCAGACTACCGGTCCCGGGACCGATTTCTAGGATCCGATCGCCGGAGTCCAATTCTGCCGCCATGATGATGCGATCGAGCACCCGGTCACTGCGGAGCCAGTGTTGAGCAAAGCGCTTGCGGGGTTGGTGAGCCATAGGGATGATATTCTCAGAAATGATGCAGAGCCAGTTAATCTTTCTTGAATATTGATAGATGAGAACGCCAAATAGGGCAAACTAAGATTATCCCTGCTGCCTCAGTAAAAGGGCCATACAATACCATCTGGTAAGATAAATATGAAGATCCAGGCATTACCGCAGTTGCAAAAGAGGATTGAAACAGTTTCCGTCAGAGAAAGTTACCGCCACCGCCAGACTTTACTTAATAAGGTGAGAAATTACTGGATCAGAGGGGTATTGGAAAAAATCTGCTCTCCAGCAATCTCCCTGAGTCTAGCAGAACGACTAGATGCTATAGAAGGTCCGATCGGGGTGGGGTGGGAAACCCCAGAAGCACCGCGAAAAATATTGCCCCCAGGCACAAAGGCAATTGACTTGTTCGACCAATTGGGAGAGGGGCGAAGTCTCCTGATCCTGGGGGAACCGGGTTCTGGCAAGACCATTATTTTGTTGTCCATGGCCCGGGACCTGCTCGATCGGGCCCTTGCAGACATGCACCAGCCGATTCCAGTTATATTTAATCTATCATCTTTTTGGCGGCGGGAGAAAAAAACTTTTGCCGATTGGTTGGTCGCCGAACTCCAGGCCCAGTATCAGGTTCCCGAGCAAATTGCTCGCAGTTGGATAACATCTCAGGAACTGTTGCTGTTGCTGGATGGGTTGGATGAAGTCACTTACATGCCATTATGCGTGCAGGCGATCGATCGATTTAGCCAGCAATACGGACGCACGGAAATGGTGGTAACGACGCGCCTGGGAGAGTATGAAATGCTCCCACAGCGCCTGAAACTGCAAGGGGCGATCGCCATCCAACCCCTGACAACAGAAGCAGTCCGGGAATATCTGGCTGGGGCAGAAATTGCCGGATTAAATACCTTGCTTGAGTCAGATAAGAAACTGCAAGAGTTGGTAACGACACCGGTAATGCTTCAGGCGATCGCCCGCGCTTACGAGGGCATGTCGGTGACAGATATATCGACCCGAGACTCCCAACCCCGCAAACATCTATTTAATGCTTATATTCAACGGATGTTTACCCGCCGCCAGACGGGATATCATCAATATGGGCAATCCCGATCGCTGCAATGGCTGAGTGGGTTGGCCTGGCGGATGGAACAGCAGTCTCAAACTCTGCTATTAATCGAGCGGATGCAGCCCAGTTGGCTGCGTCTGGATCCCAAGCATAAGTTGACTATACCATTTTGGCAATTCAGTGGCAAGGAAAAGACTAAAGCCTACCGAACTTACGATCTCGGGGTAAAGGGGATTAATGGTTTGATTTGGGGGATGATTGCTGGGATAGTGGGATTGGTAGCAGGGAATCCCAGCATCGGGATAGTTGGCGGGATAATAGGTGCAGCGAGTACGAAAACCGAACCAATCGAACCAGTGGAAGCGCTAACATGGTCCTGGGGGAATGCGAAAAAATGGCTGCCTTTGGGATTGATTTGTGGAGTCAGTGGCGGGCTGACTGGGGGGCTGTTTTGGGGAGTAGTGCTGGGGGTGAGTGGGCTACTATGTAGCGGCATGATAAGCGAAAAGCTGGAAAAAACTACAGTTCCGAATGAGGGGATATGGCAGTCATTGGAAAATGCGATCGTGTTTGCAGTGACGGGAGGTTTACTGTGCTTGATGGGGGGCGCAGGACTAATGGGAAAAGTGCTTTTGCCAGATGTTTTAAGTCTGCCGATCTTTACTGGAGGAGTTGTGGGGCTAGTTCTGGCAATGCTCAAAGGCGGAGATGCATGCATTAAGCATTTTATTCAGCGCCTGGTCCTTTATAGCAATGGCGATATTCCCTGGAACTACGCCCGTTTCCTTGACTATGGGGCGGAACGGGGTTTTTTACAAAAGGTGGGTGGAGGTTACATCTTTACTCACCGCCTGCTGCAAGCACATTTTGCCGATCTGGCAATCGAAAATTACTTGGAAAATCTGCTTCTTAATCCTAACCAGGCTGAAGGCTATCTGCAACGGGCTCATGCCCGGGCCGCGATCGGGGAAGACTCCCGGGCCCTGGAAGATTATACCCAGGCGATCGCCCTCAATGCCGATCTAGCGGAAGCCTATGGGGGTCGGAGTTTGGTGCGCTACAGGTTAGGAGACTTAAAGGGTGTACTATCGGATTACGATCAGACCGTACAGCTAAATCCCGGTCTAGCGCAAGCTATTAGTTATGTTAAATGCTTGCCGCCCTCTGAGGAATCGGCAAATAACGATCGCTCTTCCTATTTTGTGATTCTGCTCAACGATAATTTCCATAGCTTTGATTATGTGATTGCTTGCTTGCTCAAGTATATTCCTGAGATGAAGCGCGATCGGGCTTTGCAGTTGGCCAATATGGTTCACAAGCAAGGGGAAGCGGTTGTGTGGTCCGGTTGTCAGGAACTGGCAGCACTCTACCGCATGCAATTAAGTAATGCTGGCTTAAATATGGCTTTCTTGGAGAAAAACTCGTAGGTTGGGTTGACGGTAGGAAACCAAACAGGTGCTGGAGATTTTGCCCATTCCTGGGGCGATCGCCCTTGTCCGATATTTCTTTAATTTTTGTTAAGAAAGATCGAGAACAACAGAAAAAAGGGCAAGATAATTATATCCGTGACTTTTGAAAACAATACTTGGTAACTGGAGGCGATCGGGCATTTAGCTATTGATTGCCCCAGTAAAGTAACGAGAGAAAAAAACCAAAAGCTATAGAGGAGATTGACCAATGCCTAACAAACTTAGTAAACAAGAACTCTTAAGTCGCTACGCAGCGGGAGAACGAAATTTTCAAGCATCGGACTTAACTGGTCTGAATTTAAGTGGAGTTTCTTTGCCGGGCATTGACTTAACCCGTTCTGTATTAAGTAGAGCAGATTTGACAGAAGCAGATCTGAGTGATAGTATACTTGTAAGTGCCAATCTCAGTTCCACAATTCTCAATCGAGTCAATTTGAACCGGGCAAATTTAACTCGTGCTAATATGAAGCGATCGCTGCTGACCAAAGCCAGTTTAGAGGAAGCCTTATTATTGCAAGCGGACTTAAGTGGGGCGATAATGATGCAAGCTAATTTACAAGAAGCGCGATTGCGCCAAGCTAACTTAAGTAATACAAACTTGCGCAGTGCTAATCTTGATGGAGCAAATTTAGCCTATATTACCTACAATCAAAAAAGCTTATTTCCCGAAGGATTTGATGTGGCCGCTGCTGCCAGAACAGTTTTGGATTGGTATCCCCTCCCCAATGACCCAACTGATGTAGAAGGTTGGGATGTTTTCTGGAAACAAATGACCTCAGACTATAGAGTTGAGTACGATCTTTATCCGTTCTTCGATGAAAGCGATATACTCATCCCCTTACTGCAACAGCGAGGATGCCAAACCATTCTCTGTGCCGGAAATGGTATTGCCGTTGAACCTTACATGCTAGCGTATCTGGGATTTTCCGTGACAGGGTTGGATATTTCATCTCAAGCCACCAAATATCTTGCTAATTTTCCGATTACCCCCAAATATATCAAAAACTTCGACTATTTTCAACAAGAACAACAAGAGGAAACCCAGACCGAATTCTCAGAACAGGTTATCAAAAAAATCAAATCAGTGAAATTGGTCACCGGAGATATTTTCCAGCGCCAGCACTGTCCGGGACCATTTGATGCTATCATTACGCGGCGAACTTTGCAATGTTTTTGGCGAAAGTCACCGGAGAAAATCTTTCAAGGTATCCAGGCACTTTTAGACCGTTTGAGTCCAACGGGGCTACTATATTTTCACGGACATAATAGTTACCAAATTCATGAAGAGATTGAAAAGTGGTTAGCGAACCGGGAAGTGTTAGTAGCAAAGTCGATGAATGATATTGGCAATTTAACTAATCAACGGTTATTTTATTTGCGGCAAACTTCTGGGTAATCTCTCGCTTGTCCGAGGGGTATTTGGGTCTTCCCTCATGCCCAGTCTACAGCAGATTTCTTAGCAATGGAGTAGAATATGATATACTAGCCGGAAAGTTGGCATCTGGATCCGGTGCGATCGGGCGGCGCCGACAGGCAACCGGTTAGACGCGATCGGGCATTGGGGTGTAGAATAGATGGGGATTGCCGAAAAGTTGACAGGTCGCCCATAGAGGTGTAGAATATGAGAGGTGAGTATGAAAGTTGGTAAGGTCTCC
>JBFRWI010000143.1:0-24883 GCA_051439505.1 Hormoscilla sp. | reverse complement strand
TTCGGGTGACCCTCCCAGTCGCCGGATCCCCCCAAACCCCCCTTAAAAAGGGGGGCTTCCAGAAGCCCCCCCTTCTGCAAGGGGGGGTTTGGGGGGGATCCGCCTGCAACTACTTTTGACCACACCCGGTGGGCACCGCCCACCATTGGCCACCATTGGCGGGTTCTCCCTGTCAACGGGAAGTCTTATGATATAATTAACGGTAGCACCTATTCTCAGGAGGCACCGGGGTACACTGCATATTTGCAAAAATATCAATGTTGTAGGTTGGGTTGAGGCACGAAACCCAACAAATAGATGCTGTTGGAGTTGCGCTTGTTGGGTTTCCTAACGTCAACCCAACCTACGAATTGCGCCTTGTGAGATGCGCCCAGGCACCGAGCCTCATAAGCATAAAGCCGAGAACTGAAAAACAACAACATCGTCAACAAATAAGTCCCATTATGATCGCAGCAAAAGAGATTTACAAAAAGTTAACCCCGGAAGAGTATTTCGTTTGGGAAGAAAAACAACTGGAAAAACATGAATATATAGATGGACAAGTATATGCCATGAGCGGCGGAAGCGTTAATCATGGTCGCATTGCCATCCGATTTACCGCCATGTTCGACGCTCATTTAGAGGGTAGCGGTTGTATGACTGGCAACTCTGACATCAAGGTTAATATTGTGGAAACCAATAACTATATCTATCCAGATGCTAGTGTAACCTGCGACGATCGTGATAAAAGCACCCCCAACTATTTTACCTATCCATGTTTAATTGTTGAGGTTTTGTCAGATAGCACTGAAGCCTATGACAGGGGCGGCAAATTTAGACTGTATAGCCAAAACCCTGTTTTGCAGGACTATTTGTTAGTGAGCGCAACCCGTATTGAAATGGATTTATATCACAAAAATGATGCCGGTGAATGGACGATCGTTAATTACAAAGAAGGTGACATCATAGAACTCAAAAGTATTAACCTGAGTTTCCCCGTCGAGCAAGTCTATCGCGGCCTCATCCTCACGCCAGAATCATGATTGGCTGGGAACGCACCTTGGGAGGCTCTACCTCCCGTATAGTATAGCACAGCGGGCCCACCTAGAAAAATTCTAATTTAATTCATGCAATGGGGGTAATGTAATCCGACTGCGGCGGTCAGACGATCCGACTGCGGCAGTCAGACGATCCGACTGCGGCAGTCAGACGATCCTATTCCTGAACCAGAACCTCCGTACTTAGTTGCGCCAAAGCTGGAGGTATTGGGGCCCTTCCTATCAGAGAGAACAAAAAAGGCCCTTTTGGGAAAACAGCCTATTTTTACGGTCTCATATACCTCCCCTGTGGAGTTGTACAAAAATGGCCATATAAGCAATTTATAAATTCACATCACTTTATTCTGGCATGGGGAAAGTCTTTGATAGCAACGAGCTGGCGAGACTTTCGGGAGCATGATGTGTAGCAATCATTGGTTAATAACCGTGACAGCGCCACATACAAGTAGTTCGTAGTTCGGAGAAAGTGGGTGAGTGGGATGGACAAAAGTCAACACTTGTCTATAAGTTTTCAGCCAATTTCCCCCTATTAAGGGAGTTGCAAAAAATAAATTCCCCAATTTCCATGGCTGTATCAACCGGTGCATCCAGGCGACTGGATAATTTTGGAGGATTATTTACGCGCTTAGTTCCCTAACCTACGAACTACTTACGCCCCCCCCTGGGGTATCACCAAAATGGCCATGAAGGGAAAAGGATCTTCTCTCATAGCGGAAAAGGATCTTCTCTCGGCGATCAAAGGATCTTCTCTCGGCGATCAAAGGATCTTCTCTCGGCGATCAAAGGATCTTCTCTCGCCGATCAAAGGATCTTCCCTCGCCGATCAAAGGATCTTCCCTCGCCGATCAAAGGATCTTCCCTCGCCGATCAAAGGATCTTCCCTCGCCGATCAAAGGATCTTCTCTCGCCGAGAAAAATTTCTTCTCTCATAGCGGAAAAGGATCTTCTCTCATAGCGTCAGTGGTTCTTCTGGTGAGAGTGGTCTTGCGCCGGTTGGGGGAAACGGGTGTGGCAAGGCACCAGTTGGCAACCGCTCGGTGTTCCTCTCCCCCTTAAGCGTTCTCCACCAATACAACGGTCTGCACGATCGCACCCAGTCGAACGGTACGGTCATGCGTCAGTTAGGGGACGCGATTAAAGTTAGCGATCCTCGGGCCCGAACGATCGCCTCAATGGGCAAGTGAAAATTATCAGGATAGGGCACCTCTATTACTTGGGCAGGTTGTTTAGCTGCTAACCTGCGGTAGTAAAGATAGCTGTGGGGTAAACTACCGTGCGATCGGTCCCTTCAGCGCATGACCTAATCAACAGATTCAGCAGTTCATCAGCGCCATTACCTACAATAATCCAGTCCTGCGGTACCTCCAAAAGCTCACTTACCGCCTAACAAAACTCCTGGGCAAAGTATCAGGATACCGCCGTAGCAATTCACTATCGCAGTTTCTGAGAACTTCCATGGCCAGAGGAGAAGGAGGCCCGGGGTTTTCGTTACTGTTGAGTTTGATGATGGAGATCCCCTGGTTTGGGGCGATCGCCCGGTTTATAGTCAGTCATCCCATCCACAGATGAACGAAAATATTTCATATATCTTTACTCCTCTGGCACAAAATTGCTTGAAAGCATAATTATAAATTTCCACAAAATCAATATATTCCTGAAGATCCTTTTCTTCTCCCCGCAGATTAATTAACAGTCTCATGGCCCGCCGGGGGTTCAAACCCCCGGCTCATAGCTAAAGTCGGTTAAAACCGACTGAAAGCATTATCTAGAAAGCGACAGATGCAATATCTTAGTTATAACTCCGATGGCATAATCACAATCGTAGCCTCTGTCCGATTTTTTCGGGAAATGAGAAATTCCCTATCTAATGTTAACACAGTACTGCCCGCGATCGACTGTATCCCCCGACAGCGAACATCTAAAATCACTCTTGATTTCATTGTGCTGAATATCCCTGAAGATACTTTTTGTTATAAGACAGATCGCCAATGCCACTATCGACCGATCCCACCCACTCTTTAGCTGCTTCATAAGCAGATATCGGTTTATCCTCAACAGTCGGATATTCTATTTTTGGCGTTGCACATTGAGGGGATGATAGCAGCCAATTTTTCACTGTCAAAACAGACATGGCGATCGCCTCCTTCATCTTGCTTGTTTATATATTAACAATCAATCACAATGATGAAAAAATATTTAATATTTTAATCGGGTTGCTGAGCATTCCTAAAATATTGGCAAATTTGACATCAGGGTGATTTTCAGGTGGTCGCTTGCTTAAACTATATCTATCTGAGGAAACAGCTTAACTAGATTAATGCGCTCGATCGAAGCGGTCTTTAACTTGACTGAGGGTTTGAAAATCGCTCTCCAGCCATTGCCGAACACTCCTTGAATACTAAATAGGGTTTTTTAAATCGGTCCTCACCCAAGGCGGGTATATTCGGTATCCCCTCATCCACTAAGATAGCATTATCCCATATGATGTTGTGGTAGAATAGCAAACTCGTTATTCCCGAGGAGGAAATCTGATGGACGACAAGCTGATGCTGATGATTCCCGGACCGACACCGGTGCCGGAACAGGTGCTACTGGCGATCGCCAAGCACCCGATCGGTCACCGCAGCGGTGATTTTAGCAAGATTATCGGCGAATGTAATGAAAGTCTCAAATGGCTGCACCAAACCAGCAATGACGTGCTGACTTTAACAGCTAGTGGCTCCGGGGCCATGGAAGCGGGGATAATTAACTTCCTCAGTCCGGGCGATCGGGTGCTGGCAGGAAGCAACGGTAAATTTGGCCAACGCTGGGCAGAAATAGCCCAAGCATACAACCTGAATGTGGAAATCATCACAGCGGAATGGGGCCAACCCCTGGATCCAGAGAAATTCCGGGAGAAACTAGAAGCGGATAAGGAAAAGGAAATCAAAGCTGTAATCCTGACCCATTCTGAGACTTCGACAACTGTCCTCAATGACTTGGAAACTATCAATCGCCATGTCAAAGCCCACGGTGAAGCCTTAATTATAGTAGATGCCGTTACCAGTTTAGGGGCTACGAACGTGCCAGTGGATGAGTGGGGTTTGGATGTCGTGGGTTCGGGTTCCCAAAAGGGTTACATGATACCCCCAGGTTTGAGCTTTGTCACGGTCAGTCCCAAAGCTTGGAAGGCTTATGAGACGGCGAAACTGCCCCGCTTCTATTTTGATTTGGGTCCATACCGTAAGACTGCGGCCAAGAATAGCACCCCCTTTACACCACCAGTGAATTTGTATTTCGGCCTGCAAGTGGCCCTGAAGATGCTGAAGGATGAAGGGTTGGAAAATATTTTCGCCCGCCATTTGCGCCTGACCAATGCGACTCGCGCTGGGGTGAAAGCCTTGGGGTTAGAGCTGTTGGCTGCTGACGATGTTGCTAGTAATGCGGCGACAGCAGTAGCACCTACCCAGGTGGAAGCAGAACAAATTCGGACCGTGATGAAGAAGCGGTTTGATATTGCTTTAGCCGGCGGACAAGAACACCTCAAGGGCAAGATCTTCCGCATCGGTCATTTGGGTTTTGTCAGCGATCGGGACGTACTCACCTGCATAGGTGCTTTAGAAGCAACCCTGCAAGAACTGGGATATGAAAGCTTTACTCCTGGTGCGGGGGTGACGGCTGCTGCTAAAGTCTTTAACCAATCCTAAACTGGGATCTTCCACCAGTAGAGGCGTAGGTGGGCACCGCCCACCTACTGCCGCTGCCGAATCTGTACATATTTTTGTCCACTTGCTGAGAGCATGAGTGGAGGATGAGTTTAAACTGAAAACTGAAAAAGCGGGTGAAGGTCACCCGCTTTTTTATTATCTTTCTGGTGAATGCTATACCCTCCCTCAGGCTAGGGGGATGCTCCTGCATCAACATATCATATGCTCCTATAGCGTATGGGTCAGGTTTCAGGCAGTTTCCAGCCAGTCAAAGATTCGATCTAACTGTTCTAGCGTCACCAAACCATATTGCCACAGAACCATCGGTAAGGGACCGGGATCTTGCTCGCAACGCTTCATGGCTACGGAGATCGAGGAAAACGGTATTGCCAATTCTTCTTGTAAAAACCCAATTAATCGAGAGTAGCTTGCTGGTGCCATGATTTTTTTTCGCCTCTGGTATTCAAAACTATTTTCTAAAGAATCCACCTTAATTTCTGTCCGGGAGTAGGCAGTTTTGGATCTGTCCGCCTATGTTACAATAGTAAGCCAGTTATCTATGGGGTTGAAGTGATCTCTTGTAAGATAATTCGCGATCTCGATCACATCTCTTCGTCGATCCCCGCTGGTGACTTATCTTTACTACAATAAACTCTGACCTAATTCGGAACCTCCCCAAAAAATTTTTTTCCGCCTGATGCGCCCGATAAATAAGGCCATAACAAATACTACAACCCTTACTCTGTCTACTCTGTAGTCGATCTCAAAGAATCGCGCGTTCCGTGGGATCGCTGTGGATATCCACAAGTTTCTAGCCCGAAGTTAACCATGCATTACTGCTTAATCAATCCCTTTTCACTTGATTCCGCTTATTAAGTGTTTTCACTTGATTTTTGTATAAATCACCACACTTATTCTCGGAGAGCGTCTATCCAATTTTTCCTGCTGTCAGTTCAAAACGAGGTTTATGTTGCCATATGCTCTGGGGGTAGCTAGCCCCTGTTTTCGAGCCGGGATGTTAATTATTGTAACTAATCTTAACAGATTTGTTACGTGCGGGCGAAAATTGATTGGGCCAGTCACAGTCGGAGAAAAAACAGTTCTACCGGGGGTGTGGTCCGATCCCCGAGTTTGGCGACGGGGCAGATCGGCAATTATAACAATTTAACGACAAGACTGTCTAGTAAATCGGTCAAATTTTCCTAAAAAGCTGGTTTTGCGCCCGTGTTAACCCACGCTCCCCCAAAGTCCACCGGTATAGTACAACCCGATCACCGGTTTACCAATTAGCGATCGCCGGTAGTTACTCAGTGAAAATCTGATTTTGAGCGGGTGAGGGGTGATACTCCTATAGCAAAATCCTGACCAATCATCTGGGGCCACAGCAGTCCGATCGCCCCCAGAACATATTCGAGTAAAGGAAAGAGGGGGAAAAGGGGGAGGGGAAGAAAGGAATTTGTTAATTTTCTGTCGAACCACAATGTTCAACAAATCATGGTTCGCGCAAAACATATCCAACTCCCCGGACAGTTTGAATCAAGCGCCGATCCCCCTGGTCTTCGATTTTGAGGCGCAAATAGCGAATATAGACTTCAATCACATTTGATTCTCCCAAAAAATCGTAACCCCAGACCTTTTCCAAAATCTGTTCCCGGGTTAACACCTCCCGGGGGGGGGACATCAAGCATTTGAGCAATTCAAATTCCTTCATGGTCAGATCGATTTCCCGTCCGGCGCGGATGGCTTTGCGGGTAGTCAAGTCTAGGACCAGATCCCTAAAGCGTAACTGTTCGGTATCACTCTTATCCTGCTGTAAGTAAAGGCGCAGCAGCCTTAAAAATTCCGAACTTCGATAGGGCTTGAGGAAATAGTCATCAGCACCTGCTTCCAGACATGCTACCCGATCGTCCAGCCGCTCGCGAGCCATCAAAATCAGCACTGGCGTCACATCTCCTTCCTGACGCAACTGCCTACAGAGGGCTAACCCCGAATCTCCAGCCAGCATCCGATCGATGACAATCAGATCTGGCTGGTATTTTCGAGTCAGTTTCATTAGAGCGATCGCATCCGAGCCCACCACTGGATTGTAACCCGATTCTCTTAAATCCCGACTTATTTTCTCTGCCAGAATCGCATCAGTTTCGATCAGTAAAATCGAGGGGGGATGGGAATGGTCGGCGATGTTCATTATCCTTTAGGGAAGTTCGACAGAAGTTGGTTTAGCAATATGGGGCAGACCCCAACCCAATTTTTCCCGGAGTATGCGGAAAAACTCCGGCGATTTTAATCGAATGAAGCGAGCCGTGTAGGGCGATCGCTCTACTAGCACCTCATCTTCAGGCAAAACATAACATCCTGCATTCCCATCTACTACCATCACCAGACGATTGGGAATGACTGGAAAAATCCTGACTGGATCGTTTTGACTAAACACCAAAGCCCGGGATGCTAGAGAATGAGGGCAAATCGGCATCAATTGTAGCACGGGCACTCCTGGGGTGACCACTGCTCCTCCCGCGCTCAAAGAATAGGCCGTCGAGCCCGTTGGCGTCGATACAATCACCCCATCTGCCGCCATATCCACCGGTGCATGATGTCCCACTTGGATTTCAAAATGGCACATACTGGTTAATGGTTCCCGATGCAGCACCATTTCATTCAGAGACAGGGCCTCCCAGATGCAGGTCTCCTCGCGCAACACTCGCACTGTCAGCATCACCCTTTCTTCTATTTGATAATCCCCTGCCAGAACCTTTTCCATGGCGATCGGCAGTTGATTGACATAAGCTTCTGTCAGGAAACCCATGTGACCAGTATTTACCGTGAGCAGCGGGAGCGAGCAGGGAGCCACCTGACGAAAAGCTGACAGCACCGTGCCATCTCCCCCCAGCACCACTCCAAAACTCATCTCCTTGTCGAAACCTGGGGGAATTAGCTGCTCTATCGGTGTATGGCACACCGGGCGATCGGGTTGAGAATAGCCGAGAATTCCTCCCACACCCGTCGTCACGCAGACATCCCAACCAACAGATGTCAGTTGAGCTTGTAACTCCCCAGCGATGCGACAAGCTACTGGTTTAATTTCGTTATATATTATCCCAGCTTTGGGCACACTACCTATTACTCCTTGGGTTTAATCTGACTAAAAACGAGGCGTCTTTTTGGGCTTTTTGTTTTTCTGGCGCTGGTAATCTAATTCCTTCAGTTTCTGCAAAATACGGCTGAAGTATTCTTGCATATAGGATTCGATGCTTGTCGTTTCCGACGGGTCTAGCCCAAAGGTGCTGTATACTTCTGCCATCTCCGCTGTCAGGGGTTTACCAGAACAGAGCACCTCAGCAAAGGCCAATCGGTCAGACACATTCCACGTCCACTGGAAAAACCGGGCCATTTGGCGCATCACCCGTAAGAATGAAAGGGGCATCCGCGCTATCTTTGCTGAGCGATCGCTCAGTTTTTCGCATAAACGGATTATCTCATAGCCGCTAATCGCCTGGGGACCTACTACTGGGAATGTTTTGCCTGTCGTTTCTGGAACCTTCAGGGCCGCTAGAGCAAACTTAGCGATGTCGATCGCATCCATAAAGGCAATTGGCGAAGCCTCACCGGTTACCCAAACTGTCTGGTTCTCCAGGATGGGGATAGCGTATTGACTGACCAAGCCTTGCATAAAGCCTGCTAGCCGCAGCACCGTGTAATTCAGACCCGATTGAGCCAATAATATTTCCGTACACCGTTTAATCTCCATTAACGGTACATTCCGATACTTTTCGGCGTCCAGAATCGAGAAAAATATAAACTGGTCCACTCCTGCCGCTTTGGCTGCTTGAATCAGCGCCACCTTGCCTTCCCAGTCTACCTGTTTCATGCTCAGGGAATCCGTCGGTCGGGCCGTCGCCGCATCTATCACAGCTGTAATCCCCTCCAAGGCTGGAGGTAGACTTTTGGGGTCGCACAAGTTTCCTCGGACCAGTTCTGCTCCCCATTCTTTCAAAAATGCCGCCTTTTTAGGACTCCGCACCAAACAGCGTACTTGATAGCCCTCCTCTAGGGCCCTACGAGTCACCTGTCTTCCCAAGGTTCCAGTGGCACCTACAACCAATAAGCTCATGAGGTAATTTATTACAAATTGTTAACTTTTGTGCTTGATTTTATCAGAAATCTTTGCCCGACGGGGAAATCTCCCCCGAGTCGAGTTGCCCCCAGCAGCTGTAAGATGTCAAGATCCTCATCTGGCAGCGGCGCTAATCACTGTCCCTCTGCCCTGCTTAACTTTATCTGCGCAACTTTAGGGCTAGCAATTGCTCGCCCTATTATCTATAGCTGGCTTAAATATGCTCCAGAAAGTAATCTCATATATGTAGTCTAAGAATTTAGAATATTGATATAATTATGTCATCCCAAGCAATTAGGTCTCAAGAACTGCCAATCAGAGGGTCGGATGGTGAGGCCCTTAACTGTGAGGTGCAGCATCCCGAGGATCTCGCGAACGTCCGCCAGTTGCATTCCCTGGTGCTGCCGGTGGATAAGGCCCAGCGGATGGCTGAGTTTTTCAGCCTTGTAGGGAGATGCCAACCGTTTGCGCATTCTATCGGTGTTGGCATTACAGGGACGGAATGTTTTTTACTCTCTTTCGGACATCTCGATGAACTGCCAGACAGTTAGGGGTGATGGCGGGCCGGGCCCGCCATCACGGGCTATTCGGCTTCTTCGGGGCCCTGAATTTTGAGCAACAAAAAGCCTAAGGCTAAACCTAACAGAATTAGGGTAGAGGAGAGAAATGCCGCATTGAAAATTTCACCGCCCATTGTTTGCTTTTCCTTTAAATAGATGGTTTTGACAGCCTGAGATCTGCCCAGCTAGGTGAGAGTGCTGGTGCAGTTGCGGGCTTACAGGATGTATTGTAGAACAGTTTGACATTCAGGGTAAGGAATAAAAAGAATGCGCCCTAGTTTAGCTATAACTATGGGAGACCCGGCGGGTATTGGACCGGAGGTGATTCTCAAAGCCTTGGCCGACCCGAGAGTGACCGACAATTGTCAGGTGACGGTGGTCGGATCGGGCGACCTGTTGCAGGAGACTTACAACCGCTTGGCAGATCGCGGATCTCCCCTGGCGTCACCGGACCAGTTGGCCCTCTTAGATCTGCCTGCGGATGGGAAAATTATTCCCGGCCTCGGGAATGCTGCCAGTGGGGCGGCCAGTTTTGCTTATCTGGAAACGGCGATCGCGCGGACTCTAGCTGGCGAGTTTCAAGGTATTGTGACGGGCCCGATCGCTAAGTCTGCTTGGAAAGCTGCTGGACATGATTATCCGGGTCAAACGGAACTGCTGGCCGAGCGATCGGGGGCGGATAATTTTGCTATGCTGTTTGTGGCCCGATCGCCCGACAATGGCTGGACTCTGATCGTGCTGCTGGCCACTACCCACATTCCCCTGCGCCAGGTGCCTGAAGCCTTGACTCCGGCCTTGCTGAGTAGTAAGCTGGACTTGCTAGTTAATTGTTTGCGTTCTGATTTTGGGATCGATCGTCCCCGCATTGCTATTGCTGGTTTGAACCCCCACAGCGGCGAAGGGGGACAGTTGGGACGCGAAGAGCAAGATTGGTTAATTCCCTGGATCGAACAGCAGCGTCAGAACCGGCAGATCGACATCGAAGGACCGGTGCCACCCGATACTCTCTGGGTTAAACCCGCTCAAGCTTGGTATCGATCGGACCGAAATTTTTCCGTTCCCGATGGCTATCTAGCAATGTACCACGATCAAGGTTTGATACCAGTGAAAATGCTGGCCTTCGATCGGGCCGTCAACACATCCCTTGGTTTGCCGTTTGTGAGAACATCTCCCGACCACGGTACTGCCTTCGACATTGCTGGGAAAGGAGTAGCAAATGCTACCAGTATGCGAGAGGCTCTGCAAGTAGCTACTGAGTTAGCATACCAGAGAAATGTCAAAATTTAATGTTGCACATTTTTGGGATGATGGTGATATATGTTTCCTTTTTGCTAATTGCTAATTGCTAATTGCTAATTGCAAAGAGGGGAAATATCGGGGTTGCACAGGGGACAGATGTTGGGCTCCGCCAGAGGGGTGAGATAGCCTTACACCCTCTGGCGGAGCCTCTGCTTGTTTACTATAGATTGTAACAGGCAAGGGGTCAGACTCCTTGCTTGTTCGGACTATGGGGAAGAATCTGATTCGGACTCCCGTAGTTTCTCTAACTCCTCCCGCAGGGCGATGATTTGAGCTGTTAGATCCTGTAACTCCTGTTCGATGTCTGCTTCAGCAGTTGGGGTCGCTGTGGTGGTGGCACTGCTGGGGTCGGAGGTTCCCGAAGTGGACTGTGAGGCTTGTTCGGACATCAGATTATCAACGAAACTGCGGGCTTCCTGTTCGGTGACTGCTCCTTTTTCGGCCCATTCCTCGGTCAGTTGACCGAAATCAGTTTGCATTTTGGCCCAGTTCTCGTCTCTCTTCTGGGGGTCTTGCAAGGACTCCACCAGGGCCGTGGTCGCGCCTAGGGAGACGCGGAAGCTTTTTTGCATTATGTCAAAGAGGTTGTTCTCGGAACTCATCTTTTGCGCTTAATCCGTCCATCGCCCTGATTGTACTCTAATTATCCTTCGGAAGCACTCTTCGTGCGGGTGCATCTCAATTCATGGGATCTGATAACAATTCTCGCTAATGGCTAATGGCTAATGGCTAATTGAGAATTATTCGATTTCACCCCCACGGGTCCGTTAAATTCATCTCCCGTGGTCAATCATTCGCCGGATCCCCCCAAACCCCCCTTAAAAAGGGGGGCTGACCTCACCCCCCCAATTGCCACGGGGGGGTTTGGGGGGGATCCTTTGCAACAAATGCATGACCACACCCGTAGGTGTACGGCATCCATTAATTATCGGGGAAGATGAAAATGTAACTGCCGCCGTGCCCTGGCCACATGCCCGATCGCCCCCCGATGCCCGATCGCCCCCCGATACCCGATCGCCAATTTTCTGTCACCCAACAGATTGCCAATGTCGCACCGGTGTACGGCGATATATATATTTGCTGTTTATATCATAATTTATCGATGCCGTGCCCCTACCATACTGGTCAAAAAATAAACCCGATCGCATAGATCGTCTGCATCCGCCCACCATTTCCCATCGGGGCACGGCATCCACCCAATTATTGGTAAAGATGAAAATGTGACTGCCGCCGTGCCCCGGTCTCACGCGATCGCCCCCCGATACCCGATCGCCCCCCGATGCCCGATCGCGAATTTTATGTCACCCAACAGATCGCGAAGGTCGCACCGGTGTACGGCGATAGATTAATTTGCAGTTTATATCCTGATTTATGGAGGCCGTGCCCCTACCATTTCTGTCAAAAAATAAAGGAGATCGCAAATAAGGCGGTCTGCATCAGATCGCCAATTCCCTGTAGGGGCACGGCATCCACCAATTATTGGTAAAGATGAAAATGTGACTGCCGCCGTGCCCCGGTCACATGCGATCGCCCCCCGATACCCGATCGCCAATGCAAATGTCACCCAACAGATCGCGACGGTCGCACCGGGGCACGGCAATAGATACTTTCTGGTTTATATCCTAATTTATGGATGCCGTGCCCCTACCATTTATGTCAAAAAATAAAGGAGATCGCAAATATTGCTGGATGCAGGAGATCGCCACCTGTAGGGGCACGGCATCCACCAATTATCGGTAAAGATGAAAATGTAACTGCCGCCGTGCCCCGGCCACATGCGATCGCCCCCCGATACCCGATCGCCCCTGATGTGAAGGCGATCGCCCATTTTCTGTCTGCCACCACGGGCACATGCGATCGCCCCTGACGTGAGGCATCTGCCAGGGTTCCAGGAATCAGTTACTGTCTAACTTCTGCTGAAGTCTTCTGAGGTTTTCCTGTGCTATTTTGCAATAAGGACTCCTTTCCTTGCAAAATATTTGTGCAGCTTTATCGTAATCTGCGATCGCCCTTTCATCTTCTCCCAATTTTTCGCGTACCCGACCTCGGTTGTTGTAGGCTGCTGCATCGTCTGGGTCAATTTCTATGGCTTTATCGTAATCTGTGAGCGCCCCATCTTTGTCTCCCAAGTCTGAGCGTGCATTCGCCCTGTTGGTATAGTAATCTGCATATTCTGGGTCAATTTCTATGGCTTTATCGTAATCTGCGATCGCCCCATCTTTGTCTCCCAAGTCTGAGCGTGCCACACCTCTGTTGTTGTAGACTTCGGCATAGTCTGGGTTAATTTCTATGGCTCGATTGTAATCTGCGATCGCCCCTTCATAGTTTCCCAAGTCTGAGCGTACAATTCCCCTTTTGTTGTAGGCTACGGCATATTCTGGGTTAATGTCAATCGCTTTATCGTAATCTGCGAGCGCCCCTTCTTTGTCTCCCAAGTCTGAGCGTGCATTCCCCCTGTTGTAGTAGGCTTCCGCAAAGTCTGGGTCAATTTCTATGGCTTTATCGTAATCTGCGATCGCTCCTTCATAGTCTCCCAAGTATGAGCGTACCACACCCCGGTTGTTGTATGCTGCGGCATCGTCTCGGTTAATTTTTATGGATCGATTGTAATCTGCGAGCGCCCCTTCATAGTCTTCCTTGTCTGAGCGTGCATTCCCCCTGTTGTAGTAGGCTTCCGCAAAGTCTGGGTTAAGTTCTATGGCTTTATCGTAATCTGCGATCGCCTCTTCATAGTCTTCCAACTCATAGCGTGCCAGACCCCGGTTGTTGTAGGCTCCGGCATGGTCTGGCTTAATTTCTATCGCTTTGGTGAAATCTGCGATCGCCTCTTTTTTGTCTCCATTGTCTGAGCGTGCAATCCCCCTGTTGTTGTATGCAAATGGATGGGGCTTAATTTCGATCGCTTTATTGTAAGCCACCACTGCTTCTGCGTAACTTCCTGATTCTTGTAGAATTAAACCACGCAACCAATAAAGTACCGAATCTTCGGAGTTTATCTTAATTGCTTTATCAATAGATGCTAGCGCCTCTGAGTATTTTCCCAACGAGGCAAGCGCATCAGCTCGTTGGCGCCAAGCTTGATAAAATTTTTGTTCTATTTCCGCCGCCTTCTCAAAAGACGTCGCTGCTGCTTGATAGTTTCCCTGTGATTTCAGCGCCAACCCGCGTCCATACCAAGCTTGATATAAATCCTGTTTCAGTTTAATCGCTTCATCAAAAGCCTCCACCGCCTCCTCATATCGAAATAACCGCCAAGATTGATTGCCATAATTCACCCAATCTTCCGCACTCTCACCCGGGGGCGGTTTTTTATCAATCGATAAAGCCTCTATAATTTTCAATTCTTCTATTGCATTCAGCGACGGTGGTGGCGATTCCTCTACCTGCGACCACTCAGGTTTTACCTCCATCCTACTTGCCAAACTCAAAAACGTCCTGACAGGCACCCCCAAACTATAACCCATTCTATAACCACGCCTTTTATCATCTACCTCTGTTGCTGCATGGATACCAATTACCCGGCCCTTAGTATCTAACACCGGTCCACCACTCATCCCTCCTTCAGTTAGATTACTGTAAACTAGCTCGTAACCTTTAGTGAAAGACCCAGGATCTTTCCCTACCAAAGCCCCTCGTTCCTTACTAAAAACCCGTCCAGCAGTGAACTCCGGCCGCAAACTTCTCAGCTCTCCTATTCTCTTTAAAGCTGGCCACCCTGACAGGAAAATCCATGGTTTTTCATCAACTTTCAAATTATACTTTGCCAAAGTTGCCACTTCGTAACTTTCCTGACTCTGGAACTGCAACACCGCCAAGTCCACCCCTTCCAGTTTTTTTACCTTACCATAATCCACCAGGTATTGCTTACTATCATGGGCAACCACCTTATATTCCCTTTCTTCATCCACCACATGAGCTGCCGTCAGGACGTAATAAGTCTGCCCTCGCTGAGCAACAATCGCTCCCGAACCATTATTGTCAGGCCACTCAATTCGCACTGTAATCTTTCGGGCTTCTTCCTTCACCTCCGCCGGTACAACTGCCGATAATCGATCGGGAGGATATACCTCCGCCACCCTTTGAATTGGCACCCCCCAATTCAAGAAGTTCATTTTTTCTTGATCCTCGTCATTAGGGTAGGAACCATCGGGAAATTCATAGGCAGACCGCCGAATCGGATCGCCCATACCATTAATGCCAATCAACTTACCCTCAGCATTCAGCACCGGACCGCCACTCATACCCGGTACAACTTCATTCGTATAGCCAATTTGATACCCCTCTTTCAATGGCTGAGAAGCCAACATAGAAAGCTCTCCCCTAGTCAAGACCAATTTCCGGGCATTATCAGAGAACCCAGCCGCAAACACTGGCTGTGGCAGCTTTCCCCTTTTGATATATTTTTTCAAGGTAGCGACTTGATAGTTAGCATCAGCATCTGCCGTGAACTGTAAAATCGTCATATCGTAGTCATGTTTCTTAACCTTGGCAAACTCAGCCGGATATGATTTACCATCAGGAGTCTGGATACGGTAGGATTTGCCAGAGCGAGCCACATGAGCGTTAGTGAGTACCGTATAAACCTGCCCATCTTTTTCAATCAACACCCCCGAACCGCGAGTATTGTCTAGTAGCACTCTCACTGTAATCAAGGAGGCCAATTGACGCAATTCCGCCTCCTCGCTCCGCTGTTCCTGCATCACCTTAAGGAAATAGAAAGTCCCACCGAAAGCAAAAGGCAGCAGCAACAAACCAATAGTAAAAATCAGAATTAACTTTAATTTTTTACGATTCATCTTCATATCCTTCTTACTTAACATCTCCTTCGGTGGGCGACCCCTGGGAACGCTAGTGCTAACTAAGGCTCTGCCTCCTTTCATCTACTGTCCGCAGAGCCTCCAAACCCCCGTTCCCTGGCAGAGCCACTCCACGAGAAAAACGAGGGCTTTGTGGGCAGTGCCCACCCTACTCAACCGGTTCAACCGGTTCAACCGGTGCTGTGCGGAGGAACTCGTCAATATCCACTTTGAGGTATAGTTGCCCCGTCTCGTCATCCAACTTTAACCCTCCCCCCTCCTGTTCCATGGGACCGCCAGACTTACGACCATCAAGAACTGCCTCTAGATCTTCCAAGGTTGCCTTCCCATCATCTTTATGTAGCAGGGTAAACAGCAAAGTCTCGCAGTCTCCCCCCTCTTCCCTTGTCGAGCAGATCACCGGTTGTTCGTGCATTTCTCCATTAGTCAGGTACTTGAGGCTACCATTCCTATAAGCTTCCTGAAACCGGGGCGAAACTTCCTCGCATCGTGTCCTAGGATCGTATCCCGCTGCCTTGAAATCATCTCTTACCCAGCGGATCACGGGACTTTTTCCTCTTTGCGTCCACGCAAAGGTGGTCGGCACGTATTCTTTTTTCTCTTGATGGTAACCCTTAAGACAGCGGAACTCCACTGTGGGTGGTGTGGGTGGTGTTGGGTCGCATCCCACTGCCAGTACCCCTGCTGCCAATCCTGCTATCAATGATGTATACTTGATTTTCATAATCACCTTCACCTATCTTAACTGATGTCAACATGCTCTCATTCTAACTCTTTGGCCGTTGTCGGGTATGTTAAATTTTGTTAACTATCCTAATCTCAGAAACCGGTTTCTCCAAGAGGCTGCACGGGATAATGGCCGCCGGCGAATCATTGGCTCCCGCGCTGTCCTTGAGAAACCGGGTTTCTTAAGTGATTTCTCGGTGGATATGGGAAAATTCTCAAAGAAACCCGGTTTCTGGTCAAGTAGCGATCGCCTTATCCGTGGGGTTATGGACTTATAACTTCCCCCAGCAAAGAATAGTCTCCAACTTCTCCGGACATTGACGATGTCACAACTACAGTATACTTTCCAGTTGCGGGCAACTCGACCTCAACCAGAGAATTAGAATCCTGAGGTCCTCTGTCATCATTGCTTCCTAAGCTGTTCTTCTGAGAATCAAGCACCTCCAATTTAGGATCGAAATCATTGCTGGCAACGGAGATCGCCACCTTGTCACCCTTGCTACCGGTAAAAGTATAGACATCCGAGTAGGACTCATTGATAGGGTCGGTGCTGTCATCTTCACCAAGCGCCCCAGTCACTACTTCCCCATTCAGTTCCAGTTTGGGCGGTTTGACTACGGGCGGCACGGGCGGCTTCGGCCACAGGTAAATCACTGTTGGAACTAACACCCCTACAGCTATTATAGGGGCGATCGCCCATACCGGTAACTTGGAGCTGGAATTTTGGGATACAATAGTAGAATTAGCAGAAGTAGTAGATTGCAAAGCTTGTACCGCTGCGAGGGCCTCTTTTGCCGAAGAGTAACGCTGCTGATGATCGTAGCGCACCATTGTCTTCAAAACCTCTGCCAACTCCGGACTTACCTTGGCGCGATCGGGCCAGATAACTTCGTTAGTCTGAGAATCTTTTGGTAATTGCATCGGGTCTGTGCCCGCGATCGCCTGAATGGCAACCATTCCCACAGCATAGACATCGCTGCTTAATTGTGGTTTCCCCTCCATTTGCTCAGGTGGCATGTACCCATGAGTCCCGATCATAATTGTATTTTGGGGGTTACTCTGATTGACAATCTTCTTAACGGCCCCAAAATCAATCAAAACCAACTTCTTGTCTCCATCCCGGCGGATAATATTATCCGGTTTAATATCCCGATGGATAACATTCCGTGCGTGAACAGCTTCCAGCACCTCCAGCAAATCCAACAATATACTCATCACTTGGGCCTCTTCGAGAGGTTCGCCAGGTTTGAGTTCATCAGTCAAAGGATGTCCGGCAATGTACTCTTGAACCAGGTAAAATTCTCCATTTTCCTCAAGATCGGCCAATAACTGCGGAATCTGGTCGTGTGTTCCCAGTTTTTCCAGTATTTCTGCCTCCGTCTTAAACAAGCGTCGTGCCTCAGAAGAAGAAACAAGTTTCAATTGCTTCACCACACAAGTAGGTTCGCCGGGGCGCTTTTTATCTTTGGCCTGGAAAGTTTTGCCAAAAGCCCCCTCCGCCAGTTTGGCCGTAATTTCATAACGTCTATCTAAAACTTGTCCAATCATCGCCGCCACCTGCCATCAAACTGATAGTACAATTCTATATTATTCTCGCTCCTCGCGACCCTCGGGACCATCTCCATAATAAATTAATTATCTCACTCATACCCGAGGTTTGGGCGATCGCCAGCGCCACCCAACATCGATCGTGGTATATTTTCGTGCGGAACCCCACTTTTAGCAAGCAAGGTGGGCGATCGCCCACCCGTTCTTAACTTACATCTGCCGTTCCCGTAACCAATTCACCAAATTAGTCACCTCAGAGAAATCCAACAATGCCTCTCCCAAATCCTCCAACTGAGTCGTGGGTAGCTGTTGAAGGCGCTGTTGCAAATTCTCCTCAAGGGTACCAAAGCGCCGAGTCAGTTGGCGCGTAACCATCGCTACTGCCTCTTCCTGCTTTCCTTCCTGCTTTCCTTTCTGCATTCCTTTTTGGATGATCTCTTGGTAAATCACTGATTCCTGCATAATTTCCTCCCGGAAAAAATTCCGAATTACATCCTTCTTAAACCGCAAGCCTGCTAGAATCTGAGTACAAGCTGAAATCTCGTCTCGTTCCGCAGGTTCTTCTATCTTACTCACCTGCTCGGCTACCTGACCCAGCAATGCGGAACTATTCTCCGTCGCGGCCAATGTCGCCAGTGGCAATAACGCCGGCTCTTGCAAGAAGATTTCCGGTGATTCCTCCCAAATGCGGATGACCTTATACTCGTGTTGAGTCGATTCTAGCTCGAACTTAGTCTCAAAAACCGCCGGATTGGTTGTTGGTTTCAGCCAAATTACCACCTGGGTAACGGGCAACTCGTAGTCCCAATGCAGCCTTACAAAATAGTTTAGCATCCGCAGTGGCATGGGTTTCCTTTGCGGCAACTGGAGCTGAAATTCCAGATGCAATATCCGCTCGGCGGTGCGTAAAAATGTCACCGAGTCGGCCCGAATTGGATCCATAGTCAATTCCGTTTTCAACACTTCTACATTCTTTGTCTGCTGTCCGTATATCCAGCTGGAAAAGGCCTCCGGGTATTTCTCGCACAGATATTTGCATAAATTATCGTAGGGCGCTGGATTGTTTTTGTTCCTCATTTCCTTATCAACTCATCAAGTTCTGCTATATTAATATGATAACAGATAATTTCCTGTAAATAAAATGCTCGACGAATCTCATCCAGAATTTCTTCACCCGGCTACCCCAGAGGAATTTTTACCTCCCATTAGCAACTGGACTACTCTCGGAGGAATAGTCCTGTTCGCTGCCTTTGGATCGGCGATCGCCCTCTCCGCGATGCTCAAATACAAGGTCACCATTAAAGCCCCAGGAACCATTCGTCCGGCGGGGGAACTGCGCCTCGTTCATTCCCCGATCGCGGGTACAATTAAAAGTATCGAAGTTGAGGGGCTTCAGGGAGTAAAAAAAGATGAGATTGTAGCCTATATCGATGACGGACGCCTGCAAACTCAAAAGAGTCAGTTGCAAGGAAATATCGGTCAACTGACAGCGCAACTGGCAAATGTCGATGCCCAGATAAAGGCGATCGCAGCAACCGGGCGATCGCCTCAGCATCAGCAAAACTCCTAAGCTGTCGCGCATTTAAATTGCATGGATCAAAATTCTGAAACCATTGCTAGCAATGGCTTTCCCCATTTTGAATTTTGAATTTTGAATTTTGAATTGCTTAAGCTGTCGCGCATTTAAATTGCACAGGCCTATCCACCGAGATCCTTGTTCTGAGGGACTTTCCCAATTTTGAATTCTGAATTTTGAATTTTGAATTGTTTACGGGCCCAACGGGAGTTACAAGACAGAGAAATAACCTCCGCAGCGGAGGTGAAGGAAGCAGAAGCGAATTTCCAACAAGCCCAAAAGCAATTGCAACAGCAAAGGGCAGAGTTAAAATCGGCAGAGGCGAACTTGCGATCGACCGCAGCATCCTGGCAGGCGGCCCGGAAAAAGCGCGATCGCCAATTTTATCTGTTACCCTATTATATGCGATCGCAAATTAAATGTCGCCCATCCTAAAGCGAATGTCGGGCTGCGGTACGGCAATAGATACTTGACGGTAAGGATCCGCTGACTTACGGAAATCTCCCACACAGTCCCTGCTCTCAGGGCGCGATCGTGATATAATAAGGGTGGATCGATATGACCCACCCTTACTGGAGTAATCTGATAAGTAGATGCACCGTAACTCCTGATTTTTACTATAACGCATTTTTCAATAAAAACACAAATTCTCACCAAGCAAAAATCTATTCTGACAACAGACAGTCAGGGCACGTGACTGTCTGTCATCTGTCTGAAGATAGAGAGATGCTACTACCGATAAACTATAGGATCCTCTCCATCCTTGGCGGTGACATTTTCATACACCCCCCGATCGCGCTTCACCAGTTTCGTGAAGCCTGCATTTTTGTAATCGTTGTTAGATGCAGGCACCATCAGTCTGGGAACGCTTACCATCCGACGCACCGGTGCATCGGCAGGAGTGTCCCCCCGATCGATCTGGGCTAACTGGCACAGTTCGCCCCAGGTTTCTAGTTTATCGTGGATGCTGTGCATGACTTCGACCTTCTGATCGTTGCTGGGACAGAAATAGTCGTAGGTAGGCATGGTGATACTCTTGGGTTTGTCACTTCAAAGATGTTTGCAAACTATTTTATCAAATCCATTGGGGCAAGGGTGCTATACTGCGAACAATCGGAAACTGCGCTTTTTTATGCAGCCAATATGTCATTGCGATTTTTCGCGCAGCGTGGGGGGGTTCCAATTGAGAGATCCTTGTGCCTCCGAAGTAAGACCCCCCGAAGCAATCTCCTACCAAGCGCGTGGAGATTGCTTCGGGGGTCTGATAGTTGTGCTTACAAGACTTACTGCTGCGAGATCCCCCTCGCAATGACACCAACCAACAATGCCTCTTTCGCGCAAGTCGATTCTTTTCAAAGTATAGTCTGAGAACTAGGGCACAGAAGGTAAAGCTATGATTAAATCTTGGATGGTAATTGCGGTAGTTGTCTGTTTGGTGGCGTCGGGCGCTAACTTAACCACTCGTGAAGGCATCAGATGGTTCGCACGGCTGCGACGCCCGGCATGGTTAACCTTTGAATGGGCTATTCCTTTCATTTGGAGTTTCATTTTTATTTGCGGTGCTTGGTCTGCTTACGTTATCTGGGAGACTGACCCTGGAACTACTAACACCTGGTTACTGATGGGCTTCTATATGCTAGTGGAAATTGCTATCATTGCCTATACCCCCGTGATGTGCCGACTTCGCAGTCTTAAAGTTGGAACAATTATCGGTGCCACGGGTAGCTTGTTGGGTGCCCTCCTGGCCGTAACGGTCTGGCCCGTTTCCAACTGGGGTGTTTTGCTGCTGCTACCATACTTGATTTGGAGTCCTATTGGTACTTATGCTACTTGGGAGATGATGCACCTCAATCCTATAGATGCTTAGTAACGCAAACGAGTATAGGTGGCGATGGTCAGTGTCAGCAATACCGCTGTCCATAACCAACTGGGGATGTCTTCCAAGAGAAAAAAAACACCAGTTAGGGCCATGCCAATCAATCCTAAGATGAAGGCTATGGCAAAGGTGGCGATCGAGAAAATGATAATAGCGACAATTTCCAGCATCTTATTCTACCCTGAGAAAGGGATTAAAAAGTTACCCGAGATGGGTGCATCTCTCCCGCAAGCAGCAATGTACTGTAGGGGCGAAGCATTACGGCGATAAAATTCCGACATAAAGCGACAAATATTGTGCGGTAATGCTTCGCCCGTGCTCAAGTGAGATGCCCCCCCGAAATTAATGATTTATCATATCATGTTACCCCACCATATCGAGCAATAACTTGACGATCGGGATTTTTTTTGTTCCGCAACCAGGCCCACATTTGATCGCCCAGGGAGAAATGCCACCATTCATTGGGATGACGTTCAAACCCTGCTGCTGTCATTACTTCCCACAATAGCTGGCGATTTTTATTATACTCTTGTTTTACAGGGTCGGCACTTTTAGCAAAATGTTCTGGATAGGAACGAGGGGAAGCTTCATCGATCGGGGAACCCATGTTCACAGTTCTATTTGCCGCATCTACGAGAGTAACATCTACAGCAGCACCCGTACTATGGGGCGGCGGTTTGCTTGGGTCCTGGGAAGGCAATGCCCAAAATTGATATACTATCTCTATAATATTTTCCCGCTGTTGAGCGGTTAGTTCTCCGGGATTAAATCCCTGCTTTTGTGCTATTTCCCTAAAGCTATAATCTACCATAAATTGCTGCACGGCGATCGGGCGGTAGGCGTCGTAAATTTTTATTTGCCAACCTGCTTGACGCTGTTGCAGTTCTCTTTGGGCCGCTATCAGGCTAGCGATCGCCCCTTGACGCAGATAAAATGGGGATTTATCTCCATAAGGTGCTCCCAGTTTTTGATAAGGATGGGGTGAAGATAGGGCAAATATATCCAGAGGTATGGGGACCAGAGGTTCTTGGCAGTCGATGATGGGAACTTGCTGATAGGGTTTTTTGGACATGCCCATAGCGAGGGTGCTATTAAATCTGGAGCTGATTTTCTTAGTCTAGCATACTTTTTCAGATGTGCAACTATTTTTTTTGCAAGATGTCCCCGAGCGGGATATAATGGGAATTGGGTTCGACTGAACGTGATGGTAAGGTAAAGGAATATGATGGTAAAATCGGCGAACAGGACAGTGTCAGAGCATTTGAGTACAGCAGAGGAGAGGCGATCGATCTTCCCTTTGGAGAACGGCGATCGCCTAACGCGGGCTGAATTCGAGCGGCGGTATCAGGCGATGCCGCAGATAAAGAAAGCGGAATTAATAGAAGGAGTAGTATATATGGCGTCGCCAGTACGCATTGCCAGTCATGGGAGACCGCAAGCACAGATTATAGCATGGTTATCAGGCTACTGGATCGCAACGCCTGGAGTTGACTTAGCCGATAATACCACGGTACGCTTAGATATGGACAATGAACCCCAGCCAGATGTCCTGTTACGATTAGAGGAAAGGGTGGGGGGACAGTCCTGGATCGACGATGATGATTATGTTGTCGGGGCACCGGAATTGATTGCCGAAATAGCAGCTAGTACTGCTGCAATAGACTTGCGGGATAAGTTGAGGGTTTACCGCCGCAATGGCGTGCAGGAATATCTCGTTTGGCAAGTGCTCGATCGGCGTCTAGATTGGTTTACGTTAACACAAGGGGAATATGTGCCTTTACAAGCAGATGCAGAGGGAGTCCTGCGCAGTAAGATTTTCCCAGGTTTGTGGTTAGCAGTACCGGCCTTGCTAGAAGGTGATTTAGTAAGAGTTGTAGCGGTGTTGCAAGAGGGGTTGGCGTCATCGGAATATGGGACGTTTGTTCAACAGTTCCGTCAGCCTTAAGTCTATTATTACTTGAAAATGCCGTTAGCAAAGGACTAAAGTCCTTACTACGAACCTACGGAAGGACTTTAGTCTTTGCTACGAACCTGCCGATCGCCCCTATCCCAAGGTCAGCAAACTTGCCGGGAAATCCACTACTAACCGCCTGGTTTGCAGCCAAGGTATGCCTAACAGATAGTCTTCAACTCCCATTCCAGCTACCACAGGAATATCAAACTCTTGTCCGTCTAATCTTACCTTTTCTATATACAGATTTAGGTTTGTTTCACCCTGTATCATTTGCACAGTCCGCCTCCCGGCCAAAGACCACCCCAGACTCTCTATATCCTGCTCATTAATTACTAGCCACTCTGTGGAACCTGTATCCAGCAGTACATCAACTGGCAGAGATAATCCGTTAGCAGCGATCAAATCAATTTCAAAATGTAACAGACCTACATCATCAAACCAACCTTGAATCATATCCTACCAGAGACTCCTGTTTCATTCAGACGATAAAAGAAAAATTTGCCTTGTGGGTGCTTCTCACGCGCTTTCTGGAAGGCAACCAGTTCATCTTCATCCATAAAATATTCCCCAGTCTCGGGTTCAATCAGAATAAACCAATTATAATGTTCTGCCATCAATTCCGGGCTAATTGATGCAAAAATATGGTAACAACGCCGATCGAATTCTGCTAGTTCTGCTTGGCGTTGCGCTTTCTCTGCGGGAGAGATTTCCCGGGGTGCAACTAACCTGGGAATGCGACGCGGTCTTCGCTTCATTTGCAACTTGCTCATATCTATATCCCTGACTTTCATCTTCTGATGACTATTATAACAGACAAGTTAATTCTCTTTGGCATCCCGATCGCCTTTCGCCCCCTCAGCATCGGGTACCGGGTCGTAACCCCCCGGATGGAAGGGATGACAGCGCAATATCCGCGCCACGGCCATCTGAGAACCCTGCCACGCTCCAAACCGCTCCACAGCTGTCATGGCATACTGGGAACAGCTCGGATAAAATCGGCAACTCGCCGGTAACAGGGGTGAGATGGCTGTACGATAGGTCCTAATTAACCGCAGAATCAGCTTCTTTGTCAGTTGGGCCTCTAATCTGGTTCTCTCTAGCACGATCTCAAACCTAAAATTTTGGCATTTCATCCAAAATATCCTATAATGATAGATCTGTGTGAAATTTGAGCAAGAGGAAAAGAAATGTCGCGATACCGAGGCCCACGCCTGAGAATTGTCCGGCGCTTGGGGGACTTACCTGGTTTAACTCGCAAGACTCCTCGACGAGCATACCCCCCTGGTCAACACGGTCAGGCCCGGAAGAAGAAGTCAGAGTATGCTATTCGTCTGGAGGAGAAGCAGAAGCTCCGTTTTAACTACGGGCTGAGTGAAAAGCAGTTGATGCGCTACGTGAAAAAGGCTCGTCGCCTCACCGGTTCTTCGGGACAAGTGCTGCTGCAACTGCTGGAAATGCGTTTGGATAACACTGTCTTTCGTATGGGAATGGCCCCGACTATTCCCGGTGCTCGCCAGTTGGTCAATCACGGTCACGTCACCGTTAATGGTCGCGTGCTGAGTATCCCCTCTTATCAGTGTAAACCTGGGGATGAAATTGGCGTCCGAGACCGCGATCGCTCTCGCAAGCTGGTGGAAGATAATCTGCAATACCCTGGTTTGGCCAACATTCCCTCTCATCTGGAGTTTGA
>JBFRWI010000142.1:0-5946 GCA_051439505.1 Hormoscilla sp. | reverse complement strand
TCCTTCCCCGACTCCAACTAAAAACAGATAACAAAAGTCTCCAGACTCCTCACCGGATGCTGGAGACTCCCAGAAGCGTTCCCAGGGATAGCCTAGGAACGAGAAACAGGGGCGATCGCTAAGAAGCCAAAGCCTTTTCCAGCTCTTCCTGCAATTCGCCCTTCTGGTACATTTCAGCTATCACATCCGAACCGCCGATAAACTCACCATTGATATAAACCTGGGGAATCGTCGGCCAGCTGGAATATTCCTTAATTCCCTGACGGACTGCATCATTCTCCAGCACATTAAACGTCTCGTACTCGACGCCCAAACTATTGAGAATTTGGACAACATTGTTAGAAAATCCACACTGCGGCATCATTTTCGTCCCCTTCATGAAAACAAAAATCTTGTGCTGCTCGATCGCCGCATCAATTTGCGCTTTTAATTCTGGAGTCAGAGTCATAGTTCTACGTGCAATTCCTTTACTATCTTGTGCTTGATTGAGTATTATCCGCTCTGTGACCGCTTCAAAATGTTCTCTATTAACATTTCCCGCGCTCAAGTCAAAAACTGTCGCCTAAGCACCCGATGCAGCTTCCCATTGGGCCGGAGTATAGGTTTTCAACGCCAGGGCGTGCAGTTCATTAGTCCCGATCGCCTCCTGAACCGATCCGAGAACCAACTGATGCTGCCGCACCGTTCTTTTCCCTTCAAACTCAGACGAAACCACCACAGCTTCATAATGTTCTCTATCATCAGTATAAAGCTTCACGCGAGCATCTGGGAGCTTCGCCTTAATCATCGCCTCAACTGCTGCTGGGTCAATCATTACATACCTCTATTACTTGCTACCTGATACATTATACTAATTTAATTGGGGTTGCACAATTACGGGATGAGCGGGGCTGCTAATGGCAGAGGACGAAGTCGCGCAGCAGAGGGGGTCCCGAGCCTGCAGGAGCGCTATTGTCAATGGTGAATCTCGATAGTCATTTTCGGTCATGAATAGATGTATTTACTCTTTTCAATTAGCAATTAGCAATTAGCAATTTTCAACCATTAACTGCTATCATCGGTAAAAATGTGCAACGCCATTTAATTATCCCTGCTAGACTCATTGCTACCAGGACGAGGATAGGACTCATCAACGAATCCCAACTCAAACAACTGCTGGTAAGCCTTCTTACCCAAGTCCCGACTCGGATTTTGGCTGCGAATAATCTGTATCAGTAAGGGTACCGCTAGTTCTGGCTGATTTTGCGCCCGATGCACCAGTGCCAGCTGATAAGTTGTCTCATCCCGCTTCTGGGCGCTTTCTACCGCTTGACGGCGTTGGCTATCAGCTATCCGGTTATCTATGCCAGTAAAGCTCCCAGCCAGCTGTTGATAGAAGTTGGAAAGTTGATTGAACACCTGACGTGCCGATCTGAGTTTCTCCACCGCCAGATCGTAATTCTCAGCATTTACTGCCGCGTTAGCCTCATCAATCAATTTTTCTCCTCCCGCCATGCTCAGAAGGCCGCTATCCTTCAAAGGACGCAGGTCGCTAGAATCTTCGTCCAGTTCCTGTAATGGTTGGGGGGCTGCTGGCAGTTCTGGCCGCTCTATCTGGGCCGCCCCGGGCTGCACCAGGGTCAAAACTGCCGTCGAGGTGAAGACGTACAAACCGATCGATCTTAGGAGGCCAACAGTGCTCATAGAATCACTTGCTATTTTACTGAAGAGTTTGTCGCCATGTTGAAGAGGGGTTAATAAGCAGAATAACACGTTTGCTTAATTCCTTCACTAGCGCCTGCTGGAGGACGCGGCGTGATGATTAACTCTGATATGTTCAAACCCACGGATCTAATTTTTATGAACAGTAGCCGTAATCTACTTAATTTCCCACTCCCCTATTTTTATAGGGCCAGCGTCTCCGAAGCCAGCGTGGGTATGATTTTACAACGGGGCGGCTCGGAATTCCTCTTATCAAAACTCGACGATCGCTTCACCGTTGCTCCCACCAGTAATGCGCCATCCTCTTGGACGCGGCAGATCCGGGGCCAACAGCAGCAATTCCTCGGTCGCACCCAGATCGCCGACTTCCTCGTGGATCCCTACCGGCGAGACCGGAGCATGGCAGATGCCAGGGCCAAAGACAGCGTTGCCTTTGCTAGCCATGTTTATCAGATCGAGGGGAATCCCGGAACTCTAGTCTACCTGACAGACCAGATCGCGATCCAATTTCACGAAGGTACCAGAGAATTTGCCCAGAAGGCGATCGGGGATCGATTCGGTTTGCGCCGGCTCAAACCAGTAGTTAGCATTCCCAACTGTTTTGTCTTCCAACTCACCTATCTGGCTCAGGAAAATCCCGTCAAGATTGCTAATCGGCTAATGGGGCTATCACAGGTAATGGTGGCAGAGCCAAATGTCATGATTGCGACCCAAGGGTATTACCGACCCCAGGACTCACTATATCACAAACAATGGTATTTACACCATACTGGAGGCAATCAGTTGACCTGGGGCTCCCATATTGATGTAGAGAAGGCTTGGGATATCACTCGTGGCAGTCGGGCCTGTACGATCGCCGTGGCCGATGATGCCCTCGATCTCAACCACCCCGACTTCCAGGGCCTAGGAAAGATTGTCGCCCCGATGGACTTCAAAGACCAGGACTTTTTGCCCCAACCACAGGAACTAGAGGACAATCACGGCACGGCCTGCGCCGGCATCTGCATAGCCGAAGAAAACGGTAATGGCATAGTCGGAGTCGCCCCGGGTTGCGCCCTGATGCCAATTCGCACCACCGGTTTTTTAGATGATGAATCCATCGAGCAGCTGTTTGACTGGGCCATAACCAAAGGAGCCTCAGTAATTTCCTGTAGCTGGGGGCCTGCGGCAGTCAACTTTCCCCTCTCCCTGCGACAAAGGGCCGCGATCGCAAGAGCTGCAACTGAAGGGCGCAAAGGTAAAGGTTGCGTAGTCGTATTTGCCGCCGGTAATGCCAATCGTCCCCTCAACGGCGTTGTCAACGAACGGGGTTGGCCGGGTCAAGTCCTGGAAGGCTATACCAAATGGCTAGCAGGTTTCCCCGTACATCCAGACGTAATTGCCGTTTCTGCCTGCACCAGTTTGAACAAAAAATCAGTTTACAGCAATTGGGGCAAGCAGATCTCCGTTTGTGCGCCCAGCAATAATGCCCCTCCCGGGATCTGGCTCCAGGAAACTGGCTTTATCGAAACCGCGCCCCAGATTAATACCTATACCCCTGGCTTGGGGGTGTTCAGCACCGATCGCACGGGAGCCGTTGGCTACAGTCGCAACGACTTTACAGGAGATTTTGGCGGCACTTCCAGTGCTTGTCCGGTGGTGGCGGGAGTAGCGGCCCTGGTGCTGTCAGTAAATCCCGACCTCACTGCCCGGGAAGTAAAGCGCATCCTAGAGCAGACCGCTGATAAAATAGAGGACCCCAACCCCGACCCCCAACTGGGCTTTCGCAACGGCACCTATGATGTCAGAGGCCACTCCGAGTGGTTTGGCTATGGCAAGGTGAATGCCTTTGAGGCGGTCATTGCAGCGAAGCAGCAGCTAGCAGTTCCTCTACGGGTTGTCCGGCGGGTGGCAGGCGAAAATAACGAACGGCTTGCGATTCCCAATTATAATCAGCGAGGTATTACCAGTGAGATTTATATTTCCGATTCCGGTCGGCTGAAAGATATTCAAGTTAGGATTGATATTCAGCATGATTTTTTGGGGGATTTGGAAGTAAGTTTGGTGGCACCTAATGGCGATCTCGTGCTGCTGCAAAACCGGACCCTGGGACGGGCCCGGAAACTGCAAGCAACTTATTCTTTGCAAAATATCCTCGCTTTCCGGCAGTTGCTCAATCAATCTGTCTATGGTGTTTGGAAACTCTTGCTGGTGGATCGTGCCTTGGGCGATACTGGTTGGTTGAATGGTTGGCAGTTGACTCTCGGTGTCTAGTTAACTAGGCGGCAATTAAGAAAGCCGGTTGTCAATAAAACCGGCTTTCTGGGCTTGTTCTCTCCAGCCTGGTATAGTTTAATAGCCGAGCCTATGTCAAGTTATCCCGCTGGTAAATTTTGCGCAATTCCTCAAGAGTTTGGACCGTTTTCAGTCCCTCGATAATTCTGGAGAGCACTTCGATCTCTTTGACAGCGCTAATTTCTTCGATCAGTGCATTCCCCGAAGAACCAAATTTCAATTCCAATCCCATTTGGATTCCAGAAAGCAGTCCGCGCTGTTCGCCAATTTGGATGCCGCGCTGTTCGCCAATTTGGAGGCCGCGCTGTTCGCCAATTTGGAGCCCTCGACTTTCTCCCTCTTGCAAGATTTGCTGATACCAGGGTGATTGTTGTAATACTGCCATATCCCACCTCGATGTGCGAGGGGTAGTGCGACTAGCGCTCCCCGAGTACATCGAAATGATTTGTTGTACTACTTCTGTCTCTAATACAAAGGTAGCAAAAAATGCCAGTAAATTCTCCAACTCATTCAGTTTTTCATCCTCTCGCAACAGTTTCAATGCTTCTCGGACTGTTGCTTCTTTCCCTCCGTCCTTGAGAATGGGGACGAAAGGAAGTAGGGAAGGGAGGGGTTGTTGGAAAACTAGAGCCGCATCCACTTCCCAAAGGTTAATGACTCGATAGTCTTGGTAGGCCCGGATATTACGGAATTGAGATTCATAATATGTGGGTATTTGGGGAGGAGTTTCTCCCCGTTTCAGGATGTTAATCAACACCGGATAAACCGGCATTTCGTACTTTTCTTCTGCCAGTGCTGTATAAGCACGCACCCTACGGGGTATTTTGTTGTTGTAGTACAGTTGCAGTTCGTTGTGAACCAGAAATTCCCCGTCTTCTGGACTAGATGCTCTTACTAAAACATCTCCTTCTCTGCCCACCCACTGGAAATCTGTCGAAATTATTTCCTGCGCGGTAGCCCCGGGAATCTCTGTTACCCATTGTACCCATCGATCGGGGTCAAGACCTATTAGGCGTTTACTACCTATGTCAGCTTTTTTGGTCATCTGTTAGACCTAGATTATTCTTACTATTATATCTTAACATATACCTGGCTATTGGCAACAAATAATGATGATTCCTCTAATAATTATTATTGTAAACTTTTAAGAGTTAATCAACTATTCGTATAGATTACATGAGATGTTTTTAATCGCGGAAAATGTCGTCATCTAGTTAAAGTAAGCGAGGAGTTAGCAGAAATCGTAGATAAGATGGTGCATCATGACTGTATAAAGCGCTAGGATTTGAAAACAGAAGTTATTGAGTATCTGAGATATATCAGTGAGATACCTGTTGACTCAGATAAGTATAGAAACCAGGTTTATTGAAGAAACATAGTTTATCAACTGTCACGATGATTGAGTTATAATTATCCTTCAGCTTAAAATCAGCGCCCAACTTTGGCCCAGGCAAGCGCTAAAGCGCTTACTACAAACCGGGCAAGCGCTAAAGCGCTTACTACAAACCAGAAGAATATGTTATTATTGTGCTCGGAATAGCTCCGGAATCACTTTTGATGTACTTATGTCAGTTACACATCTGCTACAACTCAGTCAGCTCCTCGCTAGCAAAAATTACTTTCACTTCGCGAAATTGAAGGTTGAAGAGGCGATCGCCCTCGATCCCAACTCGGCTATTGCTTACAATTATCTCGGTTTTATCCTGGCACAGACCGGTAAACTGCCAGAAGCGGAAGCTGCCGTCCGATCGGCCCTCCGCCTCAAACCGGACTTCGCTGAAGCTCACAACCATCTCGGCGTTATTCTGGGACGCAGCGGTAAGCTCGCAGAAGCAGAAGCATCCGTGCGATCGGCCCTCAAACTCAACCCTTCGGACCCTCAAGCTCGCAGAAACCTCCAGGTTATCGGAAAGCATAACCTGGATCCCACACGGAAAATTCCTTTCGCCACAGGAGCGCGATCGCCCAAAA
>JBFRWI010000141.1:0-29678 GCA_051439505.1 Hormoscilla sp. | reverse complement strand
CCTCCGTGGGCTTGACTTTTGCCACCATCTATGCTGCCGACTGGAAACCCCCCTCTCCCCACTCCCTACTCCCCACTCCCCACCCCCCCCGACAAATGTTAAGAAAGATGTGAGTAAGGGATAGCTTCTTAAGGGGGGTTTGGGGGGATCCGGCGACTGAGAGATCCCGCTGCACGATCAACGGGTTTTGACCACACCCGTTCCCAAGCGGTGAAACTGTTCTTCAATTCCCAAATTTCAATATCTCTTGCCAAATTTCCGGCAGAACATTTGCCAAACTATGGTCGCTATCCAGTTCTATTAGCTGCACCCAGGGACGCTGACTCGCAAAGTCTCTGCTAGCTTGAATGGGAATTACTTCATCATCACGCCCGTGTAGGATGAGAGTGGGAATTTGTCGTTGCAACTGTTCCTCTTGATATTGACCCAGATCTACCACAAATTGGTAATGCAGAGGCAGCGATCGCCCTTCGCCATAGTGATAAACTGACAGATATTGTTCCCGTTGCCAGCCTTCAACTTGGGCAGCACCCAGTTGTGGCAACCAATGAGTGAGAAATTGAAACGCCGGTGCCAGCAAAACTAACCGCTGCACTTGTGAATGCAACTGTCCCAGCCAAGCCGCCGTTAAACCCCCAAAACTGGAGCCAATAATGCTAACTGGCTTTCCATTGTCGGGAAATAAAGCTTCAACTTGCCGCAATTGTCGCGTCAGGGTAAGATGGGAAAAATCCCCCATATTCAGGTCAGTAATCTGTAAATTAATTTCCTCGGATAAAATGCGATCGCGTAGATACTGAGCCTTGCGAGAAAGGGGACTGGAAGCAAACCCGTGCAGATAAATGTAATCAGATTTTCTTGACATAAACACCTTAAATGTAAACATTAAACATTAAATATATTCTCACTTATTTTGATTAAAAAAAACAATTTTTATATTCATGCAACTATTTTATACGAAAAGAAAAAATCGGATAATTTTCGCTCGTCATTTCATTAGTCGGTTTTAACCGACTCCTACCGAGTTACCTGGCTCCGCCTGGTAACGCCGGGGGTTTGAACCCCCAACGGGCTAACAGCGAAGAGAGAGAATTAAAGGGATGCTATTACCTTTCTTCTTGCCGCATGGGTTTGCCTCTACCGCGATGTCGCCGTTGCATTTGTTCGGCAAACTGGCGGCGTTGTTCGGGAGTGAGCACTTCTCGCATTTCCAACAAACTTTCAAAATGAAGATCGCCCATCTGCTGCCGCAACTGGGAAACCTGGCGATATTTATTGCGGATCTGGCTAGTAGAAGCAGTACCCGCCATCAGTTCGCTCAACTCCTGCTGAGCTTCATGCAGTTGCTGACGCTGTCGCTCGAATTGCTCTTGATACTTCTGTTTAATTTCCTCAAGATCCTGCATTTGTGCCTGAGACAAATTGAGCTGTTCCATCAGCATTTGCGGACCGCGATGGTGTCCCTTTGGACCTCTGAAGTTCTGGGCAACCGTTTGAGCAGGAGGCCCAGAATTGGCTAGGGCTAAAACTTCAGCACTAGCACCACCGAGAGATAGGAGCAAAATTGATAAAACCGATATTTTTTGTGCTAACATGGATATTACCTCACAGTTAATTGTTAGAAGTTGGTTCCGCTGATAAAATAGCTTCGGGACTGTAAATAGCTGTTTGGCTGCCAGTCATGACGCCATCCCAGCTTTCGACTAAAAATGCTTCTAAATTAGCTTTGTCAGCAACCGTAGGAGTTGCGGGTGTCAGCAGACGATATCCCCCTAGGGCAACCAGTAAACTAGCAGCTAAGGCCCCGCTAACTAGCCAGGGACGGCGGTAGGGGAGGATATATTCTCGCTCTGGTTGTTGAGGAATTATTTCTATCCCGTACATCACTCGCTGCTCTAAATCAGCCGCTGCTGGTGGCGCAGCGGGGCGATGTTCGTGCAAAAATTCGAGTAGGCGATCGTCCTCTGGGTGACTCATAGTTGCACTCCTTCTGCTTGTAGAAACTTGCGCATAGCGGCACGGGCATGAAATAGACGAGATTTGACCGTGCCGACAGGCACCGATAAGATTTTAGCAACTTCTTTTTGGGGTACATCCTCTAGGTCATGCAGCACCAAGACAGCACGATGATCGAGACTGAGTTTTGCTAAACCCCGCCGTACTAGGTCTTGATAATGTAAATGCATTAAGTCAGAATTATCTGGTGATGTCCCAACTGCTTGGCATAATGTTTGCTGCTGTTCGTAAGCTTGGGCCAACTGCCGACGTTCGGTGCTGGCCACATTCCAAACGATCCGATATAGCCAAGTGGAAAATTGGGATGCCTGGCGAAACTTGGGCAACCCCTTCCAAACTCGCAAGAATACCTCTTGCACGAGATCGTCCAGATGGGAAGGGCCGCAGAGTTGGTAGAGAGTGGACCTGACTTGCCCCTGATGACGGCAATATAACTGTTGGTAGCTGTGCCTGTAACCTTGCAAACACCGGCGCACCAGTTCCCGATCGCTGGGCCCAGGGCGATCGGAAATTCCATCAGGTTTGCCGTCCGACGGCGTTTCTGTTAGATATGGTATAATTGACACCACGGTGGGTTTCCTTGCCGTTGAGTGACTTCTGCCAATTTAGACTCAGCCTCTCAGACAACGGTTCAATTTATTCTGGGCCCGTGCGGATATAATTGAGGAGGAAGCCTCAAAACTAGCACTTGCCTGTATGGGTGTGAGTACCCTGCCCGTGGGGGAGAGATAACGGTAAGGTATATAATGCGACCAACTGACAACTGCTTGACAGGTGGGACGGACTAAATAACTGACAACTAATAACTAACAACGTTCTAAAAATGGATTTACTAGAATACCAGGCCAAGGAATTATTTCGGGAGATGAGCATTCCCATATTGCCCTCTCAACGCATCGACCATCCCAAGGATCTCAAAGGTTTGAAAATTCCCTATCCAGTGGTGCTGAAGTCCCAGGTGCGCACGGGAGGACGGGGCAAGGCGGGGGGTATTAAGTTTGCGGAAAACACGATCGATGCAGTAGCAGCGGCCCAGACGATTTTTAAGCTGCCGATCATGGGCGAGTATCCCGAGGTGCTGTTAGCGGAGGCTAAGTACAATTCTCAAGAGGAATTTTATCTGGCTGTTGTCCTGGATACAGGAGCAAGACGCCCAGTTCTGTTAGGCTCAAAAACAGGAGGCGTTGAGGCAGAAGCGGTGATGTCCCAAATGCAGTTGGTGGTGGTAGACCAGGAATTCTCGCCGTTTTACGCGCGGCGTCTGGCTCTGAAGATGGGACTTTCCGGACCGCTAATTCAGGCAGTCAGCGATATAGTCGAGAAAATGTATCGGCTATTTGTCCAATTTGACCTGGATATGGTGGAAATTAATCCCCTGGGTGTAAGTTCGACGGGGGAGGTGATGGCTTTAGATGGAAAAGTGACGGCTAATAATGATGCTTTAGGCCGTCATGAGAACTTGGTGTTGCTAGCACGCACAAAGGGTAATATGGTGCCATCTGTACCGTCGGCGGGGGACTTGAAGCTGAAGCAGGTGGAAGTGAAAGGAAATATTGGCATATTGTGTAATGGTGGTGGTATAATCAGGACGACTATGGATTTGCTCTACAAAGCTGGGCTCAAGCCAGCTGCTTTTGTAAATGTGGCCGGAAAAGCTCAAGCAGGCTGGATGCCAGGAGATCTGTGCGAACGGATTGAACGGGGTCTGGATCTGCTCGGCCAAGATCGTCGGGTGGAAGTATTACTGGTGAACATTATCAGCAGCTTGACTCCAGCAGAGCGCATAGCGACGGCGATCGGGGGATATTGGCAAGGCCGAACCCGCATGGGCAACTCTAATAGAGATATACATGCGATCGTGCGTCTGGTGGGTAGCGAAGTGGATAAAGCTAGAGAGATATTAAAAGATCTGCCAGTAACGGTGGTGGAAAGCTTGGATGAGGCAGTCTCCCAAGCGATAAATCTGACAAAGTGATCTTCATAGGTGAAGAAAGTAAAATTAAAAGATGAATTTTAGTCCCGATAACAAAGTTCTGGTACAAGGTATTACAGAACCACTGGGTGCAAACCATGCGGCGAAGATGAAAGCATATGGCACGAATGTGGTGGCGGGGGTGAGTCCGGGGAATGGCGGACAGGAATTGGATGGAATGCCGATTTTTGACCTGGTAGAACAGGCAACGGCGGCGGTGGGAATGGTGGATACGACGCTGATCTTTGTGCCGCCATACTGGGTGCTGGATGCAGCTTATGAGGCGATCGCGGCGGGAATTAGGCAGATTATCATCATTACTGCGGGGATGCCGCCTTTGGATATGGTGCAGCTGGTGCGGAAGGCGGAGGCAACGGAAACGCTAGTAGTGGGACCAAATTGTCCGGGCATTATCCTGCCGGGAAAAATGTTGCTGGGAACTCACCCAACTCAACTATATACCCCTGGGAAGGTAGGGTTGATCGGCTGCACGGGGACTTTGACTTATGAGGTGGCCCTAGAGTTGACTAAGGCAGGGTTGGGTCAGTCGATCGGGGTGGGTATTGGCAGCGATGCGATCGTGGGTTCTTCTTTTGCTCAATGGCTGCAAATTTTGGAGGAGGATGATGATACACAGGCGATCGTATTAGTGGGGGAAATAGCAGGAAATGGAGGAGAGGAAGCGGCGGCCCGCTATATTAAAGAGGCGATCGATAAGCCTGTGGTTGCTTACTTGGCGGGACAACAGGTGCCCCAGGAGAAATTGCGGGGCCATGCGGGGACTTTGATTGCTTCCCAGCTGCTATCAAAGGCAGGAAAAGAGAAGGGAATAGATGGGAAAACGGCGGAGTTGAGTATGGCGGCGCGGAAAATAGAAGCTTTTCAGCAAGGGAAGATACCTTTGGCCGATCGGCCTGCGGAAATTGTGAGACTGCTGAAAAAAGTGCTGAAGAAAAAGTAGGCTTTTATTTAAGAGAAATGGATAGCAACAAGATAAAGGATAAATATGCGATCGTGCAAGGGGCAAAGATTCATTATCTGATAGCAGACTCGGCAACGGCCCCAACTGTGCTATTTTTACATGGAGCCAGTTTTAGTTCCCAAACCTGGCGCTCAATTGGCACTCTCAAATTATTAGCCGATCGCGGATATGGCGCAGTTGCTGTAGATTTGCCCGGGTATGGCAGTTCCCAGCGCATATCGGGCGATCGAGCAGAGTTTTTGCTGGAATTGATCGAGGTGTTAAAGTTAAATAAGCCGATTTTAGTATCGCCATCCATGAGTGGAGGTTACAGCTTGCCTTTTGTGGTAAAATATGGGGATAAATTGGGAGGATTTATACCTATTGCGCCGGTAAATATTGAGGAACACGAGGAGGGACTGGAAGGGATAGAAATGCCGACTCTGGCAATTTGGGGCAGCAACGATCGGACAGTATCTATAGCAGAAGCAGATTTAATAGTCAGGCGGATGCCAAAGGCCCAAAAGGTCATATTAGCGAATGCGGGTCATGCGTGCTATATGAAAGCAACGGATGAGTTTCACGCCCAGTTACTGGAGTTTGTTTCCGATTGCGGTAAAGTAGAAAGGTGATTGTCATTGCGAGGGGGTATTAAAGGAGATCGTATGTCCGGGAAATAAACTATCCCCCCGAAGCAATCTTCTGTAAGCAGCAGTATAACGGGACAGATGATATGAGAGTTTCTTAGGAATGACAGGTTAATGGTATTTTCAGGTTAGGTGAATAAAAGTAAAAGGATCTATAGCAGTTCTCAGATTAGTGTGATCTGCTGTTGCGGAGATTGCTTCGGGGGAGGGTCAACTCATAAAGCATAAGTCCGAAGCGCTTGTCCCCCCCCCCCTCGCAATGACAAATAGGCGATTATGCTGTATCACATCAATTTGAGAAACGCTATATTATACAGTAAATGGAAATCAGTAGAACTCGCATGGAGGCGGTGCAGTCGCCGATAATTCCGGTAGTCGGAGAACTGATCGAGAGTTGTCCGGGAACGATATCCTTGGGACAGGGGGTGGTCTATTATGGTCCCCCCCCAGAGGCGATCGCCCGTTTGGATAGTTTCCTGGCGGACCCGGAAAATCATAAGTATAAACTGGTCCGGGGAATTTCTCCTTTGCTGGCAGCTATTGAGGCGAAACTGCTTGCTGATAACGGCATGGAAATTAACGATGGCAACAGCATTGTGGTGACCGCAGGGGGAAATATGGCCTTTGTAAATGCGGTGCTGGCTATTACTGCCCCCGGAGATGAGATTATAATCCAAACCCCTTATTATTTTAACCACGAAATGGCGATCGCGATCGGGGGTTGTCGCCCGGTGTTGGTGGGAACGGATGCAAATTATCAGTTGCGTCCCCAGGCGATCGCGGCAGCGATAACGCCGAAAACGCGGGCGGTGCTGACGGTTTCGCCGAATAATCCGACGGGGGCGGTATACTCAGAAACGGCGCTGGGGGAGGTGAATGAAATTTGTCGCAGTCGGGGGATTTACCACATCAGTGATGAAGCTTATGAATATTTTACTTATGATGGAGTGAAGCATGTGTCCCCAGGGTCATTTCCAGAAAGTAGCGAGTACACGATTTCACTATACAGCCTTTCTAAAGCCTATGGGTTTGCGAGTTGGCGCATTGGTTATATGGTGATTCCCCAACATTTGCTCTCAGCGGTGAAGAAGATTCAGGATACAATTCTGATTTGTCCTCCCGTTATTTCCCAGTATGGGGCCCTGGGGGCGCTGTCCGTGGGCAGGGATTATTGTCAAGGGTACCTGGGGGCGATCGCCTCCGTGCGACAGATGCTGCTAGAGTCATTGCAGCGCCTGGAAGGTTTATGCGCGATCGGGCCTGCGGATGGGGCGTTCTATTTGTTTTTGAAGGTTAAGACTCAGATGGATGCTTTGGAATTGGTGAAAAGACTGATCCGGGAACATGGAGTAGCGGTGCTTCCGGGGGACACATTTGGCATGGAGGATGGATGCTACTTGCGGGTTGCTTACGGTGCGTTGCCAAAGGAAACGGCGGCGGAGGGAATTGAACGATTAGTGCGGGGTTTGCAGGCAATTTTGGGTTGATTGTGTTATCGTGGAGAGGGCGATCTGGTAGAGTAAGGAGAGGTAAAAGATAGCACCGATTGAAAAAATGCTACAATTATTTTTCAAATCATTCTATTAGTCGGTTTCAACCGACTTTAGCTATTAGCCGGGGGTTTGAACCCCCGGCGGGCTAACAGCGAAGTGAGAGAATTACATGGGCATAACTGTAGCAAATTAAGGAGTTGCAGGGAAATGTGCTACAGTCAATTTAGCTTAGAAGATATCGAGACCAACTTGGGCATTACTTTTGCTAAGGAAGTTGGCTTGTTTGCCAACTGTCCAGAGGTAGAATACAGCGAGTTACTCAAAAATATTTTGCAATATAACATTCCTTTAGCCCTAGAAATAAATTCAGAGAAAGCGCGATCGGAAATGATTATATCTCCCATTCTTATCGAGCTGAAAAAACAGTTATGCGATCGCATCAGTTTATTTTCCGGGAGAGAATTTAACGTGGAGTCAGAAAAAGGATTGAATGGGTTTTGTGACTTTATTATTAGCTTATCCCCGGAACAGCTATTCATTAAAGCACCGGTATTTGCGCTGGTAGAGGCAAAAAATAATAACATTCAATCGGGGTTAGGGCAATGTATGGCAGAAATGGTGGCGGCGCAGTTATTCAACGATCGTCACAACCAGAACATCAAGAAAATTTATGGTGCAGTCACCACGGGAACTAACTGGAAATTTCTGCAACTGGAAGGAAAAGTTATTTCTATTGATTTGAACGAGTATTTCCTGAACAATGTCGGGAAGATTCTGGGAATTTTACAGAGTGGAATTGAGTCTAATATTTAGTATTGCAATTCCCAATCAGTTGGCGATCAGTTGGCGATCAGTTGGCGATCAGTTGGCGATCGCATAATTTACTCTCTTCGCTGTCAGCCCGCCGGGGGTTCAAACCCCCGGCTAATAGCTAAAGTGGGTTAAAACCCACTGGAAGCCTTGTCTGGAAAGCCTCGTTCCTAGGCTCCGCCTGGGAACGATTTCTAGAGGCTCTGCCTCTAGTTTACAATGGTGCAAGATCTCATTTGAAACCGAGGAATAGAATAATGCTTAAAAATTGTAGACAACCTTGATAAAATGGTATAACATTATTTTTATCGATCGTGATTATAGGCAACGAAAGATATATCTGGTATTTGGGAGTATGGAAGTTTTTTGAAGGGCGATCGCCGTGATAAATGTACATTGGCGATCGCATGGGGTAGGTGTACGGCATCGATAACAAAGATATCAACCGAAAGATTTATAATGCCGTGCCCCGGCATTGCCGATCGCATGTCGGGACGCAGCGTCACGTCGGTAACATGGGGTTCGAGGGGCGATCGCATGGAGCCGGGGCACGGCGAAAAAAACATTTCTCGATTAACCTTTAATCTGCTGATGCCGTGCCCCTACTGGACATTGGCTATTCATTATTATAGCCAACGAAAGATATATCTGGCATCTGCATGTTTGTTTTTTGAAGGGCGATCTCCGCTATTATATTCAATTACAGTCCCATTTTATGCGACATTCAACGATTGTACGGTTTTTCTATGTTAAGCCCCGGAACAACTCGATAGTGCTTAACATTAAATGTGTACAAAGTAGCGCTGCGTCCTACAGCAATAGCAGCTATCAAGGCATCAATCAAACCTAATTTGTGCGACAAATGGTAATCTGTGAAATTGGATAAAGCACTGGCGCAGTCAGCTGCGGTGGGCCAAAGGATAGGTAAAGGGTCTACAAGTTGCAGCGCTTTGCTAAGTTGCTGCTTGTTTTGTGCGTCCTGAATTAACTCCATAACGACGAAACCTGGGACGCTGGGCACTTCTGGGAGACTAGCGAACCAAGCGATCGCAGGTGCATGACCGCGTTGAATATCAATCAGGACATCTGTATCGAGTAAATACATTAAATTATCTATCCTCGTTCGCGGGTTTCAGCCTTTCGACGTAAGTTGCGAGCATATTCAGCGCTATCATCAATATCAGGGCGTGAATTAATAACTCCAGCTCTCTCCCAGTATGCTACCAGTTCAGCACCTGTTTTCGGTGGATTATGCAGGACAGGCCGTTGAGAAATAATACGCAGAATGTACTCATCTAAGGATAACTTAAGTTCCGATGCCTCAGTAGACAGTTCCTGCTCTAATTCTGGAGATAGTTCCAGGCCAATGTTCATACCGCTCTCCTTAGTCGCCGATTTTATCTCTCAACTTCAGTATTATAGCCAACGAAAGAGCTATCTGGCATTTGGATCCATGTAAATTTTTGTTAAGCGCGATCGCCGTGATGGACGTATATTGGCGATCGCATGGGGTAGCGGTACGGCATTGATAACATAAAGATATCAACAGAAAGATTTATAATACCGTGCCCCGGATCTGCATTGCCGATCGCATGGAGTCGGGGCGCAGCGTCACGTCGGTAAAATGGCGAGCGAGGGGCGATCGCCATTTTGAACGATGTTGGAAAAATACGATGATGTGTCTTTGCACAACTCCTACACGGCTTGCTCTAGCGTATAGTAATGGCTTTATATCCTACATTGTTGTTTTCCTTGCTTTCCGAGACTTGATTTTCGGCATCTGCCACTAACAGCAAATATTTTGTTCCTAATGATATGCTATTGGGTATCGTTACATCCTCCCTCGGGTCCCTATAGTTTTTGGGAGAGAGTCCTGTGATGTTATCATATCCTAAGTAGATGTCGTTCGAGCTGAGGGTGCGATCGCTCGACAGGTAATACTTTACCATGCTCTCCCCAGCACTGCCAAAGCCAATATTTCTCACCCTGCCACCTACACGAATACGCTCTCCTGGGGCCGCTGAATTTGGACCAGATACAGATGTCACTTCTATGTCTGGCAGACCAATAGTAATCGCTTTATATCCTATATTATTGTTTTCCTTGCTTTCCGAGACTTGATTATCGGCATCTGCCACTAACAGCAGATATTTTGTTCCCAATGATACGCTATTGGGTATCCTTACTTCCTCATTCGGGCCAATCGTGAGTTTTGGAGTGATCCTTTGAATATTATCATATCCTAAGTAGATGTCGTCCGAGCTGAGAGTGCGATCGCTCGACAGGTAATACTTTACCATGCTCTCCCCAGCACTGCCAAAGCCAATATTTCTCACCCTGCCACCTACACGGATACGCTCTCCTGGAGCCGCTGAATTTGGACCAGATACAGATACCACTTCTATGTCCGGGATGCCACTCTGCTTTATCTGTGGAGGGTTGATAGTGAGATTTAAACTTGACGCTGGACTCCCAATCAAAGAAAGAGCAACTCCTAGTATAGAAGCACCTTTCATCATTTTCATGCTATTCCTTTTCATTGTTTTATTTCCCTGCTGCAAATCACAAAATGCTTTGATTTCTATGCTCCCGTTGTCATCAAACAACATCTTAAATTATATGCCACAACATACACCACAGAGAGCGTTTATTTGTAAATATTTGTTACAATCGTAGCTCTGGGCGATGCTCTGTCAGGGGTATTGTGTTGGCAGCAACTGGTGAAAAGCGGTCCTGTCCGTGCTGCGATCGCCGGTAGTTACCCAGGCGATCGCCGGTAAGCAGAAGCCTGACCAGATCGCCATCAAGCAATAATTTTGGGGAAAAAGCGGCCTTTCCCGTGCGATAAAAATTAAATCAAGCTCAAATTTCTGCTATTAGACCGTTTAGCTGCTCGACCATTTTCTTGGCATTTCCGGATTCCCAGGGAACATATTTATATTTTGTTTTAGATCCTCCCGACATGACCAAAATATATGTCCTGAGAATGTTAGCAAAGTTCAAGATGCTAATCAAAATAAATAGCAATCCCACTCCTATTTCGAGCGTGCCCATGCCAACAATTAGCCAAAAAACACCCCAAAATAGAGGCGCAAAAATTTTGAAACTTTTCTCAGCTAGAACAGATTGAATCTGCTTTAACGGATAAGTAACCGTGCTCCCACCTACAGGTATAATCCATGCAACAAAATTAGGGTAATGAGCAATAAATCTTTTGTTGGTGAGCCAGAAATGTGATTTGACAAAGAAAAGCAATAATCCGTAAGAGAACTTGTGCTTACTTATAACAACCTCATCTTTGACTAGATCTACATTCAGTTCCATGTTTTAATTGTCCTCTGAATCAGAAATGTTGAATGGTGTCACAACATAAGGTACAGGAGAACCAGCTATCACTGGTAGTGCCAAGTGTAAAGGATGTACCTCATGAGGGTTAAAACCGCTATAACGCTTTCTTTTTCAGAATACCTATTATCGGTAATTTGCACAGTCAAAAAAAGTTGAGTTTAGTATAGAATTTAAAAAACTTGTTCTCGCGCCAATGAGGTGAAAAAGGGAGAGTTTAGTCACCAAAAGTTGCAGCAGGGTGAAAAAAGTAGTACAATACCCCAAAACCAATATCTATATCGCCCATGGATGTCCAAGAAGTCTATAAATGGCTAGATGAGTTAGTGGTAGCCAAAACTGGCAAACACTTGAATACCCTGGAACAAGAGGTGTTGACCGGGATCTGGGATAATACCAACTACAGGGAAATTGCCGCCGATCGCTACCACTGTTCGGAAGCGAACGTCAAGAGAGTCGCCAGCAAGTTATTGAAACTGGTATCAGCAGAATTAGGCGAGGAAGTCAAGAAATCAAACTTCCGCGCGGCAATGGAACGCTATCATATCTCTAATTTAAATTTCGGTGAATTTGTCGGAGGTAACATCAATGTCTGTGGGGAAAGTCTGCACTCTGGCGAAACGGCACAAAATAGATCGCCCTCTAGCACCCCAGACAACCTGAAACCGGAAAAACGCCACGATCTCACCGATGCACCGGAATGCGATCGCATCTGCAACCGCACTTCGGAACTAACGACCCTGAAACAATGGATCCTCGGAGAAAATAGCCGCATCGTCACCATTTTCGGATTATCCGGTATCGGTAAAACCACCCTCGCCAGAGAACTCGTCGAACAAATCAAAGACAAGTTCGATCGGGTGATCTGGCGCAGTCACAGTCAATTTGCCACCCTCAACTCCCTCACAACCAACTTAATTGAGTTTCTCAGTGAACCGCCAGCAACTCAACTACCTGGGATCCTTGACTACCTGCGATCGCACTCCTGTCTGATCGTACTCGACGACATGCAAGAAATCTGCGCCAGTGGCGAATTAGCCGGAACTTACCTACCAGAATATGAAAATTACGGCAAATTCTTAAAAATTATCGGGCGATCGGGCCACAAAAGTTGCCTGCTACTGCTGAGTTGGGAACAACCGATAGAAATGGCCACGGTGGAAAACCGCCACTGTCGCACATTACAACTGCAAGGTTTAGGAGAGTCAGGGGGAGAAATCTTGAAAAGCAAAGGATTGAGAGATGAAGATAGATGGTTAGAACTAATCGACCTTTACAGCGGCAACCCATTGTGGTTAAATATAATTGCTTCTACTATCCAAGAATTATTTAACGGTAGCGTCAGTCAATTATTATCTTGTCCCACAGTATTTTTAGGAGATCTAGAACGAGTATTGCAGGAATCTTATCAAAGGTTGTCCTCCTCAGAGAAACAGGTGCTAATTTGGTTAGGGAGTAAAGATGTAGCAGTAGATATTTCCCGAAAGCCGCGAAACTTACCCTTATCTCAGCCCGAGTTGTGGAAAGCAGTACAGTCTTTGAAGAGACGTTGTTTAGTTGAGAAAGTGACAGACTCCGATTTTTCCGGAACGGTAGCATCGGGCTTTATCCTGCAACCTGTGATTAAGGAGTTTGCGAAAAATATATCTCAGCAGGTTAGCGGGTAAGGGATAAGGTAGAGCAACTTTTGGCAAAAAAAATGCCCAGAAACCCGGTTTCTTCAAGAAACCGGGTTTCTTAAAAAATCGGCAATAATCTGTATGTTATAATTGTCCATTTTGTTACAATTTTGATTATATTTATAGTCGGTTTTAACCGACTTTAGCTATTAGCCGGGGGTTTGAACCCCCGGCGGGTTAGCGGGTAAGCGATAAGGTTTGAACAACCACCGGCAGGTTAGCGGGTAAGGGATAAGGTTTGAACAGCTTTACCCGGTTTTACCTAATTGATAATTGGGAATATCTTGACAAGTAAGGACAGCATAAAGAACGTCTGGATCTAAGTCCGCGCCATTGTCCCAATAAATTGTTCCCCATTCTGGGTTGACTTTTACTCCGTCAAAATAGGCTTTAAATTTTAATGCTTCAAAGACTCCTGTAAATTCGATTAATTGGCTGATGTCTGCTATTCCTTCCACTCCATCTTCAAAAGAAAGGCGGAGGTTATATTTGTCTAATGGTTGAACTTTGATAATGTCTTTAAGCATGGGTTGATTCCATCTGTCATGCTGTTCAATAGCGAGACTATATCCAGATCGTAACCAACGAAAGAGATATCTGGCATTCGGCCCCATGTAAATTTTTGTGAAGGGCGATCGCTCTTCCAGCAATATAGCCCGCGCAGGCGGTTGCCGCGCTGCGCTCGCAATGACATTGCTTTGTTCGAGTAGCCGCACCCTTTAGGGTGACGGCGAAGTACATTAACTTAACTTCCAGCAAGAAGTGCTTGGGAATGAGATTCTCCAAATTTTCTTAACTGGCGCGTCAGTTGGAAGTTCAACAATCCCAGGATACTCCATTGACCCAAGATTGCCATAAAAATCCCGATCGCGGATGCTTCTCCTATAGCCCAAAATGCGCTGCCAAAAATTGCAAACATCAAGAACATAGGAGTTGTTTTCTCCTGGACCACAACAACGAGTGGCAACAATAGACTGGCAAAAACCGTGCTCGTTGCCAGAGATCCCCGCTTCGGTAATTTGCTCAATAGCACTAACTGGGCGATCGCCCCATAGATCGAGATCAAATTAGCACAGATCAACATCCCTCCAACTGCGGCTATCTTTTCCTCACCTTCAGGCCATCGCAGCACCCAAGGCATCCAGATGGCAGTAGTAATGGCGAGATTGACCGCGATCGCCAGAACGGCGGGACTTTTTTCACCCCAGATCAGATCCTGTAGTAAGGAGCGATGAGACTCTTGTTGATGCCGATAACGGGCCCAATCAAGGCAAGCTTGCCGGTGAGGCGAAAGCGCCATTATCAGAGCCAAAAACGCGAATAAATTCACAATGCTGACAAAGAATAGCTGGCCTTGGAGAACGGTAGTATTGTCCGATATTTCTGGCCAAAAGAACCCCAAGAGCAAAATTTGAAAGCTAGCTGTTAGCCAATAACTCTGCTGTTTGCTCAAGAGAGTGCTGTTAGGATTCTGGTAACGACGATTCAAGGCTTGCCAAATCCAGTAACTTGCCATTCCCAAGGTCACCATTGCCAAGCCATAGGCAAATATTGGCACTGAGCCAATTGGCAAAAAGAACCATTCCCAATCGGGGGTATATGTCGAACTGTAAAAATCCCAGCTACCATAAAGTAGGCTGATGTAAGGCATTGCCAGCATACTCGCCAAGAAGCCACCACCCCCAGCTTGAGATTGTTCTCCCCATTCAGGATTACTCAGGAAATTCACCAGCAGAGCCGTTGTATAAAACAGACAACAACCAGCGGCCCAAAGGCTATAGATAGCTAAAATCCCAATCAATGACCTTCCAGATCCTAAGCCAGACACCAAGTGCAAGGGAATTCCCAGAGCAACTCCTAAATACACCAATACTGGCACTCCTAGCAGTTTGCCTAGGAAAATGTTTTGGCTGGACTGGGGACTTAAGCGAATAAAATTCATGGTGCCGCGACGTCTCTCTTTCGCCATATCGCCGATCAGCAGATAGACACCGCAAACTAGCAGGATGAAGGGCAGGCACCAGTCCAGAAACGTGAAGGCGTCAGACCACTGGAACTGCCACTCATAGGCCGCACAAGATTTATCAGCAGCATATCTGAGACATTTGCTTTGGGAACAAACCATCATTAGCATAGCTTGACCCACCAGAGATGCCAGGACTGCAATCATCACCGATCGAGTTTTCATCCGCCCTTTTATTTCTCGAAAAAACTGGGCATTCCACTCGCTCATTTGATTTAGTAAAGGTATGTTCATAACCGCTTTCCTCAATTGATATTTGTACTCTCGTTTCCTGACTCCGTGAGGGAAAAGAGAGGCGGTGGGCGGTGCCCACCCTACAGAGAAGCTAACAGCTAGCCCGCGCAGGCGGGCTTTGTTCTTGTAGCGCTGCCCTTTAGGGTAGCGCTACTGACGCCCGGCGAGGAGGGCTTTGGATGCTGAAGATCCAGCAAATCGTAGCTGTCGCGTCAATTGCCAGTTTAACATGCCTGCGACGCCTAACTGTCCGACAAAGGAGACAATAACCGTCATGGCTGATGCGTACTTAAAAGCCGCCCAGGGAAAGGCTGTAAGCATCCACAGCAGATTATTTTCTCCTGGGGAAATGGACAGCACCGCTAACATAAATGGTGGCAAGCAAATTGCCGCCCCTACGGTGCTAGCTGCCCACAGCCCCCGTTTCTGAGTTTTCATTAATAACATCAGTTGGGCGATCGAGGCGTATAGCATCAGCATAGAGATGCTCAAAAGCAGATAGGCGATCGCCGCCATTTTGGAGTTTGAGTTTTGGTAGAGTATAACCCAGGGTAATAGGATGAGATGAGCTTCGATCAGGTTCAGGGCGATCGCCACTACCCCAGGACTTTTCTCACCCCACATCAAATCCTGCCAAAGATGCTGGCGGTGAGCATCTGACTGATGTCGGTAACGGGCCCAATCAATACAAACTTGCCGTCCGGGTGACAAGGCGGCGATTAAACCAGCAAACAGGAACAAATTTCCTAACAGTAATAAACTCAAGCTTTCCGAAAAGTCATGATTTGAACCGTACAGGGGGGCAAATCCCACCATCAAAACTTCCAAACCACCCACTAACCAATAGCTATGGGCCTTACTCAGGGTGGTAGTATTAGGATTGCGGAAACGACGGTTCAGGGCTTGCCAAATCCAGATCGTCCACAGGCCGTAATTTAATACCATAAACCCTGCGATCGCGACCTCATTGATCCCGACCTGCAAGTGAAACCATCGCCAATCATGCAAGTAAGACAGTAGGTCATCGGTACTGTAACCGAAAATCCGCACGTATTCTACAAACTGGTCGGGAACCAGATAGGCCAGCAGAGTAGAGGGAGAAAGCAAATTCAGAATATCCATGGGGTTTTCCAGAATCCGCATAGAAGTTGTACCCGTCAAGAAAAATAGTAGCATGCCACTGGCAAACCAAGCTTGAAACCCTCCCATCCAGGAACTGACTAAACCAAACAGCAGCGCGGCACTGTAGAAGAAAATGCAGCTTGCAAAAGTTACCCCATAGAAGGTTAAAATCAGACCCAAAGGAACCTGGGCCGCCACTCCCGACCACAGATGTAATGGCATCGCCCCTATTGTCGCCACATAGAGCAAAATCGGCACTCCTAGCAGTTTGCCCGTCAAAATACTTTGAGTAGACTGGGGACTGAGGCGAATGAAGTTCAAGGTGCCGCGACGTTCTTCTCGGTCCAGGTCGCTAATCAGCATATATGTCCCCACTATTAATAGAGTGAAGATCCCGATCACGCTCATCCAGATAAATATATCCGTCCACCACAACTGCCAGTTTATATCGGGATTGCCGAAGCTGTCCGCGAGGCATTCGTATCCTGTATAATAAGATTTCGCCTCCCCCGTGCAGTATCGGTGTCGGGACTGTCTAACACCCGGAAGTTTTTCCAAAAATGCAAAGACTAATAGCAACTGGCTAAAAACAGATACTGCCAGGGCGATCGCGCCATTCCTAATTTTCAGCCGGCCTTTCACTTCTCGGAACAACTGGGGATTCCATTCTCCCAACTTGTTAATCAAAATATTTGTCATTTTCCCTGTATCCTTTGATAATTAATCTCTCGTTCCTCTATGACTGCTAAACTAGCGAAGATCGGGCCTCGTGGGCGGTGCCTGCCAAACTAGCGACGATCGGGAATGGTGGGCGGTGCCCACCCTACGGATAACTAGCGACGATCGGGAATGGTGGGCGGTGCCCACCCTACGGATGTTCGCTGGTCGCTGACATTATGATGCTTGTTTGTGGCCTAATTTCAGGAATATTGTTTCCAAATCTTCTTGAGTGCAGTGGAATTCCGTTAGGGGAATGCCAGCAGCCACGATCGCTCGTAATAATGTAGCACATTCTTTCTCATCCCCGGCAAAATCTACCCGCACTTGACCCTTAGAAGGCAGCAGTGAGTACCCTTGAACTTGCGGATGATTTTTTAGTTCCGCAACTAGGGCGTCCGTATTTTCCAGGGTAGACATGAGGATTTGCTGGCGGCTGAGACGCTGGTAAAGCTCTTTGAGTGATGCACTTTCCACCAGAAAACCTAATTCCATTATACCCACAGATGTACAGAGTTCTGCTAAGTCGCTGAGCACGTGAGAGGAAATCAGAATTGTCATTCCCGCTGACTGCAATGTTTTGATGATTTCCCGAAACTGCATCCGGGCGATCGGGTCCAACCCTGAGACCGGTTCATCTAGCAGTAGCAGAATTGGTTCGTGGATAATGGTTCTGGCCAGAGAAAGCCGCTGTTTCATCCCCCGGGAGAGGGTGGAAATCTGACTATTGCGTTTGTTCGTCAGCTGCACCAGTTCCAGAACTTCATATAGTCGTTGAGTGCGATGGGGGTCTCGCAGTTGGTAGAGACGGGCAAAATAGTCCAGATAGTCCCAAACCGTGAGATCGTCATATAGAGGAAAATCATCCGGGAGATAGCCCAGGCGACGCTTGAGAGTCGGGTTGCTTTGGTCCCGTAGCAGGCGATCGCCATTTATATAGATTTCCCCGGTCGTGGGTTCTTCAGCGGTTGCCAACATGCGGATCAGGGTAGTTTTCCCCGCCCCATTAGGTCCAATTAAGCCGTAGACCTCACCCATTTCCACTTCCAAGTCCATATCGTTGACCGCAATGTGGCGATCGAACTGTTTAGTGAGTCCACGGGTGCAAATTGCCAGTTCTTGTGCCATAGCTGCAAGGTTGGTGAGTTATGTTAATCCTAGCCTAACTTTTCTCTACTGCCTTGGGTCAAAGTTTCCGAAATTGAAACTGAATTTACTCCCTCGGTATTTCCCCCATCATTTCCTATTATAATGCCCTCTATCTCTCCAGAACATTTCTTAACCTAATTTTACAAAACTTTACAAATCCGTTTTTATTGAAAATATTCCCGATGTGACTCTGCACCTCGGCCATGATAGGAGGCGGGATCCTCAGAATACCATTCCCAGGTAGAATAGCTAAAGTGTACAAAACATGGACCTATAGCTTAACAGACAATGTTTTTAGTCGGTTTTAACCGACTTTAGCTATTAGCCGGGGGTTTGAACCCCCGGCGGGCCAGGAGACTAATTGAATTGTCGAGTTATAGAGTATGATAATAGCTGACAAGCTAAAGAAGTGAAGATGACCCAAAAATACCGCATTACCTTACTCCCGGGCGACGGCATTGGTCCGGAAATCATGGCTGTGACAGTAGAAGTCCTGAACGTCATTGGCAAGCAATACGATATCCAGTTTGAATTTTCCGAAGCCCTGATGGGGGGTGTCGCGATCGATGCCACGGGAGAACCTCTGCCCGCTGACTCCCTGGAAATGTGCCGTAACAGCGATGCCGTGTTACTGGCGGCGATCGGGGGTTACAAGTGGGATAACCTTCCCCGCCATCAGCGCCCAGAAACGGGACTCCTGGCACTGCGATCGGGTTTGGGTTTGTTTGCCAATCTCCGCCCCGCGACGATTTTACCTCAGTTGGTTGATGCTTCCACCTTGAAGCGAGAGGTAGTCGAAGGCGTAGATATTATGGTGCTGCGGGAATTGACAGGTGGAATTTATTTTGGCAAACCCAAGGGAGTCTTTGCTACGGAAACGGGCGAACAGCGGGGCGTCAATACTATGGCTTATACTGAAGCTGAGATCGATCGCATCGGGCGGGTCGCCTTTGAAACTGCTCGCAAGCGGGGCGGTAAGCTATGTTCTGTGGATAAGGCAAATGTCTTGGAAGTCTCCCAACTATGGCGCGATCGCATTTTGCTTTTATCTTCAGAATACCAGGATGTAGAACTTTCTCACCTTTACGTGGATAATGCTGCGATGCAGTTAGTGCGTGCGCCCAAACAGTTTGATACGATCGTGACGGGAAATCTGTTTGGCGACATTCTCTCCGATGCCGCAGCCATGCTGACGGGCAGTATTGGGATGTTACCATCTGCAAGTTTAGGGGCATCGGGTCCGGGGGTATTTGAACCGGTACATGGTTCCGCACCGGATATCGCGGGACAAGATAAAGCCAATCCCTTAGCCCAAGCATTGAGTGCGGCGATGATGTTAAAATATGGGTTAAACGAACCCGCAGCCGCAGAGAAAATCGAACAAGCAGTAATGCAAGTTTTGGATGGGGGATATCGCACCGGTGATATCATGTCAGAGGGCATGAAAATGGTGGGTTGTCGCGCCATGGGTGAAGCGCTAATTGGTGCCCTTGAGGGTAACCCAAATTAACCCTTATTTGCAGCAATAACCCGGTTTTTTGGAAAACCCGGGTTTCACCATCCTACTGGTGACTAAGGAAACTTTGGTTTTGTGTTATCCCCCGATCGCGTTTCCAGACGGCAGATGCTATGGGCGAGCAGAGGAGATTTCCGGCATTGGCTATTGACAAAGTGCTTTAGATAAGCTATATTTGCCCTTAGCCTGGCCGGTGCTCGATCGCCTACGGCACGTTAAGCCAATTGATGAGAGATAATACATGTATGTCTAGACGCGATAAAGATCATTCCTCCCTGCGTCGCACCCTTGAAAAAGACGGATGGACGATTACGGATGACCCGTACCTCTTAGTGTTAGGGAACACGTTCTTGAAAGCTGATTTGGGAGCAGAAAAGTTGTTAGCTGCTGAGAAAGAAGAACGTCTAATTGCTGTCGAACTGAAAGGCTTCGGATCCTCTTCACCTATTAATGAACTGCAAAAAGCTATGGGACAGCTTCAACTTTACCAATGGGCTTTGGACGGACAAGAACCTGAACGGCAGTTGTTTCTTGCTATTAGTCAAGAGGTTTATATTCGAGATTTCCAAACCCAAATATTTCAGCTAGCCGTCGAGAGAAATAAAATTAATTTATTAGTTTACGAACCCAAGCAAGAGGTTATTGTGCAATGGAACATTCACTAAATTATGCAGAAATACTGAAGCAAACTCTGCAAGAGGCTACTCGCGACCAACCTCGCGTACAAGCGATTAAGGTTTACCCTGTCTGCGATACCGAGACCGGTCACTTCTTGGTTCTGGCTACTGGCTACGATAAGCAACGCTGGATGGATTCTATCATTTTTCACGCTCGCTTGCTCGATCGCCTAATCGTCATTGAACTGGATAATTTTGAGGACGGGTTGACCGAGGATCTTATTGCTGCTGGTATCCCCGCCGAACATATTATCTCTGGCCTTGAATATGAAAGGCGTACTCGTCAAGTGATGGCGACTGCTAGTGGTTCCTAGGGGCGATCGCCTTTAGTTGCCAGAAACAGGTTTGGTGCGATATCTAATAGTCTTTACCTAGGGTTAACTCATAGAAACCAGGTTTCTGGTCCTTGGGGTGGATATTCGCGATCGGGCAAACTCTAGATAGGTTTGCCATTGTCTGCTCGGAATGCCAGCTTCAAAATTGGCCAAACGCCGCCATTCTTTTGGAAACGCCACCACTGTCAAAAGGTACTTTCAATATAATCTCACTAGCTTTTTTTGAAGTCCTCCAGAAATTTCCACTAGCCCAAATAAAGCCTGATTTTGCTTACAGCGGAATTCTGCGAATAGAGAATACGTATCTCACAGCAGAAGCATTGGCCTAATTAGTTTCCTCAATGGTACTACGTAGTCTATCTTCATGTTAAGCGCTGTAAATCATCCCTTGGTATATTTGTTGGTGATATCAATCATATAAAATAATGCTTGATATCACAGAAAATAAATTTAGGGAAAGATAGCCTAGACCTAGGGTAGAGATAAAGATGTAATGATTTGGCTAGGGCAGATAGAGTAATCTGGCATCGAAAACCATTACTTGTTTATCACCACCAGACCAAAAAGTTGGAAGTAGGAGAAATAAATGTCACTAAGCTTGGTGAAAAAGTGGCTCATCTTAGGGATTTGCAGCATCGTGCTATTGAGCTCGCTCATGGTTTGGCAAGCCCCAGCAGCCTATGCGCAAGTTGATAGCGGTCCAATTACGGCGCGTCCTGATAAGTATCCCATTTATCAGTTGGGAGATTACGCAGTTTTGGTGCTGTATACAAACCCGGTTCAACCCTATCAATCTGTGTATACATGGCGGGAAAAAGATGGAAGGGCGGAACGCAGTGGATACTACCTAGGTCGCACAGATTCCCGGGGAATATTTGTTAATGCTGCGTTTTTAACATCTCCGTCGGATTGCGGGAATTACAACAACGAAGAATTTGCTGTAGGATCTCAGTCCAATCCCCGATCGACGCCTTTAAGATACATTGTGCTCTGCAATTAGTCGGTTTGCGAGAATTACAAGAAGGAAGAACCAGAGGGTGGGCAGCAGCCCACCTTTATTTTTAAGGTAAGCTCGATCGCCCTGGATATACCTTACCAGTTGGGGATAAAATGATAATTTATATTGAAGATTTATATTGGCGATGAAAAAACTGCTGAAAATAAGTCAGCCTCAAACCCAGAACAACCAGCCCCAGTCATGCCGAGAAATCCTTTCTCCTCAAGGGGCTGAGGTGATTCTCGGACAGCAACCTACTGATGCTTTGGTCGTGCCCTTGGCACCGGAGGCCACGACAATGTTCGGTCCTCGCGGGGCTTGTTTATTATCAGAAAATGGTCCCTTGTGGGTGGCGGATACGGGACATCATCGCTTGCTGGGATGGCGAGAACGCCCTCTGGAGGACGGTCAACCTGCTGACTGGATCATCGGACAGCAGGACTTTTATCAGGAAGGACAAAATGCTCAAGGTACACCCCATGCCGCAACGGTTAGCGTTCCTACGGGGATCTGCCCTTGTGGCGAAGGGTTGGCAGTTGCTGATGCTTGGAATCATCGGGTATTAATTTGGAAACAATTGCCTCAAGAGAGTAATGTTCCCGCCGATATTGTGTTAGGACAAGCAGATTTTTTCCACAACGAACCTAACCGGGGCTTCTCGGAAACTAGGGGCGATCGCCTGCACTGGCCCTACGGCGTTCTCTACCACCAGGGACGTTTGTGGGTAGCGGATACGGGGTCGCGCCGGGTTTTAGTTTGGAATCAACTCCCGGAAAGGAACGGTCAACCCGCCGATTTAGTTTTGGGACAAGGGGACATGAATTCCCGGGATGAAAATGGCGGCGGCACCCCCACCGCTGCTAGCATGCGCTGGCCCCACGCCCTGACTATTTGGGGAGAAAAATTAGTTGTTGCCGATGCGGGCAATAATCGCCTGATGATTTGGGATAAAATCCCCACAGAGAATAACCAACCATGTTCTCTAGTCTTGGGTCAAAAGCAGTTTGATACTGTCGAACTAAATCAGGGAGATTACTTTCCCTCAGATGCTAGTCTGAGTATGCCCTACTCTGCCGCCGGGGCAAATGCATGGTTGATTTGTGCGGATACTGCTAATTCACGGTTGCTGGGGTGGCAGGGAGATTTAACTTTAGGAATGCCAGCATTAGGATTAACGGGTCAACCCCACTTTCAAAGTAAGAGTGAAAATACCTCCTACGGTCGGGCGACACGCAATAGTCTCTGCTGGCCCTACGGCATCCAAATCTGCGGCAATACTGCTATCATTGCTGACTCGGGGAATAATCGCGTGCTGCTTTGGTCCCTGGTGAATTGAGCAATTGTGAATTGAGCAATTGTGAATGGTGAATGCGGGGAGATGGCACGACTGGCGGCAGATGCGATCGCGACAACTACTTTGTCCGAAATACAGTTCCTAAAAGGTAACTTGGATCTGCAAGTTTCTAAAGCTCAAAATTATCCCAATAATTTTGAGCAACACTTGACAGTCTGCTCTCCAATAGGTTATGATAACAAAAGGCTGGTCAATCTGACGACGCCAAATTGCTGTCAATGTGGTAGATATTTGGGGTGATGATAGGATGACGCCTGTGGAGGTAAAAATATGACGACAGACGCGATCGATGGCAGCAAAGTTTTAGAAGTTCTGCGCCAGATGCTGATTGCGATCGGAGAAAATAAGAAAAATGATGTTGACAGGATGCACTCCAATGGGTTATGATAACAAAAAGCTAAGATCCTTGTACGATTGTATCCAGAGGTGGAATTGATGCAGGTGAGGCAAAATCGAGAAACTCCCTCGATCGCGGTTTGGAACTGTTGTTAATAGCGTTTTATTTATGAGTATAGTAGCAGAAGAAATTAGAATTGGCGGTACGGTCCAGGGAGTCGGTTTTCGCCCCACTGTTTATCGCCTGGCGAAAGCTTTGGGGTTGCGGGGTGAGGTCCGCAATGACGAACAGGGGGTTTTAATTCGCGTGGCGGGAACCCGCCCAACTCTGGACCTTTTTCTCCAGCAACTCCGCAGCGAATGTCCGCCCTTAGCAAATATCGAAACTATTAGTCGCCAACCCTACGGGGGTGAATGCAATTTTACTGATTTTATCATCGCCCCCAGTACCAGCAGCAGCACTAGCACTATTAAAACTAAAATTGTCCCCGATGCTGCTACTTGTCCCAGCTGCAAAAAGGAAATTTTCGATCCTTTTACCCGCTGGTATCGCTATCCTTTTACTAATTGTACCCATTGCGGTCCGCGCCTGAGCATTATTAAAAAGTTGCCCTACGATCGCCCTAATACTAGCATGGCCTCCTTTAGTCTTTGTCCGGACTGTCAGGGGGAATATGCAGACCCGGAAAACCGCCGCTTTCACGCCCAACCGATCGCCTGTCACGTTTGCGGACCGAAAGCATGGTTAGAACGGACCGATGGCAAACCCATTACTGCTGCGATGTTTTCCATGTTAGATGATGTGGATGCCGTTTGTACCTTGCTGCAAAAAGGGGAAATTGTGGCCATTAAAGGTTTGGGCGGTTTCCATCTCGCCTGCGATGCTACCAACGATATGGTAGTGCAAAAACTGCGATCGCGCAAGGGGCGTTACCACAAACCTTTTGCTTTAATGGCGCGGGATATCGATATTATCGCCGAATATTGTACAATTAACGAACGAGAACGGGAATTATTACAAAGTCCTGCCGCCCCGATCGTGCTAATGGAAACTACCGGTCAAAAAGCAGTTGCGCCCTCGGTAGCGCCGGGTCAAAACAGCTTGGGGTTTATGTTACCATATACTCCTCTGCATCATCTAATTCTCAAGCGGATGGACCGTCCCATTGTCTTGACTAGCGGCAATAAAACCGACGAACCCCAATGTATTGATAACGACACCGCCCGGGATAAGCTAGGGGGCATTGCTGATTATTTCTTACTGCACGATCGGGAGATTGTCAACCGCATTGATGATTCCGTAGTGCGGGCGATGGGCGATCGCCCGCAAATCCTGCGTCGGGCCCGAGGTTACGCCCCCGCCCCGATTAATTTGCCACCAGGGTTTTCCACGACTCCTGACATTTTAGCAATGGGGGGAGAACTGAAAAATACTTTTTGTTTGATTAAAGACGGTCAAGCAATTTTATCCCAACATCTGGGAGACTTAGAGAACCCGATCGCCTTTAGCGCCTATCAAGACACGATTAATCTCTACTTAGATCTATTTGAGCACAACCCCGTCGCTTTGGCGATCGACCGGCACCCGGAATATCTTTCCAGCAAACTGGGGAAAGAACTTGCTGCTACTAACAAGCTGCCATGTTATCATATTCAACATCACCATGCCCACCTTGCCGCTTGCATGGTTGAAAATGGCGTCCCTCTGGATGAACCGCCGGTGTTAGGCATCGCTTTAGATGGCTTGGGTTATGGAGAAGACGGCACAATTTGGGGAGGCGAGTTCTTACTAGCATCCTATAGAGGTTTTCAACGGTTGGCAACATTTAAACCGGTGGCGATGTTAGGGGGAACTCAAGCAATTTACCAACCTTGGCGCAATACCTACGCCCATCTGCGGGCCGCCTTTAACTGGACTGAGTTAAAACAGCAGTATGGAGATTTAGAATTGTTAGCATTTCTTGACAAAAAGCCCCGTCAACTGCTGGATGGGATGATGGCAAAAGGGATCAACTCCCCCCTAGCCTCCTCTTGCGGACGCTTGTTTGATGGGGTGGCGGCGGCCCTTGGCATCTGTCGGGAAGCTTGCAGCTATGAAGGACAGGCCGCTATCGAACTGGAGGCGATCGCGGCCCGGGAGATCTTAAATAATTCTGAAGAAGACCGGGGCTATCCCTGGGATATAAGTAAGATGGTGGCAGTCAAGGAGGAGAGCTGTAGAGGCATTGAAAATAACCTCTATTGCTTAGAACTGCAACTAATGTGGAAAGCCTTGTTGGAGGATCTGCAGCAACAGCGGCCCAAAGGGGCGATCGCGGCGAGATTCCATCAAGGTTTAGCCACTTCCATCCTCGCGATGGTTGACCGTTTGCGTCAAGGCCAGAAGGTCGATCGGGTAGCCCTGACGGGAGGGGTGTTTCAAAACCGCATTCTGCTAGATTTAGTCAGCAGGAAATTAACAGCTAGGGGACTGACGGTGCTAACTCACAGTCTCGTGCCCCCCAATGATGGCGGCCTGTCCCTGGGACAAGGGGCGATCGCCGCTGCAAGATATATTAGTGGATAAAAAGAGAAGAAAATGTAATGCTAGCTACACATAAACTAATTAGAAGGGTAGGAATTATCTCGCCTGGGGTACATCTCAATGCAGGATATTCGTAGGTTGGGTTGACGTGAGGAAACCCAACAAGCGCAACGGTAACAACATCTCTTGGTTGGGTTTCGTGCCTCAACCCAACCTACAATTAATAGCATCCATTTTGTCAAAGGTGGCGACAATGAGTTGAGGAATTATCCTGTTAGTCGGTTTTAACCGACTTTAGCTATGACGCGGGGGTTTGAACCCCCGGCGGGCTGACAGCGAAGTGAGAAGTGAGAAGTGGGAAGTGAGGAAATTATATTAATGTGCTTAGGAATACCGGGACAAATTGTGGAAGTAACGGACGTGGCGCAAAAGTTAGCCATTGTCAATATTAGCGGCGTGAAGCGTCAAGTAAATATTGCCTGCATTGTGGACGAACAGCATCCTCCAGAAGCTTGCGTCGGAGACTGGGTGTTGGTTCACGTCGGGTTTGCCATGAACCGCATTGACGAACGGGAAGCAGCAGAAACATTGCAGATGCTGAGTGAAATAGCGGAGTTACAAGCAGCTAGCGCTTGAAATAGAGGAAAGATTTATGAAATATGTTGATGAATTTCGCGACCCGCAAAAGGCGAAAGCATTGCTGGGAGAAATAGAAAGGTTAACTGCCATTCTCGAACGGACAGAACCCCTGAAGGTGATGGAGGTCTGTGGCGGTCACACCCATGCTATCTTTAAGTATGGCATAGAAGAACTTTTACCTGACAGCATTGAACTGATTCACGGCCCCGGATGTCCTGTCTGCGTGATGCCCAGGGGCAGACTGGATGATGCCATTTCCCTAGCATCCAAACCGAATGTTATCTTCACCACCTTTGGAGACGCCATGCGGGTTCCGGGTTCCCAGAAAAGCCTGCTGCAAGGGAAAGCCCAAGGTGCCGACATCCGCATGGTATATTCTCCCCTAGACGGACTGCAAATTGCCAAGGAAAACCCAGATAAAGAAGTTATATTCTTCGGTTTGGGATTTGAAACCACGGCCCCCAGTACGGCATTAACCATCCTGCAAGCAGAAGCAGAAGGAGTCGAAAACTTCAGCATTTTTGCCAATCACGTCCTGGTGGTGCCCGCCTTAGAAGCATTGCTGAACAACCCGGATTTACAACTAGATGGTTTTGTCGGTCCGGGTCATGTTAGTATGGTCATAGGCTGGGAACCCTACCGGATTATAGCTGACAAATATCGCAAACCTGTTGTGGTGTCTGGGTTTGAACCCCTAGATATCCTGCAATCAATTTGGATGCTGCTGCAACAAATTACAGAGGGTCGCTGTGAAGTGGAAAATCAATATACTCGCTTGGTACAGCAAAAAGGGAATCAGGCCGCATTAGAAGCTATTAATAAGGTATTTGCAGTGCGAGATAAATTTGAATGGCGCGGTTTGGGAGATATTCCCCGATCGGGACTGAAGATCGCAGCAGCTTATGCCCGGTTTGATGCGGAAGTAAAATTCAGCATCCCTAACCAAAAAGTACCAGATGCTGCCCCTTGTCAATGCGGAGAAATTCTTAAAGGCGTTCTCAAACCCTGGCAATGCAAAGTTTTCGGGACCGCTTGCACCCCCGAAACCCCGATCGGGACTTGCATGGTATCTTCAGAAGGGGCCTGCGCCGCCTACTATAAATACGGTCGCCTTGCCACCGTTGCCAAAGCGCCTGCGCCCAAAAAAATGGTCAAGGTGTGATTCAGATTTGTCCAGGTTTCAACCTGGGGAGATAATACAATAGGAGAAAAGATTATGCCCTTTGTCACCATTCAGATAGCCGAAGGTCACTCGGTAGAGAAAAAGCGCGAACTTGCCAAGGCCATTACAGACACTCTGGTGTCAACCTTGGGAACCAAACCGGAATGGGTAACAGTTCATATCGATGAATTCGATCGGGAAAACTGGGCAGTTGGCGGCAAATTGCATATAGACAAGCATCCGGGCAGACATGCAGAGAAAACTAGCGCATAATTTCCATTCTATCCAAACCCCTCGATCCCCCCTAACCCCCCTTCCAAAGGGGGGGGACTGCTTGGGAAGGAAAGGGTTTGAAAGCCCCCCCTTTTTCCAAGGGGGGGTTGGGGGGGATCGCACAACAGAACTGGTAAAATTAATGAAATGAACAGTTTTCCTAGTGCCGAACAACATCCCCTGTTCCAAAAAATAGAACGGGCCCGCCGCCGTCCCAGCAAGGTCCGGGACAGTACCGTGACCCTGGCCCATGGCAGTGGCGGCAAGGCCATGCGCGATTTAATCGATGATATTTTTGTCGGCAGTTTCGATAACCCTGTCCTCGCAGAACTGGAAGACCGGGCCAGTTTCCATCTTGCAGAATTTGCGGCTTTGGGAGACAGACTCGCCTTTACTACCGACTCCTTTGTCGTCGATCCTATCTTTTTTCCCGGTAGTAACATCGGCGAATTAGCAGTTAATGGGACGGTAAACGACCTAGCAGTCGGGGGCGCCAAACCTCTCTATCTTTCCTGCGGGATGATTCTCGAAGAAGGATTGAGTATCGATACCCTGCGCCAAATTGCCCAAAGCATGAAAACTGCTGCCGATGCAGCGGGGGTTGCTATAGTCACGGGGGATACGAAAGTCGTTCACCGAGGGGCAGCCGATAAAATATTTATCAATACCGCAGGCATTGGGATAATTCGCGAAGGCATTTCTATTTCCGCCCGCAATCTTCAACCTGGAGATGTTATTCTTGTCAACGGATATCTGGGGGACCACGGGGCAGCAATTTTGATTGCCAGGGGCGAACTGGCCCTGGAAACAGAAATCAACAGCGACTGTCAACCTCTCAATAGCTTGATCGATCGCATGTTGGCAGTTTGTCCGGAAATTCGGGCCCTGCGGGACGCCACCCGAGGAGGACTGGCAACGGTGTTGAACGAATTTGCCATGAGTTCCGAGGTAGGAATAAGATTATATGAATCTTCTCTACCGGTCCGAGAAGAAGTGCAAGGAATTTGCGAAATCTTAGGACTCGATCCGCTGTACCTGGCAAATGAGGGAAAGTTAGTAGCAGTAGTACCGCCAACTCATGCAGAAGTTGTCTTGGAGGCGATGAAATCTCATCCCGCCGGAAAAGATGCTAGCATAGTCGGAGAAGTAATCCATTCTCCCCCCGGACTCGTCCTCATGCAAACTGCCTTGGGAAGCGATCGCATCGTGGATATGCTTGTGGGCGATCAACTCCCGAGAATTTGTTAGTAAGGTTCGTAGTAATCGCTTTAGCGATTGCCTAAGTTCGTAGGTTTGGTAAGGGGCCTGATGTTTCTCATGTTTAGGGAAACCCAACCGATGACTCTCATGTTTTGTGTAGATAACAAAAATGACGGAGATAGAAGATGATAAAGCATAAGGTGGGCAATGCCCACCCTACATTGAATGTCACTGACTTAAGCTGTCATTGCGAGGGGGCGATCCTAAACCGAGATTTTGGGGAACTCCGCCAACAGACCCCCCGAAGCAATCTCCCCACCAACAGATCCCCAAGAGATTGCTTCGGGGGGGGGATGCTAATGCAAAATGATGATTTTTCGCTTTCCCGCCCCCCCTCGCAATGACATTAACAACTCTGTCCCTTAAGTCAGTGCCCATTCCACCCTAGATTCAGCATATCAGCATAGTTAGAGCCGGTGCCCAAAAGAGCGATCGCC
>JBFRWI010000140.1:0-16642 GCA_051439505.1 Hormoscilla sp. | reverse complement strand
GTTGAGAATTCACCACATTCTGCAAAGGAAGACCAGCACGAAGGCAACGAATAGCATCTACAATCTGTTCTGTCCAATATTCAGAATCAGTTTGAGTTGCCACATGTGGTGTTATGGTAATTTGAGGGTGTGACCAAAATGGATGATTTTCAGGCAAAGGTTCCTGAGAGAAAACATCCAGACAAGCACCTGAAAGTTGACCGGAATCTAATGATTCTAATAAATCTGTTTCTACTAAGTGTTTTCCCCGTGCAACATTAATCAAATAACTTCCTTGAGGCATGGCTGAAAATGTTTCACGATTAAGAATCCCTTCTGTTTCCACAGTTAAGGGAAGTAAGCACACCAGGACTCGACATTTACTCAAGCAAAGTTCTAACTGGTCTCGTCCATGAAAACACTCTATACCATCGATGTTCTTTGCTGTCCGACTCCAACCACGAATAGGAAAACCAAGAGTATTGAGTTTCCGAGCAGCATCGGTACCAAGAATACCAAGACCTAACATTCCTATAGTACAGAAGCGAGTTGCTTGTAAAGGTAAAGGTTCCCAATGTCGCGCTTTTTGAAATGTTTGATATGCAAATGCTTGTTTGTGAAAACGAAGAACAGCTAACAATATGTATTCAGTCATTCTTGATGCCACAGTTGGCTCAACAATACGAACAATGGGCACAGTTGGGGGAAGATGGGGGTCTCTTAAAATCTCTTCTACTCCCGCCCCTAGGGAAATAATTACCTTCAGGTTCCGAAATTTTTCCATTATTCCCAGAGGAGGCTTCCATGTTAAGATTGCTTCTATTTTCTCTGGGTTCTCCACTTTTGGCCATATATGGACGTCGAGATCTGGTATACTTGCCTTGAGTTGCCCAATCAAGAGTTCGAGATTTTCAGCTTCATAAACGATCAGTATTGAAAACATAACCACAACTCCAAATATGACTACAAAAAATATAAACTTGAGTAACTTGTTTGCTTCTTCTACCTTCGCCGATATGGTCAGGAATAAGCTAATGAAGAAGATTGAAGTTCATCAATCTTCCAATCCTCAAAAAGAAATATACATGATGGCGTGGGGTGACACCAATCATCCCTTACCTCCAACAATTGTTGAAGCTTTAGTTGATGCTGCTGCCCGCCTCGGTCATCAGTCAACTTATACAGGATATGGGCAATTTGAAGGAAATGTCAAGCTGAGAGAGGCTATCTGCAACAACCACTACAAACATCGTGGAATTTACTTACAACCGGAGGAAATTTTTGTCAGTGATGGGGCTCAGTCAGCCACTTTTGATATCCAAGGACTATTTGGTCTAGATAATGTTATTGCCCTACAAGACCCGATATATCCCCCATATTTAGAGGCAAATCTCTTGGCAGGGAGGAGTCAAATCATCTATCTAGGGTGCAACGAGGGGAATAATTTTATTCCCGAACTTCCCAAATCAAAGGTGGATGTAATTTACCTTTGTTTTCCCAACAATCCCACAGGAGGAGTGGCCACAAAAGAAAAACTCAAAGCCTTTGTTGACTATGCTAGAAGCTACAATTCTATCATAATTTTTGATGCTGTTTATAGTGCGTTTATTACCGAGCCCCACATTCCTAGAAGTATTTATGAAATAGAAGGGGCTGCTGAATGTGCGATCGAAATTGGCAGTTTTTCCAAAATGGCCGGATTCACTGGCTTGAGATTAGGTTGGTCTGTGGTTCCCGTTGCTCTAACCCTGGAAAGCACTGTAGCAGGAGAGTTGACCGAGATGTTTAGACTCAGTCAATCTATCAGGTTTTGGGGTGCTTCTAATTTAGCACAACAAGGAGGCATTGCTGCTTTATCGCAACAGGGCCAACAAGAATGTCAAGAAATTGTCAACTATTACCTGGAAAATACCAGAATTCTCAAGGAAGGTTTGTCCGCTTTTGGACTGACCTGTTTTGGTGGCACTAATAATCCTTATATATGGGTCAATGGACCCGAGGGAATGAGTTCGTGGGAAATTTTTAACGAACTGTTGTTCAAAACAGGTATTGTTGGCATACCTGGTTCTTTGTTTGGTGCTAGTGGAGAAGGTTTCTTACGCCTAAGCACTTTGTGTAGGAGGGAAGACATGGAAAAGGCAGTGGAGAACCTGGCGAAGCTCGATCGCAAATAATATCATGGTAAACGCTTCTCATATCGGCGGCTTGGATAACCTGAAAGACTGGTTACTAAGACGGGACTTTGTTTTATATTACTCAGTTCTTACTGAGGTTGGCGATCGCGTCCGCCCTGGTACTCGCCGGTGCCCTGGGGCCAGCGAGCGCTTCTTCATGACCAAAATGACGGCACCTCCAAACTGAATTGGGCCGCGATCGGCTCTGACTTATGTTATCCCCCCAAATGCGGGAGCCCCTACAGATCTCGCGGGTGACGCGGGGACACGGAGACAGGGAGACGCACTGGACAGGTCGAACTTCTAATTTTTCGGTGAGAAAAGGAGCGCTTTTTTCACCGCGTCACCGCGTCACCGCGTCACCGCGTCACCGCGTCTGTTACATTTCGACGAATTGTTAAAAACATACCCTTGAAAGGGAGTGGGGAGTGGCCTCCCGAGTTGTGGAGAGTGAGGAGTGGCCAGAGAGTGACCGCAGGTGAAGACACCGGCGACAACTCCCTTCTCCCTAACCAAGAGCTGTCGAACTCACCCCCAATACCGCGCGATCGCGTCCCGATCGCCGTCCCCAGGTTATCAAAAACAATTGCTACAAATCAGAGCCTGAAAGTATTGCCCGCTCTATGTTGATGAGAGGCTGATATTTTTGGAAATACGATCGGGTCGGTGGTCGGTGGTCGGTGGTCGAACTACTTTATGTAGCGCCGTCATCGCCATTAACCAATGCTTGCTACAGATATGGATCCCGAAAGTCTCGCCTGATCCTTGCTCCCAAAGACTTTCCCAATGCCAGCAATTTAGTGATGTGAATGAGCGCAATTGCTTACAGGGCCATTTTTGTACAACTCACAGGGGGGTATATTAGACCGTAAAAATGGGCTATTTTCCCAAAAGGGCCTTTTTTGTTTTCTCTGAAAGGCTAGGGTAAAACCAAGCTAAAGCAGTGAGACCATCCGACTGCGGCTCTCAGACGATCCGACCAAGGCTCTCAGATGATCCGACCAAGGCTCTCAGACGATCCGACTGCGGCTCTCAGACGATCCGACCAAGGCTCTCAGACGATCCGACTGCGGCTCTCAGACGATCCGACTGCGGCTGTCAGACGATCCGACCCGGGCGGGGAGACGATCCGACTGCGGCTCTCAGACGATCCGACTGCGGCTGTCAGACGATCCGACCAAGGCTCTCAGACCATCCGACTGCGGCTGTCAGACCATCCGACCCGGGCGGGGAGACGATCCGACCCGGGCGGGGAGACGATCCGACCCGGGCGGGGAGAAGCCCGGTTTCTCCGAAGAAACCGGGCTTCTTAATTTGGCAAATATCAATCCCGATCGCCTGAATTTTCGGCGTGCCAGAATATCCTGACGGCGCTAGCCAATCGGTTAGAAAAAAGAGTCGGACCTTCCCCGATCGCATCTCGGCCCAGGAAGTGCGATCGGGGAAGGTCCGATAAAATTAACCAACAGCATAGTCAGTATATGGGCGAATTTCAGGAGCTTGAAACCCCAGCACAATATCATCCTTCGCCACCCCCCGATCGACAAGTTCTTGGGCCACGCGCATTTCCGTCATATTTTGCTCGATATCTTGCCCTGTTTAATATCCAAATGTAAAACCGAACCATAGACGCGCCGATGGCCATCCCATCCCACATTCATGACCTGGTAATGGTCTTGTTTAGTATCGAAAACACGGTAGCAATCAATCGTTCCATTAGCAATTGGAATCGCAGCATAAGCGGTCAACAAGGACTGAATAATATTGCGATAAGACTCTAAGGTATCCATAGCATTAAATATATCAAGTAACGTTCACCACTCATTCCGCAGACTCCTCTGCATAGCGACTGCATCTCCCTGCCAAGTTAATTTACCTACCAAATCCGAGAAATCATACTTGACTCGCGGCTTCTTCTCGACTGATGAAACAGGATTCAACACGATGACAACATTCACCTCTGCTGTCGCTAATTGCGTTGGAATTTGCAGATGCAAACAACCAGATTCATCAGTCTTAGCGCTCAGTTTTAGAACTTCCATAATCTTAAGAAGTGAATATACCTCCTTTTAGCCGATCGCGGAGAAAGGGGACTGTGAAGATTTCCCGATCGCTTATGTACTTTCCAACAGATGCCATTTCAAATTTCAGCGCGATCGCCGCTGCGACAAGAAACCAACACTCCTGTATCTGTTGGTATCGCCAAAGACCCCCGATCGCATTTCAATCGGGATAATATTTTCTCATACCCAAGCCAGCTAATGTGACGAAACAATCCCCGCCGGTTCGGGAAGTGCGATCGGGTGTTTCCGGGTTAGAGATGCTGCTACTATCATGGACAAAGGAGCACAAAAACATTAGCCATTAGCCATTAGCCATTTTCAATTCCCCAATAGAAAACGGGTTAACCCGCTTCCAGGTTAACCCGCCCGCTTGGGAACGCAAAAGCTGAATCTACTTTTGGACGACCAGCTTCACGTTAGCGTTTTGCAGACCAGGGCGCTTCACTTCCGCCAAAGTCTTATTAACAGCGTACTTTTGATTGATAGAATTGATCAGTTCGGTTTGATTGTGCTTCTTAGCAACACCCCAAAGATCGGCGATCAGGTCGAAAGAACCATCAGTATTGCGAGACCAACCCAGGTCATACTCGCCTTCCAAAACCGCAACGATGTCCGCACGCAGACGCTGACCGTTATAACCACGGATTTCAGCTTCCGTCTTCACAGCGATCCCCAGGTCCCGTAAAGAAGCCTTCAGGATTTCAGCATCGGAGATTTTGGTACGCAAAGTGCTAAAATGAGACATTTCGGATTTCCTCCAGTTTAAGTTTGAGAGAAACGACAACTTAGGTTTATCAACTTGCGCCGTCTTTGTTTGGTAAAGTCAACGACGACTTTTGTAACTGCTAGCAAACAGCTAGCCCTTCCTCCTGTTGGGAGCAGGAGAGAAAGCCTGTTAAAACTCCATCCGCTGATATTCAGCGACGGATGATGCAGCCGGACGCGCACGCTGTCTAGCCCAATCTCTCAGGGCCGTTACCTGCTCGCTCATCGTCCTCGACAGCGGCAACGTCGCCTTGATAGCTGCAATAATGTCCAGTTGGGAAAATTCCCGGTCCTGGGCAAATGCCTCGTACATTGCAGCTATCAGCGCCTGCTCAATTTCTGCTCCGGAAAACCCATCGGAAACCTTCGCCAATTGTTCGATATCAAAGCGATCGATCTCGCGACGGCGTTTTCCCAGATGAATCTTAAAAATCTCTTGCCTTTCTTCCGCATTAGGCAGGTCTACAAAGAAAATCTCGTCAAAGCGACCCTTTCTCAGGAACTCCCCTGGCAAACGTTCGACTCTGTTCGCCGTTGCCATTACAAATACCGGGGATTTTTTCTCTTGCATCCAGGTCAGGAAGGAGCCAAATATGCGACTGGACGTGCCCCCATCCGAGTCAGCCGAGCCCGTACCTCCAGCAAAAGCCTTATCTAGTTCGTCTATAAACAGTATAGCAGGTGAAATCGATTCTGCGGTTTTTAGGGCATTGCGCAGGTTGGCTTCCGATCGACCCACCATCGAGCCATCATATACTCGCCCCATATCCAAGCGCAGGAGTGGCAACCCCCACAAACGCGATGTTGTTTTCGCAATTAGGGACTTACCGCAGCCCGGTACTCCTAATATTAACATCCCTTTCGGTTGGGGCAGACCATATTCCCTTGCCCGTTCGCTAAAGGCATTAGAACGCTGCTTCAACCATCGCTTTAACTCTTCTAGACCGCCGACCGAGTTGAGCGTCTCATCTTCTTCTAGATATTCTAGAATCCCGTTGCGACGAATCAACTGCTTTTTCTCCGACAAAACAATTTCTACTTCCGCTTCCGTGAGTTTGCCTGCGGTTACTTGAGCTTTGCGATATACTTTTTGGGCTTCATCTTTTGTCAAACCCAGCGCCGCTTTGAGCAGTTTTTCCCGTCCTTCCGTACTTATCCGACTTTGACGGACATTTTGCTCTAACTGGCCAGATAAGACTTTATTTAGATCGGCGATGCTGGGCAGCGGAAAGTCTATCACCACCACTTCCTTTTCCAGCTCTATCGGCACTTGCTGCACCGGCGACATCATGATGATTGTCTTTTGCGTGCCCCTAAAACTGGCGATCGCATCTCGCAGCCATCGCGTCACCTCTGGCGCATCTATGAACGGGTGCAAGTCTTTGAATATAAATATTCCTGCCTCCTTAGCCGGTTGTCTGATCGCCCATTCTATTGCGGCCTGGGGAGATACAGTATTGTGCTGCGTTACGCTGCGCGGTTGACCGTACTCAACTATGCCGTGGGTTACCGTCCAGACAAATACACGCCGCGGGGGCTTATTATTAGCAATTATCGAGATTGCCTGCTCAGCCCGTTCTTCCTCGGGGGTCATGAGGTAGATCAGAGGGTATTGAGCTTGTATGAGTATATTTAGCTCTTCTCGCATAACCTTCAACCACCTACTAAAAACGGCGTATCTTCCTCTTACCTTAGCTGATTTTTCGAGATCTTGACTAAGTATTTTTAGCTAAAATCTGCCCCAATCAACTGTCAATCTTAGCACGGCACTAATTCTTCCTCTCCTGGTGATTCTGTACTACCTTTAACAGATGGCACCCGCAATACTTGCAACTTCTCTTCTGGCAACATTGTTGCTTGACCTTTCAGAGAAGCCAGTTCTCCATCTTTCATCACTAGGGAACTGTTGCAGTCCGGACAGTTATGGACTTTATGAGTCTGTCCGTAGGAAGTGGAGGGAAGTTCCCTGATTTCTGGATGCTCCAGGTAAAGAACGACTGCTCGTTCTACAATCGCTGACATTGGTTCAGAATCGACTGCCGCCTTGATTTTGAGCCGACGATGGAGTTCTGGTGGAATGTACAACGTTACTTTTTGCTTCTCTTGCATATAACTCTCAGTCGTCCTTCCCGGATATCTTTTACTACTCTACCCAATCTACCCTCCTACTGTCAAGATGTCAAGACTCTTTGACGGCAATATTGTTACATTTCTTAACGCTTCTCCCCAAATTTTGGAATAAAATCTGTTATTTAGCGAAAAAAGTCAAAATTAAGGTATAATGCCCTTGCCTAGGGCGGATATAGCTATAGCGATCGACTAACCGCCGGTGTATGCGCTCGGAATATATAGAAAAGCTGCCGGTCATAAGATGTGGATCGCAACTTGAGGATATATAGCTGCCGGTGATAACAGAAGCATGGGAAAATCTCAGTGTAGGAACTGCTAACCCACTGTCCGATCGCCATTGATGGTAGAAACAAACCAGATGGTACCGGCGCTAGCCGAGGCATGGGCGAGTGTAGCTAACCCACTGTCCGCTCGCCATTGATGGTAGAAACCTTCGAGTAGGTACCGGCGATCGCCGAGGCATGGGCGAGTGTAGCTAACTAACCCAATGTGCGCTCGCCATTGATGGTAGAAACCTTCGAGTAGGTACCGGCGCTAGCCGAGGCATGGGCGAGTGTAGCTAACTAACCCAATGTGCGCTCGCCATTGATGGTAGAAACAAACCAGATGGTACCGGCGATCGCCGAGGCATGGGCAAATCTGAGTGTCGGAATTTGGGGAGTTGCTAACCCACTGTGCGATCGCCATCATTGAAATAGATATGGGCGTTAAAGAGGGGGTGCGATAATTTTGTCGTGCCGCAGTAAAGCAGCGAAAAATTTATCCTGATCGGCTTGGGAGACATCCGAAGAGGGGATTAGTAACTTCAAAAGCCGATTTTTCCCATGCTTATTCACACTGCTGTCACCTTAACAAGCTTGCTATATGTTTCCCTCTTGGTTAGTAAACTGTGTCTGAAACAGATCTCAACTAACTGCTTAAAATCTAGCAGGTCCAGACAATTATTCTCCAAAGAATCACGGAATCTCCTGGGGGGCGATCGGGATAACGATCCTCGGGGGAGTGGACGCTGTAGTCAGTTTAGCACCTCAAAGTCGAAAGTAAAAGTCATAACTAAATTCGTTCATCGTGGTAGTGGACGGTTAGAGAAAAGTTTCCTCGGATGCACGAACATCCTCATTTCCCAAGCCTGAATTAACGCAATGGGCCATCTAGCAACAATATTTGCTTTGATGGCTACTTAAATAAGATTTCCGAGGTGGGATCTATCTAGCGATGGATTCCCGCCTCTTTCCGATGAAAAACCCTATCTTAGCTTCACCGGTAGCGGAAAAATTGGCGTTGCACAACGACACCGATGATAACTAAGCCACGAAAGCGTTTCATCGGTGACCGGCAGATATAGCTAATGACAACTGACAACTATCATCCCCGAGTTGATCCACAATAAAAGCCAGCAAAGCTACAATCGTGAGAACTATTTACTGGCCAACCCTGACAAAAATTGCTATCCAAAGGCTAAGATAGTAACAGGACAGCAGTGTTATACCGTTTTGGGAAATACCCGCGACAGCAAACCGCACGGCGCTGGAGTTGCATGCTCTCCGGCATACCAAAATCTGTAATTATTGTAAACCTGGTATGGGATCGCTCGGAAAATGACCAAAGACTTAGATCTGATCAAACGCCTTAGTCCCAGTGCAATGGATCAGATCATGCTGTATCTAGCATTCAGTGCTATGAGAACCAGTGGGCACAGGCACGGAGCATTTTTGGATGCGGCGGCAACGGCAGCTAAGTGCGCGATTTACACGACTTATATGGAGCAGGGTCGAAATCTACGGATGACAGGACACCTGCACCATATCGAACCCAAGCGGGTTAAGGAGATAGTTAAAGAAATTGGACCAGCAGTGACAGAAGGGAAACTGTTGAAGATGCTGGGGTCCACTGAACCTCGCTATCTGATTCAGCTGCCCTATGTTTGGCTGGAACAATATCCCTGGCAACCGGGGAAATCCCGCATTGCTAGCACTAGCCTGATGTCTGAAGAAAAGCGTCAACTGTCGGGCAAACTGCCGAAAAATCTGCCGGACGCTCAGGCGATCAACTCTTTCCAGTTCATGGAGTTGATAGAATTTCTCCATTCCCGTGCCCAGGAAGATTTGCCACCAGAACGGCGCATGCCTTTGAGTGAAGCCTTGGCAGAACATATCAAGCGTCGCCTGATCTACTCAGGAACGGTGACCAGGATTGATTCGCCTTGGGGAATGCCCTTCTATGCTCTAACTCGTTCTACCTACACGCCAGTTGATGACGCAGAACGCACCTACGTCATGTTGGAAGATACAGCGCGGTACTTCCAGCTGATGCGGGATTGGGCAGAAAGACAGCCGCAGGTGATGCGAGTGTTAGAAGAGTTGGATATCCCGCCCGAAGACATAGATCGGGCTTTGGCAGAATTGGACGAGGTGATCCGCGCCTGGGCTGATAGATATCACCGTGAAGGTGGTCAGCCCATGGTGTTGCAGATGGTTTTCGGTCCTAAACAAGAATAGATGAATTCATCTGTCAGTTGTCAGTTGTCAGTTGTCAGTTGTCAGTTGTCAGTTGTCATTAATGTGTGGCGAGGGGCAACGGCAACAAGCATGGCCCGAGCGAAATCATGACATTTTTACCACCACCAACAGAGTCTGATAACTCTCTATGGGATTATTCGCGCTCGGGTAAGTGCCGGTGTTAATCTGAGCGTCCAGCATCAGTTTAGCAGCAGATGTCAAAAGGGCGATCGCCCCTGGGACTGTACGCTCTCAGGGGCGATCGGATGCGGAGATATCGGGATGACAGGATTTGAACCTGCGACTCCCTCGTCCCGAACGAGGTGCGCTACCAAACTGCGCTACATCCCGCAGTTAACTACCAATAAATATATCATATCATAGGATCTGTGGGAGTGGGGAAAAAAATCAGTTTTTTTCAGCCACTGCCTGGGCTCGCTAACGAAGTGCTTGCGGGCGATTATGCTATCAGATAAAGGGGGTAAGATCGGGCTGTGACTGTGAAGCCAGAATGGTTGCGTGTAAAAGCGCCTCAATGGGAGCGCATCGGCAAAGTTGACGAAATCTTAAAGGATTTGGGGCTCAATACGGTATGTCAAGAGGCATCTTGCCCGAATATCGGTGAGTGCTTCGCTGCTGGGACAGCAACATTTTTGATTATGGGACCGGCATGTACTCGGGCTTGTCCCTACTGTGATATTGAATTCGAGAAAAAGCCGAAACCCTTAGATCCAAAGGAACCAGAGAGGGTCGCTACAGCAGTCAGCCAGCTAAAATTAAATCATGTAGTGATTACGTCGGTGAATAGGGATGATTTACCCGATGGCGGTGCGTCCCAATTTGTGCGCTGTATAGAAGCTGTTCGCGCCATCATGCCTCAAACAACCGTCGAAGTGTTGATTCCAGACCTTTGCGGGAATTGGGAGGCACTAGAGGTAATTTTACAAGCACAGCCAGAAGTGCTCAATCACAATATAGAAACCGTTCCTAGACTGTATCGGCAGGTACGTCCGCAAGGTAATTATCAGCGGAGTTTGGAATTGCTGCGGCTAGCGCGTCAGTTAGCCCCTTGGGTATACAGTAAGTCAGGCTTGATGGTGGGGTTAGGAGAAAGCGCAGCAGAAATTCGGGAAGTAATGCAGGATTTGCGAGAGGTCCACTGCGATATCTTGACTATTGGACAATATCTCCAACCCAGCCAAAAGCATCTGAAAATCGAGAGGTTTGTCACGCCGGCGGAGTTTGACGCTTGGAGAGAACTGGGAGAATCTTGGGGATTTCTGCAAGTCATCTCCTCTCCCCTCACTCGCAGTTCTTATCATGCCGGACAAGTGAGATCCTTGATGGATCGTTATCCCCGGCGTCCTCCAATAGTGACTGACGGGGTGTGATTGGTTCAGATCTATTCTCCATTACAAGCAAAGCTGCTGCTGGAGAGTTGTCGGCTGTCAGTTGCAGGTTGTTCTTTACAGACTAATTACTAACCACCGATCGTGAGCGATCGGGAGAGCGATCGCCGGTGTTTCTGAGAACATGGCGATCGGAATCGCTATGCCATTCATGCCCGGGTAGAATACCATATCCTCACCACAATCCGCAGATGGAGAGGGAATTGACTAGATGGGAAGCTATTGTGGTTATTGGGAAAATGATCGCGAACGGGGCCCTTAGGTGACGTTAATTAACCTAGTATCTGACTAGCATCACTCTGGTGAAACTAACTACTCTCTATAGTTAGTTGTATAAGCGCAGCCTTATATCGCTTTAGCGGAAGGCAATGTTTGATGATTTAGGTGTTCTCTAGCCGCTCTCTTCGCTCTGCCAACCTATTAAATAAGGAATGGGGAGTTAGCGAAAATTCCATAACTAGGAAGAGAAAGTGCTCTGGCATCATCAGGTCAGCAAAGTTTGCCAATTCACGACCTCAAGATAGACATTGTCACTCTGATTTTGGAGTTGATAATTATTTTGAGATTATCAACTTTTAGCAGAGTTAGTCAACAGCTTTATAGTAAGTAGACAAAACCTTAAAGAGCTGTAGCTATTCTGTTAAATGGTGGAAATATTCCGCTATATTACCGGAAAAAATAATATTTACGTTACGTTTTTAAGCGTCCCTCACCTTTTTGTTATCTGGAGCAGAAGAGACAATGATCGCGCCGCCTAACCAACCTGACATTGATGCCTCTTACGATGAGCAGCCTGCACGAGGCTATCAACTGCCTGCCGCTGCTGTATCCCAAGACAGGTCTCCCTTGATGCAGGATGAGGATTTGGAACCAACAATGGAAGATTTGGCCTATCTGGCAGAGCAAGAACTTGCTCCAACGCTACAGAAGATTGGCAACCGTCGCACTACTGACCTGGTACGCTTATATCTCCAGGAAATTGGTCGGGTGAGTTTGTTAGAGAAAGAGGAAGAAGTATCATTAGCGCAAAAAGTCCAGTGTTACATGCAATTGTTAGAACTGCGCCAGTCTTATAAGGATCGGTCCGGACCAATTGGGTATTATTTGCAGTTGATAGAGGTTCGCGATCGCCTGACAGCTCAATTGGGACATCGTCCAGCTTTGGAACGGTGGGCAGAAAGCGCTGGTGTCAAGGTTTCGGAAATTAAACCGATAATTAGAGCTGGTAAGCAACAATGGGCAGAGTTAGCCCGATTAAATGGTAAAGAACTCGATCGCATTCAGGCGGAAGGGATAAAAGCTAAAGCTCACATGATCGAGGCTAATTTGCGTCTGGTAGTGTCTATTGCTAAAAAATATCAAAATCGTGGCTTAGAACTGCTGGATCTAGTCCAAGAAGGAACTCTGGGGTTAGAACGGGCGGTGGAAAAATTTGACCCCACGAAGGGTTATCGATTTAGCACCTATGCCTACTGGTGGATTCGTCAGGGAATGACCCGGGCGATCGCAACTCAAAGCCGCACGATTCGCCTACCAGTTCACATTACCGAAAAGCTGAACAAAATCAAAAAAGCACGGCGGAAAATTTCTCAGGAAAAAGGTCGCATTCCCACAATTGAAGATATTGCCATTGAACTGGAGATGACTCCATCTCAAGTGCGGGAGATCCTCTTGCGAGTGCCGCGTTCTGTTTCCTTAGAAACTAAAGTTGGGAAGGAAAAGGACACGGAACTGGGTGATTTGCTGGAAACAGATAGCCTGTCTCCAGAGGAGCAGTTGATGCGAGAATCATTATACCGGGACTTGCAGAAACTGCTGGCTGATTTAACCAGTCGCGAACGGGATGTAATTCAGATGCGGTTTGGTTTGGGAGATGGTCATCCTTACTCTTTATCTGAAGTTGGACGGGCTTTAGATATATCAAGAGAACGAGTGCGTCAAATTGAAGCTAAGGCGTTACAGAAATTGCGTCAACCTAAACGTCGCAGTCGCATTCGCGACTATTTGGATTCTCTTACTTAAAATCGCCGTTGTAATTTATCAGTTGCCTCGATTAATTGCTGTTTGATGTTTGATGTTTGATAAGATGGATGATAGTTAAAAATCTGAAATGCTAGCAGTTTTAAATCAAGTAAGTAATCATGCAACTGCCTGAGTTTCCTGAATGCAATCACACAATTATTAAGTCGCTGTTTAATCACAGCGATCGCGAATTGCTGACCTTGTTCCAGCTTCATCCGGAATGCGGTCGGTACTTCACGGCAATTTTCTGTCGCTACTATCCGATCGTTTATACGTTGATTAGTCAATCGGCGCGATCGCCAGTGCAGGCAGACTATCTATTTGCCCTTACGTGGCGTCACATATTTCACGAACTGCGTGGCTTGGATTTGCGGGCAGTGTCACGACCTGATAGAATATCTGAGAATAAGGTGGTCACACCGCAAGAAAGTTACCTCCGGTACCATGATGCTGGGAGTAATAAACTTACGTCTAGGGATCCTATCGCACAGTTATCGACAGATACTTTAACTCTACAAAATTGGCTGATCGACATCACAGCTATCTGTATTAACCGCTTTGAACTCCCACCAGTTGAGTCCATATATTATTCCCTGGAAGAAGCATCGCCGCCTCTGTGGTGTTATCTTGAGCAGGCATTAGAGCAAGTGCCGCCAGGGATGCGGTTAATAATTTTGATGGCTCAGACCTTCCACTGGAGCGAAACCCGGATCTCTGCCTATCTGCAAGCAGAAGGAGAGATGATTTCTCCAGCTAATGTTAAAATGCAGCTTATTGAGGGTTATCAACTGCTCTTAGATACCTTGCCTGCTGATATTAGGGAGATATATTTGCAATCTGATTAAGAATTATTTACGATCTATATGGAGCGGGTTTATGGGATAAAAGTTACTATACTGACAGATTGTTGTGATGTGAAAATAAATTTTATCATAGTCTGTGAAAGTAGGGCGATCGGGCTGGAGAAAAGATTTAGTTTTCCTCTCTATGCATCACTCCAGTAGTTACAAACATAGAACTCTGCTCAGCCTGGAATTTGGGAAGCCTGGCCGAGGGGTAGTCCCCCTCAGCCAAGAGCAATTATTATGCCGGAAAAGAATATTTAGGTCTAGCTGCTATCATATATTATTCAGACAAGCTAACAGAGTTTTACACCATGACTTGCCCCTAAATTTCAGCATAATTATAGATTGACAAATAATCGGTAATCTGATTAGATGATCGCAGAGCAAAATCGGACCGTTGCCTTTACCCGGAGAAAAAGGAAAAAGGTATAGTGTAGATGAAAGCTGCTTGTATTATCGCTTCAGTTGACAGCACTATCTGCAAGCTATGTGCTGTGGGCTGTGGGCTCTAGTTCAGCAGCAGATGTGAAGCATAAACAAATATAAGAAAATGTTTGATAATCGACCGGATCCAAAGAAGTATAGGCCCAGCAAGAGAGACTCTGAGGGGCATGACTTACGTGTTGCCACTATTTTGGGTCTGCGTCGCGGTCTGGTTATAGGCTGGCTTCGTACTATGGCTTTTATGGCGCTGGATGGCGCTAGCGTGTCTCTGAGCTGGAAAATGGCAAAAGTTGCGGTGGAGAAAGTAGATTGGTTCAAGAGTGTTAAGTCATTTCATCTACTGGTGAGTACTCCCGGACAGCCAGGGTTCTTGCTGCCGATATTAGTGATGACACTAGGAACTGTGGCAGCGGCAGGACTATATGGCGATCGCAGCAGTCGTCGCCAATTCGGACGGCTGATCGAGTCCCTCACCCTGGCTCAAATTCTGCTGGTACTAATAGCTTTTCTCTACCAGCCCGGTTTAATTGTTTCCCGTTCAACTTTCTTGCTGGCATGGCTGTTTAGTCTCATCTTTGTCTTGACAGGACGCCTAGTGGTGGAAGCTATAATCACCAGCCTCCGTCATCAGGGTAGAGTCACTCGCAAAATTATCCTGGTTGGTCGTCCCCAGGATACGGAGAAGGGGGAACTTATCCTGCGGTTGGTCAGTAAGAAAGAATTCGAGATTTTTGCCCATGTGGATTTATCTTCACCAGAAGGTCGCGATCACTGGCCGGAAACCCTGGAACAGATTTACAATCAGGGCGTAGGTGAAGTTTTTGTTTGCTCCTGGCAGGCGATCGGGGATCCCATGGAATTGTATTGGAGTCTCAAAGCATGTGGCATTCTGCTGAGAATCTTGCCGATCGGGTTGGAGATCCCCAATCAAAACCCCAAAATTGAGATAATTGGCGGCATGCCGACGATTATCTTCTCTCCTCCAGCTTTGGTGGGCAGCGACTTTTGGCTCAAGCGTATCTTCGACTTGAGCGTGGCTGGACTAATCTTAATCTTAGGCTGCCCCCTTTATTTGCTGATTGCTATAACGATCAAACTTGATTCTCCAGGACCTATCTTTTACAAACAGACCCGTGTCGGTCTGAAGGGGCGGCATTTTAAGGTGTGGAAGTTCCGCACAATGGTGGTCAATGCCGATCAACTCATGAAGGAATTAGAAGCCAAGAATGAAGTCAAAGGTGGCGTCCTGTTCAAAATGAAAGAGGACCCCCGCATCACCAAAGTTGGCAAGTTTCTCCGCAGCTACAGTCTGGATGAATTGCCCCAAGTGATTAACGTGATCGTCGGTCAAATGAGTCTGGTAGGTCCCCGTCCGCTGCCACTCCGGGACGTTGAGGGGTTTTCCGAGCACCATTTCTTACGCCATAATGTTTTACCTGGGATTACTGGGCTATGGCAGGTTTCAGGTCGATCGGACATTCAGGACTTTGAAGATGCCTTTAAACTGGATATGACCTATATCAATAACTGGTCCCTAGCCCTTGATTTCCAGATTCTGCTGAGGACAGTTAAAGTTGTCTTGGGTAAGGAAGGCGCATACTAGAGTTTAATCATTTTTTAAATCGGTCCACTTTTGAGGCGGAAATAATTTGATCAGTTGGAGAAACAGAAGCATCAAATAGAGGGGATTGAGCAATAAGTATCGCTGCCAGAGGCGAGTAGGTTCTAGTCCCAGGCGGAAAAACCATTCTAAACCAGCCCTTTGCATCCAGGGTGGCGCTTGGGGAATGTTCCCGGCGTGGAAATCAAAAGCCGCACCAACACAAAGCAAGGCAGAGTCTAATTGATTGTGATGATCGAAGGCCCAAGCTTCTTGACGAGGACATCCCAAACCAACAAATACAATCCCAGCCCCTGATTCGCGAATTTCTCGAATGTATGCAGCATCTTCTTCTGGGGTTAAAGGACGGAATGGAGGAGATATCGCCCCGGCAAGGATTAAGTTTGGAAATTTTCGTTTCAGGTTCAGCTGCAATTTTTCCAGAACTGGTGGGGTTGAACCATAGAGAAAAATTGGAATCTTGTTGGTGGCGGCTCCATCACACAGATATAACATTAGCGTTGGACCATAAACACGATCGGATAGCCGTGTTTTATACAGCAAGTTCAGTGCCCATCGTACCGGTTGACCGTCTGGACAGACTAGATCGAACTGATTCAGGCGATCGCGATGACCTTTATCCAGTACCCCAGTCATTATCCCGTGAACCGGTTGAGCCGCCACTGTCATGGATTGGCGCGATCGGGCAGCCT
>JBFRWI010000139.1:0-4404 GCA_051439505.1 Hormoscilla sp. | reverse complement strand
AGATTTCCATGTACCATTTCTTTCTGCAAACCCCGCTCTATCCATGCTACTTGTCTAGCAAATGCTGTCGCAAACAAATCCGTGCGCCTGGGATTGAGATATGTGAACATCCGAGTGCGGATAATTGGCATTTTATAGCTGGTAAAATAGGTGAACCCCAGCATATCCTGAGCGACTTTGGAAACCGCATAAGGACTAGCTGGCCGCATGGGGGTGTTTTCTGTAATTGGCACGTACTGCGGAGCTACTTGACCGTAAACCTCTGACGTGCTACAAAGTTGGATAATTGGCTCTATTTTAGCGAGCCTAATTGCCTCGAACAGGTTACTTGTCCCAATTATGTTATTGGTCAGAACCGCATTCGGCGTTGTGAAGGAGGCGCGGACATTCGCATGGGCTGCTAAGTGAAATATAGCATCGGGTTGGACTTGTTGTAAAACTGCTAGCACTGAGCCAAAATCCATTAAATCGGCTTCGTGAACCTCGATCTTGTCCCGAATTGCTGCTAAGTTATCGTTAGTTGTGGTGCTGTGCCAGCGAGCAATGCCGTGGACTTCCACCTCAGGATGGTGGTTAACTATGTACTCCGATAGATAGGACCCTCCCGAACCCGAAATTCCTGTAATCAGTACTCGCTTAATATCTTTACTGCTATTCATATATTTTGCCTTGAGTTTGGGGGTTAGCGATCGCCAATCTTTACGGGAGACTCCTGCTCTATATTCTTAGCTCCATTTTCCAGATGCGCTAGTTCCTGAAAAACTGGAACCGAACTCTCTGCGCGACTATTCTCCTCCGCTGAGTAATCTACTTCGCGGTCAAAGAATACGATCTGACTGCCAGAAAATTCAAACTTGAATGGGACGTGAATTACCTGCTTGAGTTCAGCTTTCACCTTAGCTTGGCGATCGGGCGGGACAAATAGTAACAAAAAACCACCGCCCCCTGCCCCTGTCAGCTTACCCCCGATCGCGCCAGATGCACGGGCCTGTTCGTAAAGGTCGTCAACATGGGAATTAGACACTTTGGCACTCAGACTGCGTTTCACCTGCCAGGCTTCATGCAAAAGCGAGCCAAAGTCAGTTAGGTCTTGACCGCTATTCAAAATTGTCAGACCTTCTTCGACCATATCTTTCATGATCCGTAACTGTCTTTTGCGGCTGTCGATCGCATTTACATAACTCTCCGCCACATCTGATGCCGTCCGCTTAATTCCGGTATAAAACAGCATCAGATGGGAGTTAAATTCCTCCATTCGGTCCTGGGAAATAGTAATTGGTCTCACCGATATTTCCTCGTTAGGCATAAAGGTAATATGGTTTAGACCCCCATAGGCTGCTGATACCTGATCCTGAGACCCCACGGTTTCTTTGATAATCTCTTGCTCTATGTAGATGCTCTCTTTTGCCAATTGTTGTTTGCTAGGCATTTGCCCCTTGAGGGCATAAAAGGCGTGCAAGATTCCCACAGCAAAGGCCGAACTAGAACCCATGCCACTTCTAGCTGGCAAGTCCCCATCATGATGGACCTCCACACCCCGGTCTATTTTCAAGTAGCGTAATGTTTCCCGCACGACCGGATGACTAATTTCATCCAAGGTTTGACACATCTCTATTTTCGACCAGACTACCCGGGAGCGATGTTCAAAGAAAGGGGGTAGATACCTGCAGGTCAGATAGCAGTATTTGTCGATCGTGGTAGCCAGCACGGCACCACCATGCAGGCGATACCAAGCTGGATAATCTGTTCCGCCGCCAAAAAAGGATATCCTAAAGGGTGTTCGGCTAATAATCATGGGGCCTGCTTCTCTGTTTTGCTGTTAACCGTGCTGACTTTTTCACCAAATAGGTTACTTTCTATTAGACCACAAATAATATGTTCTATGGCCAGATGTGCTTCCTGAATATACTGGGTATCACTTGAAGGAACTACAATAGCAATATTAGCAATTCCCGAAATTTTGCCTCCACAGTTTCCTGTCAAGGCGATCGTTCTCATTCCGAGTTCTTTTGCCGCCTTCACTGCCAGGAGGGCGTTGGGCGAGTTGCCGCTAGTGCTGATCGCCATAATCACATCAGAGGGCTTTCCCAATGCTTGAACCTGTCGCTCAAATACGCCGTCAAAACCACAATCATTGGCATAAGCTGTCAAATAGGAGGTATCCGTGGTTAGGGCGATCGCGGGCAGTCCGGGGCGATCGAAATCTTTCGTTAACCGAGATACCAGTTCCGATGCCATATGCTGACAATCAGCAGCACTACCACCATTTCCGCACAACAGCAACTTCCCACCCGACTGAAATGTATCTGTAATCAAATCTGTAGCTGCTATAATCGATTCCAGGCAGTTTTCTACTACCTGCTGTTTAACTTGAGCGCTTTCCAGCAGGTGATGGCGAGCTTTCTGCCAGGGACTATTAACCTCTGACTGCATCTGTCATTCTCCTCTCAGATCGCGAAATTATCACCGAGATCGCCTTTGCTGCTGCCGATAAATCCTCAACTATATAATCGGCGATCGCATACCCTTCATTTGCCAACTTTTCCCCATATCCCGTCCGCACCAGGAAGGTTGTCGCCCCTACTGCTTGTCCTAACTCGATATCGCAGGGTTTATCCCCGATCGCGAAGCTAGCTTTGGGATCGAAATCTAGCTCTTCTGCTGCCCGCTGCACCATTCCCGTCCGAGGTTTGCGACACTGACAATTATCCGCTGGCCTGTGGGGACAGAAATAAATCCCATCCAACCATACCCCTTCTGCTGCCAGGAGTTCGTGCAAGCGTTGATGAATCAGTGCCAGACGGTCTAGGTCAAAGTAGCCTCTACCAATGCCTGATTGATTGGTAATTGCAACTAGACCAAATCCCATCTCTCTCATTTTACGCAGACCGCTAGCAGCCCCAGGGAGCAACTCTACCCGTTCTGGATCGGAAAGATAATGACACTCTCTAATTATTGTGCCGTCTCGGTCTAGCAATACGTAAGCTTTCGGTTTCATCCTCGATCATTCACCCCAAAAAATTCTTCTGCCTGGGCATAGCTTTCCGGCGTCCCTATATCGATAAAACGCCCGTTTGCTTGGTAACTGTAGACCCCGGTACGAATCCAGGTAGGTAACATTTCCCTTTCTAGGGATACAGACCCAGTTGATGGAATTTCTGAGAGCTGCTGGCGCTGCAACAGATATATTCCTGCATTTATCCACCCAGCACCGCTGCTATTGCCCTTTTCCTCAAAACTCAGCACTTTGCCATCAGTATCCACTTGCACTCTACCGTAGCGCCTGGTGTCAGGTACTTTCGTGAGAGCTAAGGTGACCTCTGCCTTTTTGATACAATGTCGCGCCCAGAATTCCTGGAAGCTCACATCGCAAAAGGAGTCGCCGTTCATCACGAGGACAGACTCGGACTTTAACAGGGGTAGTGCTAGTCTTAGGGCCCCAGCAGTTCCTAGGGGCGATGATTCTTGGGAGTAGACTAGATTCAGATTTTTATAGGTGTCGCCGAAGGTCGTCTGCACCTGCGTCCCCAAGTATCCGATGCACAATACTACTTCGGCAATCCCAGCTGCTGCTAACCTATCTAATAGGTAGGCAAGAAAGGGGCGATCGCCTACTTTGGCTAGCACTTTCGGGCGATCTGCTACTACAGAACGCAACCGAGTTCCCATCCCTCCAGCCAATATCGCCGCTTGGGTATCTGCGAGTTCCTGTACTGCCATTAGTTACATATCAAATCAAATGTTTTTGAACGGCATCCGTCCCATCATCCGATAGCCTTTGAGCAATTCTTGAATCCCCTCATCCAGCGATCGCTTTGCTTCAAACCCCGCCTCGCGCAATCGTTGATTAGATACGATATAGTTACGCTTATCCGGGTCGCTCCCGATCGGGGCAAAGTGGAGATAAAAATTCGGCACGTATTCTTTCACCTTGAGCGCCAACTCTTCCTTCGACAGGTTCGCCGCATCTAGTCCCGCATTATAGGGACGCCCCACCATCCGATCGCCATTTTCGATGCAGTGAATCATGCAATCTGCTACATCGCGGATGTGGATATAGTTCCGCTTAAAGTCTTTCTCAAACAGGACAATATAGCCATCCGTCACCGCTGCATAAACAAAGTGGTTCACTAGCAAATCCAGACGCATCCGGGGAGACATCCCAAATACTGTAGCCAGACGTAGGGTAATCGCATTAGGACTATTGAGCACCTCCTGTTCCGCTTGGACTTTCGTTTGTCCATAGAGAGAAATGGGTTCTAGAGGAGTTTCTTCAGTGCAGTAAGTCTCGCCAGACTGCGTACCATAACCGCTATTGGTTGTTGGATATACGATCGACTGCTGGGGACTCCGCAAGCGGTTGATTAATTGTATCGCTTCCAGATTCACTGATTTTGCCAGCCA
>JBFRWI010000138.1:0-8053 GCA_051439505.1 Hormoscilla sp. | reverse complement strand
TTTATATCTTTCTTTTTTTTTTTTTTTGCCCGGTGGGGGGGGCCACCCCCCACGCTATTTTTTGGGGCGCCCCCCCGCCCCCCCCCCTTTCCGCCCCCCGCCCCCCCGCCGCGGCCCGGCCCCCCTAACGGGGGGGATTGCTTCGTGCCTCGCAACGCTGCGCGACTCATAAAGCATAAGTTAATCGCTACGTACCCCCTCTCGCAATGACAAATAAAATACAAAACCTTGAAGTATTGGGGCCGATCGCATCTATTTTGCGGTCTATGGTGGTAAGATAGAGTGTAATCTCAATTATCTCTGTGGAAAACAGTATGATCGTAAAACAAATTTTCCGCCCATTTACAACTGTAGTACAGACTGATAAGGAAGGCAGTATCAACTTGGGACAGGAAGTGCAAGAGAAAAGCTACCGAGTTTTTATCAACGATGCGGGACAAATATTGCTGGATCCTGCGGAGAACATTCCAGAGGGAGAATTATGGCTGTGGAAAAACCCGGAGGCTCTTGCCTCTCTGCGACGCGGTCTCGAACAAGCTGCTGCTGGGAAGGGGCGCTACTTGGGAGACTTCGCTCAGTATGCTGATTTGGAGATTGACGATTAGCAGGATCCTGTTTACAGGTGGAGAAAGGCGCGGATGCGATCGGCTATTGCTTGTTGACTTTTACGGCAACTTTTGTAGCGAACAGTAACAGGTACGCGATCGCCCCTGTTCAGCACTAGGACCGTGCGGTAGCCAACCCGAGTATGACCTTTGCTGCGGATTTTGTACTGTTCTACTTCTACTGCCCCGATCGCCCCGATCGCATATTCTCTGACTTTTGTCCCGCATAATCCATATTCTGTCAAGATTATTAATCCCATGATTTTGTCAATATAGCATGTTTCGATTTGAGCGACAAGCAGGAGATACAGGAGTCCGATAAAAAGTGCGATCGCGCCGATAAATATGACAAACAGGAAATAGAGTCCGATGGCCAGCCAAATGCTACCAACGATCCAGGCACTCCAGGGGTAAGCACGGAGTGTCAGACGAATGGGCGTTTGCTCAATTACTTTCATGGTTTGCTGCCCGATCGGGAGGCGATGTACTCCTCGATCGTTTGATAGTCGCCTTTCTGATAGGCGAGTCGCGCTGACTGAATTTCAGCTTGCACCCTTGGGTCTTCTGACAATAAATCTTCTTCTGCTTGGGCTATTTCTGACTCTAGCATTATCCCGCGAATACATGGCTTACCGCTACGCTTACCCAGTTCAATGGTGATGATGTCTTGATACTGCATACTCATATGTTAACTCCCAATGGATTCCAGTATACAATATTTTTGCGCGACGGCGGGCGATCGGCCCTGACTCTGCCTTACTTTTTCAGCCATCGAGACGCAACATTGCCAAAGTCTGAAGGTCGATCTAGGTCGAGATCCTCGTTGTCAAAATTATCCTGAACCAACTTAGTCCAGTATATTTCGTTCTCAGTGGGACGCTGGTAACGAGACAATCAAGGTTTCACAAAACCCCAAGAATTCCCAAAAAATCTCTTATTTTTGGGAATCTTTAACCAAACTACTGTATTATATACAATAGGGAGGTGAGTTTTGAAAGTAATGTTGCCAAGGCCACTTACCACGCAAAAACTAAGAATAGTTAGTGAGAGGTTCTCAAAATGTTAGAAATCATGTTTTCGATCGCTGCTGTAGCATCTATGGTCTCTTTAATCTCAGCAATTGTAGCCCTCAAGCCTTGGGAGGGCAAAAAAAAGATTTCACCGTCTTTAAGAGTCAAAGAAGACAGTATAGAAATAAGAGATCTGGAAGAGTCAGATAAACAAAGAATTCTCAAGCTCCTGGAGAAGGAACTATCTACCATGACAGTAGGCGAGCTTGGTAATAGCGAAGCTTAAGGACGACAAGCAATTGTCTTTATTGCTCCCATTAAAATATCGCCCCTTTCTGCTTCCAGGGGGCGATTTTTTTTACCTCCTGACCGGGCGATCTCCAATTAACCAGGTACGGAGGCGGGATCCTCCAAACTACGTTCCCAGGCGGAGCCTAGGAACGAGAATAACTAACTATTAGCCTCGTTACCTGGCTCCGCCTGGGAACGCGGGGGTTTTAACCCCCGGCGGGCTGACAGCGAAGATTGATTCCCCATTCGCAATTGTCGATTCGCAATTGTCCATTCGCAATTGTCGATTCGCAATTGTCGATTCGCAATTGGCAAATCAAATATCAATTCTGACCCGCACTTTCAAATTTGTTAAGCCAAAAACCTTTTTGCTATCTGACTCATCCAGCCGAATTTTCACTTCTACCACTCTCGCATCTTCTGCTGCTACCGGATCGCTATCCAACACGTCTTGCTTGCCAATTCTCAAGCCAATTTGGTCTACCGTTCCCTGTAATTCTCCCTCAAAACCTCCATGTTCGCTTGTTACTACTGCCCGCTGACCTATCCTTACTTTCCCTATATCTGTTTCATATACTTCTGCTATTGCATACATCTGATCGGTGTTTCCTATTTCTACAATCCCCTCATCACCCACTCTCTCCCCCGGACGGGTATGGATTTTAAGGATGCGACCATCAAGAGGCGATCGCACGAAGGCCAATTCCAGTTCTGCTTGCGCCATACTCACCGCCGCGATCGCCCGTTCCACTTCCGCTTCTACCGCTTCGATATCCACATCTCGCACCTCGGAAATTTGTTCCAGGGTCGCTTCTGCCTGGTTAATTTGCTGTTGCAGAGTTGATTCTACTTGATTTAACGTAGCTTGGGTTTCGATGATCTGCTTTTGTAAAGTTAACTGAGTTTTACTCAAATTCGCTCTGGCCTCATTCAATCGTTCCCTCGCCCTTTGCCAGATGAGCACTTTACTTTCAAACTCCGACGTGCTTACGGCACCATCTAAGTGTAACTTCTGATAGCGGGTATACTCTCTTTCTGCATTCCCTAACTCGGCCTCTAATGCTTTAATCCCCGCCTCTTGAGTGGCTGTTTCCCCCCTTAACTCCGCCTTTAACCGATCGATCCTCTCCTGGATAGTGGTAGTTTCTCCCTGCAGTTGAGCCTTCAGCCGCTCTATTTCTGCCTCTTGGGCCGCTATTTCTCCCGGTTTAGCACCGGCTCTTACCCGGTTCAACTGCGCTTGGGCGATACCCACTTCTTTTTTTGCCGTGTCTAACCTCGCTTTCAGGCGATCGCGGCTGTCCAGAATTCCCACCACCTGTCCTGCGCTGACTTGGTCCCCCTCTTCCACCAGTAGTTTCGTAATCCTGCTGGTGCCGCCCTCGTTGGATGTCGGACTGGACAGGTTGACCACTTCTCCTTCCGGTTCCAGACGCCCCAAGGCCGTCACCGATGTGACCACACTACTGGGATTTGCTTGCACGGTCTGGGTCTGCCGTTCCTCTGAGTCGGACAACAGGCTGTAAACGCCAACCACCATCACCAAGGCAGTAGCACCGACTAAACCGATTACCCACCCACTGGTGCTTGCTTTTGACGAACTGCCATTGTCTGACTCTGGTTTCTGCCCCATAAACCAATCCGGGAAATGGTTGGTTCCCCTCCTTATGCCTCCAATTAGGGTAACACGACCGTTATCTTTCTTTTTTACTCTGCCATCTGAAGGGATTCGATTCGGCATCGAGCTTCTCAATTACATCTCATCTAAATGTCAATCATATCAATGTTTGCCCATTGCTCAAACAGTGTTTCTGCTGTTCTGTCCCTGACGACCATGAAAAAATCCTATTTTTGTCGCTGGTACACAACGACTTTTCCCGTGGGGGGTCTGACCCCTCTCGCCGAAAGTCCCTCCCCTACCCGTTTTTTTGATTCATGGCCCCTTCTGCCTCCCGCACCGGTTCCCCGAGCGCCTCCATCCGGACAGCACGTATGGTCTGCTACTTAGTTTTTCTGGCCCCTCGCCAATCACAATTATTTGCGGTTGTTAATTGAGTATAATCTAGCAGTTCTCTTGCCGAGCGTGATATATTGTTAATGCATATCGAGAGAGAGAAACGCTATAAGTAGTTCGTAGGGAAGTAGTTCGAGATTGCGAAGGGCCTCGCAACGCTGCGCGGTTTGTGTTCGTTGGAATGTCAACATAGCTGAACCTCGCATCAGGAGAGGATTTCCGGTATTTTGGCAAAACATCTACTTAGTTTACATGAGTCAGTTTACCAATGCACACCTACTTACTACTCACTAATTGTTATTATAGTACAGCAATTCTTTTTAATCATTTTTCCTATGGCTTTCTCTGCAATTATTCGCGAAATCGCACGCTCTCAACTGACGAAGGAACTGCTCGGAAAACTGCAAAGGTCCGGGTGCCTGACCCTCCAGGGGATCCCCCGCTTCCCGAAAGGATTGGTGGCCTCCGCTTTTGCTCAGGCCCAGAAACGCCCTCTGTTTGTAGTTACTGCTACTACCGAAGAAGCTAGTCGTTGGGTTACTCAACTGGAGGCTATGGGTTGGCAGATTTGGCATTTTTATCCTACCTCGGAAGCTTCTCCCTATGAACCTTTTGACCCTGAGTCGGAAATGACTTGGGGCCAAATACAGGTCTTGGCTGATTTGGTCGCTAAATCGACTGCCGGAGAATCTAATATGGCGATCGTCGCTACCGAGCGATCGCTCCAACCCCATCTGCCCCCACCTGATGCCCTCAGACCTTATTTTGTTACCTTGCAACAGGGCATGTCTTCCGACCAACAAACCCTCGATCGACAACTCGTGCAATTGGGTTACGATCGCGTACACCTGGTGGAAACGGAAGGACAATGGAGTCGCCGGGGTGATATAGTTGACATCTTCCCCGTCGCTTCCGAATTGCCCGTGCGCTTGGAATGGTTTGGAGATGAACTGGAACAACTGCGGGAGTTCGACCCCAGCACCCAGCGATCCCTCGATCGCATTCAGCAGCTAATCCTCACCCCTACGGATTTTGCTCCCATTATCAAGGCCCATCTCCCACAGGATATAGAAGAATCAGAAGGGATCCGACGCTTTCTGGGACTAGCTTTTCCCCAACCCGCTTCTTTACTCGACTACTTGCCACCAAATACCTTAATTGCCATTGACGAACCCATCCAATCTGCGGCCCATAGCAATAGCTGGTTGGCCCACGCTGAAGAACAATGGTCTTTGGTAAATTCGGGAATATCCTTGCCGAAAATACATCGAAATTTTGCCGAATCTTTGGCAGCAGCAGTTTCATTCAAGCAATTACATTTATCGGAACTAGGAACGGAAACTGCCCCCACTGAAGACAGTATTAATCTGGCGGCCCGCCCCGTGCCAGTTTTGCCCCATCAATTTGCTAAACTGGCCCAAACTATCAGAGAAGAAGCAGTTCAGCGCTTTTCTACCTTTGTGGTCTCCGCCCAACCTTCCCGTTCCGTTGCCCTCTTGCAAGAACATGATTGTCCTGCCCATTTCGTCCCTAACCCCCGGGACTATCCTGCTATTGATAAACTCCTGTTAATGTATACCCCCGTTGCCCTGAAATACTCGGGCGGGGCAGAATTGGAAGGGTTTATTCTCCCCACTTTCCGCCTGCTAGTGGTGACCGATCGGGAGTTCTACGGTCAGCATTCCCTCGCCACCCCGGGCTACGTCCGCAAGCGCCGTCGCGCTGCTTCCCAACAGGTGGACCCCAACAAGCTGGAACCGGGAGATTATGTGGTTCACCGCCATCATGGTATCGGCCAATTTATCCAGCTAGAAAACCTGACCATAAACAATGAAACCCGCGAGTATCTGGTAATTAAATATGCCGATGGTTCCCTGCGGGTGGCAGCTGACCAGTTGGGGACTTTGTCCCGCCATAGAACTGCTGCGGGCCAGAAACCCCAATTGCATAAGTTAACTGGCAATACCTGGAAGAATACTAAGAATAAAGTCCGCAAAACGGTCAAAAAATTGGCCGTTGACTTGATCGGACTTTACGCCCAGCGATCGCAGCAAACGGGTTTTGCCTATCCGGAAGATTCTCCCTGGCAAAGGGAATTAGAAGACTCTTTTCCCTATCAACCCACACCGGACCAGTTGAAGGCCACTCAAGATGTCAAGCGGGACCTGGAGTCGCCGCGACCGATGGACAGACTGGTTTGCGGTGATGTGGGTTTCGGGAAAACGGAAGTGGCAATTCGGGGCATCTTTAAGGCCGTTACTGCTGGCAAGCAGGTGGCTTTACTTGCCCCGACGACTATCCTCACTCAACAGCATTATCATACTCTCAAGGAGCGTTTTGCTCCTTACCCCATCCATGTGGGTTTACTCAACCGCTTCCGTACCCCTGAGGAACGCCGCTCAATCCACAAGCGACTGGCCACGGGGGAATTAGATGTGGTGGTGGGCACGCAAGCTATTCTCAGTAAGGAGGTTAAATTCCGGGATTTAGGTTTGTTGGTGGTTGATGAAGAACAGCGCTTTGGTGTTAATCATAAGGAAAAGATTAAAGCCATGAAAACTCAGGTGGATGTCCTGACTCTCTCGGCCACCCCTATTCCTCGCACTCTGTATATGTCCCTCTCTGGGGTCCGGGAAATGAGTCTTATTACTACTCCTCCCCCCGGACGCCGGTCGATTAAAACTCATCTTTTACCCTACGATAAAGATGCTGTGAAAACTGCTATTCGTCAAGAGTTGGATCGCGGCGGTCAAATTTTTTATGTTGTCCCCCGCATCGAGGGCATTGAAGAAATTAGCAGTCAACTCCGGGAAATGATTCCTGGGGCCCGCATGGCGATCGCCCACGGCCAAATGCTGGATAATGAGTTGGAAAGTACCATGCTGAATTTCAGCAGCGGCGACGCAGATATTATGGTCTGCACTACCATTATCGAATCTGGTTTAGATATCCCCCGGGTGAACACTATCTTAATCGAAGATGCCCATCTTTTCGGCCTTTCTCAACTCTACCAGTTGCGGGGCCGGGTGGGACGGGCGGGCATTCAAGCTCATGCTTGGCTATTTTACCCCCACGAGAAACTTTCTGATGTGGCCCGCAAGCGCTTGCGGGCCATTCAGGAATTTACTCAACTGGGTTCCGGTTATCAATTGGCCGTGCGGGATATGGAAATTCGCGGCGTTGGCAATCTTTTGGGAGTCGAACAGTCCGGACAGATGGATGCGATCGGTTTCGACCTCTATATGGAAATGCTGCAAGAGGCCATCCGGGAAATTCAAGGACAGAAAATTCCTCAAGTTGATGATACCCAAATTGACCTCAGTCTCACGGCCTTTATCCCTACTAATTATATCCCCGATCTGGAACAAAAAATGAGTGCTTATCGCGCTGTGGCTACTGCCAGTTCCCCCACGGAATTGACTCAAATTGCTGCTGGTTGGTGCGATCGCTACGGTACCATCCCCGCCCCGGCCCAGCAACTATTGCGGGTGATGGCACTCAAGCAGGTGGCTAAAACTCTCGGTTTCTCTCGCATTAAACCCGAGGGCAAACAGCATGTGGCTATGGAAACCCCCATGGAAGAACCGGCCTGGAATTTACTTAAGGAAAAGCTGCCAGCACATCTGCGATCGCGCTTTGTCTACAGCAAGGGTAAAGTCACCGTTCGGGGTTTAGCAGTTCTCCCTACCCACAAGCAACTGGAAAACTTGATTGACTGGTTGGGTAAGATGCAAGGGGCTTTGCCTTGACCTGCCCGATCGCCCGCCAGTTGCGAGAAACCGGGTTTCTGAGATATCCTCTAATCTTTAGCCAAGGTTCAAAAAGAAACCGGGTTTCTGGTCCCGTAGGTGCGATCGCCCGTCGGTGGTGGATGCGATCGCGATCATTTAAAAATGCGCAGGAGAGCCCCGCCACAGGGCTCTCCTTGTGGAGTCGGTGTGAGCGATATAGAGATTTACCTGACCCGGAGTTACGCAAAAAACGCCTATTTTCGTTGCTTAACCCTTTTTTTAGGCGCTTTTTGCGCAGTCCGGGCCGGGCATCCCTGGTTTCGCTTGGGCTTGTTTATTTTCCAAGCCCCCATGAACCTTCACTTATAAATATAATATAACTAACTTTGTAGAGTTTGTCAA
>JBFRWI010000137.1:0-20792 GCA_051439505.1 Hormoscilla sp. | reverse complement strand
TTCGGGCGGCCCTCCCAGTCGCCGGATCCCCCCAAACCCCCCTTAAAAAGGGGGGCTTCAGGAAGGCCCCCCCTTTTGGAAGGGGGGGTTTGGGGGGGATCCCTTACAACTACTTTTGACCACACCCAGGCCAGGAGGCGGGAACCTCAACCGGGAGTGACCCGGGAGACCCTGGTCACTAGAGAATTTAGTAGGGTGGGCACCGCCCACCCTTTGCAGGTTTGGGCAACAGCAATCAGCTGACATCAATGCCTTCGAGATGAACCATAGCTTAACTCAATTATACGGAAACGAAGCGTCCCATTAGCCGATCGGGCGCGACATCTGCCACAATACCTAAGATTTGGTCTGTCTCGGCAATGGAGATAATAGTGTTGCCATTATTCAAGTCTAGACTCAGGTCTGCTGGAGTTAATCCTCCCGCAAGTCCGATGCGATCGATCGGGGTAGAAGGATCGACCAAATTCACCTGAAAAGCTACGATCCGATCGGCCATACGCGGACTGGTAACTGCGGCGTTGGCGTCCAGAACAAAGGTATCGCTTTCACTGCCACCAATCAGAATATCTCGACCCATACCACCAATCAGGGTATCATTGCCAGGTCCGCCAAATAAAATGTCATTGCCCTGACCGCCATCAAGCATGTCGTTACCCGGACCAGCAAACAGGCGATCGTCCCCACCTTGACCAAAGATAGCATCATTTCTGCGAGTGCCGCGTAGGCGATCGGGCCCTGGAGTTCCGACGATGGGATTTCCTGGAGGCGGCATTACCGGTGCAGAGGTCAACTGCACGCGATCGAAATCTACTTCTATTCCCGGACCTTCCAGAATGTTAATCAGGCGAATGGACAGGTTTTCTCCCAACAGGGGATTATCAGCAGTAGCAGTAAAGGTTACTGTTGAAGTGGCAAAGGTTCCCTCTTCGATAGTCAGACTATTGTCATCAACTGCCAGGACTTCTTCACCTGCGAGTAATTCTACCCGATAGCCAGGAAACCCAGCGAAGTTAAACTCTAGTTCATCCCCTGTTTCTGTACCTCCAGTATTGCCTACCTCCACTTGCAAAGTATATCGCCGGTTCGGTGCGAGACGAGTATCTAAAGTCTGGGTTAAACCCGCCACGCCGCTACCCGGTTCGTCCAGGAGAAATACATATCCACCATTTTCCCCTTCTGGTGCTTCTTCGGGATAGTTAACTGTCCCAGCATCAAAAGTACCCACTGTTGAAGTTGTATCAGTTACTGTTTCTGGCACTAAACCATCGGGGTTGTATAGTTCCCAACCCGGCGGGGGTTCGATGGTAAAGTCGCCGTCAGGGAGGGCGATCGCCTCAAACCCGGCATTTTCGATGGTAATATTGGGGCGATCGTCAGGGTTAACTGGTTCTGCGGTTAACTGCACCTCATCAAAGTCAACGGCAATAGCAGAATCTTCCAGAAGGTTAATCAGGCGAATGGACAGATTTTCTCCCAACAGGGGATTATCAGTCGCAGTGGTAAAGGTAACTGTTGAAGTTGCAAAAGTTCCCTCCTCGATAGTCAGACTATTGTCATCAACTGCCAGGACTTCTTCACCTGCGAGTAATTCTACCCGATAGCCTGGAAAACCTGCTAAGTCAAAGACCACCTCATCCCCTGGTACTGTATTTCCAGCATTGCCGACTTGCACCTGCAAACTGTACTCGGTGTTCGGTTCCAGGACAGCGCCTAGAGTTTGACTTAAACCTAAAACGCCACTACCCGGTTCTTCCAGGATAAAGGTATATCCCACATTTTCTCCTTCTGGGGCTTCTGTGGGATAAGCTATTGTATCGGCATTAAAGGTACCCACCTCGGAATTGCTGCTGGTTATCACATCTGGCACCAGACCGTCTGGATCGTATAATTCCCAACCCGGAGGCGGATCGTTCAAAGCGGCACCGTCTCGGACTATTATCGCCTCAAAGCCTGCATTTTCTATGAAGATATTGGGGCGATCTTCTTCAACTGCTTCTGCGTTCAACTGCACGTCATCAAAGTCAACTACCACCCCAGCGTTTCCCCGGTTAATGAGACGGGCCGACAAATTTTCTCCCAATAGGGGGTTCTTTCCTCCTGTCGTAAAGGTGACTGTCGAAGTGGCAAACGTTCCTTCTGCAATAGTAACAGTGTTGTAGTCTGCTGCGATCGCTCGTTCTCCGGCGAGCAATTCTACCAGATAGCCTGGAAAACCTGTTAAGTCAAACTCATCTGAGCCCTCCCCCGTTTCTGTTCCTGCTGAATTGCCCACTGCCACCTGCAAGGTATACTGGGTATTGGGTGCCAGGACAGTAGAAGTTGTTTGGCTCAAACCCGCCACACCGGTGCCCGGTTCTTCTACGATAAATACATATCCTGTATTTTCCCCTTCTGGTGCTTCTCCTGGAAAAGCCTCGGCGTCGGCATTAAAAGTCCCCGTAGCGGAACTGCTATCTGTGGGACGATCCGGCACCAAACCATCCGGGTTGTATAACTCCCAACCCGGTGGCGGTTCGTTAGTAAATTCGCTTTCAGGGAGGGCGATCGCCTCAAAGCCAGCATTCTCTAACTCGACGAGCATATCTGATTTTTCTCCTTTTAATCGATCGTGATTCTAGTCTGCACTTGTGGCATAATCTCAGATGGGAGCTATTTTTGTCAACATCTTTTCCTTTTGCTTGACAAAAATAGATGCGGATGCTATCAAGTAGAGATGCCGTCGGAAAAATTTAAGAAAAGTTAGCAAATATCGGGGAAATTGCGGAAGAATGAGGGCGAGAAGAAAAGATAAGGTGGGGAAATGAATAGCAGGAGTCCGGATAGGAGCGATCGGGCAGCTTCTCCAGATGACAAGGAAGAGTAGGCAAATGGAGCTTTGGCGAATGGAGCAATTAAGTCAGTCGGAACGGGAAACGATGGTGCCAGGGGAGCAGATGGATATGGTGGGGGGGTCGGCAGATCCATCGGTGCTGCAAACATTGGCAGACCAGTTGATGGAGCAAGGAAAAGAGCAGCAGTCCCGGCGAGAATGGGATAGTGCGAAAGCAGGTTGGCAACAAGCATTGAGCATCTATAGGCAACTAGAAAATCAGTCGGGGGTCGCAGTTGTCCTCTGCCATCTGAGTAATGTCTGCTACAGTGAGGGGAACTATGAGGGGGCGATCGCCTACCAGCAGCAGCGACTGGACATCGCGCAAGAACTGCGAGACCAGCGGATGGAAGCACATGGGTTGGGACTGTTGGGGAATGGCTATCGTCATCTGGAAGCATACGATCGGGCGATCGACTGTCAGGAGCAGAGTTTAAGTATAGCCCAGAAATTGGATGATAAAGGGCTGGAAGTGGCAGCGCTGAATAATCTGGGACTGGTATATAAGGCGATGTCCGATTTGCCCCGGACTATAGAATACCAGAAGTTGAGCTTGTCGGCAGTGGAGAGCTTGGGCGATCGGGCCAGGGAAGGGCAAATTCTCAGAAACTTGGGAAATGCTTACTACGCCTTGGGAGAGTACGAGCGGGCGATCGCATATTACGAGCAAGTGTGGCAGCTAGCGAGAGAGATATCGAACGGGAAAATGGCAGGACAGATCCTGAGAAACTTGGGAAATACTTGCCAAACCTTGGGGGATTACGATCGAGCAATATACTACTACGATCAGCGGTTGGAAGTCGCCAAGGAACTGCAAGACTGGCGGTGGGAAGAGCAGGCATTAGGTGCTCTAGCAGTAGTTTACGACAGTTTGGGGAAATATGCCACGGCAGCCAGGTATTACGAACAAAGGTTGCAGGTAGCGGAGCAATTGCAAGACCGGCGGTTGGCGGGACAAACTCTCAATAGCTTGATATTAGCATGTAATGCCCTGGGAGAGTACGATCGGGTGCTACAATATGAAGAAAAGCAACGGGCGATCGGGGTAAAGTAGAGGTAATATGCTCCAAGCAACGGAACATTGTTACATTGTCAAGGATAGTGAAATTATCAGCGGGGAACCAATTATCAAGGGAACGCGCAGTACGGGCGATCGACCGATCGGACTTTGGCAGGAAAGAGAATATTTGTGAATTAAGCATCTTTAGCTTGATGATGTTCTGCTAGCATCTTTGACAGGATATGGGCAGCTTCATGGGCCTCAGAAGGGGACCAAACTGGATAACTGACTCCAGGTTGGAACGGCATTATATCTTCTTGTTCGAGTTCGGACTGGATAAATTCCATAAGCTGTAGCTTCTCTTCGCGGGATAACTCTCGAATGACTGGCATTAATTCAGTTACAAGCATGATGGCATCTATTTGAGGTTAATAACTATATGTTAGCAGGTCATGGACAAAGGCCGATCGCACCGTTCGTAATAAACACTAAAGTGTTTGCCCCTTGGGTTCGTAGTAAACACTTTAGTGTTTGCCCGTTGGCAATAAGTATGGTAGGGTTGGGTTTCCGCTACTTACCCAACGGTCGGGCGATCGCGTTTTTGCATCAACCCACGGCAAACTCGGTATGGGGCCGAACATAGGGAGGATGGAACGCCAGAACGATGCTGTCTTTGGGAATGCCTGCTGCTACCAATTCGGTGGCGATGCCATCTTCCGTACCATCTCGTTGAACCCAAATTTTACCGTCTATTATTTCCAGATGAACCAAACAGCCGTGTGCTCGTTTTTTTCTTTCCCACCCTACGGTCATCAGTAGGTAATGGTTTGAGTTCCGATCGATGATTAACTTTCTTTCCAGTTCTCCGAAGGAATAGGGTATTAGAGAATACTCGGTTAAGATGCGTTCCATAATCTGCCGATAATTTGCTAAGGTATCCATTGCACAATCACCTCTTCGTCTGGGTTAACTACAAGCAAGCGCAAGCGCTTGTTTTCGAGCAAGATTTCACCGATCAGTTCCTCGAAGATTTCGGAAAATGTTTCCTCCCGAATCTCAACTATTGCTGAATCTGTTTGAGGAACTTCTGTGCTCGTTGGTACTGTTCCATATTCCCTTGTTCGTGGTAGAGTTCTGCGGCTTTCTGATAATCGGCGATCGCCTTCTGCCTCTGTGCGATCGCCTTCTGATTATCTTTCTGTAGAGCGCTCTGTAGAACGCTCTGTACAAAGCGAATATAACCCCGGTAGTCGTAGGCTTCGGCATAGTCAGGCTTGAGGCGAATCGCTTCGTTCAAATCGGCTATCGCCTTCTGATTGTCTCCCAGCCAATTGTGAGCCTGCCCTCGAAATCTGTAGACTACGGCATAATCAGGTTCCAGGCGAATCGCTTCGTTGTAATCTGCTATCGCTTTCTGATGGTCGAACAGCAGATAGTGAACATTACCCCTATGGAAGTAGGCTTCGGCATTGTCAGGATTGAGGCGAATGAATTTGTTGTAATCGGCTATCGCCCTCTGATATTTTCCCAGTATTTTGTAGGCAGTACCCCGGTTGTAGTAGGCTTCAGCATAGTTAGGCTGGAGGCGAATCGCTTCGTTGAAATCAACTATCGCCCTCTGATAGTCTCTTAGATTAGCGTGGGCAGTACCCCGGTTATAGTAGACTTCGGCATCGTCAGGCTGGAGGCGAATCGCTTCGTTGAAATCTGTCAGCGCTCTCTGATAGTTTCCCAGATTAGCGTGGGCATTACCCCGGCTATAGTAGGCGTCGGGGTCGGGATTGATTTCAATGGCTTGACTGTAAGCTTCTAGCGCTTCTGGGTAACGTTTTAATTCGCTCAGCACGATACCTCGACCCAAATGAACGGTAAAGTGCTTGGGGTTGAGTGCGATCGCCTTATTATAGGATTCCAGCGCCTCTGGGTATCTGTTCAAAAGAAGAAGCATCATGCCTCGCAAATGCCAAGCTGGATAAAATGTTGGCTCAATTTTAGTTGCTCTATCAAATGAAGCAAAGGCTTCTTGATATTTATTCGAGGTAGACAAATTCCAGCCACGTGCATACCAAACTTGATAAAAATCTGGCTTCAGTTTAATTGCTTTGTCAAAAGATGCGAGCGCTTCTTCAGGTCGTTTTACCCGCCATAGTTGATTGCCATAATTCAGCCAGTTAATTGCATCAGCGCTGTTCGTGGGCACTTCTGTGGGTTGCCTAACTTCGCGGATTGAATCTCCTTCTCGCTCAGTCACTGGTGGTGGTACAGAAGTCTCTATTTTCAGCAACTCTGGTTTCGCCCCTACCTGGGTAGCTTGCCTCAAAAAGCTGTTGATTGGGACGCCCAAACTATAACCCAGTTGCATCTCACGTCTCTGCCAAGCTTCATCTATTATTACCTCTCCTTCTGCACGTCCGTGAATCCCAATTACGCGCCCACGAGTATCTAATACTGGTCCACCACTCACTCCTCCCGCCGTAATATTGTTGTAAACTAGCTCATAACCATAAGTTAAAGAATATGAATCTTTCGCCAAAAACTTACCGAATTCTTTAGGAATAAGATTCCCAGCAGTAAACAAACGACTTGGTTCTTCCTTGCCTTTTTGTCTCGCTCCAGACCACCCATAAACAAAAACTGATCTGACTGCCTTTTCTAGGTCATAGTTGAGGTCATAGTTGAGGTCATAATTTCCCAAAGTTGCCACTTGATAAGTTTCGCGACTCTTAAACTCCAACACTGCCAAGTCCGCCCCCGGCATAAATTTCACCCTATCATAGTTCACCCGATATCGCCTGCCATCATGGGTTACCACCTCATATTTCCCTTCATCCCGCACCACATGCTCCGCAGTCAGGACAGTATAAGTATTCCCTTTCTTCGCAATAATCACCCCAGAACCATTCCCCGACGGAAAATCAATCCGCACGGTAATTTGTTCCGCAATATCCCGAACATCCTCCACCAGAGTCGAGGGCACGAAATCGGGAGCCAACTCAGCAAATGTCGCCATAGGAACGCCCCAACTAGAGCTGCGGATAATCTCCCGTTCCCGTTTATCCTGGGGTCTCGTACCATCCTCATATATATAAGGATCGAAGAACGGATAGGCGTGCATCCCATTGATAGCAATCACCTTACCTGCGCCATTCAGAACCGGACCGCCGCTCATCCCCTTTTGGATATCATTACTGTAGCCGATGCGGTAGCCCCCTTTAAATGCCTTATCTGGCAAAAGTGTGATAGACCCCTCTGAAAAAACCAACTCCTCTTGTTGGTAGGGGAAACCCGCTGCCAGCACCTGCTGCTTGGGAAACAGCCGTTCATTATGACCCAAAGAAGCTATGGGATAATCTGCCTCGGAGTTGAACTGCAACAGGGCCAAATCTTTCCCCTGAAAATTCACCTTCTCCACCGCAGTCGCCGGATATATTTTCCCATCATTCGTCTCGATGCGATCGGGAGAACCCACTGCGATGACGTGGTCATTAGTAAGAACAGTATAACGCCCGGATTCCTTCATAATCAAAGTGCCCGAACCACGAGAATCACCGGCCCATACCTTAACAGTAATTGATTTAGCGATTTGACGCAATTCCTCCTGGGAGAGCGCCACCTCCACCGCCTGCTGAGAAACCCCCGGTATGGCATTACAGCCATAAAGCGCCACCGGTCCCCAGGATAAACTGCTGATACATGCTATCAAAGCTATTGTCCGACGATTCATCTTTCTTCTCCTTGTTAGTTAGCCCGCCAGGGTTTTTTTTCCCTTCGTTGTTAGCCCGCCCGGGGTTCAAACCCCCTTTCGCTTCGTTGTTAGCCCGCCCGGGGTTCAAACCCCGGGCTAATAGCTTAAGTCGGTTTTCAACCGACTACCACCTTTTCTATTATATACCATCCCCTCGTTCCTAGGCGACCCCTGGGAACGGCAATTTGAGGCTCCGCCTCCAGTCAACCATCTCTATTCTATCACCTTCGCACTCTGGGTAAACTACATAATCTTCCCGATCGCCCAGGAACTACGCTTATTATAGCAGCCAATATGTCATTGCGAGGGGGGGGGGATATTTAAAAGATACTTATGCAGTAGGAATAACACCCCCCGAAGCAATCTCCCCGCCCTGTATAAGATAAAGATCACATGGCGCGTCGTCTATGTCATTGCGAGGGGGGGGAGGATATTTAAAAGATACTTATGCAGTAGGAATAACACCCCCCGAAGCAATCTCCCCGCCCTGTATAAGATAAAGATCACATGGCGAGTCGTCGGTGAGATTGCTAGTGCTCCTGCGTCGCACCGCTGCGCTAACGGGGGGGATTGCTTCAGGGGTCAACACAGCTATTATTTTGCCAGCCCCCCCTCGCAATGACAGGTTGTTAACCGGAGAAGTATTGTCTCCGATCCCGTGCCCAAAAGGCTTCACCCGATCGCCCGATCGCCAGTCACCCATAACCATCTCCCCTCAGTAATGTAGGGGTGCTGAACCCCTGCATCCCTACTTGTCATAGCAGAATCAAATCATATATTTATAATGGCACATTCTTTTAGCATTGTCAACCCCTTTTTGCGAGTTTTTTAGACAATTCATTTAAGCATTATGTGATTAGTCGGCTTTAACCGACTTTAGCTATTAGCCGGGAGTTTGAACCCCCGGCGGGCTGACAGCGAAGAGAATAAATTACTGCAAAGGAAATTATCATCTATTGCTTCTCAGCCGCCTTGCGCAAGATCTCATCAATGTCAATGTAAAATTGAGAGGAACCATCCGAACTTTGAGAAAGGGGCGGAACTCCCGAAAGATGACCGACCTTAAATAACTGGTCAATCAAGTCACTAGCATCATCATCTTTTTTCAGAGTCCAAAGGGTGCCCTGACAACGACCACCGTAGTCCCTGGAGACGCAAATAACACGTTGGCCATTTTCCTTGCCCGTGGTAATATAGTTGAGGATACCCTCTAACCTGTATTTCTCAAATTTTGCCGATACTATTTCACACCGCTTTTCCGGACTATACCCGGCATCAGTGAAAAAGTTTGATTCCCAACGAATTAATGCTAGCGAACCTCTCGTGCTTCTGCCAAAGGTCGCTGGCGTACCGTCGGATGCCCGATCGCAGTAGTATACAGTCCTGCCATCGTCATTCGGTTTGCCAGCATCGGAACTGCTATCTGATTTGCAAGCAGTAGTTCCCAGGGCAATGATGGCCACTGCGGCTAGCAGAATTTTCCGGCATTTGTTGTTCATGACATTCCCTTCCCAAAAATAAACGACAAGGGTTCCAGTGGGTTTTAACCCACTTAAGCTGTTAGCCGGGGGTTTTAACCCCCGGCGGGCCAGGAGACATATCGAGAATGGTGCAAGATCTCAATTTTAACCGACTCTTACCGAGTTACCTGGCGGATGCCTGGTAACTCGGGGGTGGGACACCCCCGGCGGTGTAACTAATCTTAAATGCTCAAGCGCTGATAAATTTCATCCAAATGCCGCAAATGTTCTTGCGGATCGAAACATTTCTCGATTTCCGTTTGTGACAACATCTGTGTCACGGTAGGATCTTGAGAGATCAGTTGCTGAAAATTCCCATCAGGTACATTCCAAGCTGTATGGGCAAGAGATTGCACGATTTTGTATGCTTCTTCGCGAATCATACCTTTTTCTACCAATGCCAGTAAGACCCGCTGACTGAAGACAACCCCGCCATAGAGATTCATATTCCGCTTCATGTTCTCTGGGTAAACTAGGAGATTTTTTACCAAGTTGGCGCTCTCATAAAGCATGAAATGAGTTAAAATGCAAGAGTCGGGCAAAATTACCCTTTCTACGGAACTGTGAGAAATATCCCGTTCGTGCCAGAGGGCCACATTTTCTAAGGCAGCAACGGCATTTCCCCGCAGAATTCTCGCCATTCCGGAGATCCTTTCCGAACGAATGGGGTTGCGCTTGTGGGGCATGGCGGAGGAACCTTTTTGTCCTTTGGCAAAATGTTCTTCCACTTCTAACACGTCCGTCCGTTGCAGGTTTCTAATTTCTACGGCAAAGCGTTCCAGAGAAGCAGCTACCAGGGCTAAAGTTTGCACGAATTCTGCGTGCCGATCGCGCGAGATCACCTGAGTAGAAGCGCAGTCGGGTTGCAGTCCCAGGTTCTGGCAGGCGATCGCCTCTATTTTGGGATCGATATTAGCATAGGTTCCTACCGCACCAGAGATCTTGCCCACGGCAATTTTAGTTTCCAAGTTACAGAGGCGATCGCGCTGTCGCAGCACTTCTGCCAACCAACCCGCCAGCTTAAAACCAAAGGAGATCGGTTCCGCGTGAATGCCGTGCGATCGGCCAATCATCACCGTATAGCGATGTTGTTGTGCCTGATAGCGAATAGCTTGAATTAGCTTTTCCAACTGTCCCAGCAAAACATCAAGACTCGCAACCAATTGGAGTGCCAGGGCCGTATCCAACACGTCCGAACTGGTTAACCCCAAATGAATATAACGGCCCGCATCGCCCACATATTCATTCACATTTGTCAAGAAAGCGATGACATCGTGGCGGACTTCCGCCTCAATTTCCAGCACCCGCTGGGGGTCAAAATTCGCCTTTGCCTTAATTTCTGCCAAGGCGTCAGCTGGGATATAACCCAACTCTGCTTGGGCCTCGCAGACAGCAATTTCCACTTGCAGCCAGGTTTTCAGCTTATAAGCATCTGTCCACAGTTCGCCCATTTCGGGCTTAGTATAGCGTTCGATCACAATAATGTCGCCGAATACAACCTTGATATTGTAGCGCCTCTCTGGTCAATTGGCCCGATCGCTTCGGGTAGTATAATAAAGGCGTAGGGTGGGCAGCGCCCACCATCGCTCAAAAGTTCCGCAGCTAAAGGATGTCAAGATAACTATGAACACCGCCGAACTATTGCAGCAGGTTAAATATATCCTGGACGATCGGGGAAATCAGACTGCCGTACAGATGGATATCGAACTTTGGCAAAAACTACTTTGCTTTTTTAGCATTAAACACGGTTAATTGCGAATAATTACGAATGTCGAATGGAAAATAGCCCAATTAACAATTGCTCGATTCTAAATTAACAATTGCTCGATTTTCAATTTGCTCTCACTGGGATGAACCTTGAGTATTGTCCCTGCCTTAACCGCTCTCAAAGGTATAAGGAATCAGAACAAAATCATAGCGATCGGGCGGAAAGTCACGAAAATTGCGAGTAACAAGGGTGAGTTGATAAATCTGGCAAAATGCGGCTTGAATAGCATCGGGGAGCCTCCACCTCTCTTGGCGACGCAATAAAGCGGCCAAGTCCGCTACTGCCACCGTCATTTCCAGGGTTGTAAACTGGTCGAGAAATTGGGCTGCAATCTCAGCATCAGGTGGCTCAAACCCTACTAGAACTTCTGCCCTAGTAATTACGGAAATAGCACTTTCCTCTTGGGATTCGAGCAGATACTCTGTAGCCGCAGGAATATTGTTAAAGTGATCGATTAGGATAACCGAATCCAGCAAGAATCTCACGCCCACTCCCCCCGAATTTTTTGCTGATACTCCAACCCATCGGACCCTTTCCATATTCCCCGTGTTTGCTCTAAGAGAACCTCAAAAGAGGGTGCTTTTGTTTTGTCTTCTTCCTGACGCATTCGTTTAACCGCTTGACTGATTAAGGCGGCGATCGTCGTTTGATTTTCTTTTGCTTTCATTTCTAGCCAGTGCCGATCTGCGGGATCTAGGATAATCTCGTTAGGGCTCATCTGCTTGCACTAATGTCATTATATTTCAATGATATCGCCATCTCTCATAAAAAGCAAATCGCTAACTAGCTCGCCATCCCACCGGTGTCTCGTGGTCGCTCGATGGCAATAACTGAGCTTTAGTTCCTCCTCCCAATTAAGAATAGGTGGGCACATCGCCCACCATTCTGGGCCATTAGCGAAATTAACGGATATTACATTTATTCACCATTTGCGGAGCCGAGAACCAACCCTGCTTATCTCCCGACAAGCAACCTCCCCCACCGCACCAAAAAGCAATTGGTAAGTGCCCCGCAGGCGATCGCACTTCCCAACCCAATTCTTTATACTGTCGCAACTTACCATTTTCACTCCAGCCCACCCGATCGTCAAACTGATCTCCATCTTTACCTACAGCTTCCCAGATGTCCTTCTGCACGCTGAAACCAAAGCGACCGTCACTATATTCTTGCCACAATTGGTCGATCGCCTGCAAGTCAGGACAAGGAAATTCTGCCATACTGTTAGCATCCAGCCAGCGTTCTTGTTCCCGACTGGCGATCGACAGCATCAGTCTCCTGGTTTCCCGATCGGCTTCCTGAAACTTCCCAGATGCCAGTAATTTTTCCAATTGACTGTAGTCGGCACCGACTTCTGAAGCTAACTCCAGCTTTTGTGCTGTGGGTGTTGTCTGTTGCGGTGCAGATTTTTCCGTAACGGCGGGCTTAGATGATATATCTATATTCATCGACCACTTAATTTCCAGCTTGGTCAATGCCACCATTGACAGCATCAAACCCAGAAGCGCAATTATATGTTCGGGCTTCCATTTATTTGGGTTCATCAAATTTTACCTTCCATATCTAACTTTACTGTTCTCACGATTATAGCTCCTTCCCAGCCAGAGACTGGGAAGGAGAAAAATGTTAGTTTTCCCTAAACTCACTAAACACTGATTAACTCTACTTGCACTGCATCTGGTTTTTCCAAGCTGTAGTTCAGCCGTTCAAACCCAATGACACGACCATCTTTATCTTTAATTAACGAAAAATCTTCTTCAGTTTCCTCTGTAAGGAACTCTTTACGGGGGTCATCAAACCAGACTGAGAGGGTTTTCCCTTCTTCATCGTAGTAAATTTTTAGGGCGTCCATACAAGTTCTCCTCGTTTAATTTTGTCAGTTCGGTAGATAGTAATGATGTACCCTTCTCCATTTAGATGCCTTGCTACGACACAGAGTAAATAAGGTGGGTCATGTTTATAGTAAAGGTACAGCATCGGATCGCTCCTACTCCGACGCACTTCTGTTGGTTCTCGCAAGACTTCTTTAACAAAATATTCTCTGCCATTAATGATTGGGTGCTTGAGTGTAACGATCTTAGCCCAGTAAGAAGGGGTAGTTCGGACTCGCACCCCGATCGGGGTAATAACCTCGAAGTAAGGAGGTTCTACATGTGGTTCTGATGCATCCATAATACATTTTTTCACTGCCAGTGAGTCATTTTCCAGAATTATACAACCTACAAAGCGTGAAACTCAATCATAGCGAAGCGTGCTACAGCCTGTAGCCCGTGCAAATTTTCGCTTTTGAGTTGTACAATATTTATGGCTCGCGAATCAACTTGGTCTGGTAGATTAGTAATCAAGGATGTCTCCTGTCAGTAGTTCCTGCCATTCTGGATATTGTTGGTAATGGGCTACCATTGCCTCAGCTTGTGCCGCTAAGAGCCGGCGGCGTTGTTTTAGGTGCAGTGCCATGAAAGCATGACGCTTTTCTAAGGATAGAGATTCAACTGTTTCCGGGTTTGCTACCCCATTCATGATTTCCATTTTATCCATTTGCCGGTCATAGGTGATGTTCATTGGTGCTTCTGGATATAAGTGCGATCGGGCAATTTTTATGATAGCAGAGTTAACATGGATCTCAATACTTATTGCGCGTTCCCTAGCGGATAAAATATCCTTGCCCACATGATATACAAATTTCCTGTAGGGGCGCCCTGCGCAGCAGCTGCGCAGCAGCTAGCACTTGCGCGACATGCTTTGATATGATTTATTGAAGATCTACGCAAGTGCTTCGCCCGGACCCTGCGCTCGATTTAGTCATACCTCCGTCCGATTGACCCGACGGGGCACCAGCACCGGTTCCAGTAAAATCCCGGCCCGCTATAGCGCGGGCGTCGCGATCTGCACCACCAGCACCGGCTCGGCCATGTTTCTGGGTGGGCGATCGCAGGGAACTGCTACCCTATATACTTAGTCTGTGGGGTAAGTTACCGCTATCACCCGCCAACCCGATCGGGCTCACAAGCAACCCCTGGGGGCGATCGCGATCGACAATGTGCTTTCCTACTATAATGGGAAATGTGAGGAAGTAGTAAAGGTCAAGCAAGATTGACAAAGGAGAACAATTATGATCGAGAAAATTTTAGTGACTCTCACCTTAGTAACTCCTCTACTTTTTACTAGCGCCGTTTCTGCTGAGAATCCCGAACACCTCGAACAGTTATTGACAACAAAGGAATGTTATCGCTGCGATCTTTCGGGAGCAAACCTATCTGAAGAACATCTGATCGGCGCTGACTTGAGAGAAGCTAACCTAGAAGGGGCAAACCTCACCCATGCTAACCTGGAAGGGGCCGACTTAACCGGTGCAAACCTACAGGGAGCTAACTTAACCGGCGCTCACTTAACCAATGCCAGTCTTCAGAACGCCAACCTCAACGAAGTGAATTTTAGCAGTGCTAATATTTATAGCGTTGACGTATCAGGGGCATCAATGGTTGATATAGTCTTGACTGATGCCAACGTCCATAATACCGCCATCGGCGTTGGAGGAATATATGAGGAAACCGACCTTGTAGAAGATCCCGAAAAATTATTTGTCGAATCTGCTACAGGATATATCGAAGAAAATGTGCTTCAAGAATATCCAGCACATTATCTAGTGGAATATCCCGAGACTCCCTATTCCTATCCTGAAGGCCACGAAGAATATCCAGTTCTCAATACTTTTTGGTATTAAGGCCCGCGCTTCGGCGATCGCGTGCCGATCGCAAGCAGACCAGAAACCGGGTTTCTTCCAGGATTTTCGCCTACTCACCAAGATATTCAAAGAAACCCGGTTTCTCAACTCCCCACCCGATAAGAGGAAAAGTTAAGTTATGCAATTAGAAGATTCCTTTTAATTTTTCAACCCTGATGACATCCGCATCAAGGGACATAGAATTGAAATTGATAACGTCCTAGATTATTACTTACAAGGATGCACCCCAGAGGAAATTCTCGATCATTTCCCATCACTTAATTTAGAAAAGATTCACGCAACTCTCACCTACTACTACCGGAATAAAGAGGATATAGATGCCTACATGCAACGGCTACATGATTGGAAAGAACAGCGTTATCAAGAAGCATTAGCAAACCCAAGTCCAATGAGAAAGCGTATGCAGGAAATTATCGTTCAAAGAAAACAGTCTCGTAGTAATGATAGATGAAAATCCGTTTCCTGCTGGATGAAAATTTGTCTAAGCAGATTAAATTTTCTGTTCTCAGACTCAATGAGAATATAGATATTTTGTAATGATTAACATTTTCTGGGAGACAAGTTCCGCACAAGAGTGGACGGCTTCAAGCAAGTTTATACTGCTGCTAAAGTTAAGGGCCGCAAGCAGCTACCGGCACCAAAGAGGACCCAACTGCACGCGATCGCATCTTGCTGCAACCGGTCCCGTGGGGGCGTGAGACCATCTGTGAAGGCTTCCGAAGCGATCGGATGGCTGGATATAGCAGTGAAAGCAGCGCGATCGTCAGCAGCAGTGACTGACCGGTGAGATGTCATCAGTCATCGACCAATGGTTACAACAGTGTTTAGGAAGGGAATAATGGACGTAACTGGACTCGAACCAGTGACCCCCACGATGTCAACGTGGTGCTCTAACCAACTGAGCTATACGTCCGCTACCAAAATCAGCATAACACAACTTCTTTAGAAGTGCAACAAATTTTTGGGAGCACTGCCAAGAGGCTGGATGGGCTGACAAAAATCAGTATAACACAACTTCTCGTCAGAGTACAACAAATTTTTGGGAATTTTCTAGGCTGGAGGCCACCGGCGCGTTACCAGGCCAGATCTTCCCTGGTTCCCAGGCTCCGGCCACCGAACCCTCGGGTAAGTGCTGGACTGGAGGCGGGAGCCTCCACCAGACGCATTACCAGCCCGGAGCCTGCTAATGAGATTATACAACGGCAATTCCCTGGTTAGAAAGGGAGCATGGGACGATCGTCCTTTTTGCTCTTGGGGTGGCAGAGCGCCGGCGATCGGGGCTGTTGCTGACAGGACTGAATCAAATCAGAATTGTCAATTATCAATTCTCAATTGCCTCATTTTACATTCACCATAGCACTACGGACAGTTTGTATAAGCAATTAAAATAATAATCATATTGCGGCTACCAACCTTAAGCGGGACAAGTTTTTAAGTGCGATCGCAGACCCACTCCTCATCTGTCCCCCGACTAGCGAAAAGAGTATCAAAGCGTTAATAAATAGGGGAACAGCCACAGCATTGCTGCCGTGGCTGTTCTCCTTAAGGCGAGTATCCCGTTATTGGGCCTGAGCGAAGGCTAAGTGGCCTCACTCGGGGATAATTTCCAGACTCAACAGTTATTACTGGCAAATTACTGGGAACGTGTAATTCTGGCCGAAATCACTGTCTACACAGCCAGCGCCAGTTGCAGTGAACCACATCTGGATAGTACCACTCTGTTGAAAGCACTCAGGGGTAGTAAACTCTCCAACCTTGACGAAGTCAACGCCCTCATCGAGATTTCCAAGGGAGAACTCAGTAATATCGCCGCTATTATCAGACATGACGTGGCCTGTTACCTCAGTCCCTGGGCCAAATGGAGGACAACTGTTATTATCAGAAGACGCCCTTAGCGCGTCATAATAGACGTGAACTTCATGACCCGGCGAGAAGATAGCACCGCTTTGGAATTGCTCAAATCCATTGTAACCGCTTGTAAACTGGAGTCCAGGATGGAATTCAACATCAGCCGCCAGTGCGGGAGCGGAAGTAAAGGAAGGAATCCAAGTCAGAGCTGCGGCAACGACTAATGCCACTAGCACCTTAAATACTTTTTGCATGATTTGCGTTCGTTCTGATAATTATGGGACGGTGAAAAGGCTACCAACTGAGCGCGGGTACTGCCCTTCCGGGCTAGGCTTCCAGCCTAACTGGGTAAATTTGTCGAACTAACATTTGGTTACCCGACAAAAACAGCATAACCTAGCCCTACTTCCTTTGTCAACCCCTTCAAAGAATTTTTTTGAGATCTAGGGCTACGGGCACTGCCTCGGGTGCATTGATGAGATGTACGCACGGTTGGTCTCACCTTCACGGGTGTGGTCTTGCGCCCATTGGTTGTTTTTGGCCTCGACACCGCTCATCAGACCACAACTGCGGTCCCTGAGCGAAGTCGAAGGGTGGATGGTGGGCGGTGCCCACCCTACTACGCTGGCAGGCGAGACGCCCGCCCTAGGCATGGGAAAATGATCCCAGATGTCAACCCAACTCTTTGATGAAGCTTTCCACTCCCAACAGCATTTGGAGGACCGCAGCCATTCTGGGACTGCTGGGCATTCTCACGCGCCTGCCCTTCCAAAGCGAGATCCTCAGCGAACATGATGCGGCTAATTTTGCTCTGGCCCTGACCGACTTCGATGTCCGGTTGCACCAGCCCCATCCCCCGGGAACTTTTGTCTTTCTCATCTTGCTGGGACGGTTGTTTAACCTGTTTCTCCATGATGCCAACCAAAGCTTGGTCTGCGTTAACATTCTGGCCTCGGGGATAGCTGCCACTGCCACCTTCGTTCTGAGTGCTAGCTGGTTCGGCAGATCCGTGGCCTGGGTGAGTGGTCTGTTAATGCTATCGAGTCCCCTGGTCTGGTTCTACGGGGAGGTGGGACTCTCCTATATGCTGGAGTATGCTTGGGTTTTGGTGCTGGCGATCGCCTGTTTTCGGCTGCGGTTAGGAGACAAAATTGCCTTTTTTGTTGCCGCTGTCATGATGGGGTTAGCGGGTGGCATCCGACCCAATACTCCTGTTTTCCTATTTCCCTTGTGGTCAATAGCAGTTGCTTTGGGGATGCGCGATCGCAAATATTCGGGAGCAAACATAATAGTAGCATTGTTGCTGATGGCAGGTGGAGTGGCATTGTGGGCCGTGCCAATGGTGGCAATGTCAGGGGGAGTAACTGCTTACTGGCAAGCTATTCAGATGTGGCTCGATCGCCACCTGGAAGATGCCGATAATATTTGGGGAATGCTGAATAATGCGATCGCCCTCGTGAAAGCGCTACTCTTCTGTATCGGTCTGGGGTTTTTCCCCCTGCTTTGGGTCTTAGGGAAAGAAAGAAAAAGCATACTCTCCCGGGTGAAGCAGGACTGGCGAGTGCAAACCCTGGTGCTGTGGATCGCACCAGGGGCAGCATACCTGATCTTTATCCACTTTCAGCGCCAAGGTCACAGTTTTACCATTATGCCAGCCTTCGTGCTGCTCGGCGGTTTCGCGATCGCGCGATGCGGCCAATATTTAACCCGCGGGCATCGCCAAGCCGGGATAATTATAGCCGCGATCGTCATCAGTTGTAATAGTTTATTTTTCCTGTGGGGACCGGGGGAGTTGCGCACCTGGACGAAAATCCGGCAGCACGATAGCTTTGTGAAAGAGCGAGTGGAAGCTATTCGCGATCGCTTTGGGGCCTCGGAGACTGTCGTGCTGGCGAGAGGGCGTTACGGACGCATCCTTAACTTCTATCTAGATGACTATCAGGAAACATCTCTTGTTCACAGACTGGAAGCAACGCCAATAGTTTTACCGCCTCAAGTCCGGACCCTAGTTTTGTTTGACGATCGCATTTTATCTCGACTTGCAGAAGATCCGGGTTTTGCCAGACTGCCGCTACCGAGTGGAGAAACCCTGCGATACATCAGTTGGGAACCTAACCAGCAAGTTAAAGTCGGCAAGTTTTCCCTGGATGTGAATGGCAAGCTGTGAGAGGCGATCGCCCGCTGTCTGGATGAGCTTTTCCCAGCGGGCGATCGAACTTATTGACAATACTATTATATCAGTTGTTCGCCTTTTTTGATTTGTTATCCTTCTTCAGGTAAGACTTAGCCCAAGCATATCGAGCGCGATCTTTTTTGAGCAGATATTCCACAAGTTCCCGTCGCTTATTAGGAGCGGCATTTTTGACAACTCGCTTCATTTCTGCATCTAGATCTCTTGGTGAAGCACCACGCTTAATTGCTTTATCAAACCAGCGTTCTCCCTCTGCATGTTGACCCCTTTCAAAACAAATCGCGCCCATTAAAGTGTAAGGATGATGACTTTGCGGTTGATATTCAATCGCTTTTTTGGCGCACTTTTCGGCGTCATATAGTTTATGAAGATCGCGGAAAGCACCCCCTCTTGTTGTGAGCAAAGCTGACTTGAGCTTATTTTCTTTGATTGTGTTAAAGTTCAGATTTTCTGTTACTTTCAATGCAGCTCTCGGTTCATCTGCTTTGCGCCAATGACTACTGGCGTTGGGCAAGTTCCATTTATTGCCAGTGCGATCGTACTCCTGTTCATAGAAAGTTGCTTCTATTTTGTGGTAAGCGATCCAAATCTTGCCACTAAACAGTTTTCGACCTTGGGAACGCCGCTCTCCATAATAGCTATCTCCATCATAGCTATAATAGCTGTAACGTGGTTGAGATTCTTCGACTTTATTCTCCTGAAGCCAAGCAACATCCATTTCCTCAAGCCGCTCTCCTTTCTCCAGCTTTTGCAGAATTGGGTACAATGGGCAAGAAGGTAATTTGTATTGGGACTCCGAGACATCATACTTTTTCTTTAGTCTCGCCAATTTTTCTTTCTCTTTAGCAAAGTCTTGAGCAAAACTAATTACATCCTCACCTCCATTTTTTCTGAGCCAATTAACGTCAGCCTCACTCAACTGCTTTCCGACTTCAATCTTATGCTTTAAACTAGCAGCATATTTTTCAATCCCGATCTCCAGCGTCTCAGTCTGTCCATTTTTTCTCAGCCAATTAACATCAGCCTCACTCAAGGGCTCTCCCACTTCAATCCTATACTTTATACTAGCAGCACTTTTTTCGCATTTTTTAATCCCGATCGCAATCGTCCCAGTCAATTTCCGCTTTTTCAAGAAATTAATATCTGGTTCTCCTAGCTGACTGCCTGCATCAATTTTTTCGAGAACTTTATATAGATGGCTGTCAGGAGATGAATCTTTATATTTGCCCGCTTTATACTTAACTTTCAGTTCCGCAAATCGTTTTTCTTGCATTGGTTTCAGCGTCTCCGTCAGTTTCTGCTCTCGCAAAAATTTAATATCTGCATCTCCTAGCTGACTGCCTGCATCAATTTTTTTGAGAACTTCATACAGATGGCTCGCCGGTGAGGTATCCTCACATTCAGTCGCTTTATACTTAACTTTCAGTTCCGCAAATTTTCGCTTTTCTTCCATTTGCAAAACAATCTTCAGCGTCTCCGTCAGTTGACCATATTTCAATAAGTTAATATCTGACTCTCGTAGCTGACTGCCTGCATCAATTTTTTTGAGAATTTCATACAGTTGGTTCGCCGGTGAAGTATCCTCACATTCAGTCGCTTTATACTTAACTTTCAGTTCCGCAAATCTTCGCTTTTCTTCCATCTCCGAAACAATTTTTAGCGTCTCCGTCAGTTGACGCTTTTTCAAAAAGTTAATATCTGACTCTCCTAGCTGACTGTCGGCATCAATTTTTTTGAGAACTTTATACAGATGGCTGTCAGGGGATGAATCTGAATATTTAGTCGCTTTATACTTGAATTTCAATTCATCAAATCGCCTTTCTTCCATCTCGGTCAACTGAGCTTCGTTTTTTTCTTTCATACTCATGGCAGGTAATTTGTGATTGCATACTGTACGGTGATTGGGTATCGTTATTATTGTGATTGCCCGGGTTCGATAATACTCATTATATCATTCATTATCTTTTTTGCCATTTTGATTATGGCACTTTTCTGCCTCCTCATACATATTATACACTCAAATGCCCGATCGCACCGGAGACCTTACCAACTTTCATACTCACCTCTCATATTCTACACCTCTATGGGCGACCTGTCAACTTTTCGGCA
>JBFRWI010000136.1:0-6078 GCA_051439505.1 Hormoscilla sp. | reverse complement strand
GGGTGTGGTCAAAACCCGTTGATCGTTCGGGCGGCCCTCCCAGTCGCCGGATCCCCCCAAACCCCCCTTAAAAAGGGGGGCTTCAGGAAGGCCCCCCCTTTTGGAAGGGGGGGTTTGGGGGGGATCCCTTACAACTACTTTTGACCACACCACATGCGATCGCATCATCTGCCCACGAATTTTCTGTCACCCAACAGATCGCGACCGTTGCACCGGGGCACGGCAATAGATACTTGACGGTAACGAGCGCTGATTTATGGATGCCGTGCCCCTACCATGTCAGAAACCATATCCGATCGCAAATATTATTTGTACGCCGAACACATGCGATCGCATCCGAAGTCTGCATGTCGATCATCATTTCGGTGTAGGGGCACAGCGCAGCGTATCCACCAATTATCGGGGAAGATGAAAATCTAACTGCCGCCGTGCCCCGGCCCCACCCGTACCAACTGACCCATGACCACACCCATTGACAATTGACAATTGACAATTGACAATTCACAATTATCAATGTTCAAACACATCTTTATATTGGAGCAAGTCCAGAGAAACTAGGACGGGCAAACAGGCAAAACATTGCTGGGCCAATTCCCATCGTTCCTCCCGTTGCAGCATCTCTACTAACTTCTGCTGCGCCCCCAACAGATAACGCACGTCATTAGCAGCATAGCTCAACTGCTTTTCCGATAAGTTTGCCGGATTTCCCCAATCGGAACTTTGAGCAGATTTATCCAGTTCTACCTTTTCCAATTCTAACACTAACTCTTTCAATCCATGTTTATTGGTGTAGGTTCGGGCCAGTCGGCTAGCAATTTTCGTGCAAAATACTGGCGTTACTTCGATCTGAAGATGGTAACGCAGCATGGCCAGGTCGAAGCGGGCAAAATGAAATACTTTCAGGACATGATTTGCTTCCAGCAATTGCTTTAAGTTGGGGGCTTCAGTCTGTCCTTTGACAATGCGGATCGCCGTTACCCTACCTTCAGGATCGCACAACTGCACCAGACATAGCCGATCGCGCATGGGTAGCAACCCCATTGTTTCCGTATCTACTGCCACCGCCTCTGCTGAGAGATATGCCGAAAGCATATCTTGGGAAAGATCCCGATCGCGAAACTCTTCCATTGCACTCCTTACCTGCTTTTAATAAATAGTTGGGTGTAGTAATATTCGCCCCGATCGCTTTGCACGATCGCAATGCCCGTCAGATCGAAATCACCTACCATATTCTTATGATGACCGGGACTTTTAATCCACCCCTTTACCGCCATAGTAGCGGGGTCATCGTAACCGTAATTTGAAGCTACATTCTCAGCTGCTGCCCGATAGGAAATCCGGCGACCGATCGCCTTCACACGTCCTGCAAACCCATCATGACTGATTTCCCCTCTCCTCATCATCATCCGAGAATGCTTTCTGGCCTCTTCGCTAATGATAGCATCAAGTTTCAGAGGGGGCAAATTCCGGGAAGCCCGATATCGATTCACCTGGGCATGAACCCGTTCCTCTAGAACCCCAACTGCTATAGAACTCGGACGTTTAATCGAGATTTGAGTGAAATAATATTCCCCCCGATCGTTTTTAGCAATGCCAATGCCCGTCTTATCGAAATCACCCGTCAGATTTTCCCGATGACTAGCGCTATTAATCCAACCCTCTACTGCCGCTTGCGCCGGGTCAGCATAACCGGAATTATAAGCAATGTTTTCCACCACGCTGCGATAGGGAATCTCGCGGGCGATCGCCTGAACTCGCTTCTTAAATCCATCCTGACTGACTTCCCCTCTTCGGGCCATTTTCTGGCTGTGATTTCTAGCTGCGGCACTAATTTTAGCATCAAGCTGCAGAGGGGGCAAATTCCGGTCAGCCCGATATTGATTCACCCTGGCATAAACTCGTTCCTCTAGGGCCCCAATTGATGAAGATGTTGGATGAGACACGGTGAAAGGTGCGATCGATCTAATTGATGAAGATGTTCGATCCGACGCAGTTAAAGGTGAATGAGATCTATCTGAAGATGGAAACGATCTCTGATATAAGACAAAGCCGCCACTCAAGGAAAGTATGAGGGCTGCAAACATGCTAGTAAATGGTTTTGGCATACCTGTAATTGAGATATCACGTCAAGTCTCCTGGCCCGCCGGGGGTTCAAACCCCCGGCTAATAGCTAAAGTCGGTTAAAACCGACTAATAGTATTTGTCAAAAATAGCTTAGAGAAACCGGTTTTTTGTGCCTGGTGAGACTATTTTCAACCTGACGGCTCTTATGCTTTAATGGTTTCCAAACTTAGCCACAGTTTGCACGTCTTTATCGCCGCGCCCCGAACAATTAAGGATAATGCGGGGACTGCCCGTCAGCTGCTGGCAGAGAATCGGTAAATAGGCGATCGCGTGAGCAGTTTCCAGAGCTGGGATAATGCCCTCCAAGCGAGACAGCAGCTCAAAAGCATCGAGGGCCTGCCGATCGGTCACGCTATAATACTCAGCCCGACCCGTATCCAGGAGATAACTATGTTCCGGACCAACGCCAGGATAATCAAGACCAGCACTAATCGAGTGGGCCTCCACCACCTGACCATCTCCATCCTGTAACAGATAGCTCATGGCCCCATGCAAGACCCCGACTTGTCCCCGAGTCAGGGTAGCAGCATGTTTATCAGTATCAGCCCCGGCACCCGCAGCCTCAACGCCGATCAGTCGCACATCTCGTTCTTCAACAAACTCGTGAAACAACCCCATGGCATTAGAACCGCCGCCCACACAAGCTAGCAGAATATCCGGTAAACCGCCCCACTTTTCCATTGCTTGAGCGCGAGTTTCCTGACCGATGACTGCATGAAAGTCCCGCACCATCATCGGGTAAGGATGGGGGCCAGCTACAGAACCCAAGATGTAATGGGTAGTCTCCACATTCGTCACCCAGTCCCGAATAGCTTCCGACGTCGCATCCTTGAGAGTACCCGTTCCCGCCTCTACAGGTCGCACTTCGGCCCCCAACAGTCGCATTCTAAACACATTCAGGGCTTGGCGTTCCATATCCTGAACGCCCATATAGATGACGCAGTCCAGTCCAAACCGGGCGCAGACCGTTGCTGTCGCCACTCCATGCTGGCCAGCACCAGTCTCCGCGATGACCCGCTGCTTGCCCATCCGCTTAGCTAGCAGGGCCTGAGCTAGGGCATTATTGATTTTATGAGCGCCCGTGTGATTCAAATCTTCCCGCTTCAGATAAATTTGCGGGGTACTGCCAGGTTTAGCACAATGGGCGGTCAAGCGTTCTGCGAAGTACAGCGGACTGGGCCGTCCCACGTAATCTTTCAGTAGCCCTTGCAGTTCTCGTTGAAAATCTGGATCCTGGTGATATTGGTGAAACGCCTGTTCCAACTCCAGTAAAGCTGGCATCAGGGTTTCCGGTACGTACTTGCCGCCGAACTTGCCAAAACGTCCCAGGCCATCGGGGCGTTGGGCTACAGCGACTCGGTTCTCTGGACGAATAGGGGTCGTGGTCACAGATGCAAAAGAATACACAACCATCCATTATCGCATCATTTGACTGTGTGGCTCCATATCCACTCATATCTGCTCAGTTTTGGCCATCAGCTCCCACTGTACGGCAGATTTAACTTCGTAGGGTACGAGTTGCGAACTTACTCGACCAAAAAGGGAGTCTATCGAGACCCATCAGGGGCGATATTAGGTCTAGTAAGAATTGCCCGAGACATCACAGAACGCAAGCAAAGGGAAGAGGATCTACGGCAGTCGGAAGCAGAACTACTCGCAGTTTTTGCTGCCATGACCGACATGACCTATGCAGACAAACTCTTTGCTCCTTTCCAACGCCTGCACAGCGCCACCGAGTTTGAAGGCACCGGCATTGGACTAGCCACAGTGCAGCGGATAATTCGCCGCCACGGTGGCCGAGTTTGGGCGGACGCTGCCATCAACCAGGGCGCAACCTTTTACTTCTCTTTACCAAATACTGCCCCCGGTAGTGACAAAGGCTAAGCTATTTATATAAATCACTTATACACATAGTTATACTGGACAGCCTTTATGATTGAATGTCTGGTAAATAATATCCCCGATCGCTGGGTTGCATTTCAAAATATAATAATCTAAAAAATTATTTTTATTAACTTGCTGTTAACCTAGAGATGAAATTAAGTTAAACTGAAGTGAGAGGTAGTTTGAATTCACATGAGGTAGCATCTACGATGGACGTACAAACCCGAGCCCAGACAGAAACTCTCGGAGACTGGGCCAAGAAGGCGATCGGCAAACATTTCCAGAAAACCATCAAGTACGAAAGGGACGTGCTCAAAGACCGAGATCCAGAAGCACTGCACCAAATGCGGATCGGGATGCGGCGCTTGCGGACAATAGTGACAGGTTTCGCCCCAGCATTAGACTTACCCAAAGCCGCTAGCGAGAAAGAAATTGGTAAAATTGCCCGCATCCTGGGAAACCTCAGAGATCTAGACGTCCTCCAAGAAGCTCTGGAGAGCCGTTACCAACCTGCCCTACCTGCTAAAGAACAGTCCAAAGTGAAGCTGGCCCTGAAGAAACTGGCCAAACAGCGGCGCCAAGCCTTAAAACAGGTACAGAAAACCCTCAAGCATCAGAAAGAATACCAGAAACTGAAGCAAACTCTGGAACAATGGCTGTCCAAACCGACCTGCAAAGTACTCGCCCAAATGCCAGTTACAGATGTGCTGCCAGATATACTTTTGCCCTTTGTCAGCCAGTTGCTGCTGCACCCCGGTTGGCTAGTGGGAGTGGAAGTTGGAAATATAGATAGTGACAGTCCCCAGAAAATGACACCCGCAGATGTAGAGTCACTAATAGCAACCCAGGGAGAGATGCTGCACAGCCTCCGGAAACAAGCCAAGCGGGTGCGCTACCAAATGAGCTTATTTACCGATCTGTATGGTCCCACTTATCAAAATTATGTGGAAGACGTGAAGCAGATGCAAACAGTCTTGGGTGACATTCAAGACTCTGAAGTCTTAGAGGAATTTCTCAACCATGTCTTTGCTTGCGACATCCGCAGCAAGACTCCTTACCTCGCCGGGCTGTTGGCAAGCGATCGCTACCTTGCCTGGCAGCAATGGCAAGGCTTACAGCATCGGTACTTAAATTATCAAACCAAGCAAGCTTTCCGCCAAGAATTACTAAAACCTCGGGCCGATGTCTCCGGAGTAATGGGAATAGCGATCTCGGGAGACATTGAAGTGTCCTCGTCGGGAAATGGCAGCCAGCCTCGGGAAGAGCAACCAGTTGAAGTATAATAGAAAACTAACCAGGGTGAAGCAGGCAGCCTCACCCTGATTTTATATTTTATATAGTAAGAACAGTCGTTTGATGTCTGCCGCTGTGAATTGAAAAATGACTATACTCAGAAAAGTAACCGCCAGAGATTAAATGATAGCAGAGAGTTCGTTGACCATTTGTAACCGTCCCCGGCAGAGGGCGCGTAGCATTCTGTCGATCGCTTGTTTCTCTTCTAAAGTAATAGTTTCATCCAAGATAGCAGCCATCAGTCCGTAACGGTCTGCTTTCGTAATCACGCCAGTGCGGGTTACTTGGGCAAATAACTCGCCGATCGCGGAGGGAAGCAGGTTGACTGGTGGTAGTTGCAGCATGTTTTTTCCTTTAACTCTATATTTACAGTATGTCCCCTTTTCCTTTGTCAGACAGTGATGTCAAAACTGCATATACCGTGATTATTTTCTCCAGATAGGGTGACGAACTTTCACCGCTGTTGGTGATGGAAGTCACCTGCAAATAACCCGACCATACTAACAAGGGTGAGGCATTGCGCCTCACCCTTGTTGTGAATTTTATATCGTTGCAACAGCCGTTTTATCCCGAGGGGCTACGGTAGTGTAGAAATTACTATATCAAGAACGCACTCTCATAGCAGAGATTACTTACATGACAGCAGAGAATTCGTTAACCATTTGCAACCGTCCCCGGCAGAGGGCATGTAGCATTCTGTCGATCGCTTGTTTCTCTTCTAAAGTAATAGTTTCATCCAAGATAGCGGCCATCAGTCCGTAACGGTCCGCTTTCGTA
>JBFRWI010000135.1:0-125191 GCA_051439505.1 Hormoscilla sp. | reverse complement strand
ACTATGACTGCTGACCTGCGAGTTTTTATTCTCGGCAACCCGAGTAGTGAGGTAGGCCCTGGAGGCACCCTCACCTACACCCTGTTCGTAAGAAATTTCGGCGATACAACCGCCACTGGCATCGAAGTTGAGAACTCCCTGCCGCCAGGCTTCAATGTCGCCAACAGAATTCCCGGAGGCAACTTCATCGATGACGGTGTATCGCCAGAGGGTGTTGTGACCTTTTCAGGTGGTACCCTTGCACCTAATGAATCGGCCATTCTGACGATCGTGGGTACGGCACCCCAGAACGCAACGGGCAGTATCGAGAACGTGGTGGTAGTCGATCCGCCTATTGCTTCCGGGGGTGCGGTAAATGAAGGTACAAATGAAAACAACAACACAGCAACTCTGGTCACCACGATCGATCCTGCCCTCGGTCCGGATCTGCGGATTTTCAAGCTGGACAGCCCAGATCCAGTGGCCCCAGGAGACCCGATCACCTACACGCTGTTAGTCAGAAACGATGGGCAGGCCACCGCCACTGACATCACAGTGCGAGACAGTCTGCCGGATGGCTTTACCGTGATGTCTAACGACGTTATTCCCGGGGGTAACTTCACAACCACCGGAATAGCAGATGAAAATAATGCCATCACCTTCTCGGGAGGAACCCTTGGCATCGGAGAGTCAGCCATTCTCACCATTGTGGGAACCACTGAAATCACAGCAGGGGACATCGAGGTCGCAAACATAGCGGTGGTAGATCCAGATAATGCCATCACAGAAGCTAATGAAGACAACAACATAGTCACTACCACCACGACTCTGGATACCGATCTGCTGCCGGACCTGATTGTGACCACGCTTTCCAACCCGACCACAGTGGCCCCAGGAGGCACCCTCACCTACACGATACTGGTCAGAAACAATGGGCCCAAAGATATCAGCGATGATACGCCAATTGTAGTGCGAGATACCCTGGATGCTAACTTCAGCGTTTTCGCTGGTACAAATGGTGTGATTCCTGGGGGCAACTTCCAAGAAACCTCCCGAGACAATAACGTTATTACCTTCACAGGGAATGGTCTAGCTAGCGGGGAGTCAGCCATTCTGACCATCACGGGTACAGTCGCGAACCTTGAAACCGCGACACTCGTTAACACGGTAGTGGTAGATCCTAGCGACATCAATAATGTGGTGGAAGGAGGCCCCGAGGACAACAATACCTTCGTAAACAACACCACGATTAGCGTTAGTGAAGGTCCAGACTTAGGAATTTTCTTGCTGTCCAACCCGACCACAGTCAGACCGGGGGAGACAGTTACCTATACTCTGCTAGTCAGAAATGACGGGCCGGGAGGAGCCAGTGGCATTGAGGTGCGAGACGAATTACCATCAGGCTTTAATTTTATCGATGCTATTCCTGGAGGCGACTTTGAGGTTGGAACGGAAACGGACGACCTAGTCACCTTCACAGGAGGAAGTCTGGCCAGTGGGGATTCAGCCATTCTGACGATTGTGGGTACAGTATCAGCAGATGTCTCGGGGAACCTCATCAACACGGCAATAGTCGATCCAGATGGAGACATCTTAGAAACTGGTCAAGGGGACAACAACAACACGGAGATGCTTACCACTACGGTAGGCTTACCGGACCTAACAATCTTCAAGTCGGGCAACCCGAGCGGGACATTACAAGCAGGAGACACCCTCACCTACACCATAACGGTCAGGAACGACGGCGATGCAGCGACCCCAGAAAATAGCATAGTCGTGCAAGATGCTCTGCCCAGTAATTTCATATATATGGATGCGATTACAGGGGGTGACTTTACCCTTGAGCCTGTGGTGAATAACACGGTTACATTCACCGGGGGAACTCTGGATACTGGGGAATCGGCAATTCTGACCATTGTAGGTTTAGCAAACGCTGCGGGTGCGACTGCTGAGGTGACGAACACGGCGGTGGTGGATCCAGGAAACGATATTGCCGAACGCAACGCTAATGGTAATGCCGAAACAAATAATAGCGGCTCATTCACAGTAAATGTCGAACCACCGTCCCGGGTTTTTGTAGACGACGACTGGGCCAATTTAAACATTGGAGATGACGTAGACCCCGATGGTGATCCTGGGACTGAATTTGCAATGGGAGATGGAGTATTTGGCATCAATGCCTTCCCAACGATCGGAGAAGGGGTCACAGCAGTAAAAACTGATAACGCCGATCCGGGCGTTGTGCAGGTGTTTGCTGGCACCTATGGCGAAATCGTCGGTATTGGCAAACCGGTATCGCTGATCGGACCACAGGCAGGTGTCGCTGGGGATAACGCATCCCGGGCTCCTGCGAATGAAGCTATCATCACTGGTGCAGCAGTTGGCATCGGGCTTCTAGATGGCGCAAGTGCAGGACAAGTGATCATTGATGGCTTCCGGTTAGAGGGTGCTGGTCCAGGTGCTGGAGCCGCGATCGACACTTCAAACGGTGGCCCAAACACAACAATTCGCAACAACGTGATCACGGGCAGCAATAACGATGCGATCAGGAATTTTCCCAAGGACAATCCGTTATTTGCTGATGTGAGCAATTTGGTGATCGAGAACAACCTGATCGAGAACATAAGTAATCCCAACGGTAGTAGCCGAGGCATGATCCTGCAAGAGGTTAATGGTCTGACGGTCACTGGAAATGTGGTTCGGGATATCACAGTTGGGGATAACCCGGGAATATTGCTCGATACAGTCACGGGGAATGTTTTGGTTCAGGGTAACACGCTCACTAACATTGCTAGCCAGGGCATTCAGGTTGCTGGTATCGGCGCTGGTGGTACCGTAACCATCACAGAAAACGTCCTGGACAATATTAATACACGCAACGATCCCACAAACTCTGGGATCCGACTGCGGAATTCTCCATTTGGAGCGGAACTCGGGGCTGGTACAGTGGTTGTAACAACCAACAGAATTGAAAACACCTTGAATGGGTTGTATGTCAGGGATGCAGAAGTTGATGTCAGTAACGTTACAGTCAGCGGCAACTTCTTTGTCAACATTACCGATGCTGCTCGCACCATAGTGAATTTAGGTTCTGGAACCCTGGATGCTCCAGGAGGTTTAGCCGGTCTGGGAGCCAACTTTGAGGATCTTGCAGGTCTGGATCCCTTAGATTCAGCTACTAACATGTCTGGCACTGATACAGCTAATAATGTTACTGGTAGTGTCAACGTTAGCTTCCTTCCCTAAGCTTGTAGAACGCACCGCTTAAAGCCAACAATTGCAGCTTTGCAAGCCCCCGAAATCTTGTTAATGATTTCGGGGGCTATTTGCTTGCTATAACTTGTTCGAGGAGTGCCATAAAATCAAATAAAATAAAAGGTGCGATCGCCCGAAGAACCCCGTTAGCAATGCGATCGCCGGTCAAACCAAACACCAGAGAAAGTGCGATCGCCCATATAACCCGAGGCCATGGGAAGTGCGATCGCCTGTAGTGCCCGGAGAGTGAGAGCGCCCGTTTAACCGGAGGGCAGGGATATGAAAACCGAAGTTCTCATGTGATAGAATGAGGAGAGAGTTAAGTGAATAGGGGGAAAAAGATGGAAATCACGATTTCATTGCCAGATAAGATAGCAAAGCATCTAGAAGCAAAATGGGGTAATATAGAGCGTCGAACATTAGAAGCGATCGTGGTAGAAGCATATAGGGAAGGTACGATCAGTGGGGGAAAAGTGCGAGAATTGCTGGGAATGAATACGCGCTTGGAAGCGGATGGGTTTCTGAAAGCCAAAGGAATTCATTTAGCTTACGACGAAGCGGATGTAGAGGCGGATAAACAAACCCACGAGGAATTGCGGCGAGAAGGAAAACTAAAAGCAATATGATTATTATTTCAGATACTTCACCAATTTGCTATTTACTGCTAATAGGAGAAATCGAGTTATTGCCTCAGCTTTACGGTCAAGTGCTGATTCCGACAACCGTGCAACAGGAACTTGCAGACAGGCGATCGCCCGATGTAGTGCGAGAATGGATTAATAATCCGCCAAATTGGTTAATAATAGAAAATGTCAATGACAGTGACGATCCCGAGTTAGAAGTTTTAGATGCTGGAGAAAAAGCAGCTATTATGTTAGCAGAAGATCGAGGAGCAAGTTTAGTGATAATAGATGATGGTGTAGGTAGAAGAATTGCCCGTGCCCGAGGATTAAGAGTCACGGGAATAATTGGGGTATTAAATAATGGGGCTCAACAAAATATGATTAACTTTCCAGATGCGATTTGCCGTCTCCAGCAAACAACATTTTTTGTCCCGGAAAAATTGATTCAGTCCCTATTGAGTCAGTACCAGTAAAGTCCCGTGAGAGTAAACAATTCAAAATTCAAAATTCATAATTCAAAATTGGGAAAGCCCTTTCGGGCAAGGAGCTCAGCTTTTTGGCCGATGCAATTTAAATGCGCGACAGCTTAGGAGGGAACAAGTGCAGGCACAGTCCCAGGAAGTTATGATGGTGCGATCGCCCGCTGTTCCCCAGACCAGAAAAGGTGCGATCGCCCGCCGTACCAAGGGAGGAAGTGCGATCGCCCGACGTACCAGAGGCTGGGGAAAGTGCGATCGCCAGCCGTCTCCCAGGAAAAGGGCGATGGCCCCCGATCGCACTCGCTCAGACATGTTATAATGATTGAGGCAGTGGAAAGTAGGAGATTCTATAGCACAGGAGATAGGATATGACATCAGAAGTTCAAGAACAAGAGATGATTATCCGTACCGAAAGGGGATTGTCGATCGCGGGGACGCGGATCACCATATACGATGTGATGTATTATCTCAAGGCTGAGTATCCGCGCAAATTCATTCGGGATGCTTTCATGCTGACGGACGAGCAGATCGATGGGGCTCTTTCTTATATTGAAACCCATGCAATAGCAGTAGAGGAAGAGTATCAAGAAATTTTGCGTGAAGCAGAAGAGACCCGACAATACTGGGAAGAACGCAACCGCGAGCACTTTGCACGCATAGCAGCAAAACCTCCCCGTTCCGGGAACGAAGCTGCTCGCATCAAGATTATCAAGCAGAGAATGGAGCGGGAAGCAAAAAAGAAATGATTGTTTGAGTTGACCACAATTTGAATCGGGAAGCGCTCGTATTTTCTGGAACAATTAATTCTAGAGGGTGGTCGAGCCTCGTTTCAATTCAGTTCGTAACATTTAGGGAGATGGGACTGCCTATCAATAGCAACGATCGGGTTGTATGGCAATTTGCCCAAACTAACGGGATGCTTTTGCTGACGGCAAACCGCAATGCTAAAGGTGAGGACTCGTTGGAACGGGTAGCGCAGCGTGCGTGAAGAAAATACGCCGACATCGTTACCCATTATTACGATTGGCGATCGGACGAGAGTATCGGAATATGAATATCGAGACGCTTGTGTAGAAAGGCTTGTAGAGATTGTAATCGATCTGGAAGACTATCTGGGAGTCGGTCGGTTGTTTATTCCGTGATGCTTGGATGCTTGCCGTGAAAAAGTGCGATCGCCTGTGGTACCCAAGAGAAAGTGCGATCGCCCGACGTACCAGAGGCCGGGGAAAGTGCGATCGCCCGATGTTCCCGGGGCTATTGGAAGCAGGATTGCCAGTTGTACCAGGGGCGCAATAGAGGTGCGATCGGCGCCATAAATAATCGCATTCAAAAAACCGATCGGAATATCTTGACTGCCGTCAGAGCCAAAGATTTTTTTGAAGGCAAAATCGATTTTAGGATTAATAAATGCCATGGCTGTCATCCTCCTTCAGTTCCATTCACATTATAACTTAGCCCCACCCCTCCCAGGGTAGCTTGCGTCACCGGTCCAACTCGCGGTTTGTCCCAGAGGACATTCCTGCCTGCCCTAGCCAGAGAACGCAAAGAAATATTAAGATGGAAGTGAGCAGAACTGTTCGTTCATTGGCCCCACATTGAAGTGAGAAATTCATGACTACTGAAGTACTGGTAGAAAAGAAAAAGCTGGAAACGCCCCCCTTACAGATCCATAACTTGGGCGATCGGGTACTGCGCCAGCCGGCGAAGCGGGTATCGCGGGTAGACAACGAGATCCGGCAACTAGCCAAAGAAATGCTGCAAACCATGTATAGTGCCGATGGCATTGGTTTAGCAGCGCCCCAAGTCGGAGTGCTCAAGCAGCTGCTGGTGATCGACTGTAAACCAGACGAAGCCGATAATCAGCCAGTGATTTTGCTCAACCCCTCCATCAAGAAATTTAGCCGCGAACTGTGCCTTTTTCAGGAAGGGTGCCTCAGCATCCCCGGAGTCTTCCTAGATGTGAAACGTCCAGAAGCCATAGAAGTAGCCTACAAAGATGTCAACGGACGTCCCCAGACCTTGACAGCAACAGGACTACTAGCTAGAGTGATTCAGCACGAACTGGATCATCTCAACGGCATCATGTTCGTGGACAGGGTGGAGAATGTGCTGGCCTTGAACCAAGAACTGGCTAAAAACGGCTTTTCTGCCCAAGCAGTCAAGCCAGTAGCTTGATTTTCACTTCACTTGGGAAGCATCGAAGCGCATGAATAGCGTCGCGCACTGCGTATAAAGAAACCCGGTTTTTCTAACCGGGCTTCCAATCTACCACTTCTGTGTTAAATGTATATAATACAGTTAGTTGAATATGAGAGATGTTTACTCACTCTAGTGGATTATTTTTGGCCGTCTCCTGCATAGCAGCGATCGCCGCAGTTGGTTCCATCTTCGAGCTATCTTCTGGAGAACCGGAATTGGGAGTACTACTCACCAGCATTATCTTAGCAGTTAGCATTCCCCTATGCGGCTTGATGTTTTATGCCGCCGTTCGCAATGCCAAGGCTAATTCGAGGTAAGCACTCTTCGTGCTGACTACAAACCTGTTCGTAGTCAGCACGAAGAGTGCTTGCGCGAGGATAGTAATTCATGGTATAATTATTCCTTAATGGAATAAAACTTACCCGCAGAACCTAATCGAGATTGGCCAAAGTATAACGAGTATAAGCTAAACACAAGCGGACCTGTTCGATTTCAGATAAATCAGTCCAATGATTACCTGCGACCTTGTCCAAAATAGCTTCAATAGCAGCATCAGCCTCAGTTCCCCGCATAGCATAGGCAAAAGGACGGGCCAAAACCTGCAAATCTTCCACTGCCCACTGGGGCATTACCTCATAGGTACATTGTACTAATTGCTCTGCCAGAGTCACAGAAGAATCTTGGAGCAATTTCACCTGGTGCTTGAGCGTCTTTATTAAACTTGCCGGGATCAGATTGGCAAACTGGTCTTCCAGAAGATTATCACTCGTCGTCGCAGCATCCCAAAGTATATCCAGATGGGCAAGAAATATTTGCGCACCCGCAGCCACTTCCTCAGAGGATCTGTCTGTCAAACTTGCCGTAGATGCTTCGAGTTCGGCAAAATATCTTTGGGAATCTCCGGTCAGTAAACTCCAGGGATAAGTTTGTGCTTCGTTAAAGCAAAGAGCTTGAAACAATTCCCTCTCAGCTTCAGAGCGAGAATCTAAAAAATCTGTTTGTGGCCGGATATCTTGAGAAGGATTATTGAATTTTCCCTCACTTCTGTCAAGGCGGTTTGTGGTGGATAGTAGATATTTTTCGTTCATGACCGTATGTGAGCTGTACTACTCTATTACTGGATATGGGTAGCTACATCTTAATTGCGGCTGTTTCCGTAACCGATTCGGAAACCTCCACAACATTCTCAACAGATTCCATCTCAGTTATTAGTAGTTAGTAGCCCCGTTCCTCACTGGTCTCCGAGCGCTGAAATCACAAACTCCAACATTTGACCTTGGGAACTGCCAAATTTGAGCTTGACTCCAGATTTGAGTTCGCATTCTTGATGATGGATTTTACGCCAACCATCGGACTCGCAAATCAAGGTGCCATAGCGAGAAAAATCTCGCAGCCAGTAAGTCATCTCCCCCTTCCCATTTCCCACAGGTTCGCGGCAGATTATTTCTGCATGTCTCTGAGAAACCCATCTCTCACTGATGATGATGTCATTTTCTGGCCGCCTGCCTACTCGCATCAGTCCCCCTTTAACTTGCCATACCTGAGCCGTATCTCCTAAAGACCGGAGGCTAGCGTTTGATTGATTTTGCTGTCTCCAGGACAGAGAATTTTCTGGCAATTCGGTCACCCCTTCCTCTAGAGGCATAATCAATTCCCCATCAAACTCCGGATGCATATATAAAACTGGCAAAGTCCAAGCAGGTTGATTGAATTTATAAAGGGTGACCAACTGCTGCCGCGCCACTGCTACTGCCCGATCGATCGGCATTCGCTCGGTCAAGGCCCCAGCCAAAGCCTGAATAAAACTGAGGGCCTCAAGGTCGGCAATCTCCTCGCGCATTCCCAAAACAGCTGGCACGCCATGATGCAGCAGCACTTCTGCTAAACTGCTACGGGGAATCACCCTACGCCCGTCGGTATCCGGTTGCGCGCCCCAGCAGGCATTGAACACGGCCAATATTACCCGAGAGCGAGTCAATACCTGAGCCAGTTCCGTGCCTGACATGGTGACATCCGGTTGCAAAAACAGCAATCCGCCATCTGAAGCTGGAACACCGTGACCTCCATAGAAAAACACATTGTAAGCTTTTGTTTCCAGACAAGCTATCAATTCGGCTGGGGTGGGCTGAATGAGGGTATCTACCTTAGAGGGCACTGTACCAACTCCTGCTAGTTGAGATTGCGTCTCCTCTCTTGTGCGATTAGCGCTTTCAGGAGAAGCCGCTTTTTGCATGATTTCAGCCACTACGGCTGCTTCCTGCTCCAGCTGCAATAGCGGTCGAGCTGTTTTTTGCTCTTCAGGCAATTCTGGGAATATTTTTCTTTTCCCCTGCTGCCCCGATGTAATAGTTGCCGGTGAAGGGTGACCGAAAACGAGTAATATATTTAAGGCTTGGTCGTCGCGCCTGGGTGGCAGGGGGTCAACATCGCTAGTGGTGCGGCTAAATAGCAGTTGTTCGGATAGGGAAATCACTTGTTTGCCTGCTTGACGTTGCATGGTTTCCCAAGGTAGGGCGATGAGATTTGGATCTGTGATTTCTAGTCGCAGCCGCAGTGGTTTATTTTGGCCTATGGCAATGCCCAGACTTTGAGAGAAGCTGCTCTGAATCTGGCCATTATACACCCAATGCCAGAGTCCCATGCCCAGCTGTTGCATCAGGCGACTGCTATGGCTTGGGCCCGATCCAGACGATGCCATCACTTCTAGGATTGATTCCATTTCTGGTACATGCACTGGTGGCACGTGCAGTTGGTGAGGCGACCCTTGCATCTGAAACATCTCCTGCCATGCTTGCCAGGTTTTACTCAACTGCTCCGGCCATATACAGTCATGGTGAACGTGACCCCCTGGATAAGGAGCCTTGAGCACCCAGATGGCAAAATGTGCCGAGTTTCTGTAGAAACTCTCTGCTGTCGCCATCATGCGGGCGATCGCAATGCTGAGGGTAGGATACTCAAACTGAGACATTTAATATCATTATCTCACGGTAGATTCGGTGTAGCCGTTTTTATTAGTCTACCAAAGAGTTGGATGGCCAGTCATATCTATTTACTAAAGCTACAGTTTTGCGAGATAGTAGATCGATATTATCATATCGGGTGACAGGGTCCAACGTGAGGGAAGTAGTTCGTAGTTCGTAGTTCGTAGTTGGGGATCTCCCGAACGCAATCATGCGGGTTTGAGGCATTTTCAACCGGATGAGAAATCAGGGTTTTCCCATCCGTCGAACTCACGTGGTCCAGGTCCAGGGACTAGCCATTGATGGTAAGATCGGGTGTGGTCAAAACCCGTTGGTAGTAGCCCGAACCCTGAAGGGCCCGGCTACAGGAACAAAGCCCACGCTCCGGGCCCCCTCCGCTGCGCAGGGGCTATACATGTACCTGGCTATCAACTACTTTTGACCACACCCGGTAAGATCTAGTTAATCCTGCCAGCATGTGTTGCATAGATAAAAAGAATAGCTGGACAAAAAAAGAGGCTCTGGCAGTTACTCTACAAGATGAAGTCGAATATTAATATGACGAACTATCCAGTTGATAAGGGTATATTAAGACTGGTGACTGGCCTGGGCGAGCAGTCACAGATAATCGAACTCAACAGCAGTCAGGAGGTCGCGATCGGGCGAGACGCTAGCTGCCAGATTAATCTTGATGCGGCTAATTATAGCGGTGTTTCTAGGCGTCATGCTGCTATCCGTCCTCTGGCAGGGGCGGGCGGTTGGGAAATTTGCGATCTGAATAGCTCTAATGGTACTTATGTAAATAACCAACGGATCTCAGGATGCCGGGTTTTGCAGCCAGGCGATCGGATCGTGCTCGGTCAGAACATCGCCGAGTTATTCTTCGAGGTGCAAAGGACATCCTCTCCTACACAAGCATCAGGGCCGAGAACGACAAGTTCGGTGTCTCTCACTCAGCTTCTCCCCATTATCTCCACAGGACCTTCTCTGATCGATAAGGCTTATCTGGTACCTGGTATCGTCACGGTTATATTTGTGGTATCGATGTTTGCCGCGATCGGCGATTTTGTCGCCTTCGCTTTATTATTAGCAGCTTACTTATCCGGGGCGGCGTTCTACTTTGTTTACCAACTCTGCGGCAAAGCTAAGCCTTGGTGGTTGCTGCTGGCTGCTGCCCTCATCACTATCGCGATGATAGTCAGTCCCGTCCTAAGTGTTTTTATATTCGTCTTTCGGAATTTATTACCCGGCAATGTCGCTGGGTTGTCTAATGATGCCAATTTTTTCTCTAATTTAATCGCTCACTTTTTTGGCGCGGGTTTGCTAGAGGAGTTGCTGAAAGCATTGCCGGTGTTTGGGGCTTATTTCCTCGGACTGCTGCTAGGCGATCGTGCGCGACGGCGAATTGGTGTTTGCGAACCCCTGGATGGCATCTTGTTGGGCAGCGCTTCTGCGGTGGGCTTTACCCTGACAGAAACTTTAATACAGTATGTCCCGGGTATAGTCGAGCAAGTGACACAACAGGCTGGAGAAGGTTTCGGACAATTGGCGGGTTTGCAATTGCTAATTCCGAGAGTTTTAGGTTCCGTTGCCGGACATATGGCGTACAGCGGCTATTTTGGGTATTTTATTGGCCTCAGTGTTTTGAGACCTAAAAAGCGTTGGCGCATTCTTTTAGTTGGCTATCTAAGTTCCTCAATCCTCCATGCTCTCTGGAACTCTTCGGCTGTTTTGGGTTATTGGGTTTTGGCTTTAGTCGGAGCTTTATCCTATGCCTTTTTAGCGGCAGCTATTCTGAAGGCTCGGGAAATTTCTCCTACCCGCTCGCAGAATTTTGCCACTCGCATTAAACCTTGATCTTGCTAATTGCTAATTGATTTTTAGTCATGGCTAAATGTAGGCATAAACTCTCAGCCAGGTGCTACAACTATTAGTTGATTATGGGTCCTGGTGGCTCTGGCGCTGGTGGCTCTGGCGCTGGTGGCTCTGGTACTGGAGCTTTATCAGTTGGTATACCTAGAAGTTTCTTTTTAAGTCGCTTGAACTTCCATATCATTTCCGTTGAGCGATCGTCAACCAATTCCCGGAATGACCGATTATTTAAGTAAGTCCATATGCTTCCTCCACTTACGATCGCCATCAAGAGTAAAATAACCGCTAATATAGCCCATCCACCAGAGCGACGCTCGCCAATTTTGTCCGTTGGTACCGTCGGAGTCGTCCCACCAGTAGTCTCCGAGTTGCTATACCCAGAAGCTGGGCCAATTTCTGTTTTCTGCTTAAAAGGAAGTTGACCTGACTCTGCCAGATCGGTTAAAGGTTGTACATTGAGATCTGTTTGCCGCACTTGACAATGGACTAACCCCACTGTAACATTATCATGACCATTTTTATTGTTAGCAATATTTACTAGACCCTCGGCTGCTGTCGCCAGCTCGATATTTCCCTGTATAATGGGCAGAATATCTGAGCGCCAATGTTCCTCTACCCGATCGTTATCGCTCAACCCATCCGAGCAGAGCAGAAAAACGCAGTCTTCATCCAATATCAAGCGCGCTACTGTCGGGTGCAGTGTCTGAGAGGAACTCATACCCAATGCCTGGATCAGGGAGCCAGATGTAATCTGTTGTAAGGCATCCCGATAAAAAGCATAACCCAAGCGGACCTCTCTAGATGCTACATCATCATCTAGGGTTACTTGATGACAAGCATCTTTTGTAATCCAATAGACCCGAGAATCTCCCACATGGGCGACGTAGGTTTCATAATCCTGCACTACTGTCATCACCACAGTTGTGCCCATGCGTTGCCGATCCTGCCGGTCTTCGTTATCATTGCGATCGCTAATCTCATCGTTGGCTTTTCGGATTGCCTGGTCGAGGGTTTGATATAGGTTGGACTGGTTACTACCAGTTCCAGCAAGCTGATTGATTTGATTCTTGATGGTTTCGATCGCAAGAGTTGAGGCTACATTACCGCCTTCATGTCCGCCAATGCCATCACAGACGAGCGTTAAAACATAGTTTCTGTCTACTGGTTTTACTGTACCGCTGGATGGATAACAGGCATCTTCGTTGCGTCCGCGACTGGGACCCTTATCGCTGAGGGTAGCAATCTGGCATTTGACAGATTGGGCTACTGAGCAATGAGCTAGGGCATAATCTAACTGGGCTATCAGTTTCTGCCAATCTAATTGTTCTTCGAGCAGTTCGCTGGATAGTTTTTTGAGAAATTCGGCTATTTGTGGTTGGGCATCGGGGGCCCATTTCGACCATAGCTCCCCTAAATTTTTCAGACTGCTTTCCGATTTCTGGTCTGATTTTAACTCCAACAGACAGACTAACTGACCTCGGCACCGCAGCAATTTTTCTTCTAGCAATGTCGAGGCTACTTTCTGATTGCTGAGGGCATTCCACAGCTGGGCTATTTGCCACAACCAATTCAACTGGCGCATGGCACTTGCTTGCTTCCAGACCTGGGTTAATTCTGGCATTAATGGATCGCCAGTTTCGCCAGACTCTAATTTCGAGGTGTCGATCGGTCCTTTTTCCAGCAGCAGGACTGATTTTTTTGAACCCTTCTGTGATACCAGTGCATAAGCTTGGGGAACATGCAATCGATAGGGAAAAAGCCTCAGATAGGGTATCACGCGATCGGGAATATCTTCTGAGGGTACTTCCGGAGGTGTACCTGGTTTTGTGTCCAGAAAAATCCGATCTGCTTTGCGTATATAACGTCCGTCACCCAAGGTCGATGAACAGCGCCCTTCACTTACAGCCCACAGATAGCGTTTTGGTATCCTACTGCTGCAAGAATTGCAGAAATCATTTTTCTCCTGATTGGGAGTTTGACAATTGGGGCAGTTTATGTTTGCCGCAGTTTTTTGCATGGAATTTCCTCGCGCCAATGACATCGCGGTTGATAATTTTTCTGAGGGCTAGAAAGTCGATCGAGAGTCTGGTTTTGCTGGTCTGGGTAAGATATCTCATTGATAGCGGCACTTCGAGACCCGGTTAAGCGCTTCTACTCGATGCCGAGCGTGACCAGTTATCGGTAATTTCAGCCCACCAGGTTACTCAACGCTAGTCTGTACTTCCCCTTTTCTAGGTTATACTCTGATTGGGGGGATCTCGCCAACCCACTTTATTTGTTAAGTTATATAAAGATTCCGCTTGCAATATCTAGGTAATAATTCACAGATGTTTGTAGTAAACGCTTTAGCGTTTACGTTTGTAGTAAACGCTAAAGCGTTTACCTATTCCATTATAACCCACGAGCATGACCAATAGATCGGCAGACACTGCCAATACGACCACTCATACCTGGATATGGCGGGGTTTTCCCATCCGCTATCAAGCTTGCGGCACTACCGGTCCTGCTGTGGTGATGGTGCATGGCTTTGGAGCTTCCTGCGCCCACTGGCGCAAAAACTTGCCAGTGTTGGGGGCTGCTTGTCGAAGTTACGCGATCGACTTGATCGGTTTTGGGGGTTCGGCCAAACCCACTCCTGGGGTAGATATCGACTATACCTTTGCCACTTGGGGAGAGCAGTTGACTGATTTTTGTCAGGAAGTCGTGGGCGATCGGGTTTTTTTCGTCGGCAATTCTATTGGTTGTATTGCCATGATGCAGGCAGATGTAGACGCTCGGGATCTTGCTGATGGAGTGGTGCTTTTGAGCTGTTCCCTGCGGTTATTACACGACCGCCGACGCCACCGGTTACCCTGGCATCGGCGATTTGGAGCCCCGATCCTGCAAAATATCTTAGCAGTTAAATGGATTGGGCAGCTATTTTTCAATCAAATTGCCCAGCCGCAAGTCGTGCGCAAAATTCTCCTGCAAGCCTACGGGCGTCCTGAAGCCGTTACCGATGAACTGGTAGACTTGCTGATGGCACCTGCTAGGGATACCGGTGCTGCGGATGTGTTTTTGGCTTTCACCCGCTATTCTTCCGGGCCGCTTCCCGAAGATCTCCTAGCCGAATTAAAATGTCCCGCTTTGATCCTTTGGGGAACGGAAGACCCATGGGAACCGGTAGACATGGGGCGTCAGTTAGCTGAATTTCCGGCAGTAGAGAAGTTTATTCCCCTAGCAGGTGTGGGACATTGTCCCCAGGATGAGGCACCGGAGCTAGTTAATCCGATTTTACTCGATTGGATTCAAGCCGCAAATGCCTGACTACCAATCATCTGATTGGCGGACCAACTCGTTTTTGATCGCGAGCCAATCTTGACCCAATTGAATTGTCACATCCGAGTCCAAGTTACCAATGCTCTCCACCAGCACTTCTCCAAAACCCAGTCGGCGACGAATTGCTTTAGCACTATCTATGTCTCCGTATTGAGCGATAATTCGAGTCACTTCTAATGGCTCGCTCCAAGCACCACTGACATAGACGTTACTATAGCCCTCATTATACATGGTGTTGATAAAATCATCAACTGCTATCCAATCTTCAGTGCTGTCTTGAACTGCCACTCGCAGGTAAGCTGGGTCAATCTCTTCTGGTTCTGTCGCGCGATCGCCAAAATCAAAATACTGGTTCATCATCTGGTCGATGCGGTGATAATCTGGCAACCAGTAGCTCACCTTGTATTCTTTGGGATCGCTAAATCTGCCGGGAGTCAGCAACATCTGGATTTTCGATCTGTCAGTATGGCTAGCAAAACTGGCTAGAGCCAGCAATTCCTCGACGCTCAAGTTAGTATCAATGTCAGACTTGATCACTTCCATAATTTTGGGTAATCGGGAGATAATTTGAGGGTTAATCGCTTGATCCATCAAGGCCCGCATCAGGATTTGCTGCCGCTGAATGCGACCAATATCTCCTAAATAGTTGTTTCTAAAACGCAGAAATTGGAGCGCCCGATCGCCATTCAGATGTTGCTCTCCTGCTTTCAGGTTAATGTACAAATGCTGGCTATCATCTTGGTACTTCATGTCGTAAGGCACGTATACTGTCACGCCACCTAAGGCATCAATCAGTTTTTCTACTGCCTTGATATTGACGCGGATGTAGCGATCGATCTCTACACCTCCCAGCAGATCTTTCACCGAGGTTGCTGACATGGCCGGACCGCCAAAATCATTAGCGACATTAATTTTGCGCATGCCATATCCTTCTACCCAAGAACGAGTATCCCGGGGGATTGAAAGGGCTACTAGCTTATGATTCCTAGGGTCAAACCTGAGTAACAGCATGGTATCGCTCAGGCCCTCGAAAGAGTCCACTAGGGCATGGTATCCTAGATCTTCTGCTGGTGGTTCGTCCAGGTCTGAGGTGAGCACTTTGATCCCTAACACCAAAATATTGACAGGACGATTTAGTTTCGGTAGCTGCAAATTATCCCCGCTAGCAATGCGATCTCCACTGTTAAAGACTTTCGCTTCTTGGGGGCTCAGGTTGGTTTGCATCAGGGGAGTGCTGACTAGAGATACTGCTAGCAATGCTCCTGCTGTTGCTGACAGTATGGCCGTGCCTGCTAAGCCCAAGCCGATCGATATCCACTTGATTGTACTGGGTTGAGTTAAATTTATACCAGCACGTTGTAAATAGGTAGATATCAGATGATATGAATTGATGTTTTTTCTAGCGATCACTTGCTTCCTCACACGCTGTCCTTAATGTAATTACTGGTATTTGCTCTGGCCGATCGTCTTGGGCCTAATTTACCAGCGGCTACAGCACCCTACTATTTAACCCCATGTCCCTCTTATGGCAGACGATCGCCTAAGCGACTCATCCCAGGCAACCGCAGCGACTGGCGTCGCCACACGCGCACCATCAGCCAGAATGATATCATAAAATAGCTCGATGTCAGCAGACTACTGCTTAATAACCAGGGTAGCCTCCATGACTCAAAACTGCTCGCTCCAGTTTCCACCAACCCATGACTGACTACCCACAGTAAACCCAGTACCACTGCTAAGCGACTCACAACAAGTTGCCGGCGATCGCCCGTGCGTCGGTACAGGGTCCAGAGGGCGGGAAAGAAACCGATGACGGGAATCAGATAAATAAATAGTTGTAACCGCTTGAGGTCTTTATTCTCAAACGGGTCTCCATATCTGCTCATAAAATTATGTGGTAGGGTGGGCACCGCCTCAGCAATTCAAAATTCAAAATTCAAAATTCAAAATATTGAAACCTCTTTACAGCTTGGGTTTGCTGCATTTAGATACTAGCAGGGTGGGCACCGCTGGCACCGCCCACCAGTATACCCCGAAGCACTCTTCGTGCTTACGGAGAACCTCTCTACTGTGGATCGACGATCGACCCCATGAACAGGACGCTACCTGTCTGATTATCCCGGATCGCGCAGAAAAATGGCCGATCGACAATCATCTGAAATGGCGGTTCTGATGGTATTTGTGCTGATGTGGCTGAAATGCCTATGGATGTCGCTGCTGCTGCTTCTGTCCCCGCTTCGTTTACTTCCACGAAGGTTTTGTGCTTGACCCGATCGATGTTCGTTTTGATTTCACTCATCTTGGAAAAGTTCGCCTGACCGGGATCGAAAGCTACTGACATTCCCAAGGCTTTGAGTACATTGTTCAGTTCGATCTCATACTCTATCTTAAAGCGCGGTAGCTCGATCGTCCCATCTTCTTTGCTAAATTTGCTCATCCATTGTTCCCAATTGCGAGCATCCAACTGCTGGTAAAATGCTTTCAGATTGCTCTGTTTCTGGGGCAGAAATACGTACAGACTCAGGCGTCCTTGAGAGTAAGGCAAGCTGACTGCTTGAAACTCCTCTGTTTCGTAATATTTATATTCGCCTGTCTGAGACATTCTCGGATGTTTTTTCTGGCTGCCATCCCCTAGATAAAAGGGGCGATCGACTGTTCTCGACTGGTCGAATTCATTTTGCCAGTTGCCTTTGAAGTAGATAGCGTTGATTAAAAATAACACGTCATCTGGTTTGACTTCCTCCACTATCTCCTCGATCTTGCCCTGGGTGTTATCTGCTACCCAGCCGTTAATTATCTTGACTGCATCCTTGTCCTGAAAATCTAAATCTGTTACCTTAGCACCATAGAATTGCTTGGTTTTCTGGATGAATTCTGACTTGAAGTTTACTCCCTGCCTTGCCCACAGAGAGTTAGCAATGGTTAGCTGCACATCTGCTTCGGGGTTTTCTAAACTTGCTTTCAGGCTTCCATAGCCCTTGTTAATGTCATCTATTCCCTGGATCTCCAAGGTTTTTGCCATTGCTGCTGCCGTCCGACCTTCTGCTCCATTGTATAGCATTGAAAGGGCGATCGCCACGCTGGTAGGGGAGACGAAAATATTCTCCCGATCGCCTTCCTTCTGCATAATTTCCTGAAACAGTTTGAAAGCAAATTTGCTATTTGCTGCTATCAGTTTTTCTGCTATCATTGTTGTTGGCTGGGGTTGGCTTTCTCTAATTTTTTCTGCATCCGATCGGGCCTTGGCCCCATCAACATCTCCATTTTTGACACATCCCCATAAACTTAGCATCAAGAAACATAACGCGATCGCACTGCCTAATCTCACTTTTTTTCTGTTCATCTTACCACCCGATATATTATCTATTATAAGATGACACGACCCCCGAAAATGACAATATTGTTACTTTTTTCGCAACGGATGATGATGACGATGCCCACCAGAGTGGGCATGATTTTTAAGGTGATGGGACTGTCCACCATGCCAAGGCATAGGGTTGTTCTGGTTCGTTAACCTGCTGGCGATACTTGACGCGAATTTTATAACGACCTGGGGTCCGAATGCGGTGGAAAATATGTTCCACGCTGTCTACCGCGCTCACAGAGGACCAAACACTTTTTCTGATGTCATTTTCTCCTGCTGGCATCAGGTATAATTCCAGGTTGTTTAAGCCCCTGTCCTGAAAGGTTTCTCCAATGTCATACTCGCCATTATTGTTGGCATCTTCCAATTCTACCCATCGATTCCATGCTAGGGTGATATTCACGATACTCCCGGACGCCAAGGGTTGCTCCAATACATAGTCCTTAAAGGTATCGTCTTTTGCCTCTACCCGATTGTAATCCCAGCCGATCGCGGGCACTGGCGCTTCTGGACCCCACTGACCGGGACTAAATTGCTGGTAAGCACGATAGGCATTCAGATGACCGGCTCCTAGTTGAATATCCAGGGGGATTTTTTGATTGTAAAAGGCTTCCGAGACTAACCAGGAATGGTGATTTTGATCGAGAATGGTACGACTCATGCCCAGGTTGAACCCGTCACCCCTGTCTTCTATTTTATCAGCAGAATTGAGCATCACTGCTTTCATGACTTCGTGACGGCGGGCATCCAAAGTCCATTGGAGTGATGGAACAGAAGATTTCCATTCCGAAGCTATTTGCCTGTCTCCATATTCCTGTAGCAGGGCCAAGGTAGCCGTTGCGTGGGGGGCGGCAAAACTGGTGCCGCTGGCGCGGCTAATGCTACCGTCAAAGTTGACTAAGGGGATCCTATTGCCCGGTGCTACCAAACCGATCGATCGCCGATTGTCTATATTAGTTTCCTGACCGATAATCCGCTTGGCAATCCCCACTTCTGGGTCACCGATATTGGCAAAGTCGATTTTGGCAAATACTCCCTGTTCCCGCCTGCTAAAGGCGACATTGATACCATTGTAGTTATCGGTAGGGATGGAAATGCCGCCTCGGCCCTGATTGCCAGCAATCACATACAGGACATTGTGAACTCTAGCTGACCAGTCAATACATTGGGTCAGCAGGGCGTTGCCATCCAGTACGGCGTTTGGTCGTGGGTCTTGACGTAGAGATTCGCCAAAACTAAAGTTTATCGCTCTGAGGTCACCACTATTTTGCCTCGCTAGATGTTGAGTTGACAAGCATTCCTGTGGCTGTCCGCTGCGTCTGATCGGACCTACTGCGGCTGAGTATAGCCTCGCTGCTGGGGCCACCCCGGGAAAGGCTTTATCAGAACTGATCATGATGCTGGCCACGTTTTGGGCGTGGCGATCGACATGCTTATTAGTTTGGGCCTCATCATTCTGAAAGAACACCCGCGCTGGCCAAACCACACGATTTTGGGCTACAGCTTTGTCGATGCCAAACTTGCCCGGTCTGCCAATCTCCAACTGACCGATCGCGATCTTACGACCCCGCAAGTCATAGGGCGGTGCGTGCAGGCGCAGGGCATTAATCCCAGCTGCTCCTACCGATAAATCCTCTGATGCCAGCACTAGCCCAGGCTGGCACATTGTAGACAACCCCACAATCAGGGATGCTAGTTTTTTCCATATCTTCTGGCCGTTCAAGTCAGATCCTCCCACAAGTTATCACTTAGACGCAAAAGCATAAATTTTTTTTCGGGTAATCCTAAAGATTTTGTTAAACTTACAGATAGAAAGCAGGAGAACATCTATAGCCATGCCCAAACCCATTGTTATCGCCCCATCTATTCTATCAGCCGACTTCAGCCGTCTGGGAGCGGAAGTGGAAGCCGTCGATGCCGCTGGTGCTGACTGGATTCACGTGGATGTCATGGACGGTCGGTTTGTCCCTAATATAACCATAGGTCCCCTGATTGTGGATGCTCTGCGTCCGGTGACTAAGAAGCCTTTGGATGTCCACTTGATGATTGTGGAGCCGGAGAAGTATGTGGCAGATTTTGCCAAGGCTGGTGCGGATATTATTTCCGTCCATGCCGAGCATAACGCTTCTCCCCACTTGCATCGCACTCTCGGTCAGATTAAGGAACTGGGTAAGCAGGCGGGGGTGGTGCTCAATCCCTCTACACCCCTAGAATTGATTGAGTATGTCCTGGAACTCTGCGATTTGGTGCTGATCATGAGTGTTAACCCGGGTTTTGGCGGTCAGAGTTTTATTCCAGCAGTGGTGGATAAAATCCGCAAGCTGCGCCGGATGTGCGATGAACGGGGACTGGATCCCTGGATTGAGGTGGATGGCGGTCTGAAGATAAATAATACTTGGCAGGTGTTGGAAGTTGGTGCTAATGCGATTGTTGCTGGTTCGGCGGTGTTCAAAGCCCCCGATTATGCGGAGGCGATCGAGGGAATTCGCAATAGCAAGCGTCCCGTAGCACGAGAGGTAGCACGAGAATTGGTCACGGCCTAGAGGTTCGTACCAAGGACTAAAGTATTACCCCGAGTCGTTCGTAGTAATACTTTAGTCCTTCCCGTGGGTCTTTCTATCCACTAGTGCTGTTCGCCATGCGAGAGGGTAGAAATCCGATGTAGCATTCCCCTCGGCGTTGATTGCGTTGTTCGATCGCCTCTTCTATCTTGTCGAGACGATGTTGCAGCATTCTCAGCACCCGAATAGCGCGGGGGTCTTGGAAACTGCTACGCCCAAAATTTGTAAATGCCTTGGGATCGATCTTGGTGCCGATTTGTGTCATTAATGTCAGCTGAGCAAAGGTTAATTCTGTATTAGGGAGAAACCCACTGAGATCTGCTTCCCTAACTGTTCCTTTGACGTTAGGGATCGGCTGATAGATGGCTCCAGGCATGTTGGGAATAAAGGCTGAGTAATCGTATTGAAGCCAGGCAATGGCTGAGTGTTGGGGACCAGCAGTAAAAATGATTTGTGTCAGCAGATCGACCAACTGGTTGCGATTAGTCAGACGTTCTGGCAAGGAAACTACTCCCAAACCGCCATCGCTAACGGGCGTTCGTAATGCTTGCAGCCAATTTTGCAGTTCGACATCCTGACGGACATCTCTTGGGGTTTGATAGTAAATCCTGACATATTGAGTAACATAGTCCCGCAGAGCTTGCCAGATCAGCAACCCGTCGTCACGATAGGGGAAGTTAGGTAACTGTTCGCCATCGGTGACACCGCGCTTGCGCAAATTGTTGGGGAAGGCAAAGTCACTGAAGTTATTAAACTGTTCGGTAACACCTTGATTTGTAAGGCTGAGGGAACTTTCCAAAATCCCTGGAAAAATTACGTTTACGAACCCCCCGGGATTGATGAGTACTTGATCGCTAAAGGCATTGATCGCCATCGTAAAATCAAAATGGGGCTGCAAAAGCACGTACAAGGGATGGTTTTGGGCAAGTTCCCGTGCAGTTGCCAGTGCGATCGGTTCTAAAGCATAATGAGTTTGACCCAGGTGGCGTATGAGTTCAAAGACGGTGAACTCAGCCATCTGAGCGACGCTCTTAGCTAAGGTCCAGTCTACCCCATCTAGAGGCGTGCAGAGTAAACTCTCTCCTGGCAGCTGTCCCAACTGGATCGCAATGGGAATTAAGGGCGATCGGGGGTTGCGGCGATCGGCAAAATAGAGGCAGATGGGGCTAGTAATAAATCTGCCTGCTTGGGGGGTAACATTATCTAGTACCCCATAATCGGTAACAAACAGAGATCCCGATCGCATAGCGCTATTCAGGGTTTCCCCAACATCATCACCAACCACGGCCCGAAAAATGTCATTTGTGATGGCCATTTTGTCCCGGAGGCGGTAATTGAGTGCCAAAACATTGGTTAGTTCCATGGGATCGGTGCCAGAAAGCCGCTGCTGGGCAAAGGTAGCATCCTGGCGGAAGCTAGTGGCAATATCTGGTAGGGGCAGGACGGGAAAGACAGCGGCGTAGTCCTCCAGACTGAGAAAAGGCACGGGATTTGCTAGAAATGCCTCTTGATTTGCGGCAAGTTGGGACGTCAAGCTTTCTCTGTTAGCTTGATAATTTTCTGAAAAGGCTTCTTGGGGAGGTACATCAGCTACGCGGACAGCATTTGGCAGCCTCGTCGCTAACTGATATTCTTCCCGTGCCTGTTGCAACTGCTGTTGGCGTCTCCGTCGGACTAAAGGTCGATCGTCTTGGGGTAAGGATGGGATCTGGGGATTTCTGGGTACAGTGGGCCTTGAGGTTTCATTGCTATGGTCCAGCAAAGCTTCCAGACCGGGGGCGCAGGCAAAACCCATCAGTGCTAGCATGGTGCGGCGGGATAGGACGTATTGATCCCTTAATTGTTGCTGTCGAAGGCGTCTAGTTCTATATTTCATTACATGTACTTTCTAAAATTTGGAACTGTCGGTTTCTATAATTAGCTCACAATGAGAAAAATGTCAAAGCTAAAAGCTTTGACATTTCCTCAGGCGATTATTTCTGATTACTCCTATGGGTTAATCTAGATAACCCATCAGGTCATCGTCATCAATGTTGTTAGAGGCGATCGGGCGGTTTCCCATGATCTTCATTGTGTTGTCAAAGTTGATAGTACTGTGAGCAACGGGGCGGTTTCCCGAGACCATATATGTCTCAGAGATTCCCATTTTGCTAGAGACGACCGGGCGTTTTTCCCTGGGATCGAGGGTGGAATGTACCTCCAGATTGCTCGAATCAATGGGGCGGTTCCCTGGCAGAGGGGGTAAAGGTACTGATTTTTCGGTTTCGTTAGACATGGTTTCAAGTTTAACTCCATTTTCTGCTGTATTCATATCACCTTTAGCATTAATTTCAAGGTTATCTACTGTGGCTGTTTTTTTCTGACTTGTCCTAGAAGTCCTCCTTCGCTTGGTGGTGGCGGCTTTGCCATTCGTGCTCCTTGTTGCCATAATCTATTGGGTGTTAACTTCATGCTGCAAGTAGCTGCCCAAGTTGCCCGATCGCAGCAACTTTTCTGACAGCTTCCCCTCCGAGGGCGATCGCCGCTGGGAAGATGGCCCGAGTGGTGGCCAGGATCGATCCCCTCTTATTTCTTAAGAAAATCTAAATACACTATTAGTGTAAGTTAGAATGTCTAACAAAAACCGAAATTTATGTAAACTTTTGTAAATTATGTTAGTTGTGACCGGTGGATGTTAAGGGAAAGATTGAGGACCGGTGAGAGTGAAGGGAGGGACTGGTAAGATCGGACTACTCTGGCCTGACAGCTCTTCGCCGGTGGGAATCAACTTCCCGGGAGGGGTGTGGTCTTGCACCAGTTGATAGGAGGCTCCCCCGCCCTCACCCGTGCATGGTCCGGCTACAGGTACTTTCGCCCGCCTGCGCGGGCTGCATCATCGAGACAGCTGACTATCAAATACAAGTGAGCGCAACTGGCAAAATGTGCAACTAGAATGCACTTTTACTGGAGATTCCAGAAGAAATTCGCAGGTTTACGGGACATGCAAAGGCTATTAGTGCTCTCGCTATTAGTCCGAATGGGCAGATACTTGTCAGTGGTGGCGATGACAAGCAGATCGAGCTGTGGCATTTGGCTACGGGCCAGGAACTGGGTACCCTGACGGGACATTCTGGTTTAGGCGTTGCACATTTTTACCGATGATGGTTGATAAATTTTCCCTTTTTGCTAATGGCTAATGGCTAATGGACAAAGACCGCAACTCCTATCATCCCCTAACTGTGCAACCCCCTGGTTTATTTGCAGGGGTTTATGCTGTCGCTATAACGTCGGATGGAAAGACTCTTGTCAGTGGTAGCGATGATAAGACTGTCAAGATTTGGCGGCGGAGCTGACAGACGCCGCTTGCTAATTGTTAATGGCTAATTGTTAGTTCTAGCCATTTACCATTAGCCATTAGCAATTAGCAAGCGGCAATTAGCCATTAGCCATTAACAATTAGCCATTTACCATTCGCCATTCGCCATTAGCAATTAGCCATTTACCATTCGCCATTAGCAATTAGCAATTAGCCATTAGCTATTAGCCATTAGCAATTAGCCATTTACAAATTAACTAATACGGTATTGCTGGGGGCTCCTTCACCTGCTCTATTGATGGCGATGACGCGATATTCTAAAGTTTTTGTTCGTTCTTGTTCCACCAGAGTTGCTTCCGTGTTTAAGGTGCTTGTGACCTCTTTCCAACTGTCAGTGTCACGGTCGAACATTTGCACTTTGTAGGTGACTACTTTCCCTCCATCGCTGGGGGTTTTCCAATCTAAAACTACCCAACCCGCACCTTGACGAGGTGCTTCCAGGTTCCGCACTTGTCCGGGAGGTTCGATGCTGGTGCGACGGGTTCGCCCTCCCCAACCAATTTTCTTTAAGGAGGTATCGTTATATTGGGTTTCGTTTTCCGCTTGGCGGATGATTTGTTTCATTTCTTCCACCAAGTCTGCCAATAATTCGTCTTTCTCTTCAACTGCTTCTTTTACGGCAGCTTGGGCGGCGGTGACTTTGACTTTAGCCGTGCGATAATTTTCTAAACTGGCACGCATGGTAGGGATATCGACGATGGGAGCGGTCAAAAGACTGGGGTTATTTTCTAATCCAATGATGATGTCGTTGGCCAGAGAAGCTATTTCATCTTCTCGTGTCGGAAAACGAGGCATTGTCTCTTCTCCTATTTACAAATAAATCTCTGCTTTGGTTATTTAACCGTCGATCTTGACTATTTTAGCGTCATGCTTGACTATCTTAACATGAAATTTGGCTATTTTCACGTTAATACTGTAGTTGCCCCCTTAAAACTAGGCATTTTGACGTTAGATCCGACTGATTTAAGACAATAAATGGCCATTTTTACCTTTAGCCTGGCTATCCCCATGTTGGAGCCGGTCATTGGCACTTTGGGACTGGCCATCTGAACTTTGTCACAGACTATTTTAACGTTCCAACTGGCAATTTGCAAGTTGGAACCGACTGCTTAAATTCTGGTTATGGCCATTTTGACCTTGATTCTGGATATCCCCATGTTAGAGCCGGTCATTGGCACTTGGGAACTGGCCATCGGAACTTTGTCACAGACTATTTTAACGTTCTAACTGGCAATTTGCAAGTTGGAGCCGACTGCTTAAATTCTGGTAATGGCCATTTTGACCTTTATTCTGACTATCCTTATGTTAGAGCCAGTCATTGGCACTTGGGAACTGGCCATCGGAACTTTGTCACAGACTATTTTAACGTTCCAACTGGCAATTTGCAAGTTGGAGCCGACTGCTTAATGCAAAAAATGGCATTTTTGGCCTTAGCACTGGCTATTATTACGTTGGATCCGACTGATTCAATGCTAAAAATGGCCATTTTGACATAAATTCTGGCTATACCCATGTTGTAACCGGTCATCGGCACTTTAAGACTGGCGACTTGAACCTTGTCACAGACTATTTTAACGTTCTAACTGGCGATTGGCAAGTTAGAGCCGATTGCTTAAATGCTGAAAATGGCCATATTAACGTTAAAACTGGAATTGAAAACGTTGAGACTGAGAATGCCCTGGTTTATATCGAGCGAAAAAACTCATATCAAGTCCTTGCCAGTCAAAGGTTTGACGGATTTTTTAACTACTCGCCTCCAACCATGATGCGGTAGAGGGCATTCGAGCTTTCATTTAACGAGACTGAACCAGTACCACATGCTATGATATGCTAGTAATCGATAGTCAACGACCATATTTGCGGGAACAATGACTTGGAAAAAGGGACAAGCACTCCAAAATGGGAAATATATCATCACCGAACGGATAGGTGGCGGGGGTTTCGGTGTCACCTATCTGGCCAAGCAACAGCGAGATGGCAAGCAGGTAGCCATCAAAACCCTCGACCCGAGACGCCAGGAGGACGAGGGTTTTCCCAAGCTACAGGAAAAATTCGTCCAAGAAGCTTTTCGTCTGGCCAAATGCAGTCATCCCCACATCGTGGAAGTCTATGACGTATTCCAAGAAGAAGCCCTATGGGGTATGGTCATGGAATATATAGATGGCAAAGATTTATGGTTTTATATAGACGATCGGGGGATATTTTCAGAAGAGGAAGCTTTAACCATTATCCGCCAAGTGGGAGAAGCCTTGACTTGCGTTCACCAACAAGGTTTCTTGCATCGGGACGTGAAACCACATAATATTGTCCTGCGCCGGGATACTCGGGAAGCAGTATTAATTGATTTTGGGTTAGCGCGGGAGTATATTGATGGTCGGACCATGTCTCAGACTAATTATCGCACCGAGTGCTTCGCCCCCATAGAACAATACGAACTTAAGGCGAAACGCGGTGCTTTTACCGATGTTTATGCCTTGGCGGCGACATTATATTATTTGCTAACGGAGCAGAAACCCTTCCCAGCGGAAGTCCGCAAACAAAATGTTCCTATCATTCCCCCCCAGCAACATAATTCCCAAATAAGTAATAGAATCAATCAAGCCATTCTTCAGGGGATGGAGTTGTATCCCCAAGACCGGCCCCAGTCGGTGGCGGAATTCTTGCAGTTGCTTGGGGTGAGCGAAGTCAAACCGCTTTTTCCCCAATCTGAAGAACCGGTTCCAGCAAGATATCATAAATTACGGGATTTGCTGGCCGCAGGAGAGTGGAAAGAGGCGGACGAAGAAACGGCCCTCCTCATGCTGCAAGTGGCGGGACGGGAAAAGGACGGTTGGTTAAGAGAAGAAGATATAGAAAATTTTCCCTGTGAAGACCTGCGCTCAATAGACAAACTATGGGTAAAATACAGCAATGGGCGCTTCGGCTTTTCGGTGCAGAAGCGCATCTGGCTGGAAGAGGGAGGAAAAGTGGATTGGGAAACAGAATGCCGTCTGGGCGATCGGGTCGGATGGCGTGTAAAAGGAAGATGGCAGTTATTAAGTAAAATGACTTATGGCCTGGCCGCACCCACCGGTCATCTCCCGGTGGGGGCTTTGGTGTGGTGGCGGGGTAGGCGGGTAAGGTATGTGAGTCTCTTCTCTCGCGCACAGATGTGTAAACTGTAGCGTATAAGCGCCACAGCCGAATCAGAAGAAAAGATAAGGGAACTTTTTTACGACATAATAGGCATTCCAGCGATCCGATACCTGGCACCGCGCCCGTGGGGCGAAATTCCGAGAGGGGAACTGGCGATCATAGAACAGAACAGAAAATTAACTCAAATCAAAGGAAAACATTCACGCTGGTCTCCGGGGTCGGACAGACGCCTGTTGGTGGACCCAATACTTGTCATTGCGAGGGGGAAACGTAGTGATTAACTTATGCTTTCATAGGTTAACCCCCCGAAGCAATCTCCTACTTGGTGGGGAATTGCTATGGTCTCCGGGATCGGGCAGACGACTACTGGTGGACCCAATACTTGTCATTGCGAGGGGGAAATGTAGTGATTAACTTATGCTTTCATAGAGTCGCGCAGCGTTGCGAGGCACGAAGCAATCTCCCCCCCGAAGCAATCTCCTGCTTGGTCGGGAATTGCTATGGCCTCCGGGGTCGGGCAGACGACTACTGGTGGACCCAATACTTGTCATTGCGAGGGGGAAACGTAGTGATTAACTTAATGACAAGTAGCCTTGGTGAGGGGATTGCTTCGGGGGGAATTACTCAAGGAAGCATAAGTCGATCGCGTCGGAACCCCCCTCGCAATGACAAGTAGCCTTGGTGAGGGGATTGCTTCGGGGGGAATGACTCAATTGACCGTAAGTCGATCGCGTCGGAACCCCCCTCGCAATGACAAATGTGCTCACAGAGGAGATTGCTTCGGGGGGAATTACTCAGTTGACCTGCTTGTCGATCGCGGAGTCCCCCCTCGCAATGACAAAGATACTGAGTGAGAAATATGTGTAGCGAAGAAATGACAAACTGAACAGCCATGAGTAAACAATATTATTTGTACATAATGACCAACAAGCATAACACCGTGCTTTACACGGGGGTAACGAACGATTTACAGAGAAGAGTTTACGAACACAAATCAAAGTTGATAGCAGGATTTACCAAGAGGTACAATATTAATAAATTGGTCTACTATGAGATTTATGAAGATGTTACGGAGGCGATCGCGAGAGAGAAACAGATTAAAGCAGGATCTCGGCAGAAAAAACTTGATTTAGTCAACAGTATTAACTCGGAATGGAAAGACTTGTATGAAGAGTTATGAGTAAGCCATCATGCAGAAATGTTGCCCCCGATCGCGCAAAAAAAGGGATGTCATCAGCTCCCTTCATGCCGTATCCTTACAGTTATAATTGACGAATAGGGTTTACGCAAGCCCGATGGCGAATTATGAATAGCGAAGGAAGAAATATGTCAGCCAAAGTTACCCTCACCATCACGGAAGGAGACTTGCAAGGACAGGAATATATCTTTGCAGAACGCACCACCTGCATCATCGGTCGGGCCCAAGACTGCCAGATTAAAATACCCGATGACGAACAGCATCGCAGCATCTCCCGCTATCACTGTTTGCTAGACATCAACCCTCCCAACATCCGGGTGCGGGACTTTGGCAGCAAAAACGGCACTTATCTGAATGGGGCAAAAATTGGACAGCGCCCAAAGGATCGAACTCCCGAAGACGCTGCGGGGATAACTTTTCCCGAACATGACTTAAAAACAGGCGATATCATCAAGGTGGGGAAGGCTATATTCCAGGTTACCATCGACATCCCCACAGAGACCGAGGAAATTGCCCCCACCCTGAAAATTATCCCAGAAACCCAAGGGAAAATTCCTCCTACCATCCCCTCCAGAAAACCCAACTTGTGGGAAAGACTCCAGGATTTACTCTGGCGGGCGCAGGCAAGGGAAAACGCCGAAGAACTCATTGCTATTCGCGGCTACCGGATCGTCAGACAACTGGGAGAGGGGGCTAACGGCGCAGTATATTTAGCCCAGCGCGATCGGACGGGAGAACAAGTAGCATTAAAAGTCATGTTACCCGCAGTCTTAGGGGCCCAGGAAAACATCGATAAATTCCTGCGGGAAGCCCAGAACACGAAAGCATTAAACCATCCCCACGTGGTGCAGCTAAAGGAAGCGGGATACAGTGAAGACACCTTCTTCTTTACTTTAGAATATTGTGAAGGAGGCAGTTTAGCAGACTTCATCTCGCGCCGGGGAGGTAAACTAGACCTAGAAACAGCCATCCCCATTATCAAGCAAGTCCTGGAAGGATTAGCATACGCCCACAACGCCTATCTTCCCGAAGTCAAACTAGCAGATAGTCGCGTTAACACGGGTCGAGGATTGGTCCATCGGGATCTGAAACCGAGTAATATCTTACTGACCAATATTGATAGTTTTCCCATAGCGAAGATCGCCGACTACGGGTTATCGAAAGCCTTCGATTTAGCAGGACTAAGCGGACTGACGGCCACGGGGACCAAAGCAGGGACGCCCTGCTTTATGCCCCGACAGCAAGTAATAGATTTTAAATATGCCTTACCAGAAGTTGACGTGTGGGCAGCAGCAGCAGTTTTATATTATATGCTTACGGGAACCTACCCGCGCAACTTTGATGCTAAACCAGAACCGTGGTTAGTAATATTGCAGACCAATGCGGTGCCCATATTACAGCGCAACCCATCCCTTCCCAAGGATCTAGCAGAAGTAATAGACCTGGCCCTAATTGATAACCCACAGATCCATTTTAAGACGGCAGCAGAATTCCTACAGGCATTATCCCAAGTTATCTGATATCCTTGAGGAAGGGGGCCAGAACCGTTGTTCTATTGCATAATAATTAGGAGGATTGTATGATAGCAGAAGCTACCAGCAAAAACGCAACATTTACCCGGATATCCGGAATCGTAGAAAATGCGATTCAAGAAGATAGCCAATTTCAGCAGGAATTAGATCCAGAGGAAATGATTTCCATAGTCTATACAACAATGGAAGAAAATTTGTCGGCGGAGCAATTCCATGCGATCGACGATCGCGAACTAACCCGCAGAATCAAGAAAATGCTGGTGCTAGAGTTGTTGTCGGGAATGTTAGACGATCTCAGTCCAGAAGAAATGGAAAATTTTGACGCTGCCGTAGAAGGGAGATGGTAAAAATGGGTTATCTGCTGGATACGAACATAGTGACGGCCATTGTCAAAAACAACGAACCAGTAAAGAAAAAATACCGGCAGTTGGATAGTTTAGGGCAAGATGTATCAATTAGTTGCATAACTTACTACGAAGTTAAAAGAGGACTGCTAGCCGTTAATGCCACCAGAAAGCTGTCTATCTTTAACAGGTTTTGCCAAGAAGTGACAGTTTTATTCTTGGATGACATGGAAATTGTAGAAAGGGCATCAGCGATCCATGCAGCGTTAAAGCGTAGGGGGACGCCGATAGGAGATGCAGATATTTTAATCGCGGCAACGGCGATCGCCCGTGACTTGACTCTAGTTTCTCACGATTCTGACATGCAGCGGGTTCCGGGACTGAAGTTAGAAGACTGGCTATCGACCGAGGAGTGAGTAAATGGGGTAATGTCACCCCTTTTTGTGGGTGAGAGACTATGGTTACCAGTCGCCAGACATTCCTCGCGGAGTGTAGAGTTCTGCAATATGTACGGAAATTGCCGAAATCGTCATATCTGGGATTAATTCCGGTGGCGGATCAATGTCAGGAACGTCCAGAGTCAGACCCGGGAAATATTGACAGAGAATCGCTGCTTCTGCTTCACTGTAAAATAACCTGGGTTCATACTCCATTGCTGCTTTCACTCTCATGCCCACAACAATTTTGTCGAACAGCTTTCCTTTGTATCCCGGGTAAGCTGCGATCTTAAACATTTTGCCATTTCTCACGTCAACAGCAAGTTCGATTTCGCCTTTTCCCAGGCGATATCGGGCTTCAAAGGCTGATGCTAATTCACAGAACCCTTCTCTCCACGAACCTAAGCCAACTAACAAATCGCTGAACTCGCGAATAGGCGTTCTTAAGTCAAAGCCGCCTAAGCTGCGATCGGGAATTCTAGGCGCGTCAAGTTGCGATATAGTTTTCACGTTTTTTTTAACAAAACACAAAAACATGACAAATACGTTATAATTATAGTACAGGTCGGTCATGAAAGAACGAGGAGATTAAATGAAGAGGAACATCCAGATGCTTGATGTCGTAGCGCTAACTGAGGAATTGCCCGATCGGGGTTTGCGCCGAGGGCAAGTTGGTACAGTGGTCTAAATTTTAGCCCCAAATGTTTTTGAAGTGGAATTCAGCGACAATGATGGCTGTACCTACGCCAGTTTTGCCGTCCGGGCCGAACAGCTAATAGTTATCCGATCGACCTGCGGCCTGAAATGTTAAACTACCAGGCGGGATAAAAGCAAAGATAAGGAGTTGAAAGCGCAAGTTATGATAAAAATAAATAAAAATTGTTGAAAACCATGTAAATTATATTAGTCGGTTTTAACCGACTTTAGCTATTAGCCGGGGGTTTGAACCCCCGGCGGGCTGGCAGCGAAGTGAAGGAGTTGAACGAACTCGCAACTTATGATGACACCATTTCAGATCCAAGCACCATTTGCACCCACGGGAGACCAACCAGATGCGATCAGGCAACTGACGACCAGCATCCAAGGGGGAAACAGCTACCAAACCCTGTTAGGGGCGACGGGAACGGGGAAAACCTACACGGTGGCCTGCGTTATCGAAAAAATCGGCAAACCGACATTAATTCTGGCCCACAACAAAACCCTCGCCGCCCAGTTGTGTAACGAGTTGCGAGAATTTTTCCCCAACAATGCTGTAGAATATTTCATCAGCTACTACGACTATTACCAACCGGAAGCTTACATTCCCGTCAGCGATACTTACATCGAAAAAACCGCTTCCATTAACGATGAAATTGACATGCTGCGCCATTCCGCCACCCGATCGCTGTTTGAAAGGCGGGATGTCATAGTCATAGCCTCCATCAGTTGCATTTACGGATTAGGAATTCCCGCAGAATATCTGAAAGCCTCCATTCCCCTCAGAATAGGATCGGAAATAGACCAACGTCAACTGCTGCGAGATTTAGCTACGATCCAATATAGCCGCAACGATATAGATCTAGGTCGGGGAAAATTCCGGGTCAAAGGGGATGTGCTGGAAATAGGACCCGCTTACGAAGACCGCATCATTCGAGTAGAATTCTTTGGGGATGAAATAGACGCTATTCTCTATGTTGACCCCGTAACCGGTAAAACCATCCAGGATCTGGAGGCTGTAAATATTTACCCGGCCCGTCACTTCGTCACTCCCGCCGACCGACTGGAAGCTGCTTGTGAGGAGATCAAAGCTGAATTACAACAGCGCTTGACAGCATTAGAACATGCGGGTAAATTATTAGAAGCCCAGCGTCTCGAACAGCGGACAAAATACGATATCGACATGCTGTCTGAGGTGGGGACTTGCAACGGCGTGGAGAACTATTCCCGCCATTTAGCAGGACGGAACCCGGGGGAACCCCCAGAATGTTTGGTTGATTATTTCCCCAAAGATTGGTTATTAGTGGTGGATGAATCTCACGTTACCGTACCGCAAATTAGGGGGATGTACAATGGCGATCGGTCTCGGAAGCAGGTATTGATAGAACATGGGTTTCGCCTGCCCAGCGCCGCCGACAACCGTCCCCTAAAAGCAGAGGAATTTTGGGAAAAGGTGAATCAATGTATATTTGTCTCGGCTACCCCAGGAGAATGGGAACTGGAAATTTCCCAAGATGAGGTGATCGAACAAGTAATTAGACCCACAGGGGTGATCGACCCGGAAATTAGCGTGCGACCCACAGCAGGTCAAGTTGACGACTTGCTAGGGGAAATTAAAAACCGGGTGGAAAAGTCGGAACGGGTGTTAGTGACAACTCTCACCAAGCGGATGGCGGAAGATTTAACCGACTATCTGGAAGAGAGAGGAATACGGGTGCGCTATCTGCATTCCGAGATCCAATCAATTCAACGGATTGAAATCTTGCAGGATTTGCGGGAAGGTAATTTTGACGTGCTAATTGGCGTCAACTTGTTGCGGGAAGGGTTAGATTTACCAGAAGTTTCCCTGGTAGCAATTTTGGATGCAGATAAAGAAGGTTTTTTGCGGGCGGAACGTTCTCTGATCCAAACGATCGGTCGCGCGGCCCGTCACGTTCGGGGACAAGCGATCCTCTATGGGGATAATATGACAGATAGCATGAAGCGGGCCATAGAAGAGACCGATCGGCGGCGAGGGATTCAGATGGCATATAATAAGATGCACGGAATCACTCCCCAACCGATCGTCAAGAAATCCAGTAATGCGATATTAGCATTTCTGGATGTTTCCCGGCGCTTGAATGTGCGGGAGTTAGAAGCAGTTTCCGCACAGGTAGAGGATCTGTCCTTAGAACAAATTCCCGAAGTGATTACCCAATTGGAAGCACAGATGAAGGAAGCTGCCAAAAATTTGGAGTTTGAAAAAGCCGCAAAATATCGCGATCGCCTGAAGCAGTTGCGAGAGAAGTTAGTCGGACAGCGATCGTAGGACATCGCAGGACGGGCGGATCGCCTGTCCTACGGAACCAACAATTAACTTCTCCCTTGGGCCAACAAATCCATAATTCTGCCCTTAAGATCGCGAATACCCTCTTCCTTGAAATCCTTAAACTCCCCAGCATCAAACCAGATCCCATAGCATACGGGACATTTTTCATATGTAGCTCAAAGTATGGGATCTCGAACTTTTCTGGAAATTCGCGCAAGTCAGGCGATCGCCACTGACTGCACCGTCAAGTTTACTCAAACCTCGTCATATTTTCATGAGATAATTAGTCTCCATGAGGATATTATAGCTCTACTTTAGGGTTAGGGTAATTACCAATTATCTCGACTCCATAATCTTAGATCGCTTCGGTATCCCAGTCACTACAAATTTCTAAATCTATCAGATCCACCTCGAATTCAGGGTTGATGGTAGCAACAGTATCCGCAGCTGATAAATATTGCCTTGGGGGAATTCCCCAAGCCGCTAATTCAATGTCCGCGCTGTGTCCGCACCTAATGCGTTCAAAAAGCGCTCCAAATACTACTACTCGCGTCACCCCAAATTTCTCCCGCAGTAGCTTTGCTGCTATGCGTGCCAATTCCCAAGCTTGTGCATGTCGCCTTTGCGCCAAATAATCTGATATGTTCTCCTTGATAATATCCAGCAGAATTGCTTGTTCCTCTGGCGTGAGTGTTGACGCTGCTGTAGCGACTTGTTGAAAGTTTGCTGTTTTGGTTGTCATCTCTAGTTTTCCAGATATTGCTTGCAGTAGTGCGCCCCAATAAGTGTTTAAGCGATCGGGCTGTCTTTCCAAGATATAGGAGTAGGGGCATGGCATTGTCAAGTAGAAAATAGATACAAGCGTCGCCACCATCTACCGGTAGTCCTATTCATCTGAGAGAACTAGACCTACGCCAGGAATATAGCGCACAGCCTGACCAAGTGTTGTCTGGTCTACATCTTCGGGATAATAGGGTTCGTTATACTCCTTCTCGAAGAGATCCCGCCAAGGCGAGTTTTCCAGAAATTCTTGAGGCAGATGGGGGACGAATTCCAGTATTTCTGACACCCCCACCGGAAAACCAGTCACTAAGATCAGACCCTCCATGATAGCTGCTACCATGTTTAGGTCGATTTGGCGCTGTTCTTCAGGGTTATCTACCAGTCTGTAGACAATTTCAGGAGCGACTGTATCCCCCATAGTGGCTATCAGTTTGTCGGAGGTGACGCCCCGGAACCTCATGTATTCAGCCAGTTTCCAACGAATTTCACTCATAGTTCTTTCTTCTCCTATGCGGAAGTTGCGATCGCCCCTCATCTGGGATTATAGCCGATCGCCCCTCAACCTTGCACTCCAGTCCCCAGTGCAGCTATAATTAACAGCAGTACATTTGACTCTCCCACTCCAATGACAGTAGATTTAACAGTAGCCATCTGCACCTACAACGGTGCCAAGCGAGTACCCGCAGTCCTGGAAAGATTGCGCCAGCAAACCGATACAGAATCTTGCAGCTGGGAGATTCTGGTAATAGATAACAACAGCAAAGACAACACCGCCCAAGTTGCGCGAGACTACCAAGCAAACTGGGACAAACCCTATCCCATCAAATATACCTTTGAATCGCAACAAGGACTCGCCCATGCCAGACAACGGGCCGTTACAGAAGCCGCAGGTAAATATGTCGGCTTTCTCGACGACGATAACCTCGCCGCACCCAACTGGGTAGCAGCAGCATTTGCCTTTGGTGAAGCCAACCCCCAAGCTGGTGCTTATGGCAGTCGCATCTACCCTGAATATGAAGTTTCTCCACCACCAAACTTTCAGAGAATTGCCGCTTTTCTCGCCCTCACAGACAGAGGTTCTAGCCCTCGCATCTACGCACCCCACAAAAAAATTCTCCCTCCAGGTGCAGGATTAGTTATTCGCAAACAAGTCTGGTTGGATAAGGTGCCCCAGAATATTTTGCTGCAAGGTCGAGTGGGGGACTCGATGTTAGCTGGAGAAGACTTGGAAGCATTGCTCTACATTCAGCAAGCAGGATGGGAAATATGGTATAATTCCGAAATGATCCTGCATCACAAAATTCCCAAAACCCGTCTAGAAAAAGAATATTTGCTCAAACTATTCCGGGGCATTGGGTTGAGTCGCTATCGCACTCGGATGCTGAGTTTTCAACCTTGGCAAAGACCCCTGGCACTCCCTGCTTATATGGTTAACGATCTGCGCAAAATAATTCGGCATCTGCTCAAGTATAAAACCGCAGTTCGCGACGATATAGTTGCAGCTTGCGAACTGGAACTATATATCTCTAGCATCCAAAGTCCCTTTTTCTTTTGGCGTAAATCTTTCTCTAAAGACTAGAAATTGATAATAATTGCCCAAGTTACCATTGGCAATTAGCAATTAGCAATTAGCAATAGCGATCGTTCAAAGTTTGTACTGGCGACAAACATCCCTAGCGGCGCGGTGCAGCAAGGAATGCCGATAAACCAAGGCGTTCATATCCTTAGCATAACCACCCCCGATGACACAAGCAACGGGATAACCCCCGGCTACACAGGTACTCAAAACCTGCATTTCGCGCCGAAATAACCCTGTATCGGTCATGGCTAATTTTCCTAAGGCATCACCTACATGGGTGTCAACTCCCGCATCGTAAAGGACTATATCTGGCTTGACATCGGAGAGTAAATCTGGTAAATATTTAGCCAGAGTTTGCAGGTAGCCATCATCATCCATTCCTGCTGGCAAAGGCACGTCTAAATCGCTCTTTTGCTTCTTGCTAGGAAAATTAACTTCACAATGCATGGAGAAAGTGAAAACACTGGGGTCATCCTGAAAGATAAGGGCCGTACCGTCTCCTTGATGCACGTCTAAGTCTACAATCAGAATTTGCCGGACAAGCCCCAGTTTTAGCAGCACCCGGGAGGCGATCGCCAGATCGTTAAAAATGCAGAAACCAGAACCATAGCTAGGGAAAGCATGATGAGTACCGCCAGCAGTATTGCAGGCCAAACCGTGACGCAAGGCTAATTGAGCTGTTAAAATAGTCCCACCCACGGCCATACAAGTCCGGTTTGCCAGGGCCGGACTCCAGGGCAAACCAATGCGCCGCTGGGCCTTGACATCGACTGTCCCTTCACAGTAAGCTCGGACATATTCTGGGGTATGGACTAGGGCGATCGCCTCCCGTGAGGGCAGGGTGGGGGTATGAAATTGGCTTAATTCCGCGACGCCATCAGCCAACAGCATCTGGTAAAGTTGACCAAACTTGGCCATGGGGAAGCGATGTCCCTCGGGCAAGGGGGCAACGTAATCAGGATGGTAAACGAGGCGCAAGTTCATCATGTATAATGGTAAGCAGAATCAGCAGAATTTCGGAAAATGCTTGACTTTCTCAATCCCATCTTAGGTCGTAATCCCGATCGCATCAAAGCCAACGTCGAAATCTACACCTGGCAAACCTGTCCCTACTGCATCCGAGCCAAAATGCTGCTCTGGTGGAAAGGAGTAAAATACCAAGAATATAAGATAGACGGCGATGCCGAAGCCAGAGACCGCATGGCCGATCGCGCCAACGGTGGCCGGACGGTGCCGCAGATTTTCATTAATAATCAGCATGTGGGCGGGTGTGATGAAGTCTATCAGTTAGACACAAAAGGCCAACTAGATCCTCTGCTAGCTCAACCAGCAAGCTAAAGTCAGTAGATGTTAATTGCAGATCCAGCCTATCAGAGACATCGGCAATGGATGAGTCGGGCCCTAGAACTGGCCCAGTCTGCCGGTGAAGCTGGAGAAGTGCCGGTAGGTGCGGCGATCGTGGACGGGGAAGGAAAGGCGATCGCCTTAGCATGTAACCGCAAAGAGAGGGACAAAGATCCCACCGCCCACGCAGAAATCCTCGCCATTCGGGCCGCAGGGCAAGCCTTACAAAACTGGCACCTCAACCACTGCACCCTCTATGTCACATTAGAACCCTGTCCCATGTGTGCCGGGGCCATAGTGCAAGCCCGCATCGGTCTTCTGGTGTATGGAGTTGACGACCCCAAGACAGGTGCCATTCGTACCGTTGCCAATATTCCCGATAGCCCTTGTTCAAATCATAAATTGCAAGTAATAGCGGGAGTAATGGAGTCCCAATGTCGCCAGCAACTGCAAACTTGGTTTGCCCAGCGAAGATATGGCAGATCTTGACAGCACAAGAACTGTCATTCACAGAGAACAAAAATAGCAGTAGTAATGCGGCAAAGTCTTGCAGTTTTGAGTTGCTAGTTGCTACTTGTTAGTTGCTAGTTATTAACAATTAACAATTTACCATAATTAACAATTAACAATTCACCATTGACAATATCGAATCAAATAATCAAGCCCGCGCAGGCGGGCTTTGTTCGTGTAGCCCCAGTCTTTAGGCTGGGGGCGCGGTAGCGGAGTAGCGGGAGCTAATTGTGAATTAAATTAGCAATTAGCAATTAGCAATTAGCAATTCACAATTCGCAATCTTCACAAAGTATCTTGAAGTTGAGCCGTCTTAATCGAAAGTTGCTGGGTTTGGTTGTTGCGTATTAGCTTAACTTGCAGCACCTTGCCAACACCACTGCGATCGACCATCTTCTGTAACTGATCGGCAGTAGTAACAGGTTTCCCATCAATTTCGACAATCACATCTCCCCGACGCAAACCTGCCCTAGCTGCCGGGGTATCGCGCATCACTCCCACCACCAATACGCCAGTAGTTTCTGGAAGTACAATGGATGAATTGGGGTCGCTATTGTTTTCCCTGGCCATTTCCGGTGTCAGGTTGGCAATGCGCACTCCGATATAGGGATGAGGAATCTCTTCTCCACGGGCCAGCCGATCTTTAATCGCTTTCGCTTTATCGATCGGGATAGCAAAGCCAATCCCATTAGCGTTAGCGCGAATAGCCGTATTAATGCCAATCACTTCACCCCGGTCGTTCAACAGGGGACCGCCGGAATTACCGGGATTGATCGCCGCATCAGTTTGAATGAAGTCCACACGCTTATCAGGAATGCCAACCTCTGAAGAGGAACGGTTGAGGGTACTGACAATCCCCAAAGTAACAGTATTATCCAATCCTAAAGGGTTGCCAACCGCGATCGCCCAGTCACCCACCTGAACGCCAGCGGACTCTCCCAAGTTCGCCACAGGCAAATTATTACCATTAACCTTGACAACTGCCAAGTCCGTTACCTCATCTTTCCCTAATACCTGGCCTTCAAACTCCCGTCCATCCTTGAGCGTCACCGTCACTTTATCCGCCCCACTCACCACATGGGCATTAGTTAAAATGATCCCATTGCGTTCGACAATGAAACCCGAACCCTGTCCCCGTTGCAACTGTTCGCGCGGCATTTGCTGGGAGAAGCGATCGCCAAAAAAGCGCTCGAAGAAGGGGTCGTCAAAAAACGGATCGAAATTACTATTACTACGGGTGACAATGCGCTCCGTGTCAATTCTGACCACCGCAGGCCCTACCTGCTGCACCGCTGCGGTCACAAAGTTGGCGCCAGCTTGAGGAATTTGCAGAGCCACCGCAGATGGCGGTATCTTTGCTGTCGCCCGTAAGTCCACTGGATCCGCTTGAGAAGGTAAAACCACGCCCAGGGCAAGCAATGCTCCTAGAGCGAAGGCCAAAACATGGGTACCCACAAGGCGTAAGGCGCGGGAATCTTTTTTCCACCGCATAGTGCCAATCCTCTCTATCTAGTAGTCTATCTATTGGTAATTATTGATAATTTTGACAAAAACTATCCCCAAATTACAGTCCGAGAGCGGCGGGTAAGCCCTTCCTTCTCGGGGAGGATAGCCGCCCACCTTTCATAAATTCTTCTTTACGTTAAGATCTAGATTACTATTTGGTTTGTAGTAAGCACGAAGCGCGCTTACCTTGCTGCCCTGTGGAGAATAATGACTGGAGCTAACCCCTTAACTAACGAAACTCTACCCCAAAATGACCCTACTACCTCGCGAGATCCCGACCATCTCCACTCCGAGAGCCTGCATCAACATGTCCACAGCGAAGAATCACTCCGACGCATCATCAATCAGCTTTCTCGCCTTGAAGGGCATGTCCGAGGTATTAAGGTTATGGTACAAGAGAGCCGCCCTTGTCCGGAAGTCTTGATCCAACTGGCCGCCGTGCGCGGTGCCGTCGATCGCGTTTCCCGGATTATTTTAGACGAACATTTAACTCACTGTATTGCCCGAGCCGCTAAAGATGGCAATATTGAGGTCGAAATCGAACAGTTCAAGGCTGCCCTCGATCGATTCTTGCCCCTTGCCAAGCCCAAAAACAAAAAAACTCCTCACCAAAATCCTTAGTTGTCAGTTGTTAGTTGTGCAACTAACAACTGACAACTAACACCATGCTAGCTGCCGCGATCGCTCTGTTGCCAATTTTTTCTCTTAAATCTTAACTTTTGCTTTTATCTGTTTTCTTCTATCCTTTCGTGAACGAGCGCCAGCATTTTTAGGGCGAGCCACTAATGCATCACCAATCAGCCCGACTGTGCGCACAGTCAACTGACAGGCTATCTGCCCGGACTACAGGCTGTTTGCCAAAATGACTGACCAGCGACGCGAGAATCGCTCAATTTGCGCCTGATTTTACCCTGCGCCACGGAGCGCTAGTCACCGAGCGCCGACACTAGGGCCTGTAACCCCAGTCGATAACTTTGAGCGCCAAAGCCGCTAATTTGCCCCACTGCCACCGGTGCTATATAGGAATGATGGCGGAAGCTTTCGCGGCGATAGATATTGCTGAGGTGAACCTCCACCGTCGGTATGGCCACTGCCGCGATCGCATCTGCTAGCGCCACACTGGTATGGGTATATGCTCCAGCATTGATCAGCAACCCAGCATAGCGACCTTGAGCCTGATGGATGGCATCTACCAAAGCACCCTCGTGGTTCGACTGAAAGGTTGACACCTTGACATTGAGCGATCGCGCTTCCTCTACTAGGAGGCGATTAATGTCCTCTAGGGTTAAGCTACCATAGATTTCTGGCTCTCGCTGACCCAATAGATTTAGATTTGGCCCATGCAGTACTAAAACCTCTAACAAAATCCTCCTCCTAAATCAAGGGAACCAACTACCGACGCCTACTGTGTGGATCTTTGACTGGGATGGGAATCAGCTCCGGTTCTGGCTGGACATCTGGTCCGACTAGAGCATCTATGAGCTGGCGAGCCCATTCCTTAATTTTTTCCAGTACCTTGTCAATGTAGTCCATTAATTCAAAGCTCCTTCACTATAGCCTGTTCTCACAAATCCGCGTGATCACAGTCATCGCTTGCTTCTTTACTCATCATAACGAATTTTTTCCGAGATCGACAAGCCTGGTTTTTGTCTCCTATCTGGTTAGCATTTGGCGTCGCAAGTGGTCCAGAGCACTGCAAGCACTGCGGTGACGAATTGCATCTCTGTCTTGCTGGGAACCAAAACGATGCTCGAAGCTTTGTACCCTGTCAGCAGCAGCCAGACCCACATAAACCAATCCCACCGGTTTGGCCTCCGTACCGCCTCCTGGTCCAGCAATGCCCGTAATGCTCAGTCCCCAGGTAGTCCCCATCAACTTTTGGACTCCCACAGCCATTTGCTGGGCGACAACAGCACTTACAGCTCCCGAAAGGGCCAAATCGGCGGGATTTAAACCCAGCTGGTCAACCTTCACCCGATTATCATAAGAAACGATCCCGCCTTGGAAATAATAAGAGCTTCCAGCTACCGTGGTGAGCATACTCCCCAACCCACCACCGGTGCATGATTCGGCAACGCTGAGGGTTTCACCCGCCGCCAGCAGAAGTTTTCCCACCACTTCGGCCAGCGTTTCGCCATCAGCACCATAGCAGTTTAGTCCGCCGATCTGTCGCAACTGTTCTTCTACTGGCCCAATCATTTGGCTAGCAGCCTCTGGTGAAGGCGCTTTCGCGCTGATGCGTAGCTTCACCTCTCCCTTCCCCGCATAGGGCGCAACTGTAGGGTTGGACATATCTAGGATGTCTGGTGGGATCTTTTCTACTAAGGCTGATTCTCCAATACCCCAAAACTTTAACGTCCGACTGTAAATACTTTCTTTACCCCAGCCCTTACTTTTGAGATCGGGTACCGCAGTTTCCCTCCACATCCGGTGCATTTCTGAGGGGACGCCCGGGAAAGTAAGAATCGTGAGATCCCCACGGGGTTGCCAGATAATGCCTGGTGCCGTTCCAGCTGGATTTTGTAAAACGGCAGCGCCCTGGGGAATCAATGCTTGTTTGCGGTTGCTGGGGTTCATTCTACGCCCTCTAGATGCGTATTTTTGGGTAATGTCTGCCAATACCTTCGGATCCTCCACTAGGGGCACTTCAAAAAAGTCGGCAATAGTTTCGCAGGTCAGGTCATCGGGAGTTGGTCCCAGACCGCCAGTGAATATCAAGATTTTCGCTCCCCGATCGATCGCCACTGCGATCGCCCCCTTGAGTCGTGCCCGATTATCCCCCACTACCGTTTGATAGTAATGTGGAATTCCCAGCCTCGCCAACTCTTGAGCTAAAAATTGGGCATTCCTATTGAGAATATCTCCTAAAAGTAATTCCGTTCCCACGCAGATTATTTCAGCCGTCATTGTTAACAGAGATTGTTAATTGTTCAGATCTTGCCCGTAGCCTTGTTTTCTTAAAATAGTATAACCCTTATTTTCTTGTCCATGTCAAGATCTGTTCGGGATTTTTCCTTCATTATTTTTGGCGATCGCAACTTGCCACTAACCTGACGAAGAAGCCTGTTTTTTTACTTTCCAAGTAGTGTAAGCTAAGAGTAAGGTAGCACAGATCGCGTAAGTCAGACCACTCGGGATACCAGCAACAGCCAATGCTAAACTTCCCACCCAGATAGTCAAGGTGTAAATAAATAAAACCGTTAAACGATGGGAGAGACCAGCTGACAGCAGTCGGTGATGCAGATGACGCTTATCTGCGATAAAGGGCGATCGGCCATCAAGAACTCGGTTCAAAATCACGGCTGACATATCCAAAATCGGCACTGCCAGAATCAAGTATGGCAGCAACACAGCCGTAACAGCCGTAGTTTTCACCAAACCAATCACCCCTACTCCGGCCAGAGTAAAGCCCATAAAATAAGCCCCGCCATCTCCCATAAAGATTTGAGCGGGATTAAAATTATAGCGCAGAAATCCCAAACATCCCCCTGCAAGGGCAGCGGCAATTAAAGCCGCTGCTGGTTGATCCATAAACAAGCTGACAACCAACATGACCATGGCGGCAATTCCCGAGACTCCTGCGGCTAGACCATCGAGACCATCGATCCAGTTAATGGCATTGACCATTCCCACGAGCCAAATCACGGTGATCGGCATTGAGATCCAGTCTGGTAGAGAGACTAGACCAGCAAAGGGAATTGTGATAAACTCGATTTGCACCCCCACATTCCAGGCGCAACTAGCAACGATTACCTGGATCAGGAGTCTAGAGAAAGGCGAGAGACCAAACAGGTCATCTGCCAGACCAATCAGGAAAAAAGCCAGACTGCCAACCGTGACTCCCCAAACCTCATACTCTTTATCTGGGGGCAAAACTCCAAATCCTCCCGCCCACCATACTACCAATAGGGCTCCAATTGTGCCTAAAAATATGGCCACACCCCCCAAACGTACCATTGGCGCCGAGTGAACTTTCCGTTTGTCAGGGATATCCACGCGCCCACTTTTTAGTCCTATTTGCTTGACTATTGGCGTGGTTGCTAGGACAACCAAGGCGGATACTATAAAGGCAACCAGATGGTATAACTGGGAATACATCTGAAATTCAGCTTGGGTGCTATCCATTCATTGGCGATTGTAACTGTTTACATATATAACTCTAGTTTTCGATCTTTTCGGGAGCTAATGTTCTCAATTAAAGCTATTAATATCTCTGAAGATAGGGCATATATATTTGATGGCGTTGCACATTTTTACCGATGATGGTTGATATATTTTATCCTTTTGCTAATTGCGCTCTGGCTAATTGCTAATAGACAAAGACCGCAATTAATAGGCATATATGACAGGAAACGCTCTCCCATCAACAACCTCTATCATCCCCTAATTGTGCAACGCCTATTTGATTATAGGATATATACAGTTGGCCAGAGAACAATTACAGATAAAAGCGAAAATTTAGGGCAAATGTGCAGTCAGAAGCTATAATACTTCTGACTGCGGGTGGAATTTAAGCCTGGGCGGGCACTTGATAGCTTAAGTGTGGATAGAGGGGGAAGCGATCGCACAAGGCAGCTACCCGACGCCGACATTCCCCAGCAATGCTATCATCCTCTGGAGCAGTCAGGCGATCGGCAATAATAGTAGCGATTTCAGTGAATTCCCCCGTGCCCATACCCCTCGTGGTCATTGCTGGCGATCCCAGCCGCAAACCGCTAGTGACAAAGGGAGATTCGGGATCGAAGGGCACGGTGTTCTTGTTGGCAGTAATATTCACCTGACTGAGTAACTGCTCGGCTTTCTTACCGGTCATGCCGATGGACCGCAGATCCACTAGCAATAAATGGTTCTCTGTGCCACCAGAGACTACCTTCAGACCCCGCTGCTGTAACTGCTGGGCTAAAGCTTGAGCATTAGCAATCACTTGAGCGGAATAGTTTTTAAAGTCAGGCTGCAAGGCTTCGCCAAAGGCCACGGCTTTAGCGGCAATTACATGTTCTAAGGGACCGCCTTGAGTACCGGGAAATACAGCTTTATTGAACTTTTTGGCCAGTTCGGGATCGTTAGTCATGATTAAACCACCCCTGGGACCGCGTAGAGTCTTGTGAGTGGTTGTAGTCACCACATGACAGTGAGGAACGGGGTTGGGATGATGACCTGTAGCAACCAAACCGGCGATGTGGGCAATGTCTGCCATCAGGTAGGCACCAATTTCATCGGCGATCGCCCGGAATTTCTCAAACTCGATTATCCTCGAATAAGCTGAGTACCCGCAAATTATCAACTTAGGACGATGCTGAAGTGCCAGATCTCGCACCTGGTCGTAGTCCAGCAGCTCTGTTTCCTCACTCACCCCATAATGGCAGACCTTAAACCACTTACCGGACACATTCACGGGGGAACCATGAGTCAAATGACCTCCGTGAGACAGATCCATACCCATAATCCCATCGCCAGGCTCCAGCAGGGCTAGAAACACGGCAAAATTAGCCTGAGCGCCTGAGTGGGGTTGGACATTGGCATGAGCTGCACCAAACAGCTGTTTAACCCGGTCAATGGCCAGTTGTTCCGCCTTGTCTATAAACTCACAACCGCCGTAATAGCGTTTTTTGGGTAATCCTTCGGCATACTTGTTGGTCAGAACCGAGCCTTGAGCGGCCAACACCGCTGGCGAGGTAAAATTTTCACTGGCTATCAGTTCCAGATGATCCCGTTGACGCTGTAGTTCGGACTGGATGATTTCAGCAATTGCCGGATCTGTTTTAGTCAATTCGTCTATGTTTGTCAAAGTCACTCTCAGCTTTTTTCCTTAAACTCACAATTTCAGGTTCCTCTATCGGCGATCGCAAGCACCAATGGTCTCCTGAGTCAACCATCATAACTGAAAACGAAGGACTTTCCGGCGATCGGGATCTAATTACCCTGATTCCACGTGCTAGCAGATTTACCCAATCCCATCGGCGCTGATGTTAAGTTATGTATAGATTAACACCACTTTAAACAACTACCCACTTAAAATAAACTTAGTAGCCTCGTAGAGAGGTACTGGAGGTAAGCATGTTAGTAATGTTAATAGACGATCAAATCCTCGCTCCCAAAATAGTTTGTCAAGGCTGTTTACTTGCCGATCGCCGGGGCGAACCCCGCTGGCATGGCGGCCAGCTGCGTTGCGGTCAAGCTCTTCAGAAACTGGCTCCTCAGCAACCAGATCAGTATGAATGTCAAATGGGATTTCGAGTGGCCAAGGTGGAATAGAAGGGTCAACAGGCCAGGCTGATGATTCCCTGGAGTTGCGCTATTGTAGATGTTAAAGGTTAACTAACTGCTGCAACTGCTTGGAGAGGATATATTATCATGACTTGGCAAGGATCTACAACTGTACGGGACCGGATTTTTGCGGCCCTGCCTTATTTGCTGCCCTTAATGGATGGACTGGGGTTTGGCGAATTCTTATTTAGGCAGTTTCCAGTTCTGAGAGTAATTTTTCTGCCACTGGTGCCTTTGCTGCAAATTTACCGTGGCGTGCCATTTGCAGGGCTGATTATTTTCTTTGCTTTATTTTTACTGGTAGTCAGAAATACTGACATCAACTACTTTATTCGCTTGAACACCATGCAGGCGATTCTGATCGACATCGCTTTGATTCTCTGTAGTCTGGTTGTACCTTTCTTGGCTAATGCCATTGCTGTGCCTTTGGTGGTAGAAACGCTTTACAATACAATATTTCTGGCGATTGTCATCGCCTGCCTGTATGCAGTCGTGTCGTCAGTCATGGGGCGTGACTCGGAAATACCTTTGATCAGTGAAGCAGCTCGCATGCAAGTCCGTTAGCATCTGATTGTTACAACCGGCAGATCCCAAGCTCGGAACTTAGGGCGTGACTGTGCGAGCTATAACGTGATTTTCCAGGAAGCCGATGCCTTCGATTTCCACCCGCACCCGATCGCCCATCTGCATGGGGCCTACTCCGGCTGGGGTACCAGTCAAGATCACATCCCCTGGTAACAGGGACATGATCCCAGAGATGTAGGAGACGAGAAAATCAGGTGAAAATACCATATCGTCAATGGAGACAGATTGGACGGGACGATCGCTGTCATTGAGGTAGGTTTGCAATCGGGCACCCGGACTTAATTCTCTCACGACCCAAGGACCGAGAGGGCAGAAGGTATCAAAGCCCTTGGCCCGTGTCCACTGACCGTCCCGCTTCTGTAGATCTCTGGCAGTGACATCATTAGCGATCGTGTAGCCCCAAATCTTTGCCTGAGCTTGCTCGGGGGTACAATCTAGACAACGATCGCCGATCACCACAGCCAATTCACCTTCATAGTCTACTCGCTGGGATTGAGATGGATAACGGATGGGACTACCGGCTGGTATCACTGTAGTGGATGGCTTGAGAAATAACAAGGGCTCCTTTGGGACATCTGTTCCCATCTCAGCTGCATGTTGGGCATAATTTTTACCTACCGCCACAATCTTAGAAGGGGCACAGGGGGCGAGAACCTGGTACTGTTCGTACTCTAGGGACAGATTGGTCGGTTGACCTTGCAACCACGGGGGAGCATCCAGTACCTGCACCTGTCGGTTCAGTTGCAGCAACCCGTAGTAAATCTGTCCTTCTGTCGTTTGCACTCGGACGTAGCGTTGCGCCATAACCTCAGCTCCGGGGCATTCTATATACTTGATTTTTGACCGTCACCTCACCGGCGGTGCTCGGCAGGGTGTGGGGCAAAAATAGATTTGGTTGTGATTTTAGTCGGAATATTCTGGCTTTGACAATATACAATAGAAATTCCCTTGCTTCTGCGATCGGAGTTACCGACTCGGATACTGCTGTCGGGGAAGCCATCTCGTCCATAAGGAGAATCTACCATCGATGAAACGTTACCTTTACGAAACAATGTACATCCTGCGTCCTGATTTGGGCGAGGAATTGACCGAGCGGGCGATCGAGAAGTATCAAACCCTGCTGCGTGATATGGGCGCGGAAATCACCGAAACCCAGCACCGGGGTAAGCGCCGTCTGGCCTATGAGATTAAAAAACAACGAGAGGGTGTCTATATCCAAATGAATTACACTGCCGATGGAAGTGCGATCGCCGTTCTGGAGCGTTCTATGCGCCTCAGTGAGGATGTGATTCGCTATCTTACCATTAAGCAGGAGGTCAAGTCCGACAAAGAGACTCCAGAATCAGAGTCGGTATAATCGGCGGGCGTTGCACCCGATCGGGGATGATGCTTGTCAGTTGTCGGTTGTCATTGGTCAATTGTCAGTCGGCATGGCACGTGGTCACGTCATGGCCACGATCACCGGTCGTCGGTGTCGAAGTGCAACGCCTAATCTTGATTCTCGTCTTCGTCGTTTCTCAGATTGATGCGATCGGCCTATCTGCCAAATCATGTCGGCTGAATTCCATACATCATGGGTGTGGTCAAAACCCGTTGATAGTTCTAGGGCCCTCCCAGTCGCCGGATCCCCCCAAACCCCCCTTAAAAAGCTATGCCTTACTCACATATTTCTTAACATTTCTCAAATAGCAGGGAGCAGGGAGCAGGGAGCAGGGAGAGGGGGGGTTTCCAGTCGGCAGCATAGATGGTGGTAAAAGTCAAGCCATCTGCTGTCGTCAGACCTCGAAACCATTGCCTCATAAGGCTTTCAAGATTGTAAAGAATTATGTTCGTAATGGTAAGCTTAAAAAGGGGGGGTTTGGGGGGGATCGGAACCAACTCTATGCATGACCACACCCATACATCATAATGGTTTCAGCAATAGATGCTCGATCGCACTTCCCGAAGAGAAATGCTTAATTTACGCTCCTCATGCAATTGAGAGGTGCTGAGCATAGCATTAAAAATTAAAAATTGAAAATCGCAAATTGAAAAAAGGCGATTAAGTCAGATATTAGATATAAATTGCTCCTATTCGCTAGACTAGCAGAGATAGGCTTGATTTTTGGGCTGGCAGACTCGGCGGGACGGGATATCTAGAACCGATTTCATAACATTGGTGACTGGTAACCGCTGATGCTAAGCTGTCGCGCATTTAAATTGCATGGATCCAAATGCTGAAACCCAAGAATCAATTAATTTCCCCATTTTGAATTTTGAATTTTGAATTTTGAATTTGTTAGTCACCGGTCTGTGGCAGCCGGTCGTCCAGCAGCAAGAGTTGGCCGATATAAATTATATTTTAAGTATGGGCGAACGATAAGCTAGCGTTAAGGTAGGATATAAGGAATAAAGGCGATGAAGCTATCCAAGAATAACTTAGACCAGCGGTTATCCCATTTATACGATGCGATCGTGGTCGGGGGTGGTGCCGGGGGACTGTCAGCGGCGATTTACCTACAGCGATATCGCCTGAACTGTTTGGTAATCGAAAAAGGGCGGGGGCGTTCTTTCTGGATGCAGGACTTGAGAAATTACCTGGGTTTGCCTCCAGATACACCAGGGCGTACCATGTTGCAACAGGGAGAGAAACATTTCCTATCTCTGGAGGGCGATCATCTACGGGGTTATGTCGAAGAAGTCTCAGATGAAGGGGAAAATTTTGCAGTTAAGGTGAAGATTGGTAAGAAAGATAGCATTAATGCAGTATTTCGCTCTAAATACCTGATCGCCGCCAGTGGCATCATCGATCGTCTTCCCCAGGTACCAGATATGCAGAATGTCTATGACTATGCTGGATACAATCTCCATGTCTGCATGATCTGTGACGGTTACGAGATGGCGGATAAGAATTGTGGGTTGTTCGTTGGTTCGGAAAGCGCGATCGATACAGCTTTTGTCTTGAATTGGTTTACCCCGTACATCACGGTGTTTACTCAGGGGTTGTTTGCCGTCGGTAGGGAAATGCGTCAGAAACTGGCAGAACATGGCTATCCCCTAGTTGAGCAGCCCATCAAGCGATTTTTGGGGCATAATCATGAAATGACTGGGGTAGAACTGGCCGATGGCTCGACAGTTGAACTGGAAACGGGACTGGTGGCGATGGGTTCTCACTACCACAATGAATATCTCCAGGGGCTGGATCTGGAGTGGCAGGGCAATAACTTGGTTACCTATGATATGTGTCGTACTTCTCATCCTCGTTTATTTGCCCTGGGAGACTTAAAAGTGGGTATCAATCAAGTGTCAGTTGCGGTGGCAGATGGGACGTTAGCGGCAACGGCTATTTGGCGAGATATCCGTCGTGCATCACAGGCACGTCGAAGGGAAGAGAAGATAAAAGACTATGGGGCAGTCAGTTAACGGAGCATGAAATTGGTGACTGATATTACTGACGATAATGCTGTTAATCTCGAACAGCTACAAGCAGAAGTAACTCACTTGCGCGCAGAGTTACAGATGCGAGACCAGCTAGTACAACAATTGTCTCAAGAGCTTTTCCGGTTGGTGAAAGGCAATGCTAGTTTTATGCCCGATCCATCGGAAACCGCAGGGGATATGGCCCAAATTGAGGCTCTGCAAGAACAGTTACGAGGCTTTTCCGAACAGATCGGATTTTATCAAGAACAAATTGCCTCTCGGGATGCGGAAATTTACCAATTGCGGCATACAGTACAGGAATTGACCGATCGCAGTCAGATGTTGGAAATGGCGGTGCAGGAATTGCCTCACATCTATCGCCAGAAGTTTGCCGAACGAATAGAACCGGTAAAAGAAAGACTGGATATGCTGCAACGGGAAAACCGTCAACTCCATGCCGAATTGCAAAGTGTGAGTTACCGTCTGGCTCTCAAAACCCGTAGCGCGATCGATTTACCTTCTTTCCCTCCTTTAGATGCTGACGCTCCCAAGATGGCAAAACTAGAAAAAACATGAGGTTGTGGGCGATTTTGCAGTTTTTATTTTCAGTACCATCTATTATGGCAGTAGGCCGATCGCATGAGGCTTCTTGCTGGCCTGATGCGATCGCTCAGCTGTGGGGTGAGGCGATCGATCCCTACTAGCTATAATATGATAGTATCAGGCTGCTACCAAAACCGGAACAGGGTTGATGGGTTCATTGATGGTTAGTAGAAAGCTGTCGTAACTATCGAAGATTTCAAATACCCGATCGAGCTGGGTGATTTCAAAAATTAGCCTAGCTGCCGCTTGGAGATTGCAGAGGACGAGACGGCATTGATGTTGACGGGAAAGATTTAGTCCCGAAATCAAGGAACCTAAACCAGATGTATCGATAAAGTCTATGCCTGAGAGATCGATAATCCATAGAGGATAGTAATCTCGGGGGAGCGACCTCAGCTGTTGCTGCAATAATTCGCCGCCATGAAGGTCTAGACGCCCTTGAGGTCTGAGTACATATGTATGATTAAGTGGCTTAGTTATCATGGTTTTGCCTCCTTGTATAAATCTCCTTTGCGGTGTCAATTATGTTTGTTTGCTAGCGCACAAGCGCCACGTCATTAAGGTTCGCGTTTTAATCTTGTTGACATCTAACCTATATAGTTCTACAAAATCAACTCATCCCTTTCCTTAAAGCTAGACCGAAAGCTAAGCTAGCAGGGCGAGTCTTTGATGTTATGACTGATGTTTGCAATATAAGCCTCAAACCATCGGAGCGTCTGGTTGCGTTGAAGAAGTTTGCACAATCTTCATATACATACAGGTTTTTGGGAAAAAATTATTGATTTGTTTGCCAGAAACTGCCAAACTGCGCGAAAATAGCTATAATGTAAAGATTTGTCAAAAAATAGCAGAATAATGTCATTAGATTTTTTGTCACTGGAGACAATCAAGGAAATCGCCCATCAATACGGCTACTGGGCAGTGTTTCTGGGAATCATGCTGGAAAATACGGGGGTGCCTCTGCCAGGGGAAACCATTACCCTCGTGGGTGGGTTTTTGGCTGGCAGCGGTGAGTTGAATTACTGGTGGGTGCTGGGGGTGGCGATCGCTGGTGCTGTCCTGGGGGATAACTGCGGTTACTGGATCGGCAGATATGGCGGTTGGCCAGTTTTGTTGCGGGTGGGTAAGCTATTCCGCATCAGCGAACAGCAGCTGTTAGAGGTGAAACACCAGTTCAGCCTCAACGCCGCCAGAGCCGTGTTTCTGGGGAGATTTGTGGCCTTGCTACGTATTTTTGCAGGACCGATCGCGGGCATTGCGGAAATGCCCTACGGATTATTTTTGCTGTGTAACGCGGCGGGGGCCACTATGTGGGCCAGCGTGATGGTAAGTTTGTCGTTCTTTGTCGGACGAATTGTGCCTCTAGAGAAATTGGTGGCTTGGGTGGCTGAATTTGCCGTCGGGGCTTTATTGCTGGTGATTGCCTGGATTGTTGTGCCGATTTGGTGGGAGTCGAGAAAGGGGAACGTTTCCTAACAGTTGCAGCTACAACTGGACTGTTGCGAAGGAATCTGGTTGGAGATCTCCAGTCCCTGGCAGTCTTTTTCTCCAGAAAGCAGAAAGGGCGATCGCGGTTGCGGTTGCTAATTGTTTTTCAGCATTTTTGGCCGCATCTAGGGAGCAGCTACAAATTTCTGGTATAAAGCGATCGGGAAAATGCTGGAAGTAATTCCATACAGTCCAAGGGTTGTCGGATATAGGGACTTGCCAGATTTCATAGTCGGGATGTTCCCTACAGATAGCGAGTGCCTCTGCCAACGGAAGGCAACCCTTGCTTTCCCATCCACCAGCACACCACTCTAATCCTCCCTTGGTGCAACGGTAGACATCTACCAGGGATTCAGGATCTAGACTTACAAGGTTTGTTGTATAGTTTAGCATGTCGAATACCTCCTCCAACCTTCACAACTAATTTTGCCATCAGTTAAGAGCTGCAACCGGTAATTTTATACTTTCTATAGACGAGCGCTTAAAACTTAAAATAAGTTAATAAAATATTACCGTCAAGGTAAGTAAAATGAGGCTTATTTGGAAGATATATATAATTCGAGGCGAAACCGGGGGATGGCAAATATTGGAGAACGGGCGATCGCCGGACAAATGTTTGAACAGAGAAATGGCAGATTTCAACGGACGAATCGCTTTTTGGAGGCGTTAAGTAGGTGAAAAAAAATATTTACACATTCACAGTTAGCTTAACCGAGCGATGGTGGGCGGTGCCCACCCTACGTCTTTACTACGAACGGCTTTACCCAGCCTAATGGCTGGGTTTGCTCATAATTCTATCCCTTCATTTTCTCGGACCAAACGCGAGTTGGCAATCCCCAAACGTAGATAAATCCTTCCGCTGCTTTGTGATCGAACTGATCTTCTTCTCCATAGGTCGCCAGATCGGAACTGTAAAGGGAATTCTCTGACTTGCGTCCCACAATGGTTGCTGTTCCCTTAAACAATTTCACCCGCACTGTCCCCGTGACTCGTTCCTGGGTTTGTTGAATAAAGGCATCTATTGCTGCTTTCAGGGGACTGTACCAAAGTCCGTTATACACCAGTTTGCTGTAGGTTTCTTCGATGCCCCGCTTGTATTGCGTGACATCTGCGGTTAAGGTTAAACTTTCTAAGTCCTGGTGGGCTTGGATTAATACTAATAACCCGGGGACTTCGTAAATTTCCCGCGATTTGATCCCGACTAAGCGGTTCTCGATCATGTCGATGCGCCCGAAACCGTGATTCCCGACGATTTCGTTGAGTTTGCTCACTAGGGCCACGGGGGCCAGGGTTTCACTGTTAATTGTGGTGGGAATGCCCTTCTCGAACCCAATTTCTACATATTCGGGACTGTCGGGGGTGTCGGCGATCGCCTTTGTCATCAGATAAACTTCCTCTGGCGGTTCCGTCATGGGATCTTCCAATGGACCTGCTTCAATACTCCGCCCTAATAAGTTGCGATCGATACTGTAGGGAGATTTCTTTTTGACAGGTGAAGGAATGCCGAAGCGTTCGCCATATTCGATGGTTTGTTCGCGGGAAAATCCCCATTCTCGGGCGGGGGCCAGGATTTTCAATTGGGGGTTGAGGGCGGTTGTGGAGACATCGAAGCGCACTTGATCGTTACCTTTGCCAGTACAACCGTGGGCGATCGCATCTGCGCCATATTTTGCCGCTGCTTCTACCAACAGCTTAGCTATCAGGGGACGGGCGAGGGAGGTGGAGAGGGGATAGCGATTTTCATAGAGGGCATTGGCCTGAATTGCGGGAAAGGCGTAATTTGTGACAAACTCCTCTTTGGCATCAACAACGAGAGATTCGCTAGCACCTGCTTTGAGGGCTTTTTCTTGAATTGGTCCTAATTCATCACCCTGTCCCAAGTCTGCGGCGAGGGTAATTACTTCTTTGACGCCCCACTCCTGCTTGAGATAGGGGATGCAGACGGATGTATCGACTCCGCCAGAATAGGCGAGTACCACTTTAGTAGCGCGACCCATAGACGATCATTCTCAAAAACGACTAATCCGCTATTGTATCTGGTCGCGAGCAAATAAGTATCTCCCTGGGAACTTTTTTTCTGCTGAGGCCCGAAATGCTTACGGGGAAAGGCTTACAGGATTTCTTTGGGGGCGATCGGGGCCGGTCGCCCCTGGGCGGTCTAAAATATTGGTGATTTTGCCAATTGTTTGATTGTTGTGTTTTTTAGCGTTGTCATTCCTACGTATAATCGCTTGCCGATTCTGTCCAAGGGCCTGAAAGCCTTAGAACGGCAGCAATTTACTAATGCTGCTGTTACTGGTTATGAAGTTGTGGTGGTCGATGATGGTTCGACAGATGAGACTTTGCCCTGGTTGGAGTCCCGTGCAACTGAATTCCCCCACGCGCGATCGCTCAGTCAGGGGCACCAAGGACCTGCAGCGGCCCGCAATCTGGGTGTAGAATCGGCCCAAGGGGATACGATCGTCTTTATTGATAGCGATCTAGTGGTTACGGAAACTTTCCTGCAATCCCATGCTGATGCACTGCTGCGGGGACGAGAGAAATTAGGAAGCGATCGCCTGTTTACCTACGGTCGGGTGGTGAACACCTGCAACTTCGAGGATCCTACATCGGAACGATACAAGATTACTGATTTTTCTGCTGCCTATTTTGCTACGGGAAATGTCGCTATTGCCCGCAAATGGTTATTAGAAGCAGGGTTATTCGACCCCAGGTTTCAACTTTATGGCTGGGAAGACTTAGAACTGGGGGTGAGACTAAACAAAATGGGATTAAAACTGATCAAATGTCCAGAAGCAGTCGGCTATCACTGGCATCCTCCCTTCGCCCTGGACCAAATTCCGGGGATGATCGATCGGGAAATCCAACGGGGACGGATGGGGGTTTTGTTCTATCAAAAACATCCTACCTGGGAAGTCCGAATGATGATTCAAATGACCTGGTTGCATCTGTTCCTCTGGGGTATGCTATCCTTGGGTGGGAGGCTGAACGAACGGTCGATCGCCCCCGGGTTGCAATGGGCGATCGATCGGGGAAAATCCCAGTTAGCCTTGGAAGTGGCGAGAATTTTTCTGAATTGGTATAATGTCAAGGCAGTCTATGCAGCCTATAATGAAATGAAGTCGTCAAGGTAAAATTTTCGGGAGGTGATGATGTCAGTAGAATTGCCAATTCGATTGTTTACGGATGAAATCTTGGGTTAATATAATTTTCTCGCTTCGTTGTTAGCCCGCCGGGGGTTCAAACCCCCGGCTAATAGCTAAAGTCGGTTAAAACCGACTAATAGCATTTTATAAAAAGTTGCGACAAATAAAAGCAACTTTAGGTTAGTCTGTTAAGTTTTTATTTTAAATTAAAATGCTATTCTGGAGGTGATAATGTCTGTAGCATTAGTCAAGCGGTTGTTTACGGTAGAAGAATACTACAAAATGATAGCAGCGGGGATCTTGAAAGAGTGCGATCGGGTAGAACTTATCCGAGGCGAAATTGTCCACAGGTCGCCTATTAGTCCATTACATGCTGGTTATGTAAACCGTCTTAGTGAATTATTTATTCTGCATTTAGTTCCAAGGGTAACGGTTAGAGTCCAAAATCCTGTAGAATTAGACGAGACATCCGAACTGCAACCAGATCTAGCATTGCTGCGACGACGAACAGATTTTTATAAAGGAGGACATCCTCGGCCAGAGGATGTATTTTTGTTAGTAGAAGTAGCAGATACGACTGTTAGAAAAGACCGGGAGGTTAAAATCCCACTCTATGCTGAAGATAACATTCCGGAAGTCTGGCTGGTGAATGTCAACGAACAATGTCTTGAGGTTTATCGCGAACCTTCTGTTAACGGATACCAGAATGTGCAGAAGCTAGAGTTTGGGGACACCGTGACTATTCAAGCTTTTCCGGATGTGGTGTTTGCTGTTGATGAAATATTGGGTAAATAGAATTTTCTCGCTTCGTTGTTAGCCCGCCGGGGGTTCAAACCCACGGCGGGCCAGGAGACTTAGAAACCACCTCCTTCTTCTACCAATTCTTCTATTTGATCGGGGGATGTGGGCAAAGCAGATGTTAACACTTCATTGCCAGATTCCGTGACCAAGACATCATCTTCTATTCTGATCCCCCGGACATCAGCAAACTTTGCTAGCCGATCCCAATTTACCACTTCCTGATATTTTGCCCGGTTATCGGCATCCTGCAAAATAGCGGGTACTTGATAAAATCCTGGCTCTATTGTCACTACCATACCTGGTTTTAAAGGGCGATCGAGGCGCAGGAAGCCCAAACCAAAGCGATCGCTTCTTTGGCGACCTTCAGCATAGCCGGCCAAATCACCCAAATCTTCCATATCGTGGACATCCAGCCCCAGAATATGACCGACTCCGTGGGGGAAGAACAGGGCGTGGGCATCCATTTCTACCAAGTCTGCGGGGTGACCTTTTAAGATGCCTAAATCTACTAAACCGGAGGCCATTACTGAGGCGGCTAGTAAATGAATATCCCGATACTCGACATCGGGGCGGACCTCGGCAATACAAGCATCATGGGCTGTCAAAACCAGATCGTATAAGTCCCGCTGGGTGGGGGAAAACTTGCCCTTCACGGGCCAGGTGCGGGTTACGTCGGAGGCCCAACCATTGGCGGTTTCGGCTCCCGCATCTACTAATAGTAAATCTTGCCGCTGTAGGGCATGGTGATACTTGAAGTTGTGCAAAACTTCCCCATGTACCGTGACGATACTGCCATAAGCAGGACTCATATTGTGCGCCAGAAAAACAGCCTCGATCGCGCCCCGGACTTTGGCTTCCGAGTCAGCATGCATTGTGGCGGTCATCCCCGCCTGATGGGCTTTGACTGTCACGGCAACTCCTTGCCGCAACTCGGACAAAGCCGCCCCATCGTGATACAATCGGAGAGAGACAATTGCCTTAGCTAAGGACAGGTCAATTCCTTCGGGAACGGATGTTACCGGACGGCTTAAAATCTGGGCTTGGGACTGACAAGTATTAGCATCCTGTACGGCAATAGTTGCGGCACCCGAGCCATGGGATGCTAATTCTGTCATCGGATAGGCAGCATCGGCCCCGATTTTTTGGGCAATGTCTGACCTGGTTGGGATCTCATGCCAGAGGGTGTCAGCAGGGGTCGGGTCATCCATAAACAGTTCTAACTTACCATTGTCTAGGCGAATGGCTGCATTCTCCAACTGCAACCCAGCAAAATAGAGAAAATGACTGCTGGCGCGGAAGGGGAAAAGATTTGCGGGGAAATTGCGCGGACTCGGACTCCCTGACCAGAGGATAATGGGGAAATCAATCTGTTGGGCAAGTCGTTGCCGCCGCTGCTTGAGGGTAGTGGCCAGAGATGTAGGATTGCTGTTGAATTCCATGGCGATCGATGGTAAACTTATACTATTGTATACGACGCCCTCACCCTAAAGGGTGGGGCTACACAAACAAAGCAATGTCATTGCGAGCGCAGCGCGGCAACCGCCTGCGCGGGCTAAATAATAAAATTGAGATATAGCCATTTGCCATATTGTAGATGGATAGCTATAATCGGGGAGAAAGAAAAAATGATGCCATACCCAGACCGCACCGGTTGCAATACTTATCGGTTAACATCTTATTTGTCATTGCGAGGGGGGCGCACCATACGACATTGTTCGGAACCCCGCGCAAGATCCCCCCGTTAGCGCAGCGGCCCGACGCAGGAGGGCTAGCAATCTCATGCGTCGTCGGGGAGATTGCTTCGGGGGGGTTAACTCAATTTCCCTGCTTGTCGATCGCGGTTGTCCCCCCCCCTCGCAATGACAATCTATATCCTTAACCGAGAGGTATTGGCACCGGTTGGGGCGGAAGCGGCGATCGTCGGATAGCATTATGAATGACTGAAATGCCAGAACAGATACCAGATGACCGGTCCACTTGTTGTATTTTGCGGAGAAGGTGAATTATGGAACCGTTAACGACGGCAACTGTAGTAGATGTAATGCAGGCGCAAGCCCATTTGGCCGAACTGCTGACCCGTATGATGGGTGACAGTGGGGAACGGATTATGATAGAACGAGAAGGTCAGGCAGTTGCGGCGATCGTTAGCTATTCCGAACTCCGGCGGCTTGAGGCTTTAGAAGATGCTATAGAATCAGAGAACATGCGTCGCGCTATAGCCGAACATGATGGTGAGTTTGTCACCCCTGAGACTTTAATTGCCAATTATAACAAGTTGCACGGCACGGACTTCACGATGGAGAGTATTATGAATGACTGAACGTTACGCTATCAGACTGACAAAAGCGGCTGAGAAAACTTTGTATAAGTTACAACCTAAGCAGTTTAAGCAGGTGGCAAAAAAAAATTTTTCTCTTCAAGCAACTCCGATGCCTCAAGATTGTAAAAAATTAGAAGGTTACGAGGGGAGTTACCGGACCAAGGTGAGTTTAGAATTCTTTACACAATTGACGAAGGTGAGGTGGAAATTTTCAGGGTAGGCAAGCGTAATGATGATGAAGTATATCAGAACCTTTAGGCTACCCTCTGTCGCCAGATGCCAGAACAGATCCCAGATGACCGGTCCACTTGTTGTATTTTGCGGAAATAAGCTGTCGCGCATTTAAAATGCATAGTCAAAAATGGCCATGCAGACAAGATCCGCGAAAAGCTCTGCGAGGAGGTATCGGAGTTCGTGATTGCTTGTCAAGACCGCAAACGAGTGGATATAGTGGATGAAGCCTCTGACATATTGTACGATTCCGACATGTCGGTTTGGGCCCCCCTCGCAATGACAAGTTGCTAACCGAGAAGTATTGCGGTAACTCATCTTTTACCGGGTTTCTTAGTTACCTTCCCACCCCCGCTATCAACCTGCTGCATAGAAGCCTGACTCTCGCCAGATATATCAGTGAAAAGCGATCTGGACAGGAGAAAATGATATGTCTGCTGCTGAAGGAATGCTGCACCGCATGTTTAGCAATGCCGTGGCCGAGTACCATCCATTTGCCGATTATCTGGGATTTTCCGAATGTTCTGATGGTTTCCTAATCTACTATCAGGGCACTGGCGACGTGCAGTGTCTGGCGATCGACTCTGACGGTGATATTGTCGGAGACACAACATTAGGCACCAAGCGCTCTCTAGATCTTTTGGATCTGGGTGCCCGTCTGTTCAATGCCTTTACCAACTCCCAGCAATATCATTAGGATAGGCTTGGCGATCGCAAGCTAAGAGTATAGCATTGGGCTGGCGTCAGCCCCTCTCGAAGATACCCCAGAAACCCGGTAACTCCTGCGAAACCGGGTTTCTTAGTTGCTTTCCCACCCCCGCCATCAACATGTTCCTTACTCACATATTTCGCCCACATCGCTTCTTCGAGCAGGGAGCTCAAAGCAGGGAGAGGGGGGTTGAGAGTCCCATCTCCCGATGGCTTGTCAGAGAGGAATAAGAGCAAATCTGCCAACAGATCGCCATCGTGCTGGCCCCGGAGCGAAGACTGCGCCACACCACATCATCAAACTCACCCTGAATCTCTTGGGCCACCTCGCCAGGGCCCTTTTGCCAAGGGTGTGGTCATGCATTTGTTGTAAAGGATCCCCCCCAAACCCCCCCTTCCCGAAAGGGGGGGCTCCGAAAGCCCCCCTTTTTAAGGGGGGTTTGGGGGGATCCGGCGACTGGGAGGGCCGCCCGAACGATCAACTGTTTTTGACCACACCCTTTTGCCAAGGCCCCATACCCAACATCGCAATCAACTGGCAGTTATCTGTGACAATCCATTGCTTCAGGTCATGTAGTCCACCGTGCATGGGATCTCCCAGTCGCCGGGGTTTGGGGGCGATCGCCCATATTTGACGATTTCAATCTAGATTCCTCGCTCCGAGTGCGGGATAGCAGCGAGGAATCTCAGGTCATCAGCTATTTCAACAGCACGACAGCTTGACAATAAGCCATTGTTGGCTTACAATAAAAAGTGTGGTCATGGGTCAGTTGGTACGGGGAGACCTCGCGAAGTGCCCGGCGTTGCATACCGTGAGGGAAAAATCACTGCTAGGATATCTGTCAAGTTATGTCACAATTGACGCGCCTAAGCTCAGCCCCTACAGGGCTCGGCAGCAAATGACTATCAACGACTTGTGACAACGCCTTACAATAAACTATTGCTAGCTTACCCAAAGCCAAAGTAAGCTTACCCAAAGCCAAAGTAAGCTTACCCAAAGCCAAAGTAAGCTTACCCAAAGCCAAAGTAAGCTTACCCAAAGCCAAAGTAAGCTTACCCAAAGCCAAAGTAAGCTTACTCAAAGCCAAAGTAAGCTTACTCAAAGCCAAAGTAAGCTTACTCAAAGCCAAAGTAAGCTTACTCAAAGCCAAAGTAAGCTTACTCAAAGCCAATGTAAACCTATTGGGAGTAAAGGAAGAGGCAAAAATGGCTAAATTTCCAAGATCTGAATCAGAAGTTATTGCCCTCGCTCAAGCTGTAATCGGCGGATTAACGGCTAACACCACTGTCTATCCCTCACCACCACTGACAACAGAAGAGTTGACAGCTAACCTTAACAACCTGATCGCCACCCAAAACGCGATGATCGCTGCTACCGCCGCCGCCAAAGAGGCAACAATCACTAAAAATGACGCTTTTGAAACCCTGACAGATAACCTCAAAAGGGTATTGCGCTATGCCGAGAACACCGTAAATTATAGCGATGAAAAGCTGGAACTATTGGGCTGGGGAGGGCGATCGCGTCCCAGTGCCCAAGGGGCTCCCGGGCAAGTACGCTCTCTGGAAATAGTCTCTCAAGGACCGGGCTGGATAGCATTAGATTGGAAAGGCCCTAAAGAAGGAGGCCCCGTAAAAGCATATAAAGTGCAGCGTCGCATTACCGCATCCGAAGACGCGCCGGTAGATGTGGCCACTGCTATAGAGTCAGAAATCGCTCTAGTCAATCAACCCCGGGGGAAAGAGTTAATTTACCAAGTAATCGCCATTAATAAAGCCGGAGAAGGAACCCCAAGCAATATAGTCACGGTAACTCTGTGAATTGAGTCGCGCAGCGTTGCTCCGCACGAAGCAATCCCCCCCCCGTTAGCGTAGCGGCCCGACGCAGGAGGGCTAGCAATCTCCCCGACAACGCATGAGATTGCTTCGGGGGATCTTACGCGGAGATCTCCACAATGTCGGATGGTGCGCCCCCCTCGCAATGACAAATAAGATGTTAACCGAGAAGTATTGACGATCGCCCATTGTCAACTACCAGAGTTACAAATCAACTGGATTCTCGTGCTGCGGGTATCCTCCCATCGCTTGATAGACATGATATACTATCAACTAATGCCTGTCAAGCGATCCAGTGGTATTCGTCATAATCAGAATCTCTATGCTATAATCAAGTTAGAGGAGGTCGGAGTAAAAACGTCATCAACTCCGCATAGCGCAAATGGGTAGAATTATAACAACGCTAGTGGTCACGAATCGTGCTGACCAAATTCTGGCAACAAGAGATATGATAAGCCCAGAGGAAGTCCGATCGATTACGATCTCGAATGTGCTCGTGGATACAGGTGCCACCACGTTGTGCTTGCCAAAAGAGGCGATCGCATCTTTAGGACTGGAATTGTTAAAAGAAGTTGATGTGGAAACGGCAAGTGGCATTGGTAAAGCCAGGATATTTCAAGATGCGAAGATTTCCTTATTATCACGAGAAGGGACATTTGAATGTTTAGAACTCCCCGGTGGGAGTTCTCCATTACTCGGTGTCATCCCCCTGGAAGCATTAGGAATAGAACTGGACTTAAAGAACCAAAGGTTAGAACCGTTACCCATTAGTCCGACACAAACATATCTGACGATTCTTTAAAGAGGGAGCGAGAATATTGTCCCAACTCATGCAAATAATCACCTTCTAAGATGATTTCGCACTAAGTGATTTGGAAAGATCCTTCTCCAGAAGCACGATCGCACTCATTATCCCATTTTCCGAATTATAGAGCAAAGAATATTTAACTTCCTGCAAATAATCGGCAATATTGTCATGTAAAATCGGTCGATCGACCTTGACAGTGTTCTGATAATCCCAGACATCCCAAATGATAATGCCAATGCCGACGATCGGGTCTAGCAGTTGGGCTCCGATTTTGCCCGCCAGCGCTGTACCGGTTTTCGCAGCAATTTTGCCCCCCGCTTTACCAGACATGGTCGCCACCACTTTACTGCCAATTTTAGCCGCGATCGGAACAACTAAAGGCTTGAGTGCCAAATAACCCCCGCCAGCGGCCAAAACCTTCAGGGACAGATTAGAGATCTTCCCATCAGTATCATTAATCGCGATCGCAATATCACTGAGATATCGATCCCAGTCAGCCTGGGTAATGTTATAACTTCCTTGAATTTTCTCGATCTTACCACTCAACTCATCCAGGTAAAGGTTAACAGTAGCTTGAATTAATCGTTCTAGTCTCAGTTGAGCGATAGTTGGTCTCAGGACTCGTTTGGCAAATTCGCGCTGGAAATCGGAGGTAATCACTTGGACCACTTTTTCATTGGCAGTGGGATTATCTGAGTTCAGCAAATGGCCTGCAGCTGAAGATATTTGCCAGAAAAAGCTTTTCAATTCTATTTGCTTCTGGTTCAAGTAGCCAAAGTACCAATCTAAAAAGTTATTGTCCACCCGATCGAGCAATTCCGCAATCCAGAGATCCAGTTGTTCCGAGGCATAATTTTCCGCACTGGCATGGGCCTCATTCAGGGCCTCGACTATTGCCCGATCAACCTGACTCCAGTCAGGCTTTTCCACAACCACAATCTCAGTCTTTTCGGGAACATTTCTGAGCTGAGGAAAAGCTTGAGAGATAAATAATTGACCCAGCAGGGGAAAGAGGACAGCTAAAATTACGATCGCCCATATTAGCGGGGTAACAGACTTAATCAGTTGCACCCAAGAGCGGATCCGGTCTGTTTTTTCAGCATAACTGCTTTCTGTTACTGCCGTCAATTTTTGCTCTTCATTCTCAGAGTCTGTTTTTTCTATTATTTGCTGTTGTTCTTCATTCACGGTAATATTTTCCCAAACAATCGTCAGCTGTAAGGTGGGCAATGCCCACCCGGGTGCGGCTCATTTGTAGTTGCAGCGGCATCTCCCCTTCTTCACTATCAAAATTATTTAAAAATGCGCAGGGAGAACCCTGCCACAGGGCTCTCCTTGTGGAGTCGAAGTGAGCGAATTAGAGATTTACCTGACCCGGAGTTACGCTAAAACGCCTCAGAACCGTTGCTTAACCCAAATAGGGCGCTTTTTGCGCAGTCCGGGCCGGGCATCCCTGGTTTCGCTTGGGCTTGTGTTACGTTGATTTTCCAAGCCCCCATGAACCAATATTGCTAAATAAAGTATAGCTAACGGAAGTGGAACTTGTCAAGGGTTTAATAATTTTTTTTCCCTCTCATGGGGGGTAGGGGGAGGTCAAAAGTGAAGCCTACTACCAACTGGTTTTGACCACCCTACTATTAGCCATTAGCCATTAGCCATTAGCCATTAGCCATTTTCATATCCATCACCCGCACCAAAAAGGCAAACTTATCGGCAATCTCTTCAATAATCTTAGCAGTAGGCTTGCCACCACCATGTCCCGCCTTAGTGTCAATTCTGATTAACACGGGATTTTCACCTTCATGGGCCTCCTGCAAAGCCGCAGCAAACTTGAAACTATGAGCAGGAACCACCCGATCGTCATGATCTGCCGTAGTAATCAGTGTTGCTGGGTAAGCCGTGCCAGGTTTAAGATTATGCAAAGGCGAATAAGCATAAAGGGCCTTAAACTCCTCGGGCTCGTCAGGAGAACCGTAATCCGAACACCAAGCCCAGCCAATGGTAAACTTATGGAAGCGCAGCATATCCAGCACCCCCACGGCTGGTAGCGCCGCCGCAAACAGATCCGGGCGTTGGGTCATGCAAGCACCCACCAATAAACCCCCATTACTGCCGCCAGCAATGGCCAGTTTTGCTGATGAAGTGTATTTGCGATCGATCAGCCACTCAGCCGCCGCGATAAAATCATCAAACACATTCTGCTTCTGTAGCTTCGTCCCCGCCTGGTGCCATTCCTCACCGTACTCGCCACCGCCACGCAAATTCGGGACCGCATAGACACCACCCATCTCCATCCACACCAGATTAGAGATGGAGAAATTGGGCGTCAGCGAGATATTAAATCCACCATAGCCATAGAGGTAAGTAGGATTATTCCCATCCAACTGCAACCCTTTTTTGTGGGTGATAAACATCGGGACTTTGGTCCCATCCTTGCTGCTATAGAAAATCTGCTGCGTCTCGTAATCAGCTGGATCAAAAGAAATATCTACCTGGGGTTGCCGATAGATGGTACTTTCGTCCGTTACCAGATCGTAGCGGTAAATAGTTCCCGGCGTGGTAAAACCGGTAAACATGTAAAAGGTTTCCCGATCGTGACGCTGACCGTAAAATCCCCGCACAGAACCAATCCCCGGCAATTTTACCTCTCGCACCAAAGTCCCGTCCAAGTTGAAAATCTTGACAAGCGATCGGGCATCTTGCAGGTAATTGACCACAAACTGGTTATGCAATATTCCCACATCTTCCAGCACTTCCGCCGCTTGGGGGATCACCTCTTGCCAATTTGCGCGATCGGGGCTATCGACATCAATAGCAATTACCCGACTCCGGGGCGCATCCAAATCAGTCTGCAACCAGAACAACGAGCCATCGTTATTGATAAAGCTATAGCTAGCTTCAAACTCGCCAATCAGTTCTACTACCGGTGCCTCTGGTTTAGTTAAATCCCGATAGAAAAGCAAATTTTTAGGATCTGTTCCCCGCCCGACGCTAATAATTAAATAACGTCCATCCTCAGTTACATTGCCATTAAACATCCATTCCTTGTGGTCGGGACGTTCGTAAATTAGCAGGTCCTCTGATTGGGGTTGACCCAGATGATGATAATAAAGCTTCTGGTAATAATTGACATCTTCCAACTTCGTCGCTTCATTCGGTTCATCGTAGCGACTGTAGAAAAAGCCCTTACCATCCTTAGTCCAAGATGCGCCCGAGAACTTCACCCATTTAATCAAATCTGGTAAATCCTCACCCGTTTCCACATCCCGCACCTGCCATTCTTGCCAATCAGAACCAGAACTAGACAGGCCATAAGCCATTAACTTCCCATCTTCAGTAATCGCCGTCCCCGATAGGGCGATCGTCCCATCATCCGAGAGAGTATTCGGGTCCAGCAGCACCCTTGCTTCACCGGACAGGTCTGTCAAAGTGTAAAGGACATATTGATTTTGCAGACCGCTATTGCGGGAATAAAAATAGCGATCGCCCCGATTAAAAGGAATCCCATATTTTTCAAAATCCCACAACTGAGTCAGTCGCTGCTGAAGCTTCACCCGGGCTTGAATTTCACCCAGATAACCAAAAGTTCCCTGATTCTGAGCCTCAACCCAAGCCTTAGTTTCTTCCGAGTCTGGGTCTTCTAGCCATCTATAAGGGTCTGGCACCTTTACTCCGTGAAGCAAATCGATTTGGTCAACCTTGCGGCTGACTGGATAGACTATCTGCTGGTTTGAATCCGACATAATATGGTACTTTTAATCAAATTTAAAGTTGGCGGTATCAAGCCCGCGCAGGCGGGCTTTGTATTGTAGCCCCACCCTTGAGGGTGGGGGGGCGTGCGCGTGCATGTAACAATGGCCGATTTTTCCGGCACGGTTCGGCTGACAACCATCAACTGACAACTAGCAACTGACAACCATCAACTCGCAGCACTCATGAGGACTTCGCCTTTAAGCATTTGTTGAGCGGCCTCCAGCAAAGCTTCTTCCAAATAAGGCTTAGTGAAATATCCCTTAGCACCCAAGTTAGCCGCCTTTTCCTTGTACTTATCAGCACCGCGAGAAGTCAGCATCGCCATAGGTATACGATCGAGGTGCTCGTCTTTCTGAAGCCGCTCCAGCAGTTCGAGACCATTCATTCTGGGCATTTCCATGTCACAGAAAATAATATCACAAGCCAGACCCGATCGCAATTTATCCCAAGCATCCTGACCGTCACGAGCTTGTTCCACCCGGTAACCAGCCTTATTAAAGGTCATCGACAGCAGTTCCCGCACGGTAATTGAGTCATCCACAATCAGTACAGTCGTCTCAGTTTTGAGCTGTGGTGGTTCGGAAATATTTTCAGTCGCATCGTAATCCCAGGTTCCCCGCCGTGGGGAACGTCCCTTCGAGAGGTCAATCAGTTCCAGCACATCCGCGATCGGCATGATCCGACTATCCCCCAACACCGTAGCGCCAGCCACTCCCATGGGCTTAGGTACCGGGCCTTCCAGCTGCTTGATCACGATTTCCTGCTCGCCCAGCACCTGATCCACCTGGAGGGCAATGTATTCACCAGCACCGCGCAGGACCACAATCGAAACAATATCCTCTTCCTCGTTGGCGCCAAACACCCGAGCGCGACCGATTTGACGATTATATTGTAGCAGTTCTGATAGAGGTCGGAAAGGCAACTGGATATCCCGCCACATAATGCAGGATTGACCTTCGCTATTGACAGATATCCGCTCTTTGGGCACATCCAACATATCTTCCACACCATCCATCGGGAAAGCAATCCTGGCCCAATTGCTAATGCAGCAGAGAGCTTTAGAAATACTCAGAGTTAAAGGCAGCCGGATAGTAAAAGTAGTGCCCTTTCCGAGGGTAGAATCAATATTGATCGCCCCGCGAATATCCCTCAAGCTAGTACGCACCACGTCCAACCCCACACCGCGACCTGCCAAGTCATCCACTTGATCCTTCGTGCTAAACCCTGGGTGGAAAAGCAGGTCATACAGATCTAGACGGGAGATAGTTTTTGCTTCCTCTTGAGAGATCAACCCTTTCTCTATCCCCTTATTTTTCACCCGTTCTGCATCGATCCCGGCTCCATCATCCGATACAGAAATCACCGTCTGGTTCCCTTGATGGAAAGCACGGACAGTAATCTGACCCACAGGAGGCTTGCCCATAGTCTCTCGCACCTCTGGCGACTCCACCCCGTGAGTCATAGCATTATTAATCAGGTGGGTCATGGGGCCAGACAGGTGCTCTTGGATCATCTTGTCGATCAGAGTTTCCCGACCTTCTATCTGAATTTGGGCCTGCTTGTTCAACTGCATGCAAACCCGTTTCACAGCCGGTGGTAGCTTGTCTACCGTTTGGGCGAAAGGTATCATGCGAGTGCGCGTCAGACCCTCTTGCAGTTGGGTCGTTACCTGCCGGAACTGGCGAGTCACCTGATCTGTTTCATCAACAATGAACTCGATATCAGAAGCCGACTCCCGCACCCGTACAATTAGCTCGATCATCTCCTGGGAAAGCTCATGGAAAGCCGTAAAACTGTCCAGTTCGTCCGGATCGAATTCTTCTCCCGGATGGTGTTGATTGTTAGACACAGTTCCCTTAGACCCCGGACCCCCTCGGTTGCTAGCTCGCGAAGACAGTAGAGACGCTTCCAGGAGCGATCGCTCGTATAGATCCTGCATGCGCCCGCCCACATCATTGAGTTGCTGCACCTGATAGAGCAAATTATCCAAAGTCGTCCGTAGCCGGTCTTGGTCTTGCTCCAAACTATTGCGGTTCACCACCAATTCCCCGACCAAGTTGCTGAGGTTGTCCAGTTGCTTGATCGGCACCTTCATATTCTGCTCGATCGGCCTTGGTCGGCTATTCATTTGTTGTGGCCGCTGTATGCTGCTGCTTTTTATCGAAGGCCCACCCAACTTGTCTGCATCTTCCAACAGTGCTTGGAGTTCATCAAAATCATCATTTTTTGATGAACTCTTGGTTCCTACCGTGCCGGAAACATCCGATTCTGTATCGGAGTCTCCGACCGACTCTGCTTGCGGACTTTCTGGCGATGCATTCAAAAATTCTTCTAGTCGATCGAATACTACTTTCTCTGTATCCCCTAGGCTAGCCGGCTCTTCATACCCCAGTAAAGCCTCCAACTCTTCCCATGGGGGCGTTTGCCCTTCCGATACCGTTTCCGCATCTGCTACCGTAAGGGAAATATCGTCAGTCTGTTCCCCTATCAGATCGACTCCTATATCTCCTAACAAGTCCCAATCTAAAACATCACTATCTAAAGCCGATGTCATTGCTGCTGTAACATTCTTGGGCGATGTCGTGCGATCGCCCAACAATTCCCGCTCTAAGTCCAAATCTATCGAATCGAAGTCAAAGTCATCTGCCAACTCCTCCGTAGCATCCATTGCCGTGTCGGAAAAATCGTAAAGCATTGCTTCAATATCATCTGTACTTTGCCCAGATCCCAACAGATTTCCATCCATGTCAGGCGGCATTTCACTTTCACCAGCAGCTTCACTTTCCTCCCAATCCCACATCAGATCTGAGTCTTCACCCAAGTCTATGTCCTGTAACAACTCTGATTTTTCCGGCACGGTGTGATTTTCTGTTTCTATCTGGATAGAATCAAATGTTGCTTCATCTACCTCTTCTGACTCCTGGCCATACTCTGAAAATAGATCCATATCCAACTCTTCCGAGTCAATAGAAGTGTCAGGTTCTGTTTCTGCTGAGAGTTCCTCCAGAGAGTCTAAAGAAAGTTCCTCTAGCTCCATGCCCGTCGCGGGAGCCGACTCCATCTCCAGTTCCAACTCAGATAGCATACTTTCAGAAGAGTCGCCCAGGTCTAAATCTGCCATCGAGAGCATTTCTGCTTGAGCGCCTGACTCTCGGGAGGGCTCTTCCCCTTGGAAATGTAAAGTGTCAGGTTCTGTTTCTGCTGAGAGTTCCTCCAGAGAGTCTAAAGAAAGTTCCTCTAGCTCCATGCCCGTCGCGGGAGCCGCCGACATCTCCAGTTCCAACTCAGATAGCGCACTTTCTGAATAGTCGCCCAGGTCTAAATCTTCCATCGAGAGCATTTCTTTTGCTTCCAATGAACCTTCTGGCATTAGCGTGCTATCATCTTCCGACTCACTCTCACTCATCTGAAAATCTGACCAATCTTCTGGAGTCTCCAGAGTCTCCAGCTCTAGTTCCAGGTCATTTATTTCCTGGGATTGAGAGGAGTAACTTTCCAAAGGTTCTAGCACGTCCCAATTTTCCGACTGGTCATTGTCCGTTCCCCCGATCGCCAGCAGATCGTCAAAATCCTCTGATTCTGCCTCTGCTAGAGTCTGGGACTGCGTAGCTACCGGTTCCGCACCCAATTTATAACCGGACTTTTCTGATTTTTGCTTTTTGCTGTTGGGATTCTTACCTTGTAGATTTTTCCGGAACGGTGCGTTTTTTGGATCTGCGGTCATTTCACCATAATTTTCCCATGCACCCTCTGCATTCTGGCCCTTCTGGGACGGCAATTTACCATCTTCCGTGGTGAGTTGGATATTGCTAATATCTAACTCACCCACTCGCTCCAATTCTTCGATATCTTTGGCCGTTATTTCTAATTCTTCGGATGACAATACTTCTCTAGTCAATCTCCGCTCTTTGCTAGGAAAACTCGATTCAATTTTATTGCTTATCGAAATTTCTTCCTCTTTAATTACATGTTTTTCTGGTGAAAATCTCAGCTCTTCTTCCGACTCTAAACCGGCAAATAATTCATTTAGAGTCTCTAGTTCTCTGGAGTTCGCTACCATTTTTTCTCCTCTTTGATTGCTCTTTTCAACAGCCGATTGTTCCTTGGTGACCTTTACACAAATCGGTTAATCCTATTAATCGGTTAATCCTATTGTATTATCTTAAGGACATACCTCCCACAGCTCATCTACTTTGATGACAATTGTAGACAATCATCTTTTAGCCCTTGCGATCTACCGCTTTTAACCTGTTACCAGTGCTTCGCAGAGGCCCACAGTTGTCTTATTATACCACTTTCGACTAATTTTGCTACTGATGTCCAGCTCCAAAATCCTGGGAGCGACCTAGTGCAGGCAATAGCAAATCTCAAATCTCAAACTTGTCTTACCTGTGACGACAAATTATGCAGTTTGACTATTTCTGTGATTAAATGACTATATAAAACGGCAAATTGGCCGCACAAGTCGGCGGACGCCGATCGGGCCAAACCGAGATTATTCTTTTGTTTCCACGCGGAAGCGATCTACCGAAGTCAATAGGTCTCGTGCCACATTTACCAGGCTTCCTAAAGAGCCCGATACCCGCTGAGCCTCTTGAGAAGTTTCTTGGGCGGTCAGTTCTACTGACTGAGTCACGTGAGCAACCGCTCGGGAAGTTTCAATCTGCTCGACCGTGTCAGCCGTAATCGAGCGGACCAGAACATCGATGCGATTATTGATTTGAATGATTTCTTCGAGAGCCGTAGCAGCTTCTTTTGCCAGATTAGTCCCTTTAATAACCTGATCGGTCCCTTCACTCATCGCCTGCATGACTCCATTGGTCTCGCTCTGGATCTGCAAAACGATCTGCTCAATTTGCTTTGACGCTTTGGCCGATCGGTCAGCTAGTTGGCGCACCTCATCGGCCACGATCGCGAAGCCCCGACCGGCATCACCAGCGCGGGCCGCCTCAATACTGGCATTAAGAGCTAGCAGATTAGTCCGGGAAGCAATATTGGAAATCAAGGCCACAATCTTAGAAATCTCCTGAGAAGATTCTGCCAATCGCTTCACCTTACGAGTCGTCTCAGCCACCGTTTCCCGGATCGCCAGGATCCCCTCAACGGTGCGTTCCACTGCCTCACCGCCCTTAATAGCCGTAGTCGCAGCCGAGCGGGCCACATCTTCTGCCTGACGAGCGCTTTCTGCCACCCGTTGAATCGAGTCAGTCATCATCTGAACCGAATTGAGCGTTACCGCTAGCTCTTCGGCCTGTCGCAGAGCATCAGAAGACAAGCTTCTGGCAAACTCCGAGCTATCAGTCGCACCCCTATTGACTTGTCGCGCCGCTTCCTTCACCCGTTGGACGATTTCCCGTAGATTTTGAATTGTCAGGTTAAACGAGTCTGCCACCGCACCCAAAACATCAGCAGTCACCTCCGCCTGTACCGTCAGGTCTCCACGAGCTGCACCTTCTACATCATCCAGCAGCCGAATCACCTGACGCTGCAAATCCTCCTTCGCCTGTTCCTGCTCCGCCGCTCTACGCAGGGAATCAGTCATAGTCGTCGAAATATTCCGAGCCATCCGGTTAAAGCTATCTGCTAGACGCCCCAGTTCATCTTCTCCGTACATCTTCGCCTCAGCCCCGAACTGATGTGAGGCAAGTGCCTCACATTGAGCTTGTAAGTTATCGGTAGACTGCTTTATTTGTTGACATGTTACCCAGCCCAGACCATAGGTGGTGCCAGCAGCACCAGCTCCTGGTAGTATAATCATTAATAACTTTGACAGAGCTGAAGCTTCTGATTTTGTGGTATATATCACACCCGCACCCAACAGAGCAGATACTACAGCAGCAATCATCGCCGTGTACAATTGTTTTTGGATCAGGGAGGCATTCTTAAAAAAACCCAACAACCCCTGATCCTCTGAAACTGCTGGTTCCGATTTTTGCTTAACTGTATTCGGGAAATTCCGAACCTGTTCAGTAGAGGTAAACATGTCTACTGGATCGAGGATACCCGAGTTATCGACGCTCCCATATATATCACTTTTTACCTGCAAAGAGCTGGAATTTATATCGCCCTCTATCTGGGAGCTTTCCGTTGGTGGGGCGATCGAGTCAGGAATGTCTGTATCCTCATCGGTAAAATCAGAAAATTCGTCTATATTATCGTCAAATACATCGAATTCTTCCAAGAAATCAACCCTGCCATTATCGGAGGATAATGGCTCGCTGATGTCACATGTTTCTTCTGGTTCTATATCTGCCAATTCATCTGAGAGATCGGGGTCTTCATCATCAAAAATCTCGTCACTGTCTGGCAAAGAATACTTCTGGGGATCGGATAGAGTTTTATTATCGCCGTTGCCATTGCCCAGTACCTCATCCGCATCAACATCAAACTCCTCTGGTAGCGGTTCTATCCCGGGCATAAATAGAGTTTTTTCTTCCCCTCTAGGGGAAATTTGCGGTGTCGAGGGCAACTTCCCATTACCATTGCTTGAATACTCCTCCTCTTCTAGGTATCTTAAAGGCGGATCTTGTTCAGCTTCTGCTGTATTTGGATAATTTTCTTGCTCTGAAGCTGGCAGTAACTGGTCAACCTGATTTGACAATACATTTTTCCCTAGATCCTGATAATTCTCTGAACCTTCTTGCTCGAAAGTAATATCGTCAGCTGCCGCTAACAAAGTTTTTTCTTCTAGTTCTGGGATTTCCTCATCAAATATGTCTACTGAATTATTCAGGCTATAATCATCTGGCTGATCGTAGCTCTCAGATAAATCAGCAAAGGGATTTTCATCACCTTCGCGATCTATTTTTGGCCCTGAGTCTAAATCCGTGTAACTATCTACATCAAAGGGGCTAGCAAATGGTCCAGACATTTCATCTCCTGTCAACCCCGAAGATTGCTCCGGAAGACCTGTCTGGCCGTTGAGATTGAAACTTTCCAAGTCAATTTCTGAGTCGCTGCTATCTGGTAGTTCTTCCCATTTTTCTCTAGACGGCTGATTGTCAACCTCTGCATAATCTAGTTCTGCCGCTGACTCTGGCGCTACTGACTCGGTCGGCGAGCCTGGTTGCGTCGTAAATTGACTAGCGTAAGCGATCCCTTCGTTGGCATAATTCACCAACACTTCTTCAGTTGCGATCGCCAGTACCTCCTCGTACTCTTCCAGGGCCGTCTCATACTGTTGTAGCCCATAACAGTAGATGTGGCCCCGGAGTAAATGGGCATTGGGCTCTGATGGGAAATCTTCCACTAATGGATCGACAATTTCCGCCGCCTCTTCATATTTCCCCTGCATGTATGCTGTTTCCGCTTTTTGGTATTCTTGTAGATAGTCCATCTACCACGCCTCCCTGCTCAACAATTTATCCATGCCTTTTCTCCCCCTTGTTTTTATGCTGCCCACCTTGCCGATCGCAGCAGGGCCACTTGGTTTAGCAGCCGTAGATATTTATCGTTCTCCTTATCTATCAACCATTCACCCTTGAGGAATGGTTCCATCGTATCCGGTACATCTCTGGGTCTTTGCAGTTCCTCTACATCCAGCCAGACCATTCCCACTATACGATCGACTGCTAATCCCAGCATCGTGTCTTGATCTTCGACTGCAATCACCGGAATGTCCGATCTATCAGTATTTAATGGCTCTTCATCCCCTAAAAACTTACCCAGGTCAGCGACCCAAATCACCCGGCCTCGTATGTTTATGGTGCCCAATAGCAAGGGAGAAACGTTCGGTATCGCCGTAATCATGTCTGGTGACTGGGACAGAACTTCCCTAATCCCAGTTGCATTCAGGGCCAACTCCTCCCCCGAAGGGATGTAAAACCTCAAGTGCAACTCTCCCTCTGGATTTTGCAGTTCCTCGAATGCTGGTGCTTGCCCCTTTTCTGCCTCAGCAGCCGTTAAAAAGTCAGGATTACCTACCATTTCCCCCTACGCTTGTCAGTTGTTATTTGTTAGTTATCAGTGGGAAGGTTGTTAGTCAGTTGTAGGTTGTTACTGGACAACTGCACGCACCTTCGGTATAGATGGAACTAACTTCCCACTTGTCATCCCTCACTGTCGGACTCAATCGGTTCGCCAGTCTGGAGGCCAACAGCTGCCTTCACCTCCCGAGCGGTCTGGAGCGGTCGAACGCGGTTATCATTATTCTAACCACTAACCACCTACGGCCATGACTACCCTCGTAGCAGTTGTTTGACCGTTCCCACTAGCTCTGTCGGCTGAAACGGTTTCGCAATGTAGGCATCTGCCCCTTGCTTCATTCCCCAGTAGCGATCGAATTCTTCTCCTTTGGAAGAACACATTACCACCGGCACATTTTGGGTTTTGGGGTCTGCCTTCAGACGACGGCAAACTTCGTAGCCATTCATTCGCGGCATGACAATATCCAATACCACTAAATCCAGGCGAGTCGATTGGATTTTCTCCAATGCCTCTACCCCATCACTTGCTTTTTCTACAGTTAAGCCGCTTCCCTTCAAGAGTTCTGCGATCATCTCCCGTTGGGCCACACTATCTTCAACCACTAGAACAGTACTCATAACTTCCTACCTGCTAACTGCGCTGCCTCCCACTAGGGTAAATACCTATGTTTACCTATGTTTTGTCTCATCTATGCAACACTCTCCAATTTAGCTAAAATGTCTGCTAGGGTGCTGTCTCAATTGAGCCAATCTCCAGTTGGCACTCTCTGATTTTTCCGGCACGGTGTTGGATCCATCATCTAGCGGCCTAGAAGCTAACGAACCCGGCACCCCAGACGGGCCTCTGCCCAGATATATTTCTGATATTGTCAATAGTTCCCCTTCTCCAAAGGGTTTTGTCAGGTAGTCCGTTGCTCCCACCATCCTGGCCTTGACTCGGTCAATAAATCCATCCTTACCAGTCAGCATCACTATTGGAGTCTGGCGAAATACTGTTGAGCGCCGGAGCATAGCACAAATTTCGTAGCCATCTAGTTCCGGCATCGCAATGTCACACAGGATCAAGTCAGGTTTCAGTTGGAACACCATACTCAGGGCCTTGATGGGATCGCCGATCGCAGCGACTTCGTAATGCTGCTTCAGCATGGACTCTACTGCTTTACAAATAGCAACGCTATCATCAATACAAACAATGCGGGGAATCCGATTTTTCCCGAACGGTGCGCGATCGCTCGGCCATTCCTTTTTTGCCGCTGTCGGTTCCCCATCATGCCGCTCTACCAGCTGTACACATCCCTCTTGTACATAAGGATAAATTACCTTGGCCACTGTCAAGACATCTCCATTTAAGTAACGGGCTATTTGCCGCATGGAACTTTTTCCATCTGCCCAGGTCCGGAGGATTCTGTAGTTATTTTTGCTCATGCTTGAGCTCAATCGGGCATGATTGGCAATCACCGGACATTGGTTTGGCGATTGTATGTGGGGATGAAACTGCATCCACTCCTGCATCTGCTGCATAATTTTTGTTACTAGGGAGCGATTATCCAGGGTTGTTAGCTGTGGTGCCAAAGCTGGCCCTACCTCAAAGATGAAAGAACCTTGGTGCAGCGAGAGCAGGTCAAATAGGGTTTCATGCACCATTTTCCCGATTATGGCCCGCCCTTGAGCTGGCGTTAGGTCGTGATTTTCCAGCATTGCCCACAGGTAACCGTACTCTGGCGCATTGATGGAGGATCTTTTGGAGGTGCGGATCTCTTGGTTGGCAGCATCTTTTTTGTAGTAACGCAGGTAGTCCCGCAAACGCAACAAATTGCTATCTGTATCGGCTGCTGCATAGATAATCTTACCGTTGAGAAAAAAGACAAACCATGATTGCGAACTCGGCAAACGACAACTGTGATCGCCGCTACCTGGCCCCGAGGCATAAGCCTCTACAAACAACTCTCCTGTTCGCTGTCCCAACTCTATCAGTTGCAAGATGCTACGGATATCGATTTCGCTCAACTGTCCTTGCATGCAGATCCCGATGCTATCTTTTACTCTTGTTTGTTTCCGATCGCCGCGATCGCGCACATACTGGATCGGTGAGAACCATCAAACGGCGAGGAGACTGCTCAGGCCGTCACCTCTCGTACTTCTGCTAGCTGCACGCTCTCAGCTGAGGGCGTGCTCTGGGCTTGGGCACTATTGGCTCTCCTGTGGCCCGGCGACTGCATGGGAGATATTTATGGGTATGGGTTCCAGTTGGATCTGCAACTTGACCCACAATTGCTTTCCCTTGCTGATAATTCTACCTCATGCCACCGGCTGACTTGGCCGCTAGTTCCTATCCCTGGGACTGAGTCCAAAAGCTTCAGCTTCTAGCTAGCTGCACCAGACAGATCTTACTTCAGGTTAAAAGCAATGACATTGGCTTAACCCTTGCCCCCTCTCCGGGGACGGGCATAAATATCCAAGCTGTGCTAAATTAGGAACGATGCGCTCGCTAGCCGCTTATAGGTCGGATTTCACAGGTCACTTCCGTTGGCGTTTAATCAAGACGTCATTCCTTAGTTATATTGTAATTCCCTTGCCAGATCTAGGTATGAGTAATTTCGGTGTATTCTGGGCTGATTGCTCTGTTAATCACCGGCGCTCATCTTCATCAGCTGCGAAATTACCTATGCTCAACAGGAGTATTCTCGGTCTAGTCGCAAGCCCCCTCATGGGAGGAGGCTTAGGTGGTAGCCCCAGATTCCGACCGGTAGTTACAACCTCGCCGGTCCCACGAGTCAAGGCGCTCGACATAGACCCGGTGGCTCTGAGGGCTCGGGCTACTCGGCTATTTGCCTATCATACCCGGTTGAGAGTTAACTTGCGATATGATTGTCAGAGCGTCTCTATCTTGGGTGTGATTGGTGAAGTCCAGCTACCGGGTTGAAAGTAACACGCGACGATGACAGCTCCGAGTCGAGTCAGGTTAGTCCGGCATGTCGGCGCTCGCCACAGCTCGCCGGGGATGGGGGTAATTATGTCTAAAAGCAAAAATGAAAAAAAGAAAGAGGACTTGGGCAAGAGTATGAACAGTGAATAGGTAGAAGAAAAGTAAATAAACTATTAGAGAAATGTAAAGCCAGACAATCGTACAAGAAATTATCAAGAGGAATATCAGCGTGCTGTATCTAGCGGAAGTACAAAAAAAGGTGGGAACTTTTGGGGTAGGTGCGAAAGCAGAATTTAAACTGCTGGCAAGTCAGCGTAGTGAGCAGAATTGGAACGCGGAAAAAGAGGAGGTGATTGCTGATGAACAGGCAAAGAATTTTGAAGATGGGGAATTGGTACTGATAGAACTATCGGCGAGCAAACAGGTGCAGCGACCGCCACAAAAGGCGGGACGACCTTTGGTGGCAATTCTGCAAAATTTTTCAAAATTGCAGGAAAAGTTTAAGAATCAAGAAGAAGAAATAGAGACGTGGAAACAGTCTCTGACTTATCAAGCGCAGGAGTTGAATCGCCGGGAAATGGAAATGCAAGCTCGGCAAGAACAACTGGAGGCGTTGGAGGAAGAGTCGGAAAAGATAGAGGAACAACGTCTCGAAATTGAAAAGGCGCGTGAAGAGGCCGATCGCCTGAAGTCAGAGATAGAACGCAACCAACAAGAACTGGAGGGAGCATGGGCTCAACTGCGGGGGGCACAGCAGCGTCTGGAAGAGGGACAGGCTCAGTTGCAGCAGGCGTCGGTGTTGGATGAAGAGCAAAGTGGGAAAATTCAGGAGATATTGAATCGCTTATCGGGTGCGATCGCCCCGACGGAATCGGTGCGGTCAGAATTAAATCAGGTGTTTGAACTGGCGAACTCTCAGCAGGGCAATCTGGATAGCTACTGGCAAAAGTTGGATCAACAAAGCAATGCAGCTGAAGATCTGCAAGCGGAAGTTGACAGAATCACGGCAGATATGGAAAATAGAAAGCAACAGTGGCAGCAAGCAGAAGAGGCCCTAGCTCAGGCAAACTCAGAGTTGAAAACGCAGCAGAAAGCTTTGAGTCTGAAGCAAGAATATGCTGAAACATTGGGGCTAAATCTGAAAACTACCGAAGAGTTATATCAACAAATTAACCAGCTAGCGGAGTCGGCGGGTCAAGTGATTGTGAGCGTGGATTTGGAAGCTCTAGAAAAGATGCCGATAGAAGAGCTGCAAGGAATTGTAGGAGATTTGCAACGGGATCTAGATAAAGCATCAGGTTTTGTTAAAGACCAGGAAGAAGAACTGCAATACCAACTTCAGGCAATTGATGAACTGAAACAGAAGATAGAGCAAGCGAGTGAGTACGATCGCCTGACTCTGGAGACGGAACTCTCGGGTGAGGAGGAAAGCTATCAGTACCTGAATGAATCCTTGGTAGGTTCCCGCCGGAATCTCCGAGAACGAGAAGAGATCCTCAATCAGCATGAAGTGGTGTTGAAACGCCGGCAGGGATTTCCGATGGAGCCGGGAAAAGGAGCGCAGATTAATCTGGGACCGGTGCTGGAACAGTTGGAGACACAGCGACAAGCACAGACAGAGGAACTGCAAAAGTTGGAAGGGGAAATTGCTCAGATGCGGGAGGCTATTGGTCAAGCAGAAAGTTTGATTAAATCTCAGATGAGCGAACAAGAGGCCAAAGGCAATGAAATCAAAGAACTGGAGCTTAATTGCCAAGCACAGCGGGTCTCAGCTACAGAAGTTAGGGCGATGGTGAATCTATATCAAGAGACTCTACAGCCAATGCAGGATATGGTTAATGGCCTGCGCTCAAAACTGGAGGCAATTTCTGAGACCCTCAACCAAGCGCAGGAAACGGGTGACTATCAACTTCAGGCGATCGCCCAAATGCAGCAAACTATTGCCAGTCTCACTAATTAGGGCCCAGATGCATTTGGGTTATGGCCTGGGATGATCCAGATCCAGGGGTCTTCTACTCGGGCGATCGCCCCCCCGGGAAAAGGATCGGTGTTGGACCGGTTGGGGGCTGATATCAGGCTGCGAATTTTCTCTATCTGGTCGAAGCTAGGACTGCCGGATAGGGCCATGGTCAAAAATTGTCGCAGTACTCGGCGCTGGAGGGCCAGGGGTACTGCACTCACTATCCGACGATTTAAGCCTGGTTGACTGGGATGTTGAGCTTCCTTTCGGATCTGGGTGGCTGTCTGTTCTAGATACTCTACTTCGGCTTGCAGTAATTCTGCTGTCTTCGCCAAGTTCTCTTCGGCTTTGGGGTTGATATATTGCTGTAAATATGGAATTAAATCTCGGCGAATGCGATTGCGGGCATATTTTAACTCTTGGTTGGTGGAGTCTTCCCAGATGGGGATGTGGAACTGGTGGCAAAAGGCGCCAGTTTGACTGCGGGTGCTTTCTAGCAGGGGACGGACTAGCTGGATACCGGGATCGAGGGGGCGTTTCCAGGTTAGGGCTTGTAAACCGTCGGCTCCACTACCGCGAATGAGATTGTATAGTAGGGTTTCCGCCCGATCGCTCGCCGTGTGTCCGGTGACGATGTACTTCTGCCCGGAGTTTGTGGCGATCGCCCTGAGGGCCTGATAGCGCCACTGCCTGGCTGCTGCTTCACTATTTAAGGCTTCGGTTGCTGTCTGTTGGTAATATGGGAGCCCCCAAGTTTGGGCCAGCTTTTCTACGTGCTGGGCGTTGGCTTGGGAGTCCCCACGCCAGCGATGATCGCAGTGGGCGATCGCCAGGGACCACCCCCATTTGGACTGCAAGTCTAGCAGTAATTTTATTAAGCATAGAGAGTCTTGTCCCCCCGATACTGCCACCAGGATGGGGCTGTTTTTGGGCAGGAGTTGGCGCGTGCGTAATGTCCGATGTAGCTGGGCGTGGAGTTCTGTCCAACCTTGCTTTGCCATATTCGGCAGTAAAATATAACAGTAGAATGGTTTGATTATAAATTATTGTTGCCTTGTGTCAAAAGAGTAATTATGGAAACTATTCGGAAAGTTGTTTCAGTTGGCAGCGATCGCCTACTGGAAATTCCCCTGCCCGATGCTGTGGAACCGGGTTTAGTAGAAGTTATTGTCGTGGTACAACCTTTGTCGCCACTAACAGAAGTTCCTGAAGAACCCGATGAGCCTTTTGACCTGTTTGGCTTTCTGCCAAAACGGGTTGACTCCCTTGAATTTCAAAAAGCACTAAGGGCGGAGTGGGATGATTAAATATTTTGTAGTGTTGTCATTTCCGATACACCGGTGAAATTTGGATGGCCGATCGCATTTGTTGTTAGTTGGGGCATTGTCGAACAAAATTAAACGTGATTATGTCAAGTTATGCTTAGTGCTAACTGCCAATAGCCATGCTAGAATATCTCAAAGTCAAACTAAAAACTAACATAGGAGGACAGATGAACGTCCGCGAAGAAACTATTGCTAAGATTAATCAACTGCCTGAAGACCTGGTTCGGGAAGTTAATGATTTTGTTAGCTTCTTGTTGACGAAACCCGATGGCGATCGCAGGCAGTTGTGGGTGCATTTTACAGAGGGAATAGAATTAGCAGAATCTGATTTTTCCGATTATTTATCTAACTTGCAAGACTATGAGGAACGTTTAGCTAGTGGAGAAATTCAATGGTAAACGTTAACCGAGGCGATGTGGTATTGTGCGATCTCAATCCCGTAATTGGTACGGAACAAGCAGGAATACGACCTGTGGTAATTTTACAAATACAGGTTAGAGTAATTGACAAGTATCGAATTGTTAAGGCGATCGGTCATTTGGATGATGCCTATATGGAAGAACTCGCAATAGCTTTGGGTACAATTGGGGTTGTCCCTATAGCCAAGAGCGATCGCCCTTATTGGCAGTGGCGGCGATTACGATCGCTTATGCTACAATAAATTAATACAACTTTTTGAAGGTAAAAATCATGGATCGGTATCGACAATTTATAGTTTCGGATCCTAAAGTAATGATGGGTAAACCAACCATCGCCGGCACTCGCATTACTGTCGAATTTATCCTCGAAAGTCTGGCTGCGGGGGAGACTCAAGAACAACTGCTGGATGATCATCCGCGACTGACGCGCGAAGCAATTCAAGCAGCTTTGGCGTTTGCTTAGGAATATTAACAATGCGATCGGAAACGGCCCAAGCGGCGTATTCTAAGGCTTGTTCTATATCTTCTGCTTCCAATTCTGGATATGCTTCGAGAACTGCTTCGATAGATTTTGTGCTGGCTAACATTTTGATGACAAAGCTGACTGTTATCCGCATATTCCTTATTGTTGGTTGCCCCAGGCCAATTTTGGGGTCGATCGCTATTCGGTCGAATTTTTCCATTGTTGATTTCTCCTTGGTTGATGTTTTTGAATGTCCCTACTGGTTAACAATTATAACTGTATCGTAACTCGGCAGAATTGTCTGGGGCAGTCTGACAGGGGCAATTAAAATCGCTTTCAATTAAACCACCCGTCGCGATCGCACCCTCTTTTTAACCGCACCTCCCTACTCTTCACTCTCCATCTGCGAGATAATCTGCAAATGTTCGCATTCGCTCAATATCAATTTAACAAGTTAACAGCAGGGAAAAAGAGCGATCTCTTTTGTTGGCAGTGGCCCCGATCGCTCTTTGCGAACCTCAAGGATGGGGTCCTCAGTGGTGACTCGACCAATATCTGTCAAGTGTTTCAGCTGTTCCCATCACTACTATTGAGTAAAACGGATATTATCCACAATTAACTCGATAGAACCGTGAGGCTGATCGACGGTTTGCCAGTTAATGCTAATTACCTGCCTTAAAGCATCGTTTAGATCGGCTCCTGGGCCCGGACCTCCTTGTTGGAGTTGCCCAAACTTGACGTCATATTCTTTCCATTGGGTATCGGCTACGAAGTTATAACCAAAACCGTCATCTCCCGTGACGGGCGATCGCAACTTGAGTCGATAACGTTTGCCGTCTCCTTTAGCCCAAAATTTAATGCCATTATAATATTGCGTGATATCTACTGCGCAGTTACTGTTATGGAGATTCGTTCCCATGCCTAAAAAGCCATACGGATAAGTGTTGGTGACTACACCTTGAATCCTGGCAGCAAAAAGGGACCCGTTGGGGCCTCCAGAACTAGCCTTAAAAGCGCTATTACCATTTTTATAGATGATGTATGAATCTCCTCCCACATCGCGATCGTCGTAGGTAAACCAGGTTCCTCGAAATTGGTTAAAACTATCACCATCTTCCAAGTCATCCACCAAAACAGCAGTTGCACCCACTGGGGGTGGGGGCAGAGTACAACTTTGTGTGGTGGTGGGAACTGCTGTAGCGGGAGTAGTGGGTGTTATTCCGCTAGCGGTGACGATCGCGGGGGCGATCGCGGCTAAAACAACTATCCCGGTTTTGACTAAATTGTGTCGGTTATTAGAGGATTTCATAATTAGATCGTGGGTAATGGGTAATTTATTAACACTACAAAGACAGACCGAGTCTGCTGCTGGCTTTTCCTTTGGGCCAATATCCGGGCTACAACCAGCTGTCAATTGTTTCAGACCTTCTCATTTGCGCGGGTTACATCCTTGTACGCGATCGAAGAGCAACTGAATCTGATACTGACCAGCACGCCACGGGAGGTGACCACGGGGTGATGAAGCCAATTTTAGATTCTTGAAATAGATCTGTCCATTTTGCCAGCCCACTCGAACTGCAAAGTCTTTCCAGATTTGATCTTCTATTTTTGGGTTTGCCAATAATTGTCGATAAATTTGGTTCTGGATGGAAAAGCCGAAGCGTCCATCGCTATATTTTACCCACAACTTGTCGATCGTGAGCAAGTCCGGGCAGGAAACCGTTTCAATTAAGTCTTTAGGCGGAAATCCTGGACATGTTTGTCCCGCAGCCTGCAACATAAGGCACCAGGTTTCCTCATCAGCCTCTTGAAACTGTCTCGATGCCAATAATTTCTCCAACTTTCTATACTTGATATTTTGTTCTGACAACGGGCTTTCTGTTTTTTCTATGTTTTTAGATACAAAAGGGAAAATTCTAGGCAACTCCGGGAATAAGATACCAATCAATAACGAGAGAATTACAAAAATTACGATATTGATTTTGCACTTTCGTGAGGCAAATAGTTGACCGCCCTCGTTATCCTGCCAGCGCAGATAAAGCACCGGGCGATACCACTGATTTCCCTCCACTCCCATGGCCGCGCGTCCCTGACTCACCGCCACCGCTAGGGAATTTTTCTGCCCCAGGGAACGATAAAACTGTTCGGCAAACTTAGTGGCGCTACCAACTTTCACCGAATATTGCATCGCCACCACTGCGGGCACCTGATGGGCAATGAGATTTTGGGCTACACCATTAAACACTGACTCTCCCGCTATTGCCATCCCCGACTGACAAGCACTCAATACCACTAGCACCACGCCCCCAGTTTGACTGGAACCGTCACTCAAACTAGACTGTTGCAGCAGATTTCCCAGTTCTTTAGCACTGATGTAATCTGCATTTCCATCTTCATCCTCAAACACCAGATATCCTTGGGGAGAAGGCAACTCGGCATTACATTTTCTACATTGTTGAGGTATTGTTCCCGAGTGCATCGTCTGACAGTGCTGACAGCGCTTGCCAAACAAACCATGGCCGTCAAAATGCAGCACGTGGGGCGCGTTATTCCCGGGATGATCCGTGAGATATTTTCTTAATTCCCCGAAGGTGGGGTTTGGCAGTTCTTCCAGGGAAATATGCCCCTTATTCCTAGCTGTTTCCAACCCTTTCCGAATCGATCGCAGTTCCCCTTGTGGGTTTTGCCTGTTTCCAGGGAGCCGTTTTAGTCCCAGTCGATCGTCACCTGCCGAGGATGATACCACCAAAACATGCAACTTTTCCAGAGGAGATAAATTTGGTACCGCCCCCAGGTAGTCAATGTATCGATAAAATTCCACTCCGTAATGAGACAGAAACTTTTGGGAATCATGCACCAGTTCCCAAGGATAATCTATTAGTCGAGCCCGTCCTTCCACATTTTCTATAAATTTCAGCCGTACTACCAGTTGAGTCGATTCAGACTGAGCCTTATGAATCGAACTTTTCAAGCACTGCTCTACTTGACTACCTTTAGGGAACAGGGCCTGGTAGAGTGCTTTACCGATGTTAGCCAGATAATTAGGATGGAAATACTTGCCATCTTTTGCTAAAAACCCCGCCTTTACCATCCAATCCTGTTCTCCCTTCTTCGAGAACTTACGAGGTTCAAAGCTAGAAAATTCCAAACTTTTTATAAGAGTACCTCGCCTGTTATCCTCCGCATCGGAGAAAGGCAACGAGGATTCAGTTTCTCCACCTCCCGCCACCGGAGACTGAGTCACAATCACTTTGAACCTAGTCTTGTCAAGAGGTGACAGGTATAACTCCAGAAGTTTCATAACTCTCTTGCTTTACTCTTATTCTATCAGATCCGTTCCATCCGATCCTTTCGTCGTCGCTTCTATCGCCTTCTCCAACAATTCCGGCCAACGTTCCGGATAGCGCTTTTGATAAATCTTCAACAGCTGTTGCTTATTCAAAAGGGGAGACAACTTCACCTTAATACTTTGCACGTCATCGCGACTGCCACCAGCACCCATCTCCAAAACATAGATTTTAATCCCCCCCTGTGCGGCTTTTTTCACCCGCACCTGTAACTCCAGTTCCACAGCATCAACCGCCAATATCGGGATATCTGTTTCGCCATCCGGTGCAGGCATCAGCAATTCCTGCTTGACTTGTTGAATCAAATCCGCTAGCCCGATCGAATTTTCGTTGCTCATATTTCTCCCGTTTATATTGTTAACTATGATATCCAATTACCCTTCAACAAGGGCTGACCCTTCTTAATTTTGACCTGTCCGACCGGTAGCGGGCCATGGTCTCTCTTAACACCGGTCTGCCCTCATGGCCTAAACTGTCTTGAACCTTCGTCATGGGTGACCGGGAAGAATGAAACGGCCCGAATGGCCTCTTGAGAGGTCCAAAACCCCAACGGAGAGGTTTAAAACCCCGACCGAGAGGTCCAAAACCCCGACCGAGAGGTTTTAAACCCCGACCGAGAGGTCCAAAACCCCAACCGAGAGGTTTAAAACCCCAACCGAGAGGTTTTAAACCCCAACGGAGAGGTTTTAAACCCCAACGGAGAGGTTTTAAACCCCGACCGAGAGGTTTAAAACCCGAACCGAGAGGTCCAAAACCCCAACAGTGGGGCACGGGTTTGCAGCTAGTAGGTGCCGGTTGAGGTCAAAGTACCCTCCCCAGAACTAAGACTCAGGCTGTTGTGACGCCCCACCGCCGGACTTGCGGGCGAACCGACGGGCCATATCGTCCACCGCCGCTTCTAACCCCGCATTTCCCTTGGTGGCCTTGGCATAGTTGTAGACCGCCAAAGCTGCCATATAAGCCTCGCTTCCTGCCAAGGCCGCTGTATCGTCCAGAAGTTCTTGGAGTTGACTCAAGGCCAAAGTAATAGGATAAAGGGCCTCGAACAACTCCACATCTTTGCGCATCTCCTCAATGTCAAAAGACCGAGGCAAAAAATCTGGGTTTTGGGTCGCCACTTCCAACGCCTTGGTCACAAACCCCCGACTTTTATCCCCGAAACGCGGTAAAGATTTACTTTCCTCGGGACTCAACCCCTGCAAAAATGGTAACTTTTCCTTGATCGTAGCGATCGCGGCGAGAACTGCCAGTTTATCTTCAGGCGTTAAACTGGCACTAATTCGATTTTCAGTCATCTTATCCAACTCCTCCGAATGACATCAACTTCTCTATCTTCGCAAATACATCCTTGCCAAAGGTTAACAAAGGATATCAACTACAAATGAGCCGCGCTGTTCGACCTTGGGTAAAGACTCTGAGATCCCGCACAAACCCGGTTTCTTGCTACAACTCACGGGACCAGAAACCGGGTTTCTGATTTCCACCTTGGGTAAAGAATCTGAGATATCGCAGAAACCCGGTTTCTTGCTACAACTCACATAATTTAGCCCGCGCAGGCGGGCTTTGTGAGTGTAGCCGGACCCTTTAGGGTTCGGGCGATGCAAAGATGCAGTGTACCCGCCACAACTCACAGTCTAGAAGAACCAACCGTAAGAATGTAAACCCTTACCTAAAAAGTTCACACCCAAATAGCAAACCCAGACGACTATAAAGCCAGTGGCTGCTAAAATTGCCGGACGCCGTCCTTGCCAACCCCGGGTAATGCGTGCGTGCAGATATGCTGCAAATACCAACCAAGTGATTAGCGCCCAAGTTTCTTTCGGATCCCAACTCCAATAGGTACCCCAGGCTTCATTGGCCCACACCGCACCCGCTATGATGCCAATTGTTAATAGCGGAAAGCCCAAACCAATGATCCGATAGCTGATGTTATCTAAAGTTTCCGCTAGACTCAGACGCTGGGGTGAAAGAGGTGCCGCTATTTCCGTTTTGGGTAATGTTTTGGTCGTGACTACATCCAGAACTGCCGTATTCCCACCACCATTGTTTTCAGCGGATAGAGTCATAGGTTGCAGCAGTTCTTGCGTAACTTCTGGGTGAGTTACCAATTCTGCCCCTTGGCGCAAGGGGTTGTTAGAACTGCGGAAGCCCCCATTCCCAAAAGAACTGCCTCGGAGTTCGACTTTCTGGCCCCGGGTCACGATTAAAAAGGCGATCGCGATCGTCGCACCGACCATCAAGCAGGCGTAGCTGAGTAGCATGACGCTGACATGCATCATCAACCAATTGGATTTGAGGGCGGGTACTAAAGGTTCAGAAAACTGCATTTCTGGGGGTAAAGATAGGGCGGCAAAAGCCGTAATACCCATGGCGACTGGTGCCGTTGCTGCCCCCACTAGGCGAGAACCACTCATATTTTCGGCTATTAAATGAACCGCCGTTACTCCCCAGGCGATGAAGAATAATGATTCGTAAAGATTGCTCAAAGGAAAATATCCCCCTTCGATCCAGCGGGAAGCAAGCAAGGCCGCCATGCAGAGATTCGCGATCGCCATGCCCGCCGTCCCCAAAGATCCCAGGAAGGGGACTTCCCGAAAAGCCGTCCCGGCCCAATAAATCAGCATGGTTGCGAACAGGACAGCGAAGGCAATGTTGTCTAGCCAGCTCTGGAGTGTTACCAGATCCATAGATTGTTCTCCTCTTGTTGTTTTCACTGCTATCGATCGTAGCTTACGATCTGCTATCTGTCAATACTTCCCAATTAGGGAGACGGGGTGGGAGGGGGACTGGGTAAGACTCCTGGAGAGTTCCCCTGCTTGAGACCGACAAAAATATCGTAGCGGATTGTCCGAGAACTGGTAACCGCAGCCGTAACGCCCAGGGAACGAATGGCATTTAACATCGCTTGTTGCTTGGGAGGGACGATCAGAAAAGATAAAATGTTAGGATCGAAGACGCGATCGACATCAATAAAAAAATGTCCGTTGTTCGGTTGTAGTTCCAAGGGCACCGTTTCCCTAAATAATTCGCTAGTAGCCAAACTGGGTTGTTGGGAAGAATCTGCTTCGGTTTGCGATCGGGGAATAATTGCCTCAGCAACTGGGGCACCCACGGTCAAAAAAGCGATGTTATCGTCTAACCAACCGCGCGTGATATCCAGCAAACCAAAGTTCGGCGTCCAGGTGATGACATCCCGATCGGCCCCCGACTTATCGGTAATTTGACCCTCTTCGACCTGGAATTTATATTTTTCTTGCATAATTTCATCCAGTTCCTTGAGGGTTTTGGTAGCCGCCCGGCGATCGGTCGCTTGCACCATCAAGGACAAGGCAAAGGGAACAGTGCTATCGGTATCGGAAATTGCTGGAATCATCGCAATAGAGAACTCCGACTCCATCCAGTTGAGTAAATCTGCTTCTAAGTCTAAACCAGTAGTCTGGGCGAGGGCCCGACGCACCCACTCGGCATCAATAATCTCAATGGGATTAGCCTCCGCCTCACGAGTATACTCCTGCCACAACCGCGCCAAATTGCCCCCAGAGATCGCGAGCATGGTATCTGCGGGCAAGAGCTGTGGCATGATCTGGGCATTATTTTCCACCACATGCCGCTTTTCACTTTCCGGATGCAGCCAGGAAATCCCCTTAAATAGGATGCCATTTGGCATGACGATCGCCGTTGCCGCGAGTCCCTGATTTTGCTGCACCTCAGCTAGCTTCTCCTTGGGAATGGGTTGGGCGGCATTTGCCGAGGCGATCGCGGCTGCTTTAGGCAGGTTGACATAGATCCTAGCGAAGGGCGCGGGATTTTGAATTTGGCCATTAGCTTCCCTGTAGCCCGGAGTTGACGCTAAAGAAGGATTACCCTGCTGGTAGGTATCGATGAGGAGATTTGTCGCTTGGGGATTGTTCGTCACTACCAGGTAACTTGTCGATAGTACCGCAGTTGAGTATTGCTCTTGCTCTGAGGCAGTTTTTTTGCTTTCTTTGATCTCGATGCCCTTGTAGGTGCGCTCGACCCAGTCGGCCTGGAACCCTTGCTGGTCTAGCAATTGCTTGGCTAGCAAAGGCTTGGCAACCGGCACTACCAGGACCAGAGAGTTTTTCTCGGTGGCCATCCCTATCCTGCTACTGTTTGAAGATAACTGATTTGGCGATAAAAAGGCAACTGTTACCTCCGGACCCACCCAAGGTTGGATGTCTTTGCTATAGTCGTAGCCATTGGCTGTCAGCAAGCGATCGCGCAGTTCCGCCAGGCGCTGGTCAAAGGCCGCTTGGGTTTCGGGGGTGCCAAACTGCCTCATTTGGTGCCACTGCTCCTCATCCGTGCTCATGGAGATACTCATCAGCACGTCTTGGGGGACCACCTCCACCCCCACCGGCATCTCTAAGATCACTTCCTGTTGACGCTTTTGACTCAGGAACCAGTAGGTAGCCGCACCGCCAGCAATTAGCAAGGTAGCGACAACCACAGCCAGTACCAGAGGCGTTTTTTTATTTTTAGTCATGAAGTCAAGCCCGATCGGTAATAAAATATCTGTCTCGCCCCAGTCAATGATCGCAAAATATCTGTCTGGGCGAGACAAACCTATAACTTCCGTATTATAATAATAATTTTGTATTACTCCCGTTTAATTCACACCAGTGCGATATCGTTCGGGAGATTGGGTGCAGTCGGGCCAAGTTAGCGATCGCCGTTCCCAGCGCGATTTCTACCAGATTGAACATTAGGCATACCAGGCAGATAATATGACACCGACAAGTAAAACACCTCAAGAGCAGTTGCAATTCCTGCGGGAAGTTTTGAAGACAACCTACACCAGTAAGGCCGATACTCAAGTTATGTACCCGCTACTGCAAGAAAAACTCTCCCAACTGGACGAAAGCTTGGCTCAACTATTATCTACTTGGGCCAGGCAGCAGTTTGCTACAGTCAAACCAGCTACAGCCAAAGCTCTGGCAGAAACCTTGTTGAATTTTAGCGAACTGGTTGAACGGTTTCCCCAAGGGAGCAAAGTTAATAATTTGGCAATTGCTATTGCTGGCTATCAAGCTGCTTTGCAGTTTTTTACCGACCATAATTACTCAAAGGAGTTTACCAAAACTCAGGCAGCCTTGGCAACAGCTAAACAGCTACGCCAACAAATTATGCTGCTCGACCAGAAACAGCCGCGCTCGACCCCAGAAGGCTGGCGCTATAGTAGCCAGAAGCGGCCTCGTGAGGGGGTGTATCTCTCGGAAAAGGTAGAGGCGCGTTCCAATTCTTTATGGTCTGTCGCTGGCTACTTTCTCTTGGTGTTTGCGGTAATTGAATATGTTAATATATTTATCCCCTTTGACTGGACAGATCCGGTGTGGGACTTGCAGACGATCGGGCGCGTCGTATCAGATGTTTGGATTCCTTTATTGGGGCTGCTATTGGTATTTTCCCGTCAGCGAGGTTATGTGGCAAAAGCAGAAATGCATCTGTTGCGGTTGTTGTCCTGGGTTTCTCTGTTGCTGGGGATGTTCTATATGTGGATGCTGGTTTTAGGAGTTGGTCATACCTGGGAGATATATGCAGATCGCGGGGCGCTTACTCCTAGGAAAATTGCCCAACCAACGGACACCGAAAATATCGAGCGATCGGGAAACCCCACAGAACAGCTAGCTTCCCCGCTCAGTCGGGCCCCGTCAATCGAAAATTTCCAAAAGCCGCTGCAAAATTCAGTAAAATTGAATCTAGAGGCAATGCTAGCGTCTATGATGTTTATGGGAATTTGGCGTCTGACTCGCTGGGCGCGAAAATTTAAATAATTTAGGGACAAAAATAACATTGCCACCTCATCAGAGATGGTATGATTTGATTATGATGAAAGCAACAGAGCAGTTGACCTTCCTGTTGGAAGTCTTAAAAACCACCTACACGAGCAAGGGCGATCGACAGGTCGTCTACCCCCTGCTGCAAGAGAAACTGGCCCAGTCCGGAGAGGACTTGGCAGAAATATTACAAGTTTGGGCAACTGAGAAGTTCACAAAGGTTAAGCCCGCCACGGCGAAAACCCTGGCAGAAACTGTTTTTAAGTTTAGCGAACTGATGCAGCTGTTCCCTCAAGGCAGTAAAGAACGCAATCTCTCCATTGCGATCGCGGGCTATCAAGCCGCATTACTGGTTTTTACCGAGGCAGTTTACCCCCAAGAGTTTAGCAAAACTGAGGCAGCTTTAATAGCGGCCAAAAACGAACGCCAACAAATTCTAGAATTTGAGGCGCTATCTGGGTCTGTGGTGCAGCTGAGACAACAGCTAGCAGCAACTGAGGCGACTCTCAAAACAATGGCAGAGGAAGTTACAGCCTCAAAAATAGCGAACCCCCAGTTTGACCTCACCCCTCTGATCGAAACTATTCGAGACATTCAGCCCCGAGGACAGGGGACTGGCGTTCTGCTACCAGAGGAAGAATTCAATACAGCCATCTTATACGATGTTGAAAACCTGACCAAGGGATACAACTTCACCACCAATTTCATCTCCAAATTATCTCTGGAAAAGATCGTCGAAGCTATACGAGACAAACATCAATTTGGCAAACTGGCGATCCAACGAGCCTATGCTAATTGGAGTGTTCCCCAGTTAAAGCAGATTAAGAATGAAATTTTGTCTTTAGGAATAGAACCAGTTCAAGTATTTGGTTTTGGAGTCCATTCTCAAAAGAATGCGGCTGATATTCAGCTGACTATAGATGCCATAGAGTTCGTCCATAACAAGCCCTCGATTCAATTATTTATCATTGTTTCTGGGGATGGGGCCTTTGCTTCTGTTGCCAATAAACTGCATGAATATGGGAAAACAGTCATCGGCTGCGCCTATGAGAAATCCACCAATTCCTTCCTAGAAGCGGTCTGCGATGCTTTTGTGGCTATTCCCGATCCCGAAACGATAGGAGTTAAGGTTATACAGCCGAACAAAGGCGATCGAATCATGGTTGAGGCCAGAGGAACTTTGCAGTGGCTGAAGCAGCATCCAGAGTACAGTCGTCAGCTGCAAACCGAAGGAATGTATCTCAGCGAAGTTTGGAAGGTTTTTCATGAAAGACTGCCCAAAGTTAACTCCAAAGAGTTGGGATTTGAAAAATGGAAACATTGTTTGGAGTTTATTTGCCAAGGAACGGAATTTAGCGTGATTGATAAAACTCCCACCGAACCCAGACTGATCGTGCATAATGTGGAAGTTTCTGAAGTTAAAGAGTCGGCTAATTCCGAGCAAATTGCAGTAGCCAGTAATATTCATTCCTTGAGCAAGTACCGCCGAATTCTCTCCGCTGGATATCCCATATTCAGATTGCCATCGCCATCAGACTTTAGTCAGGTATTGGCAGGTTTGGCCCAAAATCCTTTAACTGGAGAAAAGTTGGGAGAGGGAATTGCTAAATTAACTCAGCGAATAGCACCGCCAGTCAGCGAACAATCGGTGAAAAAGACTCTGTTGGTGCTGCTTTCAGCTGATTGTTTTGTTACGGAACCGGAGGGGGGTAGTTTACCCGAACTCAGTTTAACACTGAAGTCAGAGCTTAACTCGCCAGAGGCAATCTTGCAAGCTGTAGAAGCACCGATGCGTCAAAAACTGCTCAAGCATATGCCCAAAATAGATGAAAATATCTTGCGGGAACTTCTGCCTTTGTCTTAACCTAGAGGCATAAACCCAACCCTCCAGATGTTGTTGGGGGTTGGGGGTGCATCTCACGATCGCGGTGGGCGAAGCATTTGGGTTTTACATTTATCAATTTATAACTTATTTGGTCGCCCAAATGCTAGCTGCTGCGCAGCCGCTGCGCTTTTACGCAGTGCGCGTAGCGCTACGCCCCTACAGATATATTTGCACGCCAGAAGGATGCACCGTTGGCGCAGGTAAAGACTAAAGTCTTTACTACAAACGCGCAGGTAAAGACTAAAGTCTTTACTACAAACGATGAATTAAGGGAGTTTGATGAAATCCTATGTTTCTATATTTAATCACAACATTCACTTTAATATATCATTTCTATTTGCCAGTGGCAGCTTCGCAACTATTGGCAAAGGATATATCTGTCTCCAATGACATTCCCCCGGGTTTTACTGCGATTAAAACCGCACCAGGTGTGAATTTATATCAGCATATAGATAAACGAGATTACGTGCAAGCTGTCGATCTAGATGCCGGTGCTTGTATATATTTATTTGATAACAGACATGTCACGGGTTTCGATACTCAAGGCGCTTACGGCACCAATATTAGTGCTATCATAGAGTTTCAAAGCATTCAAACTCACTGGGATGATTTCGTGCGATCGCATGGCAAGAGAGCATTTTCAGTAACAAATGGTCAGTTTTTCAGTGTCCGTTCTCAGCAGTTAGCTTTTCCGGTAAAAGCTGACGGAATTATCTATAGTGGGGGGTATGCAGGAGACTCTGAATTTGCGGGAGCAAAAATGATGTTGACAGTGAGTAAAAATTATGCTAATCTAGTCCCATTCCCTGAGAATGATTATCCCGAAAATCCGCTGTTCTCTTCAGTCCCGAATATGATAGTGGGTTTGGCAGAAGATGCTGATAAGGGATTCGATCGCCAGGTAGGAAGAACTTTTATTGGGGTAAAAGACGGAGACAAAAATGGTACAAATGAAACAGTTTTGATTTTCACTTCTAGCAGGGCCAGTCAATCTCATGCTGCTGAAGTATTAAGAGAATTTGGATCCTCGGCAGTGATGATGCTGGATGGCGGGGGTTCCACGCAGGCGATCGTGCAGGGGAGAGAATATGTTAACTCTAGTGACGAGCCCGATCGAAAAATACCCCATACAATTGGCGTGATTAGCGGTTTTTAGAAGCCGGTTCGTATATATACGGAGAAGATCGGGAACATAGAGAGGATATACACCGGTGGCAACTGGAAGAAAAGATGGTAAATTTTTGTAACATAGGGTATTTGTGGTTGTCGAACATTGTTATAATTGAGCCAACAGGGGAAGCGACTGTCAGGAGATGTTAACAGTCCCCGATCGGGCCCTGGTACAGAAGTAAAGAATTCCAAACTATTCCAGAGGCAGTCGGCAAAGCGGGTGCATCGAAATAAAAAATAGCATTTTAGACAAAGGAGTTGGGCGAGCAAATGAAGAAGAGACGAATTATAGCCTTTCTGCTGGGCCTAGCGTTAGCAGGTCTGCTGTTACCCAGTCAAGCAAGAGCAATTCTCAATGAAATTAGCTCCACTGGTGTTTTGAAAGTTGGAGTCAGAGATGATGCACTTCTATTTGGATTTAGAAAAGGCAGAGAACGTCAGGGCTATTGTGTAGATTTAGCCTCAGCTTTCGCACAAAGCTTGAGCAAAGAACTGCAAAGACCCGTGCGAGTGATGTTTTACAGCTCGACAACACAAGGACGGTGGGAATTGGTCAACAGGGGGACGGTACATTTAGAATGCGGTCCTAACACAATAACCCGCGCGAGAGAAGTCCAGCATGGAATCAAGTTTTCTGCCCCATTCTTCATCAGAGCTACACAAGTGATAGTCAGACCTGGAACAACAGAAAGAGATTTGGATAATGCTGGCAATGGTCAAATTGGTGTGCTCCGGGGAACTACGACTGAAGCTGACATTCGACAAGTATACTCAGGGACTCAAATTGATAATCGTTTTTCCCGACGAGACCAAGGACTCAGTGCTGTTTTTCGTCGTGAAATAACAGGATTTGCCAGCGATGGGATTCTTTTAATAGGAGCGGCGATCGAGCGCGGTCTGGACAAAAATGATTTTAATTTTGTGACGCCAATAAATGAGAATGGTCGTCCATTTTGTGCTGCTTATGGAATGATACTGCCGACAGGAGATGAGAATGCTCAATGGCGCAATACTGTGAACTCCTTTGTGGCGTTCGACATGAAAAACGGTCGAGTCTGGGATAATTGGTTTGGTAAATTCCTTCCTTATCTAGGTGCAGTGATTGATTCTTGTAAATAGCCGGTAGATGCGATCGCATAATTTAGTTCCAGCGATGGTCGGTAGGGTGGGCACTGCCCACCGCACTGCCCACCGCACTGCCCACCCGACATTTTGTAGTTTTATGTAAGTGATGTTTGACTCAGCAAACTAGCATTAGCAGCACCATTAAATCTTGGTGACGGAGAGGCGATCGCTCAAATCAGACAATGACAAATCCAGAACCAATTCCAGATGAAAGCCCCACCAACCTACAAGAGAAACTTCTCTTAGAACAAGCGAAAGCAGGAATGGGTAGGCCCATTCAGGGTGGTACTCGCAAACCACTTGGGGATGCCAATCGATTAGTAGCTACCTACGGCGGTTCTCCCGGTGACTGGGTTAAAATGACAACAACAAAAAACCTGATTATTGATAGTATTACTGTCCAAGTTCATTGGTTTAGAAACCTTCTTACAGGTCAAAACGTTGAGTTCAAGTTTAAACGTCAATACTCGAAAACTGCCCCGACAAATCAGTGAGGTAAATAAGTTATGAAAATTCGCTGTATTGCCAATACTGGAGATAATCTTCCTGAAAATTATCTCGATCCGCGCGTGGGTTACACAAAAGAACTAAAGTTTCCTTTAACAATTGGCAAAGAATACGCAGTTTATGCCCTCTACACGTGGCAGGGACAAGTATGGTACTATATCTGCGACGATAACTACATCTACTATCCCCAAGAAAATCCGGCCCCTTTATTTGCAGTTGTTGACAGTCGAGTTTCTCAATATTGGCAGATTGAAATCGCTGAAAATGGCTTGTTGACAATGGCTTTTACCGAATGGTTTTCTCAACCATACTTTTACGATAAACTCACAGATCAAGAACAAGCAGAAGTGGAAATTTTTGCCAAGGTAAAAGACCTCATGGATGCCGAATTTAACTCCCAAGAATCATATCAGAATATGGGGGCGATCGCTCATCAAATATAAACAGCAGGTTGCAGTTCTGGCAAAGGCCGATAAAGGGTATCCCGCTGCCGGAAAGGACGGCCAATAGAACTAATTGCCTGCTGCAAAGTTTTCACTGCCATGCAAGTGCCCCCCGGGGCCCCCGCCATCGTAGAGATATGTTCTTCCATCAAGGTACCTCCAAGATCGTTACATCCCCAGCGCAGGGCCTCAGTTGCACCCGCTAAACCCAACTTCACCCAACTGGGTTGATGATTAGAAATCCAATTTCCCAGGAAAATTCGCGCTACCGCTGTCAGCAACAAAGCATCCGATAAAACCGGTTGATCCCGTCCCACCCGCCGCCGCAAAGGTAAGGGCGCTTCTTGTCCCACAAAGGGCAAGAGGATAAATTCTGTCAAGGCAGTTTCTCCCTGCTGAAGAGATTTTTGTTGCAAAGTCCGCAACTTTTCCAAATGCCCCATCTGCTGTGCGGGCGTTTCCACGTGACCGCAAAGCATGGTACTGGTACTGGGCATTCCCAACTTATGGGCAGTGGCGACAATTTCCAACCAAGTTGCTGTATCAATTTTTTCCGGACAAATTACCCGCCGGACATTATCATCTAAAACTTCTGCTGCGGTTCCCGGCATGGAATCAACTCCCGCCGACTGCAAAGCAGCAATGATTTCAGCATAGGAAATGCCATCTTCCCTAGCAATAAATTGCACTTCTTGGGGAGAAAAGGCGTGTAAATGCAACTGGGGAAACCGATCTTTAATGCTGCTCACCAATTGTAGATAATAAGGTAAGGAAGCACCATTAATTTTTGCTTTCAGATTCAGTCCGCCCTGCATGCAAATTTCCGTCGCCCCTCGGCGGACAGCATCAGTAGTTTTTTCTATAATTTGCCCCCAGTCTAACCAGTAAGCATCCTTTTGCCCTTCATCCCGGCGAAAGGCACAGAAACTACAGTGCTGTTCGCAGATATTCGTGAAATTAATATTGCGGTTGATGACGTAGGTGACGATATCCCCTGCTTGCTGGCGACGCAGTTGGTCAGCAGTTTCCCGGATAGATGCGATCGCCCGTTCATCTTTTTGCTGTAAAAGCACCACTCCGGCGGCGGCGGAAATATCATCACCTGCCAAGGCGCGGTTGAGGATCGCATCAACATTCATCACGAGTCTCCCATACATAATCTTCCTGCCATTATGACATAAGTTCTCGAATTATCCTATAGCAGGTAACATGAATATCCTCGATCATCTAGTTCCCAGGAACGGCCTGGAAACTAGGACTTGTGCAGAATTTTATGGCAGGTAGTATAGACCATTAGACCATACTACTGCAATTTTTGAGTCAGTAACTTGAGAATTTCTACAATTTCACCTTGTCGGCGAGATAGATCGTCCTGCCGTCGATCCAACTCATCTAGCCTTTCATAGAAATTAGCCTGGGTTTGAGCTAGCTGAGTCATTGCTTGGTATAAACGAGAGCGGTCACGTTGCGACTCTTGCTGCCACTTATGGACGTCATCACCCATGGCCTCAAGATCACGGGCATTAGAATCGACTCTTTGACCTATTTTTTCAACTAAAGCTTCAATTCGGTCCAGCCGTTCGGGTTGATAGTCAGTCATCCTTACTGTTCTCCACAGCTTTATCCTCTTTCCATTATACAACCCTTTCCTCAAAAATATCCTGCCGACAATTATTTTTTCTACAAATTTGCTTTTGAGGGCGATCGCCTCCCTGACACCATCATTTTCTGGTGGGCGGTGCCCACCCTACTACAATATTTTTAGTCGGTTTTCAACCGACACAAAGCCGAGTTCCCTGGCTCCCGCCTGGGAACGCGGGGGTTTGAACCCCCGGCGGGCTAACGGGACAAACGAATGGCAATTTTATTTACCATTACCATTGTCATTCATGGCGATCACCCGTTCTGCTAGCTTATCTGGCACCTCTTGTAGGTGGTCGTACTTCCAGTTGAAGAAGCCCACACCCAAAGTCCCCGATCGTAGTTCAATAATAAAGTCCTGCATTTCCGCCTGAGGCAAGTAAGCCGAAACCGTATCCCAGCCCTGCCAATCTGAGACAGCATCATAACCCAAAATCTGTCCCCGACGGGTAGTAACTAGCTGCAACACTTTAGAAGTAAACTCGCTGGGTGCAGTTACCTCAATAGCCGCGATCGGTTCTAGGAGAGTCGGTTGACACTTAGGCATTCCCTCGGTCATGGCGATGCGGGCAGCTTGCTTAAAAGCCTGTTCGGAACTATCAACCGAGTGATGAGAACCATCAGTCAGAGTTACCGCCACATCCACCACCGGGAAACCCAAGGGCCCCTGTACCAGATACTCCCGCACGCCCGTTTCCACGCCCGGAATATACTGCTTCGGCACCACGCCACCGACAATTTTTTGACTGAAGCTGAAGCCTTCTCCCCGTGACAGAGGTTGAATATCTAGATAGACATCTCCAAACTGACCGTGACCGCCACTTTGATGCTTGTAGCGCCCGTGTATCCGCGCAGCGGGTTTGCGGATCGTTTCCTTATAAGCAATGTGGGGCAAGTGGGTATTTATCGGCAAGTTGTACTTGCGCCGCAGTCGGTCTAGACTCACCTTCAGATGAATTTCTCCCTGGCCCCAAAGGATAATTTCGTGGGTGTCGCCATCTTGATCCCAGTACATAGATGGGTCTTCTTCTAGCAATTTCGCTAAAGCAGTGGTTAGCTTCACTTCATCCTTGCGCTTTTCTGCGGCGATCGCCATTGCATAAACGGGAGGCAGTTGTTCGGCCCGAGGAAGTGCTTTCACCTTAGCATTAGTAGAGAGGGTATCTCCGGTTTTAATCTCCTCCATCCGGGCCAGGGCCACAATTTCACCAATACTAGCTTTTGCTAGGGACTGCTGTTGCTGTCCGAACAAGCGGTAAATGCCACCCGTGCGGACGCCATTGAGGACCATACCATCAGTCAACTCGCCCCGCCAAACTCGCACCAGAGAAAGCTTGCCTCCTTGGGGACTATAATAGGTTTTCAAAACCTGAGCTAAAGGCGTGTCTAAGGAGGTATTAACTCCGCGCCGTTCGGAAGTAGCAGCTGGGTCTGGTGCTTCCCGCCGCAGGGCATCTAGCAGCGGTCGTACCCCAGCACTTTGTTCTGCCACGCCCAGGAACACGGGTACGATCAAATCTGCCCCCAGTTCCATCTTCAAATCTTTGATAATTTCTTCTTGTGGTGGTTCAATTTCTTCTACCAGTTCTTCTAGCAGATGGTCGTCAAAGTCTGCTAAAGTTTCTAACATTTGGGTACGTGCCTTGTGCTCCTGTTCTTGGAGAGACTCTGGCAGCTGTACTGGCTCTGCCGGGGCACCGGGATGGTAATGATAAGCTTGTTCGCTCACCAGATCGATATATCCCACCAGTTCTTGTCCTTTGCCGATGGGATATTGATGGGGGATGACGGGACGACTAGAGACAGTCTTCAGCGCCTTGAGTACCTCTGTAAAGCTAGTGGCGCAGCGCACTTCCTCAGTACAGACCCGGTCCATTTTGTTGACAAAGACCAGGTGAGGAATTTTCCAGTCGTCGAGGAACTTAAACAACGGGGCGAGGGCCAGTACCCGATCGGGTTCCGGTTCGCAGACCACCACTGCTGCACCCACGCCCATGAGGGCATTATAGGTTTCCTGGGCAAATTCTATCGAACCCGGGCAGTCCAGAAATGTGAAGTGGATCCCTTCATAGTCCGTGCTGGCAAAGTTCACCTCCACAGTCATCTGCCGATCGCGGGCCTCTGGGGAACCATCCCCCACCGTATTACCTTCTTTCACGCTCCCTTTGCGCGAAGTCGCCCCCGTGACGTACAGCAAACTTTCTAGCAGGGTGGTTTTACCGCTTAAATACGGACCCACAATGGCCACATTGCGACTGCGCGATACTCCTGTTTCGTCCATTTCTTACTCCTTTAACCCTTGGCTAATTACGCTTATTTTCAGATTATCCTGTTGTTAATCTCCCTAGTTTACTATTGAACCTTGTCCCATCTACCCTGGTTTCACCTTAAATTTTTGTTAAGGCGATCGCTCATCTTCCAGAGGGCCTAAGATTAAAACAATATTAAAAAAACGAGGAAAGAGGGAAAATCATGTTAATGAGCGGCGGTTTCGGGCATCCAGGCGATCGAGCAAAGCCAATGTTCGATCTGAAATGGTTCTCATAACAGAGCGATTTATTTTTTGGCAATTATTAGCTTACCGATTAACGGATTTACTCTTCTCAATTAAATTCAAAACTTCCTCGTAACGAAAATCGCGAACCAAGTTCTCTAATTTACTCCCGACAGCAGGAACATGACTAGCTATAGCATCAATTACATCTTGGAGTTCTTCGAGAGTTAAACTTGCTGTCAGTCCATCTTCTATAGCAGTTAATAATTCCGACGGCACCGCAGCTAATGCTTCTGCTGTTAACAATTTCTCCTCACTGTCATTGTCGGCCATACTTGCCGCTTCTTCATAAATAAATTCCGCCCTTAAATGCCGGGCGATCGCCTCTAATATTTCCCCATCCTTAAAGGGTTTGCGCAGAAAATCGTCGCATCCCGCCTCTAGCACCACCGCTTTTTCTTCCTCTAAAACGCTGGCAGTCACCGCCACGACGAAGCAACTTTTATCCCCCGCTAGAGATTTAATTTGTCCAGTAGCTTCGTAACCATCCATGACGGGCATCCGCATATCCATAAAAATTAAATCGGCCTGCCATTGTTGGTAAATTTCGACGGCTTCCCGACCGTTGGCGGCCTCTTGGACTTCAAAACCGAAGGGCACCAGCAATTTAATTAACAACTGCCGGTTGGTTGGTTTGTCATCCACTACCAAAAGCCGATAGCGGGGTTGATTTGGAGCCAACGCGATCGCCCGCCGCTGAGGTAGTTTCCGCTCTACATTTGCCTCCGAACTCCGGGTTGCTTGAATGTTGAACTTAAAAGTCGTGCCCCGTCCCACTGCGCTGGTAACGACGATATCCCCTCCCATCAGCTGTACGAATTTGCGGGATATGGGCAATCCCAAACCGGTCCCCTCTTGGGCTTCTTTACCAGTGGCAGTTTGTACGAAGGCTTCAAACAAACCGTCTATTTCCTCTGGGGCGATACCCGCACCGGTATCTTCTATTTCAAATTCTAACTCGATATTAGGAGAAGTTTCGGCTTTTTGGCAGACTCGCACCGCTATCCCTCCTTCTGAGGTGAATTTGATGGCGTTGTTGATGAGGTTAATCAATACTTGCCGCAATTTCATTTCGTCGGTGTTGATGTAGCGGGGGGTGTCGGGTTCTTTTAAGCACGCTAACTGCAATCCTTTCTCCGATGCTTTGAACCCTAACAAGTCTTCGATCTCGTCCAACAAGCGATAGAGGTCGAAGTTTTTGGGGTTGAGGGTGATGCGCCCCGCTTCGATTTTTGATAAATCTAGCACTTGGTTGATGAGAGTCAGTAAATGTTCGCCGCTGCGAGAAATAATGCTGACGTTTTCTTGCTGTTCGCGACCTAGACTTTGACTCCGGGTTAGGAGTTGGGAAAAACCCAGGATGGCGTTGAGGGGGGTGCGCAACTCGTGAGACATGTTAGCGATAAAGGCACTTTTGGCTTCGTTTGCTGCTTCGGCTTTGCGGGTGGCGTCGGCTAGTTGGGCAGTGCGGAGTGAGACTTGATCTTCTAGGTTGTGGCTGTAGCTTTCTAGTTGCTTGTAGAGGCGGGCGTTGTCGATCGCGATCGCGGCCTGGGAGGATAGCACTTGCAGGATTTGGAGCCGTTCTTTGGTAAATACTCCCGTGGCCAAATTGTTTTCTAGGTAGAGAATACCCGAGAGTTTCCCTTGGTTGACTAGGGGGGTGCAGAGTAGGGATTTTGGTTTGATAGCGACGATGTAAGGATCCCGGGTATATTGCCCAATATTTGCAGCATCGGCGAGGACGACATTTTCAAGAGTGCGGGCCACGTAGTTGATTATGGCTGTTGAGATCGGGGGGTCGAGACTGTCGATCGGTTGGGATTGGTGGGTGGCGACTTCTTCGGTGTCGATGCGCCCAGAGGCTTCGATGGTCCATTGAGCCTCTTCCGTTTGCAGAAGGAGGTAGCCTTTTTGAGCACCGGCGTTTTCAATGGCGATTTTCATTAGTTTTGCCAGAAGCTTGTCGAGAACAATTTCCCCTGAGAGCGCTCTTGTGGCTTTCATTACTGTCCCTAGGTCTAGCATTTCCCCACTACTGGTGCGGGTGGAGTCAGTGGTGGTAACGCTTTTTGTTGGGGTCTCGCCAGAAGTTTTGACCGTGGGAGATGGACACAATTGAGGATAATTTTCTTCCAGGTGCCTTACCTTCGCTGTTGCCCCCCAGCGAGTATAGCAGTAATGAGCGTCCATCATATACACGCGGGCAATCTTTTCTTGCCCCCAGTCGAGGTAGAACTTGGCAGCCAGTTCGTTGGCGAGGGCTTCTTCTTGGATGTATTCGTTTTCTTTGGCTCCAGCTATGGCCTTGTTGTATAGCTCGATCGCTTCTGCCTTTTGCCCTAAAACTCTGCATTTTTCAGCTTCTACCAAATCTAATTTATGCTTGTTATTCATCGGAGCGTGCCCGGCCCATATACCCATCTTTGCTTGATTCTTCTCTACCCGATCGAGCAGATCTTGTTTCTCTGAGTTTGACATATCGCCGAACACACCTAGATGGGCTAGAGAATCATAAAAGTTGAACGGAGCTTCAACAATCATTGATTTCACTCCATCCAAATATTGATCTGCTGCTCTAGCATTTTCTACAGCTTGGTGTTTTTCTCCAAATAGATAGCACAAGATAAGTTTGTTTAGATAGAATAGAAAATGTAGAGTTATGTCATTTTCGGGTATAGATTTTTCCTCGTTGTAGCCATCCCCAATTAAACGAATGATATTTTCAGAACGTCCCAATAAATTAAGAATTGCCTGCCGAAAAGTTGCAACCCAACCAAAAGGAATATCCCGCCTGATTTGAGCAATGGCATTACTGTAAGTCACTATTTGCTGTTCTACTTCTCTCAGTTCCACACCGATTAAATATAAATAAGCGCATATATTAAATGCCGAATAGCCCGCAAATTCAAAATCTCCCGTTTCTATTCCGCTTTTATAGCCCTCAATCACCAAGGGTATTGTTGCCCGGAAATGCTCTTTTCAATGTAATACAAGACCCCCAACAAGATCGAATACTTTTGACTTTACTTTCTGGGCATTTAAGCGTTCCAGCAAGTTTAAAGCCAACTTACCAAACTTATAGCCAGATTCAATGTCTTCACTCATCCCACATAAATTTATAGCGTAACTAGCATAACCGAACGCAGACCAAGTAGCATTGCCGTATTTGATGGATAAATTAACTTGTTGACAAGTATTTAGCAAAAAAAGTTCAGAGTTAGCGATATACGCGGCAGCAACGGTACTCCCTAGAATAAACATGGCTGCTAGCGCTTCTGGAGATGTCATTTCCGGCAGATCGATTAGCTCCTCTATTTCCCGTCCTGTTAACAGCGACGAAGTTTCATCCATTCCTTTTTTAACATCCAATTTACTAGGGTTTCCCGGTAAGCAAAATCCCAATCTGTCCAAAACATTCAGACCAATTTTAAGAGATTCTTTAACGTTCCCCTGGGACGCTGCTGCTTGAATTTATACATTATATACATTCACTTTTTCCACAATGGTTTTGGCAATTTTTTTGACAATTTCAGTCCATTGCTTCATCGCCCTAAAGTCACCACATAAGTACGCTGCCTCTGCTGCTTCCTCATATAAAGATAAGGCTAGGTCATAAGCAGTCTGCCAACAATCCGCACTCAGGAGTTCCCGTCCTACTTTAAAATATGTAACTGAAGCATTATAAGCCGTTGCTGATTTAGCTTTTTTGCCAGCCATCAAATTTAGTTGAGCAATTTGATCTCGTTCAGCTTGATGAGTCACCATTTCAACACCGATATTGAAATGATCGACGATCTTAAATATCTCTTCCGATAAAGCCTCATGCTCCGTATTCTGCAACAGTAACCGACCAATTTTTAAGTGGACTGCTGTTTTTTGCGCTTCATCAATCAAGGCATAGGCCGCTTGTTGAACTCGGTCGTGGAGGAACTTGTAATCTTGAATTAAAAGCTCTATATCTAACTCAGAACGGGGCAAAATCAATCCAGATTTAATTGCTGTTACTAGATCTGGAAAAACTTCTTCTTGAGATTTTTCACAAATAATAGAACTCGTCTTTAAATCAAAATCAGCACCGATACAAGCGGCTAAACGTAAAACCTGCTGTGTGGATTCTGGCAGTTTCTTCAACTTGCCAATCATCAATTCCACTACGTTATCCGTAATGTCCTGGGCTTCAATGTCAGAAATATCCCATAGGAAAACGTGACGCTGAAAATCGAACGCGATCAATTTTTCATCGTGCAATGTTTTCAGAAATTGATTAGCAAAAAAGGGATTACCGCCAGTTTTTCGCTTCACCAAGTTTGCTAAATATTTGACCTCATCACGGTCACTGTGTAATGTGTCAGCAATGAGTTGGCTAATATGCTCTAATGCTAAGGGTGCTAAGGTAATATAATTTACAACTGCCCCTTGTTTTTGCAATTTATCAAGGGTCATCATCAAAGGATGTGTGGGGCTGACTTCATTATCCCGATAAGCTCCAATGAGGAATAAATATTCTGTTTCGCTATCCGTCATCATCAGTTCGATTAACTTGAGGGTGGCTGAGTCTGCCCACTGTAAATCATCCAGGAAGATAACCAAAGGATGCTCTTTTGTGCAAAAGGCTCGGATGAACTGACTAAAGACACGATTAAAGCGATTTTGCGACTCAGTTGGCCCTAACTCAGGCACCGGTGGCTGCTTGCCAATAATCAGTTCTACTTCCGGAATGACATCAATAATTACTTGCCCATTACTACCAACTGCGGCTAAAAGTTTTTCTCGCCATTCAGCAAGTTCTGAAGAGCTTTCCGTTAACAGTTGTCCCATTAATCCCTTCAAGGCGCTGACAATAGCATAGTAGGGTATATTGCGCTGAAACTGGTCAAATTTACCGTCCGTGAAATAGCCGCGCAGTCGCGTATTCGGTTTATGAATTTCGGCAACCAATGCTGATTTACCAATTCCCGAATAACCCGCCACCATCATCAATTCCACTTTTCCTGTTTCCGCAACCCTCTCAAAGGCAGCGAGGAGGGTGGCTATTTCTGCTTCCCTTCCGTAGAGTTTTTGGGGAATAGAGAAGCGATCGGAAATGTCTTGATTTGCTAAAGGAAAAACCTCAATCTTTCCAGCTGATTCTAATTGCTGCCAACAATTTTCTAGATCCGCTTTTAATCCCCAGGAACTTTGATAGCGCTCTTCGGCATTTTTCGCCATCAATTTCAGCACTATCTCCGAGATTATTCGCGGAATTGACGGGTCTATTTCCGAGGGTGCTATGGGTTCTTTTGCCAGATGACAGTGGACTAATTCCAGGGCATCTTCTGTTTCATAAGGTACTTTTTGGGTTAACAGCTCGTAGAATGTTACCCCCAAGGAATAAAAATCCGTGCGATAGTCTAAACTGCGGTTCATTCTCCCTGTTTGTTCTGGAGAAATATAGGCCAATGTCCCTTCTAACACATTGGGATTTTTCAGGGTCGGATTTTCTCTACTCAGTTGGGTGGAAATGCCAAAATCAATTATTTTCAGTTCTTTTGTTTCCGGATTAAAAACGATATCCCCTGGATTTATATCTTTGTGAATAATCCTTTGGGCGTGAATTTGTCCCAAACTTTCTGTTATGGCGATCGCCATCCCTAAAAATTCTGCCAGGGAAAGTTTTTCTCGCTCTGACAGCCATTCTTTGAGGGAAATTCCGCCCATATCTTCCAGGACGATCGCATAACTTCGTTCCCATTCTACCAGCTCGTATGCTTTGACAATCCCCGGGGAGTCTAACTGGCAAGTCAGGTGATATTCTTGTTTGTAACGTCTAATTTGCTCCGGCGTGGGATAATCTTGCTTGAGAAGCTTGAGTATGACCGGTTGGCGATCGCCTACCCGTCTGGCGCGATACAAGATTGAGTTCGCACTCTCATGGAGAGGCATTAAATTCTCGTATCCGGCAATATTCACCATGCTCATTACCTCTGTCAAATTATCTGGGTTTATCTCATACTAGCACCCGAGCGCGATAACTGTCAACCCCAGCAGGAGATTATTTTACTATTATATCCATAATTCTTAACTCTGGTTCTCCGGGATTATTTAAACGTTGCCTTTGATAGGGGGTGTGGTCCGGGTGGTCCGGTGCGGTCTTGCACCAGTTGGTTAAAAAAGACCAAACCCGCTGCTGGTCGGGCAGCGTAGGGGTCCCGGAGCGTGCCCACCCTACTGACAACTATCATTCCCTGATAACTTTCCAACCCCGAACGAAATTCTTCTTTTCCATTTCCAACCATAATGCTTCGATCTGTTCTTCGGAATTACTCACTCGGATCTCCCGGGAAAGGGGGTCTTTGCGGTTCGGGCTGAAGTCTGTGAAATGCAGAACATATGCAGGATAATCATCGGAAGACTCCTTATTGGTTTTCCACATGACCAGTTTTCTTACCATTTCCGCCCCTTTCAGGGTTTTGGTTGCAACTCGACGTTTCAACAGCGTACTTGCAGGCAATTTGTATTCTTTTGCCGATATATCCGCCAGGGGCACCTCAACTAAGTCGGTTATTTGTTCGATCCTTAAATCTTCGGGATTCACGGATTTATCTTCCCGGAATTTCACGAACTGAGGTGAAATCACATTGACTAAAGGCATGCGTCTTATGACTTCATAGCGTTTTTGGGAACCATTCCAGTTCAATACCATTTTGTCTATAGTCCCCTGTCTGGTAGTTTCGGCCATCAGGTCCAAACAGGATATCTCGATAATGTATTTCGGCTCCACCATCAGATATGCCACGCGATCGGTATTGATTTCGGAATATTCACTATCCACGACGATCTCTTTGAGATCCGAAAGCAAGTCCCGACGCAGTTTTTCCGTAAATCCACCGCCTACATGACTCAGCAATTGAAAGGTTTCATCCTTGCGCATGATTCCCACCAGAACGTCATGAATCATACCCATGCGATCGCCCGTACCTTCAGTAAAACCAAGTACGATCGCATCGAGATTATGCCGGGGCTTGATTTTGAAAATACCACTGGCTTGACCTCGAACCACGACACCTTCAGCGCCTTCAACTTCCACCCATTGCTGGAAATATTCCTTAATTTGAGCGGGGTTTTCACCGATAACAGTTTCCACCGGATGGATATTTTCTCCGTCGCCAAATATTGCCCCGATCGCATTCCAAGCATCGGCATACAGGGGATAGGTTTTTTGGTCACATTCCACGATATCGAACACGGCAAATTTAAGCCGTTTTACCTCCGATTCATTTTCCGGTTTGCGTGCAATGGCGATGACGTCGCGAACCCTGGACCGTGTTTTATCTTCATCCGGCTGTAAGTATAATTCTCCCGCGATCGCGGCTTGTTTAATTCCGGCTTTTTTCAACAAACTGGCCGCTTCTGCCATGAAATCAAGTCCGGTTCTCACCGTACCGCCGGGATTGACCGTAATGGCGCTTTCGCCGTCGAACAGGAGTACCGTAAATTCGCCGTCAATTTTGCGGCTGATATGATAGTTATCCGTGGGGATTTTTTGGGAAATATCGGATTTGTCCAGCGGTCGCATAGTCGCCGCCATTTTCCGGCGAAACATTTGCACTTTCGGATGTAACATGGGATCTTTCAGAGCATTCGCCGGACCTGTGGCATAATTGCCGATTTTATAGACCAATCTCGCGCGATCGATAACGGTATCCATAATCAATTGTTCCCTTACTCATCAGCAGGTTTTTTCAGCTCCATATTGGAAAGATGGAGAATCAATGCATATTTGTCATCTTGAGTCCGGCCTTCCAGGAAGCCCCGGTAGGGCGTAGCGCCTCGACGAAAAATCAAACGCTGGTTTCCTTTAGGGCCGGATCCCACCAACATCAGGCAGTCTTCGTCTTCCAACTCCTTTGCTATGGCATACAGAAAATCATAAGTGAGTCCGTTGATATGGGTAATTTGAAGTTTTCCGGAAAAAACGAACTTATTGAATACTTGGGATTTTTTCATCTTTTTCCCGGTCCATTTCAACGGAATTTCCGTCGCCACGTTCGGTTCGGGCATTTGCCTCGGTCGTTTCTCCCGATCGCTGCCGTCCGGGTTTTTAATTATTTCATTTTGCACGATCCGATGAACGACTTCCCTTTTCCGATCGATATATACCCGAGCCGTATTTTTCAGAAAACTGCCGTATGTTTCCAGATCTATTTCCGGGTCTTCATTTATCAGTGCTTGGGTAAGGTTATCCACATCGCCGTATTTTTCCAGCAAAGCCTCCAAATCCCGATCCATCGTACCTCTGAGAATTTTTTTTGTTTCTGCCTGGCTGCCATGGATATCTAGCCAGCGCATTTTCACAACCGATGAAACTGATTCCGTACTTACGGCTGCATCCCGGCCCCGGCTGTTACTGATATTTATTGTTCCCATGATACTGTTCCTTCTAATAATTTAAGTAAGTGGACAAAAATATTTACACATTCAATCGGCGGAATTAAAGCTCAATGGTGGGCGGTGCCCACCCTACAAGCAATTCAAAATTCAAAATTCAAAAAATCGAAGAAGTGCAATGGTTTCAGGATTTTGATATATGCAATTTAAATGCGCGACAGCTTACATCATGCCAAAATCCATCATATCGTCATCTTCTTCGATTTCCGAATCCGCTTCTTCGACAGCAGCGGTTTGTTCGTATCCGATAAAACTAATTTCGGTTTCCTTTCCTACCAGCATCCAAATAGTATCGTCCGTACCTTTCAATAGAAATGCCATATCCGGTTCCAGTCCCCCACGATAACTGAATGGAAACGCATAAATAGCGCCGTTTCCGAGTTCATCCAGTAACTTAGGATCTAATTCTGTTTCACAATTGAGCATATAAGAGGAACGAATATTGAAATTCAGGAATTCATCTATGGTAACTTTTCGTTCCAAGGGATTCTGCTGATTGAAACTCGATTGCACGGGCTTAATTTCATTGCCGTCGAAATCCACGGGTTTGAGGTTTGATTTGTCGCACCATTCCCCCTTTTGGGAAATATAAGCCAAAGCAGTGCCTCCCTTGCCCAGCAATGTTTTTCCATCCCCGGCTAAAACGGCCATTTCACAACTGTTTCCATCCTCATCAAGGGTTTCGATATCCACCGAACCATATAATTTGCTTCGGTCTACTTTTGCAAGTGAAAATGCTATCTCCTTCCCGTCATATGTTAAAACCAGTGGCTTTGCCATGTGTGGACCTCATTATTATTTTATTATTATTTTTTATTGTCGCAGCAATTACAGCTTAATAATATTAATATATTAATCAGAAAATAATCCAGCTCTTTTTTCTCAATTTCCCAGACAGCCCGGCTGTTCCGGGCCTCAATTAATTATTTCCAAGCATCCAAATCCAGGGCCTTAGAACCTCCCCTTTCCAACTGATTTAATATTTGACCCAGTTGATACCAAACTAGCAAGCAAATGAAAACCGTAAGTGGTGCTGATACACCGTAGGCAAACTTAGCTGAAAAGTAGAAAATCTGTAAACCAGCAGCTAGAAAAACACAAATGCTAACACTTATCCCGATAAACGGAATCAACAGCTTTTCCCCCCGCATATTTGCTAGGGTAATTTGAGAGCGGTTTTTCGACCATTCTTGCACCGATTGCGTCAAGGATGCATAAAATGCAATCCCCGATGCAATCCCAGCTAGCAAACTTGCTACCACTAAAAAATAAGGTGGTTCGGTAATGTAATACACAAATAACTCCTATATTGCTAATTGAAAATTGAGAATTGCTAATTGCTAATTGCTAATGGTTAATGGCTAATGGCTAATTGCCCCATTAACCATTAGCCATTAACCATTAGCCCTTGAAGGCCATAACTGAGGGCAACAGGGCCGCCGCTCTTTCTCTAGAGAAGTCTGTCAGAGCACCCCAAGCTACATCTAACAATCGACTCGGTTCCAAGTCAACTTTAATCAAATTCCAGATCCGTTGAACTTCTTCGGTGTGCAGGCGATCGTCCTCTGTCAGGGCCAGCAGCAGTTGCCGCCGGATAAACCTACCTTCATCCGATAGCAGATATTGTAGACCTAGCTGGGCTGTGGGCATCAGATCGAAGCCGTAGTCGTTGCGAGCGATCGCGATCATATTTTCCAGGCGGTTCCATCGGAACTTGCCATCTTTGAACAGCACCTCCAGCAACCGCCGCCGCAGTTTAGGAGATTCTCCCGTCAACAGACGCCGGGCCACATAGGGATAGGCCACTTCGACAATTTTGAAATTCGCATTTACACTGAGAGCCAACCCTTCCTGAGTCACCAGAGAACGGATAATCAGAGCAAACTTAGCCGGGACGCGGAAAGGATAATCATACATCAGTTCCGAGAAGCTGTCGGTAATTGTCTTGAAGTTAAAGTCCTTAACACTTTCACCGATCGCCTCACCCAGCACCGCTTCCAAGGCCGGGACAATCTCGTAAATATCGACATCTGGAGTTAAAAAGCCCAGCTTGACGAAATCCGCCGCCAACTCAACATAATCTTTGTTGATCAGATGCACCACCGCATCCACCAGGGTTTCCTTCGTTTCCTCCTCCAGTTGATCCATCATGCCGAAATCAATATATGCCATTTGGCAACCATCCTGCCACTTGACAGGTTCCCGTTCTCGATCGACCGGACATTGAGGCGACAGGGCAAACAGATTTCCCGGATGGGGATCGGCATGGAAAAATCCATGTTCTAGCAGCTGTTGCAGACCTGTAGTGACCCCGATCCAGATCAGGGTATCGGTGTCTAGTTTCTGCCTGGTAAGTTCTTCGGTATCCGTCAGCTTAAATCCATTAATCCATTCCAGGGTCAGCACCCGCTGGCTGCAATAGCGCCAGTATATCGCTGGCACTTTCACCAAGGGATTATCTCGGAAGTTATTGGCAAACTTTTCCGCATTGCGACCCTCATTGAGGTAATCGATTTCTTCAAATAGCTTAGTGCCAAATTCATCTACAATCTCAGTCAGCTCGTGTCCCAAATTCAGAGGCAACCACCGACCAAACCGTCGGGCCCCCCAGCGCATCAGGTACAGGTCCAGAGTCAGAGTTGGGATCAGGTTGGGCCGCTGCACCTTGATGGCCACTTCTTCGCCACTGTGCAAGCGTCCTTTGTATACTTGACCCAGACTTGCTGCGGCCACCGGTTCGGCAGAAATTTCCCTGTAAATTTCTCCCACCCCTTGACCCAGTTCCTCTTCTATCCGCCTCCATGCTTCGCTAGTGGGAAAGGGTGGCAACTGGTCTTGCAGCTTCACCAGTTCATCTAAGAAGTCTTTGCGAACTAGGTCTGGTCGCGTAGACAGGGCTTGTCCTACCTTAATATAGGTTGGCCCCAGACTGGTAAGGATCTGCCGCAGTTGGGCCGCTCGTTTCAGCTTGTTGCGATCGCTCTTGCGGGTCCAGTTGTCCCACCACATGCCTAAGATGAAACCGATAAAACACCACATCACAAAGAGCGATCGCCCAATGCTCTGCCAGGGACGCCCTCTATAATACTGAGCGATCGCCTGTTGGTCGTATTTCCTCAACTGCTCTAGTTGATGTTGCTTCACACTCTTGCCTCTCAACAATTGTTGCTTATTGCCAGTGACCCCATTCGGATGTGGGCATGTCACTTCTATTCGATCGGTTATCTAACCCAACTGGGAGTCGGTTCGCTTTTTATCTTTTCTTTAATATCCTTTAATAATCTACAACTTTTTTAGCGCTAATGTCAAGTTAGATTAATTTTTTACCGCGTTTTTGGCAATTAAGCTCATCACAACCCGCTTATTGACAGGTAATTGTGAAAAAAAGTAAAGACTTGTTAAGTTAAGCTATCGAGCAAGCGAGCGACTACGATCGCCTGTTGCTGGCTGTCCAGTTCGGGAAACATGGGCAAGGAGAGGACTTCCCGGCAAGCTTGCTCGGCAACGGGCAGTTGACCGGCTTGATAATCCAAATGTTTGTAGACCGGTTGCAGATGCAAGGGCAGGGGATAGTAAACCATTGTGCTCACGCCTTGTTGCTGCAACTGGGAACGCACTCTGTCCCGCAGGCCGGAGTTTTTTGCTTGACTGGTAATCCGAATTGTGTATTGATTCCAGACAGTCAAACCGCCGGAGATATCTTGGGGGCAAATGATATCTGGAAGTGGTTGCAGCAGCTGATGGTAACGAGAAGCAATCTGGCGACGTTGTTCGTTCCAGCTATCGAGATACTTGAGTTTGATTTTCAGGATGGCAGCTTGGATGGCGTCGAGGCGAGAGTTAATGCCGGTATATACGTGTTCGTAGCCCTGGCGGCGACCGTGATCGCGCAGTTGTCGGATCCTGGAGGCGATCGCCCGATCTCTAGTAATTACAGCACCAGCATCACCACAGGCGGCTAAATTCTTGGTAGGGTAGAAGCTAAAACAGCCCACATGACCGATGGTGCCCAGCTTTTGACCGGCCCATTCGCCTCCGGTAGCCTGGGCGCAGTCTTCAATCACAGCTAGACCGTGAGAGTTGGCGATCGCCATTAAGCGAGTCATATCGACTGGTTGGCCAAACAGGTGAACTGGTATAATCGCTTTGGTCTGGGCCGTGACGGCTGCGGACAATTGCTCCAGGTCCAAATTAAAAGTTACCGGATCGATATCGACAAACACTGGCGTTGCTCCCACCGCCGAAATGGCCTCAGCCGTAGCAATAAAGGTAAAAGGGGTGGTAATCACTTCATCTCTAGGCCCGATCTGTAGCGATCGCAGGGCCAGATAGAGGGCGTCGGTACCGGAATTGCAGGCCACGCATTCAGTAGCTCCTGAATAGGCCGCAAATTGAGCTTCAAATCCAGACACTAGGGGGCCGCCGATGTAACGACCGCTAGCCAGGACTTCTTTGACAGCGGCTTCCAGTTCTGCGGCAATGACCCGGTACTGCCCGCTGAGATCGATAGAGGGAATGTTGTTCACGCGCCTAGACTACAGGTATAATTTTGTTGATACAATTCTTACTTAAACTTTAGTCCTACTATAGGAAACTGCCAACCTGTCAGGGATGCTAAAAGAGTGTCTTCTCAAGTCTGGCCCCATAGCAAGCCAGTATGCTGCTATTGGTTGCAAGTCTGATACTGCGAGAAAATTTACGCTTACTGCCCAGAGATCTTAGTTATGTCGAAAAAGCTTAATTTTATTGGTGTGAGTGCGATCGCCGCGATCGCCCTAGGAGTGACTAGCCCGAATAGCATGGCCCAGACCAGCCCCACGCTGGATGCCACCCAAGATGCATCCGACCAGAGTCGGATCAGTTTTTACTTTGCTCCCTTCACGATACGCTCTGTCAAAGCCTGGGAGCCAGAACTAACAGCAGTTTTTTTGCCAGAAAGTACCGACTTAGCCGAGCCCCAAACTGAAGAGATGGTAGAATTGGCGGTACAAAAGCCCGGGGCGAACCTTCCCGATATCTACGGACAAAGACCACCCGTCAGAAGGGAGTTGCAAAATTCCCGGGATCTTTATCTCGACCCGGGTCCCAATCCGCTACAATTGCCGACTACACCAGAGGAAGTGGAGATTCTGGGAACCCAGCCCCTGACCTTGCAGCAGGCACTAGATTTGGCACTGCGCAACAATAGGGATCTACAGATAGCTCAACTGCAACTGGAACAAGCACAAGCCCAACTGCGAGAAGCTTTAGCAGCTGAGTATCCGACCCTCAGAGTTCAGGCGGATATCACTCGTCAGCAGACTCCTCAAGGTCAGATTACGGCTGCGGGCCAAGATAGGTTCCCCGGACAACCCGATCCAGATGCTCCTACTACTACTGTGAGCGGCAGGTTAGAACTAAATTATGACATCTATACTTCCGGTTTGAGGTCTGCTAACATCCGGGTGGGGAAAAAGCAGGTGCGCTTGAGCGAACTGGAAATCGAGCGCTTGCAGGAGGAGGTGCGTCTAGGAGTGACGGAAAGCTACTATGACCTTCAGCAAAGCGACGAACAAGTACGGATCCGAGAGCAGGCCGTGCGCAATGCCGAAAGCAGTCTGCGAGATGCCCAAGCTTTGGAAAGGGCCGGTGTAGGCACCAGATTTGCCGTGCTGCAATCCCAGGTGCAGTTGGCGGAGGAAGTGCAAAGACTGACGGAAGCGATTTCTCAGCAGCGCTTATCCCGCCGGAGATTAGTGGAGCAACTGAGTTTACCCCAGTTTATTGATGTCTCGGCAGCAGATCCGGTGGAGATTGCTGGCAGCTGGGACAGACCTTTGGAACAGAGCATTTTGCTGGCTTTTCAGAACCGGGCGGAGTTGGAGACCCAGTTGGCAACTCGGGAACTGAACCAGCAGCAACGTCTAGCTCGGTTGGCAACCCTCGGACCTCAGATCGGTCTGTTTGCTAACTACGATGTGCTTAAGTTGACCAGCGATGACAACTTGGCTGCTCAGGGAGCTGGTGATGGTTACTCCCTGGGCGCGCGAGTCACTTGGAATTTGTTCGATGGGGGACAGGCCAAGGCGCGGGCAGCTCAGGAAGAGGCGGAAACGGCGATCGCGGAAACGGGTTTTGCCGACCAACGCAACCAGATCCGCTTGCAGGTAGAACAATCCTATTTCAATTTGATTTCCAGTTTTGAGAATATTGGCACGGCTTCTGCGGCTCTGGAACAGGCCAAGGAAGCCCTGCGACTGGCCCGGTTGCGCTTTCAGGCGGGTGTGGGTACTCAAACTGACGTGATCAACTCGGAAACTGATTTGACACAGGCTGAGTTCAACCGGGTGCAGGCGGTGCTCGGCTATAATCGGGCTTTAGCTAATATCCAACGGGCGATCAGTAATATATCTCCCTAGTGCCGCGCGGCAGAAATAATCCACCAGCCTCAAATTAGCTCAAAGCCTTGCTCCAAAAGCATTTTGAATGAGAGAATTTTGAATGAGAGAATTTTGAATTGCTTAGAGTGGCTGCTTGATGGTTGCTTGGGCTGTACTTAATCGGTCAAGGGCTTGTTCGGCGCTAATTAAGCGCTTGAGGACCACTTGACCGATCGCGTTATGGGGGTCTGCTGCTGGTGTGGGTTTTACCTCTACCATCAACACGGCATCTTCAACCCGGTAAAGCCATAGGGTTTGTCCCTGTTCGACGATGCCGAGATTCATTTTATCAATCTGTGGTTTGCGTCTCCAGACGACTTCGTTCCATAGCCCGCCGAACTCCCACACGCGACCTACTGTCCATCCATCCGCTAGGAAAAAGTATTTCACTATAATTGACTCTAGCTACGCGACTTCTATAGAAGCTTTATACAACAATAACTAGGCGATCGCCAATACCTTAACAATGTTATTAGCTGCGGCCATATTTGCTCTTGTTTGTCCAGAAACCGGAAGTCAAATTCGACTTCCTTAGAGAATTGTCAGATATGTTTCTGTCGGACTAATCGTGAAGTTCGTGCCGTGCAACTTGTTATAATTGGCAATTAGGCGTTGCACAACTCCCTTTCATCTTACCTGCATCTGTCCCCCGATCGGCCCTTGGCAGACGATCGCAGAGCGAGGTTGCTGGACGAATATAATTATAGCAGCTATAATTATAAAAGCTGGAGGCAGATCCTCCTAATGTTCGTTCCCAGCCAGAGACGCCAGAGACTGGAAACGAGAGATAAGGTTTTTAGTCGGTTTTAACCGACTTTAGCTATTAGCCGGGGGTTTGAACCCCCGGCGGGCCGACTGCGAAACGAGAAAATATAATAATCAAGATTAGCAATGACCATGAACGGGCCAGTAGAATTCCAAGACGCTTTTGATATCATTGTAGTCGGTGCGGGACATGCAGGCTGCGAAGCCGCCCTGGCATCCGCCCGCCTGGGTTGTCGTACCCTCCTACTAACTCTCAACCTGGATAAAATAGCTTGGCAACCCTGTAACCCAGCAGTAGGCGCACCCGCAAAATCTCAACTTACTCATGAGGTGGATGCCCTGGGAGGTGAAATTGGCAAAATGGCCGATCGCACGTACCTGCAAAAGCGGGTACTGAACTCTTCCCGGGGACCAGCAGTGTGGGCGTTACGGGCCCAAACGGACAAGCGGGAATACTCGGCAGTAATGAAGCGGATAGTCGAGAACCAAACAAATTTGGCAGTTCGCGAAGCAATGGTCACGGACTTAGTGCTGGGTGCTAATGATGAGATAATTGGGGTACAGACGTACTTCGGCGTGGCATTCCAATGTCAGGCAGTTATTCTCACCACGGGCACCTTCCTGGGTGGTAAGATCTGGGTGGGAAATAAATCCATGGACGCAGGCAGGGCGGGAGAATTTGCCGCAGTAGGTCTGACAGAAACTCTGAACAAATTAGGTTTTGAAACGGGACGTCTGAAAACGGGAACCCCCGCCCGGGTGGATAAGCGTTCTGTGGACTACAGCAAGATGCAACCCCAACCGGGAGATACCGAAGTTCGCTGGTTTAGCTTTGACCCGGAAGTCTGGGTAGAACGGGAACAAATGCACTGCTATATTACCCGGACGACTGCGGAAACTCATCGCTTAATTAGGGAAAATTTGCATTTGTCTCCTGTCTATGGGGGTTGGGTAGATGCTAAGGGACCGCGCTATTGTCCTAGCATTGAAGATAAAATAGTCCGCTTTGCTGATAAGCAGTCCCATCAGATATTTATCGAACCGGAAGGGAGAGATATTCCCGAACTCTATATTCAGGGATTTTCTACCGGGTTGCCAGAAAAATTGCAGCTGCATATGCTGCGCAGTCTGCCGGGTCTGGAAAATTGCATCATGCTGCGTCCCGCCTATGCAGTAGAATATGATTATCTGCCCGCAACTCAGTGCTATCCAACTTTGATGACTAAACTCATTTCGGGGTTATTCTGTGCGGGACAGATAAATGGTACCACGGGTTATGAAGAAGCGGCGGCCCAAGGTATTGTGGCGGGCATAAATGCGGTGCAGTTGGTCCGAGGTCGAGAAATGCTAATCTTCCCCCGGGAGGAAAGTTATATTGGCACTTTAATAGACGACCTCTGTACTAAAGATTTGCGGGAACCCTATCGGATGCTGACTTCCCGTTCTGAGTATCGCTTGCTGTTGCGATCGGATAATGCGGATCTGCGGATGACGCCTCGGGGTCGGGAAGTGGGCTTGATAGACGATCGCCGCTACTCGCTGTTTACGAGCAAGTATGCTAAGATAGCCGCCGAGAAGGAACGTTTACAGGGAACGCGACTGAAAGAACTCGATCCCGTGGGACTGCAAGTTGCCGCCGATACCCAACAAAAAATTAAAGGTTCTATTACTCTGGCAGAGTTGCTCAGGCGATCGGGCATCCACTATGATGACCTGGAACGCTATGGACTGGGGAACTCGGAACTAAACATGGCGGAAAAAGAAGCCGCAGAAATCGACATCAAATACGCAGGTTACATTCAGCGTCAGCAAAATCAGATCGACCAAATTGTCAGGGCGGCGAACCGCCAGCTACCCGCAGATTTAGATTATATGGCAATTGAAACTCTTTCTAAGGAGTCCCGAGAAAAATTGGCGAAGGTCAAACCCCTCACCATCGGTCAAGCGTCCCGCATTGGTGGAGTTAATCCCGCTGATGTTAATGCTTTGCTGGTATATTTGGAGATGCGATCCCGGCAGCTAGCGACTGCATGAAAAACAGATAAGTCTCCTGGTCCGTCGTGGGTTACACCATTCTCGATAAGTCTCCTGGCCCGCCGTGGGTTCAAACCCACGGCTAATAGCTAAAGTGGGTTAAAACCCACTGGAAAAATTGTCGAGATTAGATGAGATTAGATTATAAGGGTACACTGCATATTTGCGTCGCCCGAACCCTTTAGGGTCCGGCTACATGAACAAAGCCCGCCTGCGCGGGCTAAATTACATATATTATCAATGTACCTTTGCGAAAGTGAGATGCACCCGATTATAATTTCATAAGCAAGTTGCTCGCAATATGTTCCCATTCGGACTTGAGGTCGGATGTAAAGAATGGCTGTCTGCTGCGATGATACCAATAACGAGCATTATTCAAGTCTCCTTCTTGACGATGCAAGTAGGCATGAACCCAGTCACTGTCAAGATCGTTGGCATCTTGCACGATTTCATGAGCGCGGTCCCAGTTACCTTGTCGATCGTACCACAAAGCTTGCAGCGCCGGAGGTAGGGATTTCCGATTGCTTGGCAGTTTGGCGAACTCTGTTAAGGTCATGGTTTTCTCCTGAGTTAGGGCATCTGTGCGATCGCGATGCCACCATTTTAACCCAACTGCGCTATGATGAACGAGACAATTATATTACCATTTTCTCCCGATCGCCCAAATGAACGATAGCACAAAACCGATCAATCTATTAGAGTATGAAAACCTCGCCACCGGGCAGTTATCTCAAATGGCACGAGATTACTACGCTAGCGGTGCTGGAGACGAAATTACTCTGCAAGACAACCGTGCGGCATTTGCACGGTACAAACTCCGTCCGCGCATGTTAGTAGATGTCAGTCAGCGGGATTTAAGTACGACTATTCTCGGTCAAGCTTGGCAACTGCCGATCGCGATCGCGCCCATGGCCTTTCAATGTTTGGCCGCAAAGGAAGGAGAAATGGCTACGGCCTCAGCAGCGGCAAAGTTAGGAAGCATGATGATATTGAGTACGATGGCGACCAAAAGTTTAGAAGAAGTTGCCAGTGTTAGGCAGCAAACCCCCCAATGGTTTCAACTGTACGTGCATCGCGATCGGGCTTTAACCAAAGCATTAGTAGAACGGGCCCATGCCGCCGGATATCAAGCCCTTTGCTTGACAGTTGATGCGCCCAGGTTAGGGCAGCGGGAGAAAGATATGCGCAATCAATTCGTGCTCCCGACTGGTATGGAACTAGCTAATTTAACCACCTTAAAAGACTTAAAAATTTCTCAAAAATCGGGGGATTATGGTTTATTTGCTTACGTGTTAGAACAGTTTAATCCGGCCCTAACATGGTCGGATTTAGAATGGTTGCGATCGCTGTCACCCTTGCCATTAGTAGTCAAAGGTATTTTGCGGGGAGATGATGCCTTGCGGGCCGTAGAACATGGCGCTCAAGGGATTATAGTTTCCAACCACGGGGGCAGGCAACTGGATGGGGCGATCGCATCTCTAGACGCCCTGAGTGAAGGGGTGTGGTCAAAAACAGTTGATCGTTCGGGCGGCCCTCCCAGTCGCCGGATCCCCCCAAACCCCCCTTACAACGGGGGGCTTCCGGAGCCCCCCCTTTTGGAAGGGGGGGTTTGGGGGGGATCCTCTACAACTACTTTTGACCACACCCTGAGTGAAGTAGTAGCAGCGGTAGGGGACCGAGTCGAAGTATTAGTAGATGGAGGGATTCGTCGGGGTACAGATGTGTTAAAAGCGTTAGCATTAGGAGCAAAAGCAGTGCTATTGGGGCGACCGATATTGTGGGGGTTAGCGGTAGCAGGGGAAGCAGGGGTCCAGCATGTATTGGAACTATTGCGGGATGAATTAGACCTGGCAATGGCATTGAGTGGCTGTGCTAAATTACAGGACATTGACTCCAGTTTGGTAGTGCGTTGATGTCAGATACATATGACAGTTGGGTGAGAATCCATCGGTTAATTGTTGAATATTTTTGAGAGTCCAGAAAATGCAAATAACCATTGAAATACCAGATAAAACAGCCGATCGCATGTCAGCAAAGTGGGGTAATTTAGAAAAGCGATCGCTGGAGATAATTGCCGCAGAAGCTTATCGTGCGGAAGTGATTAGTGCTGCTGAGGTAGGATGGATGCTGAAGCTGTCTACCCGCTTACAAGTGGATGGGTTTCTCAAGCAGGAAGGAGCCGATCTGCGCTATACAGAGGCTGACTTAGAGCAAGATATCCAGACTATGCGCTCCCTGAGAGCGAAAGAGGGTGTAGAATGATTATTATCTGGCGATCGGTCAGCAAGAAACTACCATTTGAAAAGTATTGAGGAGCACCAGAAATGCAAATCACTATCGAAATACCAGATAAAACAGCCCAGCGCCTGTCAGCAAAGTGGGGTAATTTAGAAAAGCGGGCGCTGGAGATACTTGCGGCAGAAGCCTATCGTGAGGAAGTAATTAGTGCTGCTGAGGTGAGGCGGATGCTGAATTTATCTTCGCGCTGGGAAGCTCATGGTTTTCTCAAGCAGGAAGGAGCATATCTGCACTATACCCTGGCTGACTTAGAACAAGATGTCGAGGCTATCGACAAGGTAATATCGAAAAATGACTGTAGTATCTAATACATCGCCATTATGTTATTTGTTGTTGATTGACCAAATCAATCTCTTGCCGCAGTTATTTGGTCAAATTACCATTCCTCAAGCCGTGAGTGATGAACTAGGGGCATCAGAGTCGCTAGCTATACTCCAAAGCTGGATAGCACAACCACCTGAATAGCTGGAGATTCAATCAATCACTACTGAACCCGATGAGGTGCTACAGGAATTGGATGTAGGTGAACGTGAGGCGATCGCGCTAGCGCAACAATTAGAGGCCGAGTTGATTTTATTGGACGATCGGGCAGGAAGACGGGTAGCAGCAGAACGTGGATTGCTCGTGACTGGGGTTCTGGGAATTTTAGATCGGGCGGCGACAAGGGGATTGATTGATTTCCCCACTGCTATCGATCGTTTAAGACAAACTACATTCTGGGCGTCATCCAGTCTGATCGAATCTCTTCTGGAACGACATCGGTCCGCGAGGCCCTGAGAGCGCAGCGTGCGATCGCCCTTTAGTTGCGGGCACTATTATGCCATCTGTGAGTCTAGGAGGCAAGGTGTAATTGCCATACCCACCCGATCGGGGGGGGAAATGGCACCGATACAGAGGACGGTCCGCAATGTGGGAAAAATTTACCTTAGCCTTCATCATCACGATTTTACTACAGCTATTTGCAGTTGGCAATCCGAATTCCTTCCAACTTCCAGAAGACGATCCTCCTCAACCGGCAGCTTATCGGTTAGGTTTGGTTTACCATAAATAATATCTGAGGTTCGTAGTGAGGACTTCAGTCCTCATCTGAGGTTCGTAGTGAGGACTTCAGTCCTCATCTGCCAGTTGCAAAGGCAAAGACTAAAGTCTTTACTACGAACCTGGGGAGATAAAGACTAAAGTCTTTACTACGAACGTGCCCTGGCAAAGACTAAAGTCTTTACTACGAACCTGACTATCTTGCTTCTCCTGCCAGTAACTCCAGTAACTGCGCTTCCGACAGTTGCGCAATTCCTAATGCTTGCCCTTTCTCTAGCTTAGATCCACCTTTTTCTCCCACTACTAAATAGTCCGTTTTGCTACTCACTGAATTGCTGACTTTTCCCCCTGCTTTTTCGATCAATTCCTTGGCCTCGTTTCGCTTCATGCTGGGCATAGTGCCCGTAATTACAAAGGTTTTTCCTGCTAAATTCCCCGATTTTTCCACCTCGGTCGAGGAGACTCCCTCTAATTGTAATCCTGCTTCCCCTAAACGGGCGATCGCCCTCTGATTTTCCGATCTCTGAAACCACTCGGAAACAGAGTAAGCAATTTCTGGACCAATGCCATAGATCCCTTCAATATGCCCTGCTGATGCTGCTGCTAACTCCTTGACCTTGGGAAATTCTTCTGCTAATACTTTAGCATTCACGCTGCCCACATGGGGAATCCCTAAACCATATAATACTCGCCACCAGGGTTGGTTTTTCGAGGAGGCGATCGCCTTCACCAATTTTTCCGCCGACTTCTTTCCCATTCGTTCCAAAGAACTCAGTTGTTCTACAGTTAGATCGTACAGATCGGCCACCGACTTCACCAACCCGCCCGCAACCATCTGCTGCACCAACTTTTCTCCCATCCCATTAATGTCCAGGGCGTTGCGACTTGCCCAATGGATCAGACTGCCTTTGATAATAGCAGGACATTCAGCATTCACGCAACGGGTTACTGCTTCTGAGGTCAGTTTGACTACCGGTCGATCGCATTCGGGACAATTATGAGGCATTACGAAAGCTTTTGCCTTTGCCGGACGCAATTCTGGCAATACCCGCACTATTTCCGGAATGATTTCTCCCGCCTTGCGCACGATGACTGTATCCCCAATATGCAGGTTTAATTCCGAAATGCGATCGCTATTATGCAAACTGGCCCGGGACAGGGTCGTCCCCGCTAACTGCACCGGTTTTAACTCTGCTACTGGCGTCAGGGCCCCCGTTCTCCCCACTTGCACAGTAATTGATTCTACCACAGTAGGCACTTCTTCTGCCGGGTACTTGAGGGCGATCGCCCAGCGGGGGAATTTCTGAGTAAAACCCAACTGCCTTTGCAAGGCAAAATCATTTAGCTTCACTACCACTCCATCTGTTAGATAGGGCAAACCTTGCCGCCGATCGTCCCAATTTTCATAATATTCCCGCACCGACTGCAACCCATCACAGAGTTGGCGATGGGGGTTCACCCGAAAACCAAACTCTTGCAGCAATTCCAGTGCCGACCATTGGGTATTTAACCTTGACCTATTCTCGGGCAGATGCAAAGTATAGGCAAAAAAATCCAGTCGCCGTTTGGCCACAATGCGCGAGTCTAATTGCCGCAAGGTTCCCGCCGCCGCATTCCGAGGATTGGCAAATAATTGCTCCCCTGCTTGCGATCGTTCGGCATTAATTTTATCGAATACTTCCAAAGCTAAAAACGCCTCCCCGCGCACCTCCACTACGGGGGGTGGGTTCTCTACCTTCAGGCGCAAAGGAATTGAGCGAATTGTCCGCACATTTTGAGTAATTTCTTCTCCTTGGATGCCATCTCCCCGGGTTGCCCCCCTCACCAATATCCCATTTTCATAGGTGAGTGCCAAGGCCGAACCATCGATTTTAAGTTCGCAAACATAGGCAAAATTATCCGTTACCGGTGCATGTTTTTGCCAGCGTTCTTGCCATTTAGCAAACTCCTGAAGATTGAAAGCATTCTCCAGACTGTACAGGGGAATATTGTGCCGTACCGAGGTAAACTGGGAGGCAGGTTTATCTCCCACCCGCTGGGTCGGACTATCCGCCGTCACCAATTCTGGATGCTGACTTTCCAGTTCTTGTAATTCCCGATACAGGCGATCGTAAACTGCATCCTCCATCATCGGATTATCCAGCACGTAATAGGCATAACCGGCTTTTTGCAACTGTTGCCGTAATTGCTCAACTCGCTGGGCGACCTCTTCTTTATTCATGGTTTGTTCATTTTCTAATTCCTGCCTTTATTATATCTCATTTACTTCGATTATGGCAAATATTCAGGATCTAGGGTTTCACCTTGACTAAAGGGACATGACTCGGGAAATGTAGTCAGGGGCAGTCCCGTTTCCAGAGAAGCCTTTTTTCTCGCTTTTGAGTAACATTCCGGCCATATTTCCTCTAAATAAGGCTGAAGACTGGGACTGTCTTCTAGCTCGACTTCTATCCGATCTCGATGCTCGAAGATTGTGGATAGCCAACTGTTAGAGCGTCGTTCGGGTTGATATTTATACTTGAGCAGATGCATCAACAGCACGATGAGATTGCTTCTGAGACTGCGCTTTTCCTTTCTGCCCATCGCCTCTATTTCTTCGATTAAATTCTCAATATCTACTGACTCTAACTTTCCCTTTCGCAGTAACTTGGCCGTGGTTTCTATCCACAGATAAAAGTCCTGGTTATAGAGATTTTTGCTTTTCCTTCCTGAAGTTGCAGCGATCGTCATTGTTTCTACTGCTCGATAATGGGAATAGTTTACATTATATTATAGCACGCGATCGCAAATCTAAATTTGCGCCTCGTTCTCGGACAAACATAAATGCCGTGACTTATTGCTTGGGACATTTTATTGCTCTAAGTTGTCATTTTTTATATCTTAGCATGCCGGAGTCCCGTTTCCAGAGACAGATTCCTGAGTTTTGAGATGTGGGCCCGATCGGGACTGTTCGCGAGATGTTTCATAGTTACCCTCGTAGTAATACGGACGGGACAGATGCAAGATATCAGTTTAGGGAAATTCTATCACAGGGTTGACACAGTTAGAAAATTCCTGCTAAACTTTGGGTATCATCAAGAAAAGAGTGAGAAGAGTATGGCATCGCGACTCTGGAGGTTCTTAAACACGGACATTCGAGAATTGTTCTCCGCCGAAACCATCGCCGAGGGCACGGAAGCAGCAGAGGCAGTCTTGGAATTGGCCAATACCCTGCAAGAAGAAGGTGCTAATGTCCAACAATTAGCGCCATTAGTGGGGAATATTTCTACTTTGCTGGATGTTTTGAACTCGCCCTTGGGGGAAATTGTCGGGGCGGGACTGCCTTTTGTCTCCATAGCGGCGAAACTGCTAGCCTTTTACCTGGAGAAAACCCAAAAGCCCCCCACCCTAGAACAAGGCGTTGCCCTTGTCAGTCAAGCAGCTTATCTGGAAAGCTTGCAGGAATTTCTCAAGAAGGATTCCGATCTGTTAAGTCGCATCGGCCAAACGCCTGTTTCGGCACCAGTCCAACAACAGATTAAACAGTTATCAGAGTTGGAACTGGATGAGGATGACGCTAAAAGAGCAGTGGTTTGCTTCCATGACTGTAAATTGGCAGAAGTATTTGGGCAAGTGCTGTTGGCGCGACTGCAAGATGCAGGATTAGATGAAGAAGAAGCTCAGATTTTAACGGCGCGAGTAGCATGGAATACTTATCGCTACATGATGTCTGCTTGGGGGGAGTCCGGGGACGCGGTCCAACATCTACCCCAACCCTCGTTCAACGAGTGGCGTCAGGAACTAACAAAATACCAAAGTATTGAGGATTATCTTACAGAACAGATTGCTACCAAACCGCTGGAGAACGTTTTTGGCGAAGATTTTACTTTTCGGGATATCTACGTACCCCTGAAGGCCAAACCTCTAGATGAAAATGGTAATGAAGTTTACGATGCGGAAGCTTTCGATCTAGAAAATTGGGCAAATAATGTCCTCCAAGATCCAGAAAAACAGGATCGGGTAATGTTCGTGCAAGGGGGACCGGGACGAGGCAAGAGTGTCTTTTCGCGGATGTTTGCTGACTGGGTAGGAGAGAAACTTTATCCCATTTGGATACCGGTGTTAATTCGCCTGCGAGATATCCCCAAGTTGCAGGAGAGTTTTACCAATACCTTGCGCGATGCTGTCTCGGCAAAGTTTGCTGGCGATGATTGGTTAAAAGACCGCAATACTAAATATTTGTTTTTACTAGATGGTTTTGACGAGTTGCTGCTGGAGGGCCGAACTAGCGGCGGTTTAGAGCAATTTTTGCGGCAGGTGAGTCAATTTCAGCGAGACTCCCAGCAGGGTAAAGATATGGGACATCGAGTGTTAATTACGGGGAGAACCTTGGCGCTGCAAGGCATTGAACGGCAAATGCCCGATAATCTGGAACGGGTACGCATTCAGGTGATGGACTCCCAACTCCAGCAGCAGTGGTTAGATAAATGGGAAAGGATTTTCGATCGCGCGACAAGAGAAGCATTTGAGGCATTTTTGCAAGACGGACGCTGTCCGGAACGGGTGCAGGAGTTGGCCCGAGAACCGCTATTGCTGTATCTGTTGGCAGCAATGCACCGCGATCGGGAGTTGCAGGTAGAAGATTTTGAAGGTGCCAGCAGTACGATCGCGAAAATCAAGATTTACGAGAAGTTTTTGGATTGGGTGTTGAAAAGGCAGCGTCCGGAATGGCTGACTCGCCAACTTACGGAACAGGAAATAGATGATTTGCGGCGCATTCTTTCGGAAGCAGGGTTATGCGTGGTGCAGTCGGGGGGCGAATTTGCCTCGGTAAAGGCGATCGAGTTCCGTTTGAAACAGGATGAGGGGGCGAAGGCGTTACTGGAAGAAGCGCAAAAACGCATTGGCGACGATCCTTTGCGAAATGCCTTGGCGACCTTTTATCTTCAGAAAGGCAGTCAAGAAGGTTCGGTGGAGTTCGCCCACAAGAGTTTTGGCGAGTTCTTATGTGCCGATCGCCTGAAGGAAAGTATAATTGAGTGGACAGAACTGGGTAAGAAGCGTAAAAAGTTTGATATCCCAGAAGAACAACTGCATTGGGAAATATACGACTTGCTGGGATACGGGGCCCTGACGCCAGAAATTGTGGAATATCTGATGGGGTTGCTGACTGCTAGCGAGGAGTTTCGCCCGGTAGAGTTATTTGAGCGGTTGAATGATTTCTATTTCCGCTGGTGTGATGGGGAATTCATAGACGCGCCGCCAGAAAACCTGCCTCAGAAAAAGATGCGGCAACTGCGGGAACAAGGAATTCAGTTGGGTCAGCGACAGGTTGACGTATATGCTGGACTGAACGTGATGATTCTCTTGTTGGAGTTGCACCGCTACGGTCAGGAGAGGGAGGATCTCAAAGACAAGATCGTTTTCTATCTCTGTGGGGAACCAAACTCTGAAGGCGAAC
>JBFRWI010000134.1:0-3428 GCA_051439505.1 Hormoscilla sp. | reverse complement strand
TCTAAAAATTGAGCCACCAACGCCAAATAACGTTGCGTCGCTTCTCTTACAGCTCCAAAAATGGCTTTAGCTGATGCGACGAGGTTTTCCCATAACCTAGTAAAGGCTCTTGATAAGCCTTCAATGATCGCAGCTACTCCATAACCGACTGCTGCACCAACTGCTGCACCTACGAAAACTTCGGCAGCAGCTTGCAGGAGAATATCCCAAACCATTGCTTATTCCTCCATTGAAAAATCATCTGACGCGAGTCTCCCGACTGGCTATACCGGCAGGAACCTCTGTGAATAACATCTTCTATTTACTCATTGGGTGAAGCCTCCGCGTTTATGCAAGGGGGTGGGATTTTCGTAACATTTCTTTACATCATCGGCTTGGCCAACAGCCCCGAGCCTAGTCGCGCTGAGATTTACACGATTATCAGAAGCTGTACAAGATTATCTTAAGCTCACAAATATACTGAATAGAGTCAGCTTAACAAAAAATTTATGATTTTCTTGTAAGTACGCGATTATCGGATATCCAGACATGACGTTCTCCCTAAACGCCGCTACCGGTGAAGCGCTGAAGTGACTCAAGAGCCAGTCCATCCGCGAGATTCGCTACGATATGACCCATAAGCCAACCATCGCTACTTCATTGGGAATGGTTTTACGCAATTCTGCTAACGCGCTAGAACCTAGACAGTGTCAGGGCTTGCATAATTATTCGCTCTTTACCTGATTATGGTAATACATAACGAATTATTCAATAGCGAGAGCTTAACAAAATTTATAGAATTTTTCTGGTAGATACGCGATTATCCAATAAAAACTATGGCGTTTTCCCTTGCTGAGCGTCTTCGAGCCGCCCGTGAACTCCTTGGTTTGACTCAGGAGCAGGTCATTGAGCAGCTAGAGAACCGGTGCAATCTGACTCTGAGCCAACAGATGCTATCATATATTGAAAATGGGAAGCGCAAGGTAGACGCCGAAAGAGAGTTACCGGCGTTCGCCGCTGTCTACGGCAAGCCCATAGATTTCTTTTACGAAACCCTGGAATTGCCCACGTCACCACCGGCACTCACCAAGGTTGGCGATCGCAGGTCTGTCGTCACCGTTGACCTTGAAGCCCTCACCCAGCGCGATCGGCTAGAACTAGCAGCAGAACTGATCCACAGCGTTTTGCAGTCAAGCTAGTTAATGGCAGGTGACGATGGAACCACAACAGCAGCACAACAGTTTACTTGCAGAAGCTCAATACCGTTTGGGCCAGCTTGATGACGAGCGATCGTGGCGATAGCTTAGAATAAAATTAATTAGATTATACCGATCGCGACTGTCCGAGGAAAAGCAAAAAGAAACATGGTCAGACCCACAGCATCTTCTCCAGAAACACTGTCCACATATGGACAGAACTTCCAAATAACTCCAGATCGAGAAGCACAGTATTTAGTAGAGCGTCAGCATCCTTGGCGGCGGCAACTTTATATCAAAGGGCAGAAACTGCGAGCCTTTACGGTCTGGCAGGATATGCTAGTTAATGACTTGACTCCAGAAGAGACCGCAGATAATTGGGATCTTCCTATAGCCGCTATTCACGAAGTTATTCGTTATTGCGAGAGTCATCAAGAACTCTTGAAAATGGAAGCCGATGAAGAACGTTACCGACTAGAAGAACAAGGAGTTTCCCTTGAGCCTCAGACTATATCGAGGAATCGGGTTTTAGCTTAACAAATCAATTTATTTCCCTGAACTCCTGGAAATACTGATGATTTTTCAAATAGTTATGGCCTGGAAATGCGATCACCCTACTTCGGGAACAAATAAAAGCCCGTACAGGGATACATCCCAATTCTTTACCGCTAATTCACCGACTCCATAAAGCCGAGGAATATCATGGATATCATGGTCTATTAACCAATATTTTTAGTCGGTTTTCAACCGACTTTAGCTATTAGCAGGGGGTTTGAACCCCCTGCGGGCTATGAGACTAATCGAGAATGGTAAAATAACTCAATATATCATACTTTTGTGGCAATGCCTTTATACATATAGCCAGCAAATTTAGGAGTTTCCTCCATATAAAACTCCTCCAGCTTCAGCACCTCAAACTGATTTTCCACTAGCTTTTTCATATTGCGATCGAGGTGACAGCCATCAGCAATAATCTTCTGTAATGGCGTCAAGCGATGTTGCCAGACTTGCACTTTGGGGTCGTCACTCAGTCCATGTTCGATGAAAAAGAACTTTCCCCCAGGTTTGAGCACCCGATGAATTTCCTGTAGCGCAAGTTCAACCTTGGCAATGCTACATAATGTCCAGGTACTCACTACGCTATCAAAGCTATTATCATCCATCGGTAAATTCTCACCATTCAGGACTCGATTAGCTACAATAATCCTAGAAGATTCAATGCGTTTCCTTGCTAACGCATTCATCCCCGAATTTGGATCGATCGCGGTCAGCTTTTGCAGGGTTTCCGGGTAATAGGGCAAATTCAATCCCGTACCAAAGCCAATTTCCAAAACTTCCCCCGAAACCTCAGACAAAACTTGTTGACGGTACTGGGTCAAAACGGAGTCAGACATGACCCAGTCCAAAACGCGAGGGAAAATTACTTGTGAATAGAAACCCATCTTCTCATCTCCTCTCAGGTCGATCGCCCCTTGCCCACAGAATCTGATATCATCTAATATCTGGCATATGGGGCAGTAAAATATTCAAAATGGTCAAGACAGTTACAGTGAAAGTGCCGGCGACAACGGCCAACCTCGGTCCTGGGTTTGATTGCATCGGTGCAGCTTTAACCCTCTACAATCAATTCCAGTTTGAGTACCTCACCGACAATGACGACAAACTTTACGAGATTACTGTCACCGGTGCAGGGGCAAAGGGACTGAGTACGGGTGCTGACAATCTCCTCTACCAATCCTTTGTCAAATTATACGAGCATTTAGGACAGACTGCGCCACCCGTACAGATATCAATTACCATCGACGTACCTTTGGCCAGAGGGTTGGGCAGTTCCGCCACCGCGATCGTCGGGGGGTTGGTTGCTGCTAACCTCCTAGCAGGGGAACCTCTCGATCCTGCTGAAGTCATGGAACTGGCGATCGCCCTAGAAGGACATCCCGATAACGTGGTCCCGGCACTGTTGGGAGGCTGTCGTCTGGCCGCCACCAGTGATGGGGGTTGCCAGATCTGCGACATCCCCTGGCATTCCCAGATTATTCCAGTTGTAGCCATACCCGATTTTGAACTATCTACTGCCGAGGCCCGACGGGTTCTCCCCACCCAGTACAGTCGCGCCGATGCCATTTTTAACACTTCCCATTTGGGCTTATTAGTGCGAGGATTAGAAACAGGTCGGGCCGACTGGATCCGATCGGCCCTGCAAGACCGCATCCATCAACCTTACCGGAAAAGCTTGATTCCCGGATATGATGT
>JBFRWI010000133.1:0-13569 GCA_051439505.1 Hormoscilla sp. | reverse complement strand
TAAAAGTATACGCCAGCGGGGCAACGGTGAGTCGGTTGGCGGAGTTACAACAAGCAGACGAACAGGTGGAAATAGCGGGACTGCCTCTGGCCCTGGATACCCGCAGCGTGCGGGTGCGGGTGGAAACGGAGTCTGACCAGAATGCTGCTAGGGCCACGGATGTGCGGGTGGGTTTAGCAGTCCCGGAGGTGGTAGATCCAGAAAAACCGCCAGCAGAGTCCCAACTGCGACAGGCCCAGAAGGAAGTACAGCGGCTGGAGAATATTATCGCCCTAATCGATAATGAAATAGAAGTGCTTTATCATTTGGGAGTACCCGATCGGCCACCAGGAGAAAAGGATAAAGCACCTCCCCCATCCCCTCTGAATAGCAGACTGGCATTGGCGAATTTTCAGGACGAACAGGTGCGATCGCGCATCGCCGAAAAGCGGGAAACTACCGAACAGTTACGACTTGCCCAAGAACATTATGACGAACTGCGACAAAAGCAAATGCTAGCTTCGACAGGGAGGGAAGCGAAATCCCACGAACTGCGGAAGACTGTGGTGGTGAAGTTGAGCTATGAAGGGGTTACTGCCGTTGCAGGACAAAGGTTGCTAGTAGAATATTTCGTGCCCGGGGCCCTCTGGACGCCAACTTATGTTTGCAGTTTGGATAGTGGGAATAATACTGCTAGCATTGCAGTCCGAGCATTAATTTGTCAGCGGACAGGAGAAGATTGGTCGGGGGTAAGCTTGGAACTTTCGACGGCTTTACCGCAAGCTTGGTGCGAACTGCCAGAGTTGCCATCTTTGCGCTTGGGACGGGCCCAACCGACGATCGAAAAGGCGGGATGGCGTTTCCCCCCGGTGGGTGCGGAGATCCTATTTGCAGATTTTGACAGGTACAAAGAAACAGCCTCTTTGGCTGCGGCGAAAACAGATGCGATCGCCCCATTGCCGATACGGGAACCAGAGTTACCGGAACTGAGGAGGACTGTGCAGAGGAAGTCGGAAAGAGCCAAAAAGCAAGAAGCTAGAGATCCATTTGTCTCATTTGCCTCATTAGGTCCGACTGTTGCTAGCCCTAGTCCTAGAATGACTCGCCGCGCAAAGTTAGAGGAGAAACTTGATTTAAATATTGATTTAACGGTAGAGAGAGCCGCAAGCAAACGCGGGGGTCCAGGGGCAAGAAGGGTAGAGAGAGCCGCAAGCAAACGGGATCCAGCGGCATCACCAGGGGATAGAGAGACAGTTGTAACAGATTTTCTGGCCTACGGGATGATGCGCATGGGAGCGGCAAAAAATAAACAAAGGCGAGGGAAATTGGAAATCCCATCTCAGGAGGAAGTCTATATAGAAATCCTCAAGCGCCAGCAAGTGACTGTAAATTTCGACGTGCTGGAAGTTATCCGAGAAGCTTTCGCCGAGGCACACTGCGTCAATGTTTCACTTCTCATCGGTCGCAGAGATGTGCGCCAAGTTGCAGGTGATTTTGACTATGCTTACAATGGTGAAGGACGGGTTGATGTGGTCAGCGATGGTCAATTTCATTCCGTGGCCCTGAGAAGTAACAGTGCAGAGGTAGACTTGCGCTATGTGGTCGTCCCGCGCATCGAAGAAAATGTATTTCGCATTGCCCAACTGCGCAACCCCTTGCCAGCACCGCTATTGGCAGGTCCCGCAGATGTATATGTGGATGGTGAATACATCCTCTCTACTAATATTGCCACAGTTCCGGCCAAAGGACAGATGGAATTGGGACTGGGAGTGGAACAAGGGATCAAAGTAGCCCGTAATACTACCTATAAAGAAGCTCGTTCTGGAGAAACTTTGGTCTCCTTTAACGAACTCCGCCATCACGTGACCATAGATATTGCTAACCGTTTATCCAGGAACGCGAAAATCGAAGTGCGCGATCGCTTGCCGATTCCGGAGCAAGATGCTAAAGTAGATGTAGTGGTAGAGCGGGTGTCGCCAGCATGGGAAAAGTACGAGCAAGAAGAAAGGGACGCTCCCATTAAGGGCGGTTATCGCTGGCAGGTGGAAGTACCAGCGGGAGAAGAAAAAAGGTTATCGGTGGATTACACAATTAAGACATTAGTGGATAATGAAGTAGTGGGAGGAAACCGTCGGGAAGAGTGATATAATTTTAAAAAAATCTAGATTTAAAAATCTAGCGTATTCGGCGCTATCCTATTAGTCGGTTTTAACCGACTTTAGCTATTAGCCGGGGGTTTGAACCCCCGGCGGGTGAAGTGCGAAGTGAGGAATGAGTGATGCAGGCAATAGCAAAAACAACGATTCAAGAAATAACAATAGATGCGCCGGTTTCTAAAGTTACGCTGTTAGAAGACCGGGCATTGATACAACGCAGGGGCAAGATTAACCTGACAGCAGGACTCTGGCGGGTTAAGGTAGATAAAGTTGCGCCCGTAATTTCCGATAAATCTCTGAGAGCAGAGTTGAGCGGTGACGGTGCCAGAGTTAATGACGTGCGGGTCCGTCGTCATATATTGGAAAAAAAGTCCCAGAGACCAGAGGAAATTCAAGAATTAGAGGCCGAGTTGCGATCGCTGAAGACCCAGTTAGAGCAGAAAGAAAAAGACGGGGAGCATAAACAGTATTGCTTCGACCAAGTGAACAGGATCTTGGCCAAAGGTTTGCAAGAATTACCTGTAGATGCAGTTTGGGGACAGTTGGATCAAAAGTCTTGGCGAGAGCAATTTCAAACTCTATTTAGTCAGTTGCGAGAATTGCGGGGAGAAATATTAAACAGCTATCATACCCAAAGAGAACTGAGGGAAAAGATGGAGGCTTTAACGGGTAGAATGAAGGCCATATCGCGCCCGGATATGGTATACAGTGCTTATATAGAAGCAGATTTAGAAGTAAATACAGGGGGAGAATGCGCGATTGATTTTGATTATGTAGTGCCCAATGCTTTGTGGCGTCCTTGGCACCAAGCCCGCTTACAGTTAGGAAGCAAAGATTCTCCGAATGCCTTGTCCCGTCTTTGGCAGCAAGCAACCCACCAACCGGCAAATCAAAGTCCTCATGCAACTTTTTCTTTTCGTTGTGACGGTTGCGTGTGGCAGCGGACGGGAGAAGACTGGAATGATGTGGAATTGGTGTTTTCGACGGCACGCGCTTCCCTGGGTACGGAACCGCCTCTGTTGCAAGACGATCGCTTAAATGTTAAGGAAAAATCAAAGGCGATCGTCATTCAAATGCGAGAACAAAAGATGCAAACAACTGGGTTAGGCGCGGGTGCAGAACCGGGTACGGTGGAGTTACCAGGGGTAGATGATGGCGGGGAAGTCCGCAACCTCCGCCCGGCGACCAAAGCGACTATTCCTTCTGACGGTCGTCCTTACCGGGTACCGCTGTTTGCTTTCGACACGACCGCAGAGGTAGAGTATGTTTTAATGCCAGAAGTATCCCGACAGGTCATCCTCAAGAGTATCCAGACAAATAGCAGCCAGTTTCCGATTCTCGCAGGTCCGGTGGACTTGGTGCGATCGACGGAGTTTGTGGGCAAGACATCAGTGATGTTTATTGCCCCAGGAGAGAAGTTCGCCCTGGGATGGGGACCGGATGGGGCGATGCGAGTACAGCGCACGGAAGAGGAAAAAAGGGCAGAGGATCGTCAGACGAAATGGAATCTGGTGAGGATTTTCAGAAAGCTATTTCTTTCTAATATCGGTGCCGAGGCGAGAACAATTAAAATTACGGAACGGGTTCCCGTGTCTGAGTTAGAACAGGTAAAGGTTAAGGTGCTTGCAGAAAAGACTACCGATGAGGTGCAACCAGATGAGCGGGGTTTCTGCACCTGGGATTGCACATTAGAACCCTATTCTCAATCCCAGATATCTCTCGTGTTTCAGGTTGAAGCGGCACCAGAAGTCCGGGGTATTTGATGGATAAAGACCGAGAAAGACTAAAGTCTTTACTACGAACGAAGGAATGAAAGGTTTATCCAAAGTTTATCTGGGATTAATTGCGATCGTGCTGCTGGGGGGACAACAGCAGACCTGTGCCCAAGAGGCAATTATACAACCATCATTGCCTCCCCTAGGAGGCCCTGGGAGGTTTTTGCCCCAAACTGCACAAATTCGCTTAATGATTAAGTTGGCCGATCGCCGGGTTTATGTCTATCGAGGACAAGAGTTGAAAACTAGCTACCCGATCGCGATCGGGCGTGCCGGTTGGGAGACGCCCACAGGAGAATTTGCAGTCAGACAAATGCTGAAAAATCCTACTTGGGAACATCCCTTAACGGGGGAAATTGTCCCCCCAGGACCGGATAATCCTTTAGGAAATAGGTGGATCGGGTTTTGGACAGACGGCACCAATGCGATCGGGTTTCACGGGACTCCGAAAGAAGAGACAGTGGGACGGGCGGCATCTCACGGCTGCATTAGAATGTTTAATGAAGATATATTAGCATTATTTTCTCTCGTCAAAGTCGGAACGCCCGTGATCGTACAACCATAGATAAGCAATTCCAAATTACAAATTAACGATGAGTAAATCATTATCCTTTCTCGACAATTTTCCCAGTCGGTTTTAACCGACTTTAGCTTTTAGCCGTGGGTTTTAACCCACGGCGGGCCCGGAGACTAATTAATAAATGGTATTACAGGTCACTCTGATAATATTCCAAGAGTTCCGGGATGTAATCATAACCATCAACACCAATGACAGCAATCATTTTTCGCCGATGCTGACTCAATTGTATCTGAAAAGCTTCCACACCGATTTTTCCCTGTAAAATTGCTATTAACCCAGCAGGTTGTCGCCATTCAGTGGCCCCAATTTGCTCTAAAAGATACATTCCCAAGCAACCGGCATAAATGGCTTGACTTTCGTCTTTCAGGTTGTAGTAAGCTTCCGCTAAATGAGCGAAACTAAGACCTTGGAGGTATAGGTCTCCGGAAAATTGGGCGGCTTTCAGGCTTGCTTCCAGGTACGGAATCGCAGCAGCAAATTCTGCTAAAATAATCTTAGCAATGCCCAGACTACTCAGACAGAGAGATTTACTTTGACCGTCCTGGAGTCGCTTCGATAACTCTAACCCTTGTTCCAGGTAAGCGATCGCAGTCTGGTAAATCTCTGGTTCCATCCGTTCTAGTTGCTGTCCCTGCAAGACTTGACTGTAGCCTAAATTGGACAGGGCATTTGCTTCTCCCAAGCGATCGCCGGTTTGGCGGCTCAAAATTAAGGCCCGTTGACTGTAATTGATGGCTTCAGCATAATTTTTTTGGGCGACGTAGATGCGACTCAGATGATTGTAACTGGCAATTTCACAGGGGCGATCGCTTTCATGTTGGGCAATGGCCAGGGCCTGTTCGTGGAAAGCAATGGCCCGATCGTATCGACCTTGGGCCCGCAGGGAATAACCCAGCAAAGTGAGAATGCGGGCTTTACCATCAGTTCCTTCCACCCGGCGGAGGGGTTGGTCTAAATACTCGATAGCATCCTTGAGGACTTCTCCGGTAAAAGAGGCAAAAATACCGCCATAGAGGGGAAAATATTCCCGCCCAGAAAAGCTGCGCAGAATTTGCAAGGCGATTTGAAAACTGCTATCAACATAAGGGCGGCCCATACTCGCCTGGTTAAACCCATTCCCTAACCGAGACCAAATGACGGCAAAAGTAAGAAAGGTAGAAATGGAAAGTTGCGCCCCTAATTTAGCATTGTAAACCCGTTGGTCGAAAAATTGCACTAGCCCCCGTTGCAAGCATTGTAAAATTACTGCCAGTTCGATCCAACTGACTGACATATCCCTAGTTTGTTGGGCGGCAACTTCCTCGATCGGTTGATTTAATGCTAAAGTTTGGAACAGTTGCTGGGGTACTGGACTGTTTACCAACTTTGCCCACAGGGCCCAAGGACCGCTTTGGGTTCTGTCAAACCCCAAGGAACTTTCTCCTCGATCGTACATCCAACTGACCAGATAATCTTGCAGTCGCCGCCAAGATTTTATTCCCCGATCGATCCCATTAGCAAATAATTGTAATTCTTCTTGCAGGTCAGGATCGCCACCGGACTTTTGTAAAGCTTGGGCCAGTTGTTGTAATTGATCTAAAGTCAGAGGATCCTGGCGGTTCGGGTCGATAACCCGGGTTAAAGCCAAAAGTCGGCGATCGGGTGCAGCAGTAGTTATTTGTGCAACCCCCGCCGCGATCGCACGGGATATGCGATTTTCCTTTGCAGCGCGTTCCCATTCCTTCTCAATAGTCTTAATTGCCCTGAGACGGCGGGTTGCTGTGGCCGGTTCTAAATTATTATCTACCAAATATTGTACTTCACTCAGACGTTCCGACAGGCATCTTTCAAATATTTCCCCCGTACCCCTGTCGATCTCTTGGGTGAGAATTTGATAGACTTGTTCCTTAGAACGGATCTGTCCTTTCAGGGTGATTTGGACGATTTGGTCGATTACGGTAAAGTAGCGATCGGCTAAAGATTCTGGCATAGGTTTGTCAATTGTGAATTTTAATTGTGAATGGGGCAACCGCTTCAGATGGAATAATTTGCAGTGAATAATGCCTCAATCTTCGATCGCATAAATGTAGCCTTTCAACTCCTCTAGAGAATTGACTTCAAAAAGCTTTTCTGCCAAGGTTTTTAATTCTTCCAAGCTCAAGCATTGTAGGTTAGCATGTATGGACTCCGATCCCTCACCAAACCGGTGCTGGAGCAAGCGTCGCAGCATCTGCTGCGCTCCTTCGTACCTCCCTTCTTGCAAAATCTCTTGACCCAATGGACATTCCCGAAACACCATCATTTCAAAACTTTCAAAACTCATATCTCTTATCCTACAAAGGTTTACAACACTTCCGGTGGGTGGATACAACATTGATATGCGATCGCCCGTTCTGGTTGGGTGTGGTGGTCATGCATTTGTTGATAGCTGGGTGCATCGCCCGAGACATTTAATATAGCCCGCGCAGGCGGGCTTTGTTCATGTAGCCGGGCCCTTTAGGGTTCGGGCGACGAGGTCTCCTACTAACGGGCGCAAGACCACACCCGTTCTGGTGCGAGCAGGGGGCGATCGCCTACACTGTGTTAAGTAGCAGAGCCATTAGCAGCGGCGACGGGAATAGAGCTGATAAACTCCTCTAAGGAATTTACAGTTACAGCCACATCCACTAGCCCCTCTATTTCTTCCGTGCTCAACCCTTGTAGATTAGCCTGTATAGACTCTGATACGTCACCAAACAGGCGCTGGAGCAAGCGCAACAGCATCCGTTGGGCTTCTTCGTGCATCATATCTTGACCCAAGGGGGATTCCCGAAACACCATCATTTCCCAGTTCATAATCTCTTGTACTGTAGTAGTTGACAACACAAATGTAGCAAAATAACCCAAGAGGTTTTTCAACTCGCTCAACTTCTCATCCGCTTCCAGAAGCTGCACGGCCCGGCGCACCACAGATTCCGAACCACCGCCCTTGAGCACCGGTGCAAAGGGGAGTAAGGGTTTGAGTGCAGGTTGAAATGCTAACGCAACATCCACTTCCCACATGTTAATCAAGCGATAGTCTTGACGTGCGTATATGCCCATAAATTCGGACTCATACCGGGTGGCGATCGGGACTCCTGGTGTCGGTTTCAAGATGTTCACCAATATCGGATATACTGGCAAGTTATATTTTTCCTCTGCTAATGCCGTGTAAGCCCTGACTCGCCGAGGCATTACTCGCCTATACGGTGCAGTTGTAGTTCATTGAGAATTAGAAATTCGCCGTGCTGAGGACTGTAGGCTTTTAACAACAGGTCGCTGTCACGGCTAATCCACTGAAATTCCGAACTCAGAAATTCTCTGAATTCGATGTCTTGACTCTGCATCAGCCATTTTACCCATCCATCTGGGGCCAAACTGACTAAACGCTTACTACCGATATCTGCTGGTTTTTGAGACATACTTTGTTTGATTATAACCTCGAAGTTGGCCTCATTAAAAATCCCACTGTACGGGGTTGTCGTCTAAATGGTCGGTGACAGTCCTTCCTATGGCATCAATTTCTTTCATATCCTCAGCAGATAATTTCACCTCCGCCGCTTTGCCATTCCCTCTTGCTTGTTCCATATTGCGGGCACCGACAATTGCAGAAGTTTGTGGTTGCGCAATTAACCAGGCGATCGCCAGTTGGGCCATGCTGCATTGATTGCGTTCCGCGATCGGACGCAGTTTCTCCAGGGCATCTTGCACGCGATCGTAGTTTTCCTTGATATAAAACAACTTATTTTTCGCCCGATGGTCTCCTTCGGCAAATTTGTGGTCCCGTCCAAATTTTCCTGTCAAAAGTCCCTGGGCGAGAGGAGAGTATGCTAGGATAGAGATCTTCTTTTCCACGCAGTAGGGCATGAGATCCTTTTCTACCTGACGCCAGAAGAGAGAATAGGGCGGTTGCAAGCTCTCGATCTCTCCGTATTTGCTAGCTTCTGCCAGTTGCTCGCGATTAAAATTGGATACCCCAATTGCCCGAATTTTACCCTGTTCCTTGAGTCTATTCATGGCATTCATGGTTTCAAAGATTGGGACAACTTTGCTGTTAAAGGAACCCGATGGCCAGTGGATTTGATAAAGGTCGATGTAGTCCGTGTTCAGGTTCTTCAGCGAGCGATCGCACGCCTCTATTACCTGGTCGTACTTGAGATGATTGGCAAAAACCTTACTGGCGTAGACCGCCCGATCGCGCACATCCGACAGGGCCTTAGCTACAATTTGCTCCGAGTGACCATTTCCATAGACTTCTGCCGTGTCAACCGTAGTTATACCAGCTTCAAGACCTGCCCTGATAGCTTGAATAGTATCTCGATCTTCTATCCCCACCCACATTTTTTTGCCTGCTTGCCAGGTGCCCATAATGATGGGAGTGATTTTGACGCCAGAATTTCCCAGGGTCCGCGTTTCCATATTTTTCCCGATTGTTCGTCATTTAATATCTTAGCATATTGCTGGGCTAATGGGTGAAAATTTAAAATATTGCCACGTGGCCAGTTGCCATTCGGTAATTTTCGCATCCAGTGCGGATAGCTGTAGAACTTGTCAGAACTCAGGTCCATTCGTGCTGTTGTGACTAATTTGATTACTATAATTATATAGCCAGCATATTTGATTTGTAAAATCACATCTGTCCAGAAACCCGGGGACTTCTGCGAAACCGAGTAGAGAAATTTTCACAAATGATTTAAAATTTCTCTATTAGCTAAAAGTAAAATCCTTAAAGCCATGCCATCGGGTCCCCAACCCCCCGCCCTGACAGCAGAAAGCCTCCGCAAAGTCCATCACATTGCCTTGAATGTCAGGGACATCAATGCTTCCCGCCACTTTTACGGTAATATTCTCGGTTTGCACGAACTCACTGGCGATGAAGTACCCTCCACCCTCGTGCCCTTGATAACTGCTGGCAAGGTCGCCAACTTCGTCACTCCAGATGGTACAATTAGGGAGCGGTTTCGCAACACCCGATTCGACTATGTTGGATTTGGTTCGGAAACCGCTCCCTACATCGAAAGCATCAAATTAGCTCAAACAGTCCAACTACAGATGGTTAAGCTAAAATATATGTATATATAGCTGTAGTTTGAGAACTTCCGAACTGTAAATTGCGAATTTATATTATGTCTATCACATCACGAAGTTTGCAAAAGCTCCTCCGGGAGAATATCTCGGGGAAGAAACCCCTCAGCGTTGACCCCGATCGGGCCCAAGAGCTGGCGGAAGAATTGTTGGCGCGAATTGAGCCGATCGCTGGCGCAAAGCGGAATGATAACGGTCACTATCACCATCGTTTCCAAGGGGGGTCAAGCGCAGACCAGGCCCCCACCAACACCCTCTGTTGCTCTATTCTGCTCGAAGGATTAAGCGATCGCTGGTATAACAATCACACCCATTTACATTTGCTCAGAAATTCGGAGCAACAGCAGCTCTGGGTTGACTTAGGGTACGAGCGATCGGCCCCCGTTTCAGATATTGATGAGGTGGTGGCCCTGGTGCAAGCATTTTTGCAGCGGGTCGATCGGCAAAAAGCCCAGGCTGCCAAGCGCCAAAAACAGAAAGACTTGAAAGTGCAAGCTATCTTGGCTCAGGTGCGTAAAATTGCCAAGGAAGATCGCTTTGACTTTGCCACCGAAGTTGATACTTTTAAGCTCAAGCTGATTATTCGCCTGTCTGACAACGACAACTTTGCTATTTTGATTCCCTTTAACCAGTTCAAGGAGGTGGTACCAAAATTGCGCACGGCAATTCAGGCTCTCCGGGAGACTTACGACAGTGGCGTTCGCTTTAAAACCAATCTCAAGCGGGGCTATCGCCGTTCTGACTGGATTCGTCATGAGGATTTGTAGTTAAAATGCAGCAAGGTAGTAGGGCTTTGCCCCAATACTTCAAGGGATACAATCTGTCATTGCGAGGGGGAAACAAAAACCGACATTTTAGGGAGCGTCGCTTGGATCCCCCCGTAGCGCTCCTGCGTCGCGCACTTCGTAAAAGCGCAGCGGCCCGACGCAGGAGGGCTAGCAATCTCACCGATGACGCCGCGCATGATCTTCATCTTATACGGGGCGAGGAGATTGCTTCGGGGGGGTTAACTCGGTTGAGCATAAGTTATCGCGCTAGTCTCCCCCCTCGCAATGACACATAGGCGATACCACATCAATTTCAGAAACGCTATAAAGGTAGAAGGATAAAGGTCGAAGAAAATGATTCGTATTGATGCTCGCGAACTCTATCAAGTTCTGGAACTGACCCCACCGGAGCAAAATATCCTCCTGGTGGGCAAGCATGGTATTGGCAAATCAGAAATTATTAGCCATTTCTACCGTCAGCGCCAGAACCTGCCCGTCATTCCGTTCTTTTTGGGTCAGATGAGCGATCCGGGGGATTTGATTGGCTTGTTGCATAAAGATGAGACAACGGGCCGATCGGTCTTTTTACCCCCCTACTGGTGGCCCGAACCCGATCGCGCGGTGGTGCTCTTTCTGGACGAGCTTAACCGGGCCCGTCCCGAAATTTTGCAGGCGGTTCAAGACCTGACCCTCAACAAAACCTTGGCGGGTAAACCCCTACCCCCTGGCAGTATTGTGATTGCTGCGGTGAATGGGGGGGAAGAATATCAACTGACGGAGCTGGATCCGGCTCTGGTGTCGCGGTTCAATCTCTACGAGTTTGTGCCGACGGTGGAAGATTGGCTGCTCTGGGCTGCCGATCGCGATATCGATTCGCGGGTGCTGACATTTATCCAACAGCATCCGGAGTATCTTGATGGTGACAACCCGGATGCGGATGCGGCGATCGCCACCGCTGGCTTGATCAAAACCCCCGATCGCCGCGCTTGGGTCAAAGTCGCGGATTTTGTTCGCAACCATAAAGAGTTGGAGGAGATTCACTTCAAACTGATTGCAGGTATGGTGGGGAGTCGTGCCAGTCTCGCCTTTCGCCAAAGCCTCGCTAACCAACGGGGTCTGAGTCCCGAGCAACTCCTGTTGCAATATTCTAAGCATTCCAAGCAACTCAAAGATTTGGAGATTCAGGACTTTGCCAGTTTGAACGAACGGGTTTTACTCTGGCTCAATAGCGGGCATTGCCCCGAAAATAAAGCGGAGAATGCCCGCAAGAATCTGTTAAAATATCTCCAGTATCTCCAGAAAGCCAAACAACAGGAGGCGATCGCCCATTTTTCCTCCCTGATTCAAGGTCCCAAGTTTAGCGATGCTATGGGCTTTGTCGCTGAATCGATGGATCTGATTGATTTCTTGTCGGAGTATTTGGAGGCGATAAAGGTATGAACCCAAATCCTTCTCAATACTTCAAGGGATACAACCTGTCATTGCGAGGGGGAAACCAAAACCGACATTTTAGGGCTCTCCGCCAGCATCCCCCCGTTAACTCAATTGAGCAGGCCGTTATCGCTACGTACCCCCCCCCTCGCAATGACAAATGTACCTGCCGCCATGCAAAACCCTTTCTTGTCTTAATCTTTTGTATTGAAGAACTATGATTGCGACTCTAACCACACCCCTATCATTCGATGAATTTGTTGACTGGTATCCGGAAAACGCGACCTGTAAATACGAACTACACAATGGAGCGATCGTAAAAATGCCTTTAGGAACTGGGGAACATTCTAGTGTTATCGGTTTTATTGTTGGCGAACTCCATTTTGAAATTCGGCGATCGCAATTACCTCGTGCAATTCCAGGGGAGTGCTTGCTGAAACCGATCCATGAGGAATCCGGTTACAAACCTGACATAATTGTCCTTAATAAAGCGCAACTAGCCGAGGAACCCCGTTGGCAGAAAGAATCGATTATTACCAAGGGAGATTCCGTGGGACTGGCTATAGAGGTTGTCAGTACAAACTGGCAAGATGATTATCTGAGGAAAGTCGGGGAATACGAACTGATGGGTATACCCGAATACTGGATTGTGGATTATCTGGGTATAGGGGGCCGGCGGTTTATCGGCAATCCCAAGCAACCGACTCTCTCTGTATACCAGCTGGTGGATGGGGAGTATCAGGTAACGCTGTTTACCGGAAACCAGAGGATTGAGTCTTTGGCTTTCCCGGAATTGCAACTGAGCGCCGCAGAGATTTTTGCCGCAAAAACCATATTGATAATTGATAATTGACAATTGATAATTGATAATTAGGGTCTGCTGAATAAAGCGGAAAGTAAGGATAGCTAAGGGTTACTCGATTCCAGAGAATCCCAAAATATCATCAATTTTGGCTAGTCGTGCCTCAAAATACTGAAATTTTCTCCCATGTCTCCCCATCCCCGCGTCCCCGCGTCCCCGCGTCCCCGCGTCAAACCCCCACTAACAAACTTTTTCAGCAAGCCCTAATTATCAATTGACAATTGTCAATTGTCAATTGTCAATTGTCAATTGTCTTAGTGGATTTTAGGATTGAGGTTAGGAGTTTTAGGAGTTCGATGCAATCTTGGTCTATCGACTTGAAACTTCTTTCATCAATGTAGTCTGACTGGTGTAATAATTCTAGCCAGTATTGGGTTTCGTTGGCTTCTTTAAGGGCGATCGCTAGTTTGTGAATAAAATCGGCTCTACTTTCGGCTTGTTCGCTTTCCCGTACTAGTGCTCCGATTGCTGTTCCGCTACGAAGCACTTGCTTTGAGAGAACGTACTCTTGTTTTTCCTGATTGAGATAGCGCGACAAGTTTACAATCCGCAATGCAAAAGCAAATGATTTTTCTCTGACTACATTATTCTTCATAATTGATAATTGGGGTAATTGGGGTAATTGACAATTGATAATTGACAATTGACAATTATATCAAGTCGCATTCTCGACCATAATAAAACTCAGAGGGGCAGGATGGCAATCCAAGTCAGAGTAAAGGTTCCACGCGACAAACCCAATTGTTAATTGTCAATTGTCAATTAATATTACCCATTAGCAATTATCAATTATCAATTATCAATTATCAATTATCAATTATCAATTGTCAATTGTCAATTATCAATTATCAATTGTCAATTGTCAATTGGTCCATAAACCTGTAGCAGCCACCTCTTTAGCATAATCGGCAAAGTCCTTGGGTGTACGTCCCAAGGC